>JAUCGF010000157.1 GCA_030378005.1 Desulfococcaceae bacterium HSG9 | reverse complement strand
GTTTTTTGATTATCACAGGGATATTTGCAATTTCATCTTATGTTTTCAACTCTTATATTATCAAACGAATTAATGCTATTAACCAAGGATTGGATCATATTGCAAAAGGGCGGTATAATAGTGAGATTACAATACAGGGAAATGATGATATCACCCGGATTGCTGAAAATATTCTTGGCATGAAAGAGAAAATTGTCGCCAGAGAAACAAAACTTCTGGGAAACAAGAAAAAATTGGTGCAATATAAGGATGAATTGGAACAAAAGGTAAAAGAAAGAACTTTTGAACTGGCAGAGGCGAATCAGGAATTGCGGCATAAAAAACATCAGGCGGAATCTGCAAACCAGGCCAAAAGCGCCTTTCTGGCGAACATGAGCCACGAACTGCGCACCCCGCTCAATGCTATTCTCGGTTTTGCTCAACTTATGACCCGCAGCCGAACCCTGCCCCGTGAACATGAGGAAAATCTTGCCACTATCAATCAAAGCGGAAAGCACCTGCTGACGCTGATCAATCAGGTTCTTGATCTTTCCAAGATCGAAGCCGGGCGCATCACCCTGGATAAGAGGGATTTTGATTTGCATAACATGCTTTCCGAACTGGAAAACATGTTTCGCATACAGGCGGATAAGAAAGCGTTGCAGTTGGTGTTCAACAGTGCCGAAAATGTTCCGCGCCACATCCGCACCGATGAAATCAGGCTGCGGCAGACACTGATCAACCTGCTGAACAACGCGCTCAAGTTTACGAAAGAGGGAGGTGTGGCGGTCAGAACAGGAATTGCGGACTCGGAAGATCGTAAAGCCGGTATCCGAAAATTGAAATTTGAAATCGAGGATACCGGTCCCGGCATCGCATCCGAAGAGACAGACAAGGTGTTTGAAGCGTTTGTCCAGACCGAAACTGGCATGAAAACGCAGGAAGGCAGCGGTTTGGGACTGCCGATCAGCAAAAAATTTGTGCAACTGATGGGCGGCGACATCACGATCAAAAGCGAACCCGGGCGCGGAACGACATTCACGTTTGACATACAGGCCGGCATCGCGGATGCGGCTGAAATAACGGCGGCTCAATCTGCCCGTCGCGCTATCGCGCTCGAACCCGGGCAGCCGTGTTATCGTATTCTGATCGTGGATGATAAATCGGACAACCGCAAACTGCTTGTCAAACTCCTGAATCCCTTCGGTTTTATAGTTCGGGAAGCCGTTAACGGGCGGGAAGCGGTTGAAATATGGAATCAATGGCAACCGCATCTCATCTTGATGGATATTCGAATGCCGGTTATGAACGGTTACGAAGCTGTAAGAAAAATCAGGGATGAGGAATTAAAATTGAAAAACGAAAAGCCGGAAACTCGGCATACCGCCATAATCGCGGTGAGCGCCAACGCGTATGAGGAAGAACGTGCTGCGGCCATCTCAAAAGGATGTGATGATTTTCTACGAAAACCGTTCCGGGAAACGGCTATCTTTGACTTGATGACCAAGCATTCGGATATCCGGTTTATCTATGAAAAGGAAAAAACAGAAAGCGAAAAGCGCAAAAAGGCGCTGACACCGGAGGCGCTCGCTACGCTGCCGGATGATGTGATTACTGAATTCCGGCGAGCCGCACTGATCGCGGACTTGGCGGCCGCAATGCGCCTTTGCGAACAGATTCGTTTAGAGAATGAGCCATTGGCGGATGCTTTGGCGAAATTGGTAAGCGATTTTCGATTTGATACGTTGCAAAAATTATTAGAGAAAGGAAAATAACCCAATGATTCAACCTGAATCGAAACAAAATGATGTTTTAATAGTGGATGACACGCCGGAAAATCTGAAAATACTGATGCAAATATTAACTGAGCAGGGCTACCTGGTTCGCCCGGTGCTGAACGGAGAACTGGCATTGCAGGTTGTTCAAAAAGCAATTCCCGATCTTATCCTGCTTGACATCTTGATGCCGGGAACAGACGGCTATGAAGTCTGTCGCCGTTTGAAAGCCGAAGAGCGGACGCGTAATATCCCGATAATTTTTATCAGCGCGCTTGATGAGACCATGGATAAAGTCAAAGCTTTTGATCTCGGCGGAGTCGATTACATTACCAAGCCTTTTCAGGCGGAAGAAGTTCTGGCGCGTGTGAAAACCCATCTGAATTTACGCAACATGCAAATTCAGATGCAGGCGCAAAACCAACAACTTCGGCAGGAAATTAAAGAGCGCGAACAAGCAGAACATGACCTGCGCGACAGTGAGGAAAAACTCAGAGGAATTATGAATGCAGTAGCGGACGCGATTATTCTTTTGGATGCGCAAGGGAAAATCGTATATTCAAACCCTGCATCCGGAAAAATATTCGGTTACACCGTTCAAGAGTTAAAAAATAAAACGATGAAATCGCTCCTCATATCTGAAGAATTTAAAACAACCTATAACCCTGCTGATGGAAAAACGTTTGAGTTGAAGGCCATTCGAAAAAACGGAACAGTATTCCCTGTTGATTTTTCCTTTTCAGCAATGCAAATGAATGATGAATGGTATTCAGTCGGAATCGTGCGGGATATTACTGAAAGAATGGAAATGCAAGAGGAAATTGACAATGCCAGAAAGCTTGACTCTCTGGGCATTCTGACGGGCGGCATTGCGCATGATTTGAATAATCTTTTATCCGTTATCATAGGCAATATCAATTTGGCAGAACGAGACGTAAAACCTGAAATCGGAAGATCAAAATTTTTGAATGAGGCGGAAAAAGCGTGCTTCAGGATAAAAGATCTGACCAAACAGTTTACCACACTTTCAATAGGCGGCGCGCCAGTCAAGAAAAGCGGCTCAATCGGAGATTTGCTGATGGAAACGGTAAATTTTCTCCTGCCTAAGTTTGATGTACGCTATGATTTTTTCCCGCCGAATGATCTTTGGCCGGTGAAA
The DNA here is from genome assembly GCA_030378005.1 of Desulfococcaceae bacterium HSG9. Taxonomy (GTDB): domain Bacteria; phylum Desulfobacterota; class Desulfobacteria; order Desulfobacterales; family JAUCGF01; genus JAUCGF01. The sequence continues at coordinate 19,928 of JAUCGF010000157.1, read as the reverse complement.
TTTGACCGAGGCCAGATGAAACAGGCTGTCAAAAATCTGATGATAAACGCGGCCGAATCCATGCCCGCTGGCGGTTCAGTCATTATCAAGGCGGAAAATATCAAGGCCGGTACTGAAACCGCCAGCCGAAACATGCCTTTTGAGGACGGTAACTATCTAAAAATAATTATCCGTGATAGGGGCATTGGAATTCTCGAAGAAAATCTTATCCGAATTTTCGATCCCTATTTTTCGACCAAGTCCAGGGGCGTCCAAAAAGGGATGGGACTCGGACTGACAATCGCCTGGTCCGTTATTACACGACATGGCGGTCGCTTAACCGTAGAATCCGAAATCGGAACCGGGACTGTTGTTTCCATATTTCTTCCGGCTTATGAAAAAAATGCCGAAGCGCAGAAGATCGAAAAAACCTTGCCTTCTGCTTTGAAATCGGAAAAAAAATCGACAGTTCGCACCGGTAAAATCCTCTTGATGGATGATGAGATGATGATAAGGGAACTTGCTGATGAGATGTTAAGTCAAAACGGTTATAATGCCGAACTCGCCTGCGATGGAGCCGAAGCGATTGAGTTGTACAAAAGCGCCATGAATTCAGGGAAGCCTTTTGACGCGGTTATACTTGACTTGACGATAAAAGAAGGAATCGGGGGTAAAGCAACCGTAAAAGCGCTTCTGGAAATCGATCCGCATGTCAAAGCCATTGTATCAAGTGGTTATTCGGAGGACCCTGCGGTCATTGATTTTAAAAAATATGGTTTTTGCGGATCACTGGGCAAGCCTTATACAATGAAAAAACTGATTGATATATTAACTGTGATTTTAAAATAATAAAACGGCATGTAAGGATTGGGATCGAAATAACTTCCCCATTTCGGAGTGCGAATTTTACTAAAAATGTTTATTGAAAAGGAGAACTGATTCAGCATGGAACATAAAAAAATTCTTATTATCGGCGGAGGTGTGGCCGGCTTGTCTGCGGCGCTTGCGTTGGAACAATTGGGAATTAAAGCAAGTATTGTGGAAAAAACAGGTTTTCTCGGAGGCCATGCGATTCAATACGCTTGCAAAGCGACCGACCAATGTGTCAAGTGCGGTGCTTGCGTTGTCGAAGAAAAACTTAAAGCCGTGACCGAAAATCCTGACATCCGTATTTTTCTCAACAGTCAAATTAAAAATAAAGCTCAAAACAATGGCCGCAGCGTTATCACCCTGAATCGCCAGCCTGACTATATCGATCCACATAAATGCACCGATTGCGGCCAGTGCTATGCGCAATGCCCCGGCAAGGGCGCTATTGAACAGGGTTTTTCACCGAACAATCATCCTTTGTACGCTTTGAATGCGGACAAATGCCTCCGTTTTACAGGGCAGGATTGCCATATATGTGAAGACGTATGCCCTGAAAAAGCGATTGATTTGAATCAGCAACCATATAAACACATCTGCGAAATCAATGCTGTTATTGTCGCCAGCGGCTTTAAAGCGTTTGAACCCGTTGACAAGCCTTATGGGTGGCAAGTGTTCGACAACGTGATCACCAATTTGGAATTGGAACGGATGCTGCGGCGGCAAAGTATCGCTGTCCGTCCTTCAGACGGCCTGCCCGCCCGACGCATTGCCTTTATACAATGCGTCGGCAGTCGTGACGCCACCTTGAATCATCTCTGGTGTTCAAAAGTGTGTTGCGGTTCGGCATTAAGAATGGCGCGTGTGATCAAAACACGTCATCCGGAGAGTGAAATCACTTTTTTTTATATGGATGCCCAAAATTCAGGTAAAGATTTTGAAAAATTTTACGCCGCTGTTCAGAATGACATCCATGAAATTCGCTGCCTGCCCGGCGATGTCTATCAGACATCAGATGGCAGTCTGCAAGTGAGCCATTTTGATCAACATGACCGTCAGAGTGTTGAACATATCTTTGACTTGGTTGTGCTTTCAGTCGGGATCACGCCGGGAAGCGATTCTGGTAAACTGGCGGACCGGTTACAGCTTAAACCGGAACTGACAGGCTTTTTCAGCGCATCGCCGACTCAGCTGGGAATTTTCACGGCCGGCGCGGCTGCCGGGCCGATGACGATTGAAGATGCGATTGCCAGCGCCGGCCAAGCCGTTTGGCAGACTGTTCAATATTTGAAGACTTGTTAGTTAGTAAGTCGGGTTAGCGAAGCGTAACCCGACAAAACATACACCGCAAACTTCGGGTTACGCTTCGCTAACCCGACCTACTTATAAAAGGTGACGCCTTTGATAAATAAAACATTGATATTCGGAAGCGGACCCAGCGCGTATCTTGTCGCTGAAAAGCTGATTTTAGAAGACTCCGAAATAATTATTGCGGCGCATGGCAGTATAACTGACATTCCGGCCGCTTTGGAAAAAACCGAAATTTTGAATAATGCTGACCTAATCGCCTGTCGTGGCGCAATCGGCGCGTTTACGTTTACCTTTGATCAAAACGGAAAAACGCTGATGCGTGAAGCGGCTTATGCGGTGATTGCCGAAGAAGGCGAAAGGTATCCGAATTTTGACGAGTACGGTCTGAATCATGGGGAAAGGATCATCGCTCTTTCCACTTTTAAAACAGTGCTTACGGATGCAGACAATCAGAGCGAACCGTTTTCCGGAATTAGCGCAATCGCCTTTCTGACCGGTCTTGGAAAAGAGAGCGATCCGGTTATTTTGGAAGAGATTATGGATTCCTGCTTGCGTCTGAAATCCGCCTGTCCCCATATCCGTTCTTATATTCTGACTGAAAATCTAAAAGTGGGCGGAGCAGGCCTGGAGCTAAAATACCGTCAGACCAAGGAAGCCGGCGCTATTTACATGAAGTTCACGCATACCCATCCGGAAATCCTGCCTGCGGAAAATGGGTGTGTGATTACCTTCACAGATGAAATCACAGGTGACCGCTGCCGCATAACTCCGGATATGGCCGTAGTGGATGAACGCTTTAAGCCATCACCTTATGCCAAACAACTGGCGCGTGTTATGGAATTGGAAACGGATGCGCTCGGGTTTGCTCAGTCTGACAATGTACATCGCTATATCGTCGCAACCAATCGCAAGGGAATTGTCACGGCCGGGCCGGCGCGTATGTTTCAAACGCCTGCTGATTATATCAGCGATTCCGATAATGCCGCGCTCGCGATCACATCGCTGAAAATCCGTATGAAATCACCCCTGCCGGATGACAGCGCTTTGATCAACAATCGCTGCACTCAGTGTCTCACCTGTTTACGGGTCTGCCCTTTTCATGCGATTCAGATTCAGGCTGGCGGCAAATTGAATGTGGCTCCGCAGGCGTGTGAATGTTGCGGACTTTGCACCGCCGAATGTCCGGAACATGCGATTACGCTCAAGGGATGCAGCGCGGCTGAAATCACGGCCCAGATTCGGTCGGATGTCCCGCTGGAAGAGGATGTTTTCACACCGCATCTCGTGGCCTTTTGTTGCGAACGTTCCGCTAAACAAGCGGCCGAAATGGCGCTGGCAATGAATATGCCCTCCTTGCCATCAGGTCTGCGAATTGTTGCGGTACCATGTGCGGGAATCATCGGTCTTGAATATATTTTAAGCGCTTTTCAAAGCCAGGCCGACGGCGTTTTAGTGCTTACCTGTCATCAAGGGAATTGCCATTCCGGGTGCGGCAATATATCCGCTCATGATAAAGTATCCCAGGCGTCCGCCTTTTTGGAGACCGTCGGTTTTGAAAAGGAACGTCTCAAAGTCAAAACCCTGGCCGCTAACATGGGCCACGATTTCGCAACCATTGTAAATGATTTTGAAAAACAGATTTCAAACTTAGGCCCCAGCGGCCTGAAAAGGTGAAAATATGTCAGATGTGATTAAAATAAACGATATAGATAGTTCAGACTGCCAACGTTTTGATAAATGGCCGTTCTCACAAGATTTTTGTGTCACTTGCGGTCTGTGTTCCAGTACATGTCCGGTATCCGGCATAGACAACTTTGATCCGCGCAAATTGGTGCGTATGATTTCACTGGGTTTAGAAGAACAGCTCGTCGAATCGCGCTGGCCCTGGATATGCACCATGTGCGCCAAATGTGAAAAAGTTTGCCCCATGGGAATCGATATCGCCAGTTTGATACGGGGTGTGCGTTCCCTTCGGGATCGGGATAAAGTTCCGGGGATATTGCATAAAGGATTGACCGCGGCCATGAAAACCGGTAATAATCTTGGTTTGCCCCAGGATGATTTTGTTTTTATCATCGAAGATGTGGCCGAAGAAATCGCCGAAGAACCGGGATTTGAGGGATTTACCGCGCCCATTGATAAAAAAGGCGCCAATCTTCTGACCACGATTCATAATAAACTGGTCAACACCCACACCGAAGATTTGAAATATTGGTGGAGAATATTTCATGCCGCCCAAGAAGACTGGACCGTTCCATCGGACAACTGGGAAGGCACCAACTGGGGCCTGTTCACCGGGGACGATGAGGCCATGAAAATCATGACAGGACGCATTGTCGAAAATATGGAAAAATTGGAAATCAAAACACTTCTTTGGCCGGAATGAGGGCACGCTTATCTTGCGACCAGGTCTGGTCTCGAAAAATGGTATCCTCTGGCTTTAGAAAAATTTAACACGGTGACAGTATTTGATTTGTTAATTCAGTATATCAAAGATGGACGTATCAAACTGGATAAAAGCAAATATGCCGATGTGCCGGCAGCGTATCACGATCCGTGCAATTATGGCCGTAAAGCCCAAAAAATGTTCGGATACGGCTATTTTGAAGAACCGCGCTGGATTTTAAGCCAATGCACCGATAATTGGACAGACCTTTATCCAAGTACAATGAACCAATTATGTTGCGGCGGCGGTGGCGGCGCGCTCACCACCGGCTACAATGATGAGCGCATTCTTTACGGAGGCCGTAAAATAGACCAAATCAAAGCGACCGGCGCGCAAATGATCGTTGTGCCTTGCCACAGTTGCCACGGTCAATTAAACAGCATTAAGGCTGCTTATAAAATGGAAAACCTTGAAATCAAATATTTATGGGAAATGGTGGCTGATTGTATGATTCTCTGAACATACGTGAAACGTGATGCGTGAAACGTAAATTCACGCATCATGTTTCATAAATTACAAATGGGGTGATTATTTTGTCCTTGATCTAAGTTATTTAATTTCTAATTATAGGTTCATTTTCCTCTTGACATGAAGTTACAATATAGCTATATTGTAACTATATTGGGCATGGCAAGGCTGAAAATCATTTTAAATCAAGCGCCCATAACATAAGAATAATCAAAACGTATGCCACGGATTCAGGTAATATAGAAGGGGAATAAAATGAGGTACGCAGAGACAGGGTTTAATTTAGAAGTTGATCTGACCCGGGGAAATATTGAGAAGGTCGCAACTGACCCGGAAGACACCGAGCTTTATCTGGGAGGCTTAGGCACGAACGCCAAGATAATGTGGGACAGGGTGCCTCCTGAAGTCGATGCCTTTTCGCCGGATAATCTTTTAATATTTGCCGCCGGTCTTTTATGCGGCACACCTGCTACCGGTTGCAATCGCACTATTGTTTCGACCATTTCACCTCAGACTAAGTTGATGGCTTTTTCAATGATGGGGGGCTTCTGGGCACCGGAATTGAAATATGCCGGTTATGACAAAGTGATCCTGCGCGGCAAATCCCCGAATTTGGTGTATTTATGGATATGCGATGACAAAGTGGAAATACGGGATGCATCTCATTTAAAAGGTAAAGGCGCTATTGAAACGGCCGAACTCATTAAGAATGAGCTAAATGAACCCAAAGCCCAAGTGGCCGCTATCGGGATGGCCGGTGAAAACAAGGTTTTTTATGCTTCAATTGAGCAGGGGCGTTCCAGTGCAAGTCGTGGCGGAATCGGCGCTGTTATGGGAGATAAAGGCGTAAAAGCAATCGTTGTACGCGGTACAAAGGATATAAATGTCGCCCAGCCGGAAAAATACATAGAGCTTTGCAACGAAGTGATGGAGTATATAAAATGGAGGGAAGACAATCCGATTCAGGGTGTGATACCCATTTTAGCCATACTTGGGTCGCCGCAGGAGATGGCGATCCATAATGAACAGTGGCACACCGAAAATTTCATGTGGGGCAATTCCCGTGTCCGCCGAAAAGGATTTTGGAATGATGAAATCGCAGAGGAGTGGACAGATACTTTGAACAATGCGCGCACGCGGTTGATCAGTTGCTTTAACTGTCCTATGAAATGCGGAGCAACCCTTTCCATGCCGGGACTTCCGACCTACATGATGAAATGCTTCACAAAACTGACCTATACAATGGCGGCTTTTTCAAACCTTGATTTTGGTTTGACCATCGCCCAACGCGCCACGGAATACGGCGTGGATGGCTACTCTGCACCGCAAGTGATGGCTTTCGCCCTTGAACTTTATGAAAACGGCATTTTGACCGATGATGATTTTCCGGGAATGCCATCCGATACCGAAGGGCGCTTTTACTGGATGCTTGACCGAATTGTCCGGCGTGAAGGAATCGGCGATGTATTGGCTGATGGCACCTATTGGGCGGCCAAAGCGATTGGCAAAGGCGCTGATGAATATGCGCATAATAATATTAAAAAACAGGAGCAATTACCTCTCAAACTTTCAATGCTTAATCCGATCTATTTTCTCATGTATTGCACCGGCGAGAAGATCAACATCACTCAAATCGAAGGGCAGTTTCCCCAAGCGCCTTTTCCCAAGAGAGAGCATCGCGAAAAGTTTGTAAAAGATTGGTTCCAGGTGCCTGATGAAAAGTTTAAGCAATATTTTCTTGACTGGGAGTTTCGCGGAGAATTTTCCAACCCTCATTACCCAACTCCTGAAATGACGAGTGAAATTGTGAATTGGCAAGAGATGATGCACTACATTGATGACGCTCTTGGGATGTGCGCCGGCGTGTCATCATTTCACATGAAACCGCCATACCATATCCACAATTTTCCGAAATTTATCTCAGCAGGGGCTGGAATCGAGATGGATGAAGACAAACTGGCTAAAGCGGCCAAACGCTACCGAACGTTAGTCAGAGCGATAAACATAAACAGAGGTATGCGCAGAAAAGATGAGAAGCCGCCGGAAGATCATTGGAAGAAAAGATTTCCTGAGCTTGAAGCGGAACTCTTAGATACGTATTACAAATTTAAGGGATGGAATAATGACGGCATTCCCACTAAAGAGTCCTTGCATGAATTGGGTATGGATTATGTAGCCGCTGATTTTGAAAAGCGGGGTGTCTATGCAGAAAGTAAAGATGTTGCGGAGGAGGGATAGAACCTTGAACGGTGATAAACTAACGAAAACAGTTAAGACAATCAGAATTGATGTTGATCAGTGCAATGGCTGCCGGGCATGTGAAGTGATTTGCTCCGCCGTTCACGCTGCGCCGAAATACAGCAGCAATAATCCGGGAAGGTCTCGCATTCGGGTAATCACCGAACCGATGACAGACGTGTATGTACCTGTTTACGCAGGTGAATATACTGTAGCCGAATGCGCCGGCCGGGATAAATACACCATTGACGGCAAACAATACGATGAATGCGCCTTTTGCCGGGCTTCCTGTCCATCCAGAAACATTTTCAAAGAACCTGATTCCGGTCTCCCTCTGAAATGCGATATGTGTGAAGGCGAAGATGAACCGATGTGTGTCAAGTGGTGCTTGGCTGACGCCTTGATTTACGAAGAGAGAGAAGAAGAAGTCGAAGAACAGGAAGAGCAGGAGGAGTTGGAAATCGGATTGGAAGCAATGGCAGACAAATTCGGAATGCAGAAAATATTGGATGCCGTTTCACGCATGTCTGTAAAGGACTAAATCAATAAGGTGCAAGAAAAAGAAGAGGTTTAATAAAGACAGTGGAGACAGTAGCCCCCTTCATAGAAGTGATTGATGAGATAAAAGAGGCCGGTGGAGAAGTCTTTAAACTATGCTTCCAGTGCGGATTGTGCGATACGGTTTGTCCGTGGAATAAGGTTCGAGCTTTCAGCATGCGCAAGATAATCCGGGAAGCGGCCTTTGGTTTGACTGAGATAGAAGGCGAAGATATTTGGCGTTGCACCACCTGCGGAACCTGCCCGGCACAATGCCCCAGAGGAGTGAAACAGATCGATGTCAGCGTTTCTTTGCGCAGGGTAGCCACAGCGTATGAAATATTTCCGACTTCTGTGCGTTCTGCCCGCACCGCAAGAGCAAGCCTGATTTCTGAAGGTAATCCTTTACAGGGAGACCGCAAAAAACGGGCTGACTGGGCCAAAGATTTGTCTGTGAAAACGTATGCCGAAGGCATGGAAGTTTTGTATTTCGTCGGCTGCTACTTAAGTTATGACCCAAGAATGAAAAAAGTAGCGACCGCCACAGCCAATATCCTTAAAAAAGCAGGAGTGGAATTCGGAATATTAGGCAATCAGGAAAATTGCTGTGGAGAAAGTATCCGCAAGACGGGCAGTGAGGAAGTATTCAAACGCCTGGCCAGAGAAAATATCAAAACTTTTATTGATAACGGGGTGAAAAAAATCATTGTATCTTCTCCTCATTGCTATCACACATTCAAAAATGAATATCCTGAATTTATGGTTAACTTTGAAGTTGTTTATATTTCTCAGTATATATCAGAACTCATCAATGAGGGCAGACTGGAACTCACAGGTGAATTGGCAAAAAAAGCAACTTACCATGATCCCTGTTACCTGGGTCGGCATAATGGCTTATACGACGAACCCCGCGACGTGTTAAAGAAAATACCCGGATTGAAACTGGTTGAAATGGAAGATTTTGGTAAAAACAGTCTGTGCTGCGGCGGCGGCGGTGGCAGGATTTGGATGGACACCCCTAAAGAAGAAAGATTTTCCGATCTCAGGTTAGAGCAGGCCAATGAAGCAGGGGCCGAGGTGCTGGTGACTTCCTGCCCGTACTGTATCACCAATTTTGAGGAAAGTCGGCTTAATTTGGAGTATGATGACGTTTTGGAGATAAAGGATATTACGGAAGTTGTTAATGAGATGCTATAGCGAAATAATAAAACAAATAAACCCAAAAGGGCAAATCTAAAATTTGAGGGAATCATGCAAGAACTGAAAATAAAAGATGATGCTTTTTTGATACTGAGGGCGGGTTTAAATCTTCAAAGAAAGCTCAATGACATAAAAACTGAAAAATACTTTCAAAGACTCGTAAAATTTGAAGAAAAATACGATATGAAAAGTGATATATTTATCAGAGATTTCGAATCCGGCAAGCTTGGTGACGATGCCGACTGGTTCGACTGGCTTTTTGTATGGGAGGCATGGAATAAATCAGTTGAGAAGAGTCAAATAATAGAATCGTTATCCTTATGATTGGAATGAATTTTGAATATGTCAAAGTAAGGATAACGGAATCGGAATGGCTGATAGACCGCACAAGTATCGAATCGGAGTATGATGAAGAGAGCGATATCGGTATTATCGGAGGCAGTCTTATGTTCAAGGACGGTTCTATTTTTCATTTCAAAGAGGTATTTCTCGGTGATGTTCGGAGATACCGCTTTCACTACATGAATAGCGGAAATAATCTAATACTCAGATGGGATAACGCACCTCATCACAAAAATTTAAAGACTTTTCCGCATCACGTTCATTTACCGAATTCCGTAGAGGAACATGAAGAAATTGATTTTACTGAAGCTCTTAACAAGATTGAAGAGATTGTTATCAGAACGTTGGATGCATCTTGAAAAAACAGTTCGGAATCCTTTGTTTGCTATTCAACGCTTTTTTGTATCTTCAAAAGTAATTGAAATTGGTTCGTTGCAATTATTTGGAGGTGCCGAATATGGAAATATATAAAAATAGCTATAAAAAAACGAAGATTTTACTTTATGGGAACTTCATGAAATAAGGCATCGACTTCACGAAGCAAGGAAGAATAAAACCATTGAAGAAATAAATAAAGAAGCTTTAAAAAATTTTCTGACTGGAAAGAAGAGAGCAAACGAAAAAAGGCAGTGCTGAAAAAGGCATAACCTGGCGGTTGCCTTGTAACTTAGGAATTTTTGAGATAAAGGACAAAGAAGTGGAAAACGCCACAGTTGAAGGAAATTTCGGAGACGTAATGGTTGTTGGCGGAGGAGTCAGCGGTATTCAAGCCTCTCTTGATCTGGCCACGGCCGGTTTTAAGGTTTATCTGGTTGAGAAAGCACCGAGCATTGGCGGCCACATGGCCCAGCTTGACAAGACCTTTCCCACCAATGACTGCTCCATGTGAATTCTCTCACCCAAACTGGTCGAGGTCGGCCGGCATCCGAACATAGAGGTTCTGACACTTACTGAAGTTGATAAAGTGGAAGGGGAAGCAGGCGATTTTAATGCAACCCTGATCAAAAAGCCCAGGTACATTATTGAGGATAAATGCACGGGTTGTACGACTTGTGTGGAATATTGCCCGGTTCAATATCCTGATGAATTTAATCAGGATATATCGGATAATAAAGCTGTCCATGTATTTTTCTCTCAAGCAATTCCTCTTGTCTCATATATTGATGAAAGTTGTCTTTATCTTAAAGAGAAAAAATGTGATATTTGCAGAGGAGTCTGTCAGGCTGACGCTATAGATTTCAAACAAACGGCGCAGAAGATGGAAATAAATGTCGGAACGATCATTCTGTCTTCCGGCATTGAGCCATTCGATCCTACGGTGAAAGATGAATATGGCTATGGGAAGATGCAAAACGTTGTTACCAGTATGGATTATGAACGGCTGTTATCCTCCACCGGGCCTTACGAAGGTGAGGTGTTGCGTGCTTCCGATAAAAAACATCCCCAAAAAATAGCATGGCTTCAATGCGTCGGTTCCAGACGGGTGACAGAAGGCGATAACAGCTATTGTTCAGGCGTATGTTGCACCTATACCCAAAAACAGGTCATTTTGACAAAAGATCATGATACAGAGTCCGAATGCACCATATTCCATAACGATATTCGTTCTTTTGGCAAGGATTTTGAACGCTACTATCAAAGAGCTGAACAACTTCCCGGAGTTAAATTCATCAGAAGCTACGCCTCAATCGCAAGAGAGATTCCGGAAAACAAGAATGTGGTTGTAAGATATGCGACGACCGATGATGGTGTCAAAGAGGAAGAATTCGATATGGTGGTATTATCAGTCGGATTGAATCCTCCTGCGGCTTCTAAAGAATTATCAAAAAAATTTGGAATCAAGCTAAATTCCCACGGGTTTAATAAAGAAATCGCCTCAAATCCGATTGCTACCAACAGACCCGGGATTTTTGTCAGCGGAGCATTCCAAGGCCCTACCGATATTCCTGAATCGGTTTTCACAGCCAGCGGCGCCAGCGCCCAAATTGGTGAATTTCTTGACTACAGGCGAGGAAAACTGGCCAAAGAGAGAGTTTATCCGCCGGAAAGAGATGTATCCGCAGAAGAACCTCGAATCGGCGTGTTTGTGTGTCATTGCGGGGCCAATATCTCAAGTGTGGTAAATGTTCCTTCCACAACTGAATATGCTTTAACCTTACCTGATGTTGTCTATGCTCAGGAACAGCTATTTTCGTGTGCGACCAATTCCGCTAAAGAAATAACCGATCTTGCAAAGGAAAAAGGACTCAACCGAGTGGTTATCGCGGCCTGCTCCCCCAGAACTCTTGAACCGTTATTCCGGGACACGCTTCGGGAGGCGGGACTGAATCAATATTACTGTGAGATGGCGAATATCAGAGAACATTGCTCATGGGTTCATTCCAAGCAAAAGGAAGAGGCCACTGAAAAGGCGCAGGATATCATTCGGATGTCAGTGGCACGAGCTGGCTATTTGGAGCCGTTACAGGAATTTGATCTGCCGGTAAACAAAACGGCCTTAGTGGTTGGCGGTGGTATAGCCGGCATGACTTGTGCGCTTTCCATCGCCAGGCAGGGGCATGAAGTTCAACTGGTGGAAAAAGAAAAAGACTTAGGAGGAATGGCGCGGCGACTTCCTGCCACCCTTGAGGGTATGGATGTTCTGGTATATTTGAATGATGTGATACGCTCGGTTTACAATAACCCCTTGATACATGTATCTCATGATGCAACTGTCACCGACGTTTCCGGTTATGTAGGGAATTTCATCACCACCGTGGAAACTGAGGGCAGAGTGAAAAAGATAAAACATGGAGCATCCGTCATTGCTATCGGTGCAGATGAATATAAACCTGACGAATATCTTTATGGAGAAAACGATAAGGTGTTCACCCACCTTGAGTTAGGGGAAGAGATTGCTGAAGGAAACGAGGCGATAATTAATGCTGAGAGCCTGGTGATGATTCAATGTGTCGGCAGCAGGGACGAAAACAGGAATTACTGTAGCAGGGTTTGTTGCAGTCATGCCGTAAAAAATGCCTTGAAACTGAAAAAGATCAACCCCGATATGCATATCTATATCCTTTTCAGGGATATGCGAACCTATGGGTTAAAAGAAGATTATTATCGGGATGCGTCAGACAAGGATATAAAGTTCATCCGTTATGAGCCGGATGACAAGCCCCAGGTGGAAGCTGCCAAAGAGGGGGGCAAAGACATTTTAAGGATAACTGTTCCGGATCCTGTTTTGGGCCAACGACTTGAAATAGACGCCGATATTCTCTCTTTGGCGTCCGCTGTCATCCCTTCGGCATCAACTGATGAAATCGCCGGACAATTCAAGGTAACGTTAAGTCCGGATGAGTTTTTTAAAGAAGCCCATGTAAAATTAAAACCGGTTGAGTTTGCCGCAGATGGCGTTTATCTTTGTGGAACGGCGCACTACCCCAAGCATATACAGGAAACGATTAACCAAGCGTATGGCGCGGCCGGCCGGGTTTTAACGCTTCTATCACACGATACAGTCATCGCATCAGGTTCTGTTTGCGAGGTAAAAGAAAACGATTGTGTGTCATGTGGAGCGTGTATTACAGCTTGTACGTATAGCGCGATAAAATTTATTGATACACCCAAAGGCAAAAAAGCATGGGTGAATCCTGTTCTCTGTAAAGGAGACGGTCTGTGTAATGCGAAGTGTCCGACAAATGCGATTGTGTTGAAGCATTTTACTGATGATGAGCTTTGGGGACAGATTGATGCAGCAGCATAAGGTAAAATTACAAAAAACAAAATACAAATAACAAATAAAACTCAATATTCAAAAAATAAATATCAAACAAAAAACCAAATAACAAAAGTCAAATAACAAATAAATCTCAATGGCGAAAATTCAAATCTCAAAACCTTATGACCTTGAAGAAAGAACATACCAATTTGCTAAAGCTGTAAGGATTTTCGTTAAAACATTGCCAAAAACAATTGCAAATATAGAAGATGGGAAACAACTGATAAGAGCTTCCGGTTCAGTAGGTGCAAATTATATAGAAGCCAACGAATCATTAGGTAAAAAAGACTTTTTGATGAGAATTAGAATAAGCCGTAAAGAAGCAAAAGAAAGTGCCTATTGGCTAAGGCTGATTAATGAAACAAATGATTTAAACAACGCCGATGATGCCCAAATTTTGATGCAAGAGGCGATTGAATTGAAAAAAATACTTTCATCAATATTAGAGAAATCAAAATAACAAAAAACCATCGGTTTATGATCTTACTTACTATTTGGATATTGTAATTTAAGATTTATTTGTCGTTTGAATATTGAAATTTGAGTTTTATTTGCCATTTGAGCATTGTGATTTGAAATTTATTTGAGATTTGAGATTTATTTGTTATTTGAATATTGTAATTTGGAATTTATTTGTTATTTGGGATTAGTAATTTGTAATTTCCAAATAGGGAGGAATAATGAGTACAGCCATACAATTTAAACCAAAAGTTTTAGGCTTCGTATGCCACTGGTGAGCTTACGGCGCTGCTGACCTTGCTGGAGTTTCCAGACTGCAATATACAAGTGAAATCAGGCTGATTCGGGTTATGTGTTCCGGACGAGTTGACCTCGAATTTATCCTCAGAGCTTTTGCAACCGGACAAGACGGCGTTTTTATTGGCGGTTGCAAGTTAGATGAATGCAATTATATCACGCATGGAAATTACGATGCACTTAGCAATGTGCATATATGCAGAAAAATAATGGAACATATTGGCCTGAACCCGCAAAGGCTAAGAATCGAATTTATGTCCGGCGCGGATGGAAACCTTTTGGCCGAATACACTGATGATTTTACCAATCAGGTGAAGGAACTGGGGCCGCTTGGCAAGAGCGAAGGCATAGACGAAAAGGGGTTGAAGTTCAAACTCGAAGCAGTTAGAAAATTAGTCCCCTACATTAAACTGGTGGAAAGAGAGCGCCTGAGAGCGCCTTCTAAATCGAAAGAAGTGTATCGCCAATTTCTTGAAAGCAGTGAATTTAACGGGTTGTTTGATAAATTGATTGTCAATAAACTGACAATAAGCCAAATCATATCACTCTTGGAGGAAAGCCCCCTTTCAACCGGAAAAATATCTGAATTTTTGGGTTTGAATCCGTCTGAAGTGTCAAGACATATAAATACTTCATCAATGCATGGATTGGTCAGATACGATGAAAGCCGGAAGTGCTATGCTCTTGCATGAGATTAAAGAATTTCAGCTAACTACAACATGAACGTTCAGTATGAGAACAGAAAAGGAAAAAAATACATGAATAAGCATGTAACTATTGATCCAAAAGTGTGCAATGGAAAACCTGTACTCAGAAATACGCGTATTCCAGTTACCGTTATTATAGATCAAATAGCTGAAATTGGCTCGATTCAAAGCGTACTTCATAAGTATCCTGAACTTACTTTTGAACAAGTGACAGCAGCACTCCATTACTGCCACTCTGTAATCGAACATACCGAATTTGAGACTAAAGCCGCTTAGAAAGAAAACAGCATGAAACTGTTTATCGATCAAATGATTGACAGGGATATAATTGTTGCTTTAAGGGCTGCTGGTTATGATGTTGAATGCACTTCTGAAAAGGGCATGGCCAGATCAGATGATCTTGAAATATTAAAATATTGTACGAACAACAAAAGGACACTTGTTACATTAGATGAGCATTTCGGTGATTGGACAGTCATAAAACTAACTGAGCATGCCGGTGTGATTCGACTCAAAGTCAATCCAACTAGCAGTTCGATGATTAAGGACGCCCTTTTTCCATTCCTTGAACAAAATAAAGATCGTGAATTTCAAAATCTTTTAGTAATTGTCAAGGACAGCGGAATTCGCTGGATTCGTACAGCATAATCAATACCAAGTTTATTTGATTAACTTGTGGCTAACAGAAAAGCTAAAAGAATCTGAAAAAAATTTTTAGATTCAAGTGCTGACTATTTAGTCAGTAATGCACAGATTTCCATTTTTAATTATGAAAAAGAGCTTTTGCCAACCACAAAATGTGAAAAAATGAATATCAATTTTGAGGTAAGTTTAGAAGACGATATTGCAACAGCCGAAGTTATTGAGCTTTACAAATCAAATGGCTGGTCATCGGCAGAAAAGCCGGATAAATTAATGCCTGCGCTTAAAAATTCAGATGCTCTCGTTACTGCAAGAATTTCCGGGAAACTGGTTGGTATCGGCAATGCGATATCTGATGGCAGTTTGGTTGTTTACTACCCACACATGCTGGTGCATCCGAATCAGAAAGGGAAAGGGATTGGGCGTGCCATGATGGAGCTTTTACAACAAAAATATGCGTTATTTCATCAACAAATGCTAACCGCTGATATTGATGCAATCGGTTTTTATAAATCTCTGGGATTCGAGCGAGCAGGAAAAACAGTACCTTTATGGATTTATGCCGGGAATGAGCATTGAGACATAACAAACCGCTGAACCATAGATATATATTTTTTTACAGGAGGAGAAATTCTCATGTCAATTATGAGGTTGTGGCATGGCAAGGTCGCCATTGAAAATGCTGACGAATACGAAAAATTTATGATTTCGAGAGCGGCACCGGATTATGGCTCGGTTGACGGTTTGCTCAAACTATATTTCCAGCGTCGAAACGAAAATGCAATAGCACATTTTCTGCTTGTAACAATTTGGGATTCAATAGAATCAGTAAGGAAGTTCGCCGGAGAGAATCCTGAGAAAGCTAAATATTACCCGGAAGATGATACTTTTTTGCTTGAAAAAGAAGAGACCTCAGCTTTATATGAAATTTTTTTAGAAAAGTAACGCACACTTTAGTTAGCTCGGAATTAGGAAAGAGTTAGGAAAACGTCTATGGACATAGATAGAATTGATCAGATAATTGACAAACATCATGGCGAGGCCAGTTCACTCATTCAAGTATTGCTGGATATTCAAAGCGAACATCATTGGCTCCCCAAGGAAGCCTTAGACAGAGTCGGCGAAAAATTGCAGGTTCCTTTAAGTCGGATACAGCATATCGCCACCTTTTATAAAGCATTCAGTTTAGTTCCTAAAGGACGTCATGAAGTTCATATATGTGTGGGCACGGCCTGCCATGTTCGTGGTGCGACGCGTATCCTCGACACGGTGGAAGAAGCGACCGGAATTAAACCAGGTGAAACGGATTTGGATTTGAAGTACAGCCTGGAAACTGTGAACTGTCTCGGTTGCTGTGCTTTAGGACCGGTTTTGGAAGTCGATGGCAAGGTACACGGTAAGATGTCGCCAGTCAAGACAGCAGATGTATTAAAAAACTATGAGTAGGGGAATATTATGGCGCGGTTAAATTCGCCTGAAGAATTAGAGAACTTCAGACAAGAATTATTATCTGAAAAAGACCCTGGCACACCTTGCATTTCAATATGCGCCGGTGCCGGTTGTATCGCCTCCGGTGCTGATGAAGTTATAGCCGCATTTAACGCGGAGATTGAAAAACAAGGCTTAAACAATCGAGTTGACACCAAAGGAACCGGATGCCCCGGATTTTGTGAGAGAGGACCTGTTGTGGTCATTTACCCCGAAGAGATATGCTATCTTGGGGTGACTGCTGAAGATGTTCCCGAAATAGTCTCACAAACTATAAAAGAGAAGAAAGTCGTAGAACGTCTGCTCTTTACAGACCCGGCCACAGGCGAAAAAGCAATCCATGAATCCGATATTTCCTTTTATAAGAATCAAGAACGAAACGTAATCTGCAATAACATTAAGATTGATTCTAAGAGCATTGATGACTATTTGGCGCTGGATGGCTATTCTGCGCTATCCAAAGCGCTTGCCGTGATGGCTCCCGAAGAAGTGGTGGGGGAAATCAAAAAGTCTAACCTGAGAGGAAGGGGCGGTGCCGGTTTTCCTGCTGGAAGAAAATGGGAAGGCTCCCGCAATGCTCCTGAGCCGATAAAATATGTGATCGTCAACGCCGATGAGGGCGATCCCGGCGCATTTATGGATAGAGCGCTCCTTGAAGGCAACCCGCATTCAATCCTTGAGGGGTTGATCATCGGCGGTTATGCCATCGGCTCCCATGAAGGCTATATTTACGTTCGCCAGGAATACCCCCTGGCAGTAGAGAATATCACCCTGGCAATTCAGCAGGCCGAAGCGTATGGTTTGCTTGGAAAAAATATCCTTGGCTCAGGCTTTGATTTCAAGGTCTTTGTACACCAGGGAGCCGGCGCTTTTGTGTGCGGTGAATCGACTGCTCTGATGACGGCATTGGAAGGTCGGGTGGGAGAACCCCGACCGAAGTATGTTCGTTCCAATATCAAGGGCCTTTGGAATAAACCCAGCGTGTTGAATAATGTTGAGACTTATGCGAATGTGCCGCTTATCATTAATAAAGGTGCTGACTGGTTTACTCAAATCGGAACGGAAGGCAGCAAAGGCACGAAAATTTTCTCTCTGGTCGGCAAAATAACCAACACCGGCCTTGTGGAAGTCCCTATGGGCATGCCGCTCAAAGATATTATCTACAAGATAGGCGGTGGAATTCCTGACGGCAAAAAATTTAAAGCGGTACAGACCGGCGGGCCGTCCGGAGGATGTATCCCTGAAGAACAATTGAATTTGCAAGTTGGTTTTGATGAACTCACTAAGGCCGGTTCCATGATGGGTTCAGGCGGGATGATTGTAATGGATGAAGACACCTGTATGGTCGATGTCGCCAGGTACTTCATTGATTTTCTCACAGATGAATCGTGCGGCAAATGCGTCCCCTGCCGCGAAGGTCTGCGGCAGATGCACAGGATTCTTACGAATATCACTCTGGGAAAAGGCAAAGAGGATGACATTGAACTTTTGGAAGACCTGTCCGAAACAGCCATTGAAGCCTCCCTGTGCGCTCTCGGTAAAAGCGCCCCTAACCCGTTTCTAAGCACCTTACGCTATTTCAGAGATGAGTATGAAGCGCATATCAATGAGAAGCGATGCCCGGCGTTGTCCTGCAAGGAGTTGATTGCGTACTATATTGACCCGGATAAATGCAAGGCGTGTATGATTTGCGCAAGGAAATGCCCGGCCGACGCGATTGACGGCGGCAAGAAAAAAATCCATATCGTTGATCAGGATAAATGTACAAAGTGCGGAACTTGCTTTGAAGTTTGCCCCTCTCGCTTTGATGCGGTCAAGAAGATTTCCGGCGACCCGGTTCCGTCTCCTGTCCCGGAAGAAGAACGAATTATAACCAAAAAAAGCCCAGGAAGAGATAAGTGAAAATGAGTGAAATCCTATTACAGATTGATGGAAAAGAAGTTAAAGCGACGGAAGGGATGACCGTCCTTGCGGCCGCCCAAAGTGCGGAAATAGCGATACCAACACTCTGTCACCACGAAAAATTGGAACCTTTTGGGGCGTGCCGAATTTGCATCGTCGAAGTGGAAGTTCGCGGTTGGACAAAACTCGTTGTTTCCTGTGTTTACCCGGTAGAAGAAAATATAATCGTCAGAACCCGATCTGAAAAGATAGACCGCATTCGCAAAACCATCTTAGAGCTATTGCTGGCACATGCCCCGGATTCCCCTGAATTGCAGGCTTTGGCCGGGGAATATGGCGCAGACAAAGACCGTTTTGAAAAAGAAGCCTCATTTTGCATTCATTGCGGTTTATGTGTACGCTACTGTGCCGAGGTCACGAAAAAGAATGCTATCGGATTTGTTGACCGGGGAATAAGAAAAGAGATCAGTTTCATTCCGGAAATCGCTTCCAAAGAGTGCAATGACTGCAAAGAATGTTTCCCGCTCTGCCCGACATCGTATCTCCAGGCCGCTTTCGTTTTAACCCAGGCCCTCGCGTTTCCCTATCCTCAACAATCATATGGAGATTGTTGAATTCTAGCAGCAATCGCTCCACTGTCGGCCGACAGGTTTTCATTTTCGGCTTGCCAGGCACAAGCCCCGCTGACGATTCCAGCTTATCCGTCAATTCATGGCAGCTCACAAATTCAAGCAGGGTCAAAGCCGGCAAGGCTATCGCTGAAACCGGCATTAAACCTTTGATCCGCTCATCTATTCCCATAAATAACTAAAGTATTCTTTATTTTTCATTTTTATCTTTTATTATCAAATAGTTATAAAATATATTCAGGACAAAATCAATGCTGGTTATTGAAAATAAAAGATTATCAGTCATAAAGCTCCCGCCGAATCAGTTTTACCGCTTTGAGTCAGCTTATCTTCCGAGGTGACTGACGACGGAAGATGCCTACGATCAAAGCTGTTATCGCAACACAGGACAGATGAGTGCGAATCGCCCCGAGTTTTTTGAATCGGGCTTTGCCGAGCGACAGATATTGCCGGTGATATTTGAAATGCATTTCGATTTTCCATTGTCTTTTGTAGCATTTGTGAATCCTTACGGCATTGTAGAAAAGGGCTACCAACATAAGGCGGGACACTTTGTAAATTCAAGAGGTTATCCTCATAAGTGAATTTGCAGAATTTCACAGCTCCGGTAATTCTCCCATTCGCTCTATCACCCATTCTGAAATGTCAGGAAA
>JAUCGF010000156.1 GCA_030378005.1 Desulfococcaceae bacterium HSG9 | reverse complement strand
TTGATTTGAATCAGGATGATGAAGAAATCTCCGAAAATTTTGATGAATTCGATTTGGATATCGAAGATGAAGAAATTGATGAAGGTCTTGATTTCAAAGACACAGACGGGCTTGATTTGGATCAAGATGATGAAGAAATCACTGAAAGTTTTGATGAATTCGATTTGGATATCGAAGACGAAGAAATTGATGAAGGCCTTGATTCCAAAGACACCGACAGACTTGATTTGAATCAGGACGATGAAGAAATCACTGAAAGTTTTGATGAGTTCGATTTGGATATTGAGGACGAAGAAATTGATGAAGGCATTGATTCCAAAGACACCGACAGGCTTGATTTGAATCAGGACGATGAAGAAATCACTGAAAGTTTTGATGAGTTCGATTTGGATATCGAGGACGAAGAAATTGATGAAGACCTTGATTCCAAAGACACCGACAGGCTTGATTTGAATCAAGACGATGAAGAAAGCACTGAAAGTTTTGATGATTTCGATTTGGATATCGAGGACGAAGAAATTGATGAAGACCTTGATTCCAAAGGCATCGACAGGCTTGATTTGAATCAGGACGATGAAGAAATCACCGAAAGTTTTGATGATTTCGATTTGGATATCGAAGATGAAAAGATTGATGAAGGCCTTGATCCCAAAAGCTCAGATAAACCTGATTCGGTTATAGAAGATGAGGAAATCGCCGGTGAGTTTGATCCGGTTCCCGAATCTGATAAACTCAATTTGCATCAGAAGCATGAAGAAATTATTGAAAGAGCGGAAGCCAAAAACTCTGATAAGCCAGATCTGGAAGACGATGAAATTGCCGAAGTCGCGGAACTGTTCGATTCGGATTCGGATATGGAAGATGTCGAAATCCAAGGGGTAACCCAAAGCTCAAATAAGGCCGCTCAAGCTACAATTAATGAGCTCCAATCAGAAGATGCCAAAAACTCATACGAAAATGTTCTGGGAGAAGAAGCAAACGAAATCATTTTTAACGCAATCGGATCGATTATAGACGATGAGGTTGATAAATTTATCAAGGATGAAGATGATCAAGGCCCCAGTCACAGTTTCTCAGAAAAAGCTTCTTTGGAAGAGGAAATCGACGCAGTAGATGATACGGAGGACAGTTTTGAAGATTTTGAAGATTATGAAACCCAAGATTCAACCCAAAGCTCAAATAAAGCCGCTCCAACTGTAATCAGCACCCAGCAGCCAGAATATAATTACTCTGATGACAATGGCTACTCCGTCCCCGCGGGCGAAAATTTTTCGGTTATCTCTCCAAGAGCCAATTCAATGCCTTATCAGCAGCCTGAGCATACGAACGCACAGCCTGTACTTGAAAAAAGAGCCCATAATAATAAAATGGAACCTGCGTTGGCATCTGACAAAACAGTGCTTTATGATAAATTGGAAACAGCATTTGATCATTTTATAAGCCATTCGTTGAATCTGGATTCAGATGCCATGTTGGCGGCTCAGAAAATCGGAACGAGTTCGTCAGAATGGTCTCATCAAAAATTGGCTGTTGAAGCGCTGTTTACCCCGGCTATGCCTCAACAACCCCAGCAAACTGTTTCTCCCAGCTCCAGATTATCTCGGAACGCCACAGCATCAGAAAAGGCTGAACAACTCAGTGAAGCACCGTTTTTCAAGATTAAAGAGGAGACGAATCCTGTATCCCCCCCATACGCAGAAGCAGGCCCGAACCATAATAACTATGATCCTCGAACTTCGCTATTTAGTCAGCCCCCCTCCAATGCTGAATTAAATTCAGAATTGGCCGTTGAATCAGTGCAGAAAACTGAGCCTGAGCTTACTAAGCCTAAGCCTAAACCTAAACCTAAGCCTAAGCCTAAACCTAAGCCTAAGCCTAAGCCTAAACCTAAGCCTAAGCCGTCGGCTTTACCAAATGCTAAAAAAGATAAAACCCTGCGCAAAAGTAAGCAACATAAAAACATAAAGGGTAAAAAGAAAATTTCACCCAAGGCTCAACCTAAAGCTCAAATAGAGGAGCCGCTCAACCAACAATCAGAAAAACCGAGGCTTGGAGATCGAATTAAAGCGCAGAGCGAACAAAAAAAAGCCGGTCAATACGAAAAAACTCGGCCGGCGTTGAAAAAACCCAAACGCGAGAACAAGCAAAAAAATGCCTCCGGCTCTGTTCGTTCTAAAAAGATTCAGAAAAAAGCACCTGCATCGACTCAGGCGACCTCACAAAAAGTTGACAACACGATGGAGGCCATTTCAAAAAAGAGCATTCGGGTGGATGCCAAAAAAATTGACGACTTAATCAATCAGGTGGGTGAACTGGTCGTCAGCCGCGCCTGGTTTTCTCAGTTGTATAGTGAAATGAGAACTTTTCAGCAGTTTCTGAAAGAAAAAGTCAAACTTGATCAGAAAAATATGAAACAGGTGCGTGGAATCACGTTCAGATTGAGTGAAGCAACTGTCGCACTAGGGCGGGTGGCAAATGAACTTCAGGAAGGGGTGATGCGTGTTCGTATGTTGCCCATAGCACAATTATTTAACCGCTATCCTCGTTTAGTGCGTGATCTTACGCATAACTCTGATAAAAAAGTTCGTTTGGAAGTTAAAGGCGAAGACACCGAATTGGATAAGATGATCATAGAAGAAATTTCCGATCCGCTTATCCATGTTATTCGTAATGCCGTGGATCATGGCATTGAAACAGCGACTGAACGACGCCGTGCGAATAAACCGGAATCCGGCCGTCTGATTCTGGAAGCGTATCATGAAAGCAACCACGTTGTGATTGAAATATCCGATGATGGCCGCGGTATTAATCCGGAAAAGATTAAAGCGACTGCATTAAAACGCGAATTGTTAGGGGCTGATGAACTTAATTTGATGCCAGACAAAGAATTGATCGGTCTGATCACCATACCCGGTTTTTCTACCGCCGCACAAGTTACAACCACATCCGGACGCGGCGTGGGAATGGATGTTGTTAAAAAGAATATTGAAAAGTTAAATGGCACTTTGGAAATCGATTCAAAAGTGGGGGCTTATACGCGGTTCCGTATCAAAATTCCGCTTACATTGGCCATTATTCCTGCGCTTCTGGTAAAAGTCGGTATTGAACTATACACGATCCCGTTAGCTGCCGTAGAAGAAACGCTGCGAATTTATAGTGAAGACACAACTACGATTGAAGGCACAGAAGTCATTCATATCCGTAATATGACATTACCTTTGGTAAGGCTGTCGGAAATTTTCGGTATCCCATCAAATTCCGACAGTGGAAATAAAGAATTTGTTGTGATTGTCAGCACCGGGCTGAAAAAAATCGGGCTGGTAGTAGATGCTTTGATCGGCCAAGAAGAGGTGGTGATTAAGCCTTTAGAAGATTATTTGCAGGAAAAAAGCGGTTTCTCAGGTGCGACAATTCTCGGAGATGGACGGATATCCTTAATTCTGGATGTCTATGAATTAGCGAATCTTTCAATCGAACGCCTGATTAGCAAAAGAACAGTGCGGATGTAAAATTTCAGTCTTCAGTAATATCCTGAAATTTAAACTTAAAATTAGAGACTTGAAAGTTCAAAATGGCTGGCGATAAAAGAAAAATTCTGCTTGTGGATGACGAACCCGGAATGTTGGAACCGATTGCTGAATATTTGTCTTGTGAACTTGACCAGCACAAAATTCTAACTGCAAACGACGGCCAGGAGGCACTTGATATTTTGGCGCAGGAAAAAATTGAGCTGGTTGTTTCCGATATAAAGATGCCAAGAGTGTCGGGCCTGCAATTATTATCCGAAATTCAGGTAAAATATACCCAAACCAGTGTCATTCTGATGTCTGCTTATAGTAATATTTCAATACGTGATGAACTTAAAAAAAATAATTTTTTGCATTTCATCCAAAAACCATTTCTCGTAGAAGACCTTAAAGAGCAGATTAACGCCCATTTCAATAAAATGGATGAAGGATTTCAAGGCACTTTAAAAAATATCCAGTTAAACGATATTATCCAGATGTGCTGCCTTTCGATTATCAGCATGGCGATTCGTGTATGGCAAGGATCACAAAGCGGCGTTATCTATATTAAAAACGGAGATATTATTCATGCCACTTTCGGAGAAACAGTTGGTGAAGAGGCTTTTTATCAGATTGTAACATGGGAACGCGGGCAGTTTGAAACCTTGGGCGATGTTACCGCACCTTGCGTCTCAATTAACCGGGAATGGCAGTTTCTTCTTATGGAAGCGGCGCGCATGGTCGATGAAAAAGCGCTTCAAAAAGAGAAGGATGATAATATCACAACCCCAGATGTAAACGTTGCCGAAACTGTCAATTCAACCAAAGACAAAGACATTGAAATTGTTTCCGAATCTTTACAAAAGCGGTCCAAGGTACTCATTGTCGATGATTCAGCCATGATGTGCAAAATTTTAACCCAACTTATAACAGAAGATAAAACAATTGAGGTGGTTGGAACCGCTCAAAATGGTCAGGAAGCGCTTAAAAACATTAGCGCACTACGTCCGGATTTGATCACATTAGATGTGAATATGCCCGTAATGGATGGCAGCACCGCATTAAAGCATATTATGATCAAAAGTCCATGTCCGGTCGTCATTGTAAGTAATATAAGCCGCGAATCACAGATAAATATTATTGATTTTTTACGACTCGGAGCGGTTGATTTTATTGGCAAACCTAAGAAAAGTAAGGATATGGCCGCTCAAAAAAAACGGATGATAGATTGTATAAAGAACTCTTCCCGCGCCTGTGTGAATCACTATAGAAGAGGCATAGCAGCCAAACCGCTTCAAGAAAAATCAGAACAGACAACGGCGATAGCCGGGAAAAAAATAAAGCGTGACTCTTCCTCTATTCTTGTTGTGGTAAATTCCGGTGTCGGTGGTTACGGCGAATTGCTTAAAGTTATTCCGATGTTTTCAGACACAATGAATGCCGCGGTTATTGCCTTGCAATCAATGCCCGCAGAGTTTCTGGTTCCGTTCACCAAATATCTTAATGAACGCAGCACCGCGCGTGTCCTTCCGTTGCATAGAGAAGGCCAATCCGACAAGTCTCCTTCTTCGGGAAAAATCCCCGCATGGAAACTAAATAAGGGATGTTGCTATATGGGAACACATGATCTTGTCGTACAGGACGGAGCAATTAAAATAGGGCCTACAAACGACACGTATTACATCGGCCTGAAAAATAACCATCAAGAAAGCGGCTTTGATCATTTTCTACAATCTGTCGCCGATACTTTTAAAGGCGTCATTGTTACAGTTTTGCTATCAGGTGCGGATGTTGGCAATTTGAAAGGTTTACAGCGCATTAAGGAGAAAAATGGTATTATCATTTCCCAAAAACCAGCCACCTGTATGATTCCGGAACCCTTACAAAAAGCGAAAAAAGCCGGGTTGATTGCTTTCGAGGACGACCCGATCAGTATAGTTAAACGAATTTTAAACTCATAAACGGATAAAATTTCATTTTTAACCTGACGACATCTTGATTTGATTATGTTTTATTGAAATGGATCGATTGCAAAATCCGGTTCGGAGGAAAAATGGCAGATATCGTTAAAGTACTTGTCGTAGATGACGCGGCCTTCATGCGAAGGGCGGTAACTAACATCCTGGAAAAGGACGCTGGCATACGTGTCGTTGGGACAGCTAAAAACGGGCTGGATTGTCTTAAAAAAATTCCTGAGTTACGTCCGGATGTGATTACTTTGGACATGGACATGCCTGTTATGGACGGCCTTACCAGCATTAGACATTTAATGATCAAATCACCTGTTCCTGTGGTTGTGTTGAGTTCTCTTTTTGAAGATGGTGAAATAACTTTTGAAGCGATGCGCCTCGGTGTGGTGGATTTTGTCCCCAAGCCTTCCGGTGCCATTTCCACGAATATTAACAATTCGACGCAACAAATTATTAACCGTACGAAATTAGCTCAAAGCGTTAATCTTGAAAATATAAGGCGTGTGCGCATCCCTGAGTGGTCAGTTGAAGATCATTTAAACGACCGCTATGGTTACCGGCCATTGGATTATATTATTCCGGTTGGCACCAGCCTGACAGGACCGAATACCATTATCCGTTTTATTGCCGGGCTTTCCCCAGCATTGCCGGCGGCCGTTGTTGTTGTTCAGGAAATATCACCTAAAATTGTTACCAGTTTTGTAAAGCGTTTTGATCAACTGGTACAGTGGAAAATAATTGAAGCCAAAGATAATATGATTGTCGAACAAGGGGCCTGCTATCTCTGTTCCAATTTACAAACATGGACAATGCAGATGGACGATCATGGCGAAGTCTGTCTTAAAATGAAGGAACGGACTGATGACCCGCTTAATCATCTTTTTATTTCGGCATCCAAGCTTTTTCAGCAGCACACAATCGGTATTTTATTGAGCGGACTCGGTAACGACGGTGCTGAAGGGCTTGCTCACATCAGGCAGCATGACGGCCTTACAATCGCTCAAGACATTAAATGTTGCGTTTATCCGAATTTAACTGAAAATGCCATTGAAAAACAAGTGGTGGATATCGTAGTAAATGAAAAAGAATTGCCCGAAGAAGTTGCTTACGCGATCTGTTCGGAAAAAACCTGATAAAGTGTTCGGTGTTCGGCAGCTACGCTCTGATACACGATACCTGAACATTGAAACCTGACACCTTTTAAAAAGAAAGGATTCCGCCATGATTATAATGTGTGAAAATTGTATTAAAAAATTTAAAATTGATGACAAGTTTATTAAGGAAAGCGGTTCTAAAGTCCGCTGCTCCGATTGCGGACATGTGTTTACAGCATACCGGCCTGCACCGGTACCACATGGGGAACCGCCGATAAAGTATAACCCTCAACCGCCCATTTCCACGGACGGAACCGCTGGTAATGTGATTTCAATCAGCAACCAGAAAGGCGGCGTTGCAAAAACAACAACATGCCTGAATCTGGGTATCTCGCTGGCCTTGCTGAATAAACGCGTCCTCTTGATTGATTTTGATGTTCAATCAAATCTGACAATTTCTCTTGGCTATCGTGAAACCACCTCTTTTTATGAAGTGATGAATTCGGATTCGGCTAATTTGGACAACTTTATTATTAAAACCAAGTACCATAATCTGTCATTGCTTCCGTCCAATAAAAACATGGTGTTATTAAATAAAAAATATTTTGGTATTCAAAATTTTGAGTTCATCCTACGTGATCGTTTGGCATTTATAAAAGATCAATTCGATTATATTGTGATTGACACACCGCCGTCAATTGGGTTTTTCTCAATAAATACACTGACATCGGCAGATCTGGTCATTATTCCGTGTGAATGTGAATATTTATCCACTCATGGCGTTGATTATACGCTGAAATTTATAAATTTGGTAAAAGAAAAAACTAATCCGCGGATTGATTCAAAAATACTGATTACACGCTACGATGAAAACAATACGGTTGCTAAATTGATCGCCACCAAATTAAAACGCATGTATAATGAACAGACCTTTGGTACATTCATCGAATTAGATGATAAAATCAAAGAATCATCCATTATGCGTATGCCTGTAATCTATTATGACAAACAAAGCCGTTCAGGTTTGAAATACATGCGTCTCGCTAAAGAAATACTGGAAAAATTTGAGAGGGAAGCATCCTCATGATTTTTATCTGGCGGAGAAATTTCAGTCTTCAGTCACAATACTCGATATCTGGCACCTGAATTCTAACTATTAGGGTTATTAAATTACCATGACATTTTTTAAAAAACTTTTCGGCAAAAAAACGATCCGCGATAGCACCTTTGATTATACTGTTTTTTCCAAAAAAGTTCTAACCTGTATTACAGATGCCTTAACCATTATCAATTCACAAATCAAACCAGATTTCGAAAATTCGGAAACAACCATTTCCAGTGATGCAGGCCAGCTAGTAGAAGCCAGTTTAAAATTCAAAACAGCACATCAATTGCAGCCTGACAATCCGTTGCTGCATTATGCTTATGCTTCGGCCCTGCACTGCGCCGGCCAAATACAGAATGCGCGTAAAGAGATGGAAAAATGCCATTCAGCCCATTCCGGTTTTAAATTAGCCTCTATGGCATTGAATAGTTGGGATAACTGGCGATCCCTTTTTACACTGCCACCTTGGAATAACGATAAAGGACAAATCTGTAAAGTGCCAAAGTCCATTTCCAAAATTTTGCAAACATCAATACTGCTTCCTGTGAGAGAGTGTATCTCTCCCCATGCGGTGCAATTTATAAGAGATATCAACGATGATTTTGATAACTTAAAATCCTTTAAAACAACTAAAATTGAAATGATGAATATGATCAGTCCCATTACTGATCCCCAAATTTTCGCCCTTTTTATCGCTATTAATAAAAATGCGGGAAAGCCGTTAAGAGTGCAGGAAACCGATTGCCCGATCAAACCGCGAGGTGATTGGAGTCGCTTAAGATGGGAGCTTTTTTGTATGCAAACCGCATTTAACCTGGTGATTGTTGATAAAAATGATTTTGTTCTTTTTAATGTAAGATTGAATATGTCAAAAAAGATGATCGCCACAAATAAAAAAATGTCAGCTATGATCGATGATGCCGATGGCCGGAATATTCCGAATCTTGAGCTTTTCGATGCCATCGCACGCCACAGATCTTATGTCAAATTGGAGGAAAACCTTTTGGATATATAGTTGTTTATTGTTGAAAAACAATCGACATCCAAAAATAATCAACAGTAAAAATCAAAAACCTGATGAGGAGAACAAGATGGTACCGGAAATTTATAGAATTAAACGTTATGATGAAAGTTTTTTGGCTATCATGGCCAAACCGCGCAACGGTGATTGGCTTGAAGACGAAATTTACGGTTTATCCACGTTAAATATCAATGTAGTTGTATCATTGCTGGATTTTGGCGAAATATTAGAGCTGGGGTTGCGCGAGGAAAAAAAGATATGTGAGGCCAATGGCATTGAATATATTTCCTTTCCGATAAAAGACCGTAGTGTTCCTGAATCACCGGCACATACCGTGCAGTTGGTGCGTAATTTACATGGTAAACTGTTAACCGGCCAAAATATGGTGGTTCATTGCCGTGCCGGTATTGGCCGTTCGGGGCTTATCGCGGCTTGTCTGTTGGTACATGCCCATGAAATACCTGGCAAGGCGTTTGCACAAATTTCTAAAGCAAGAAAATTGAATGTGCCGGACACTCAGGAACAAAAAGACTGGGTGTCAAAAATATATCGCTTTTACGAAAAAAAAACTGACATTAAAGCATCCTATGATACGTTCAGGCCCTGGAATAATGAAGCTAGCCAATGTCTTTGGGCAAGTTGTTGATTAAAAATGTTATTAATGATAAAGAGTGCGTTGTGCTGTACTTTCCCATACTATAAACGGCCAATGCAAAATATCAAAAATTATTGATAAGCAGATTTAACACATAAAATAAAAAAGAAAAACAATCGACAATAAATAAGGATGAAAAATGGAATGGGCCAATTTCTTTTCCGAAGTGTGCAACGAAACGGCTCAAGGGAAAAATTCGGTGCTGCGGTCAAAGCAAGTCAACGCGCTGCATACCAGATTATACATTTTGGAATCTGTTCAGAAAATCTTCAGGAATCGACCTGATTTTAAAAGCTCGTCCTTGGAGGAAAGACAGATTATCGCCGGTACCACCCTAAATAACGATACGAGTTGGGATTTGTTTGGTTCAATGCATGGCAACGGACGTTTTGTAAGCAAAATTAACAACAACGATATCAATATATCTTTAGCGCTTGATCAGATTCCATTAACAGGAGCTATATGCAAATCAGATTATCAAACGTTCCTAAAAATTTATACCAAGGCTTTTCCTGATGGTGGTGCGGGATTGGCGACAATCAGCCGTTTGCTGGCAATGAAACGACCGGATTTGTTTGTTTGCATCAATGGTAAAAATGAAGACAACCTGCGTTATATGCTTGATGTTAAGCGTAGTAAAACGAGACACGACTATGATTGGTACTGGAATAAAGTGATTATGACTATTCATCATGCAAGTTGGTGGAAAGAGCTTCAACCGCCAATCTACGAAGAACTGAAAGTTTCTATCTGGTTCGGAAGAGCGGCTTTTTTGGATTCTGTTGCAGAGTACAAGCTTTCTTCCCAGAATGCCGGACGATTCAGGTAAAATGGGCTGCCAAGATAAACCCAGCCAGAAATCAGATTTTTCAAAAAACCTGATTTTTTAAAGATTTAAAACTTCCCACCGATTTCTTTGGCCAATGCAAAATATTGCAAAGCCGCCTGGCTGTGTTTATCATAATAGTAAACCGGTTCTTTCATAATCTGGGATTCCCTGATTTTAACATCATGATTAATCACCGTTTTAAATGTCATTCCCCGATAACTCCCTTTCAACTTGCTTACCACCAGCTTGGAAGCGGTACAATCAGGGTCATACATCGTTACCAATATTCGTGCCTGTACTTGAGGATTGGTGTTGCGCTTCACCCGGTTGATGAGTTTGACAGTCTGGCCGACACCGCGTGCCGAAAGATATTCACTTTGGCAGGGTATAATAATAAAATGCGCGGCAGTTAGCGAATTCAGCACAAAATAGCCCACCGATGGCGGTGTATCAATAAGGATGTAATCATATTTATTTTTTAACCGCCCGCCTACCAAATCAGCCAGACGGTCTTTCAGCATATATTCAAAAAAGTTAGCACCAGCCCGATCAAAAAAATAGCGCCGGTCTAGTAAAATCATATTTTCATCAGACGGAAGCAAATCCAGCCGGGCATATTTAGTGTTCAGAATACATGAAGAAAAATCATAATCGGAATGAATCACATCGTAAAATGAACGGGTGTTTTGATAACCTAAAGCGCCTGTTAAACTGGCTTGAACATCAAAGTCAATCATCAGAACCCGCCAGTTCAACATGGCGAGAGAGGCACCTAAATTCAGGCATGTAGTGGTTTTGGATACCCCTCCTTTTTGATTGCTGATAGAAATGATTCGGCATGGATGCTTCAGTACCGGTGACGGCTCTTTCTTAATTTGAGCAATTTCTTTTTGAATGACTTTATCTTTGGTAGTGCTTGGCCGTTGAATAGTGAAAACCCGTTTACACAGGGAGCATCTTACTCTGGAGCCGGATTCACGGATAAACGTCTCGTTGACGTTGAATTTACTGGCACAGTTTTTGCACGAAATGATCATAATTCAATCCTCGCATTGCCTTGAGCATTGTTGCGGACTACGAATCCATTAATTTTTCGATAACACTCGGAAGGTCATTTTCTTTCACTATCATATCTACAACCCCTCTTTCAACAGCATTTTCAGTCAGATTCGGATACACGCAACATTTGGCATCTTGTACCACAGTTACGCCGGATTCCGCCTTAATATTAACAAAACCATCAGCACCGTCACGACCGGTTCCGGTCAACAACAAACCGATGGTGTTTTGCTGAAATATATGGGCAGCGGATGAAAACAGCACATTCAACGGGTCGGCCGTCGGGCTGACAACTTTCAAACAGATTGCACCTTGCAGATTTCGTCGTAATTCCATAGTTTTTTCATTGGAACAGATATAGCAGATGCCCTGCTCAAGAACTTGTCCTTCTTCGGCCATTTTAATTTTCCAAGGCACTTTTTCATCAAAACGTTCAACAAAGGCAGCAATAATTTTAGGAGATATTTCCTTCATTACGACAATCGCGGCCGGGATAGCTGGTGAAAGTTTAGTCAAAAAACGAATAATTGTGTTGGGTCCTGATAGGTTGGTGCCGATTGTAATTATATAATCAAGTTCTCTAAAATGATACCTGTCATCCAATTGATCGCGTACATTCCATTGAGGGAGACGCACTCGGCGGATGTTGCCGATATTCACCGAAGTGGCCATTTTCGTGCGGTCTATAATTAAATGCTTCGCTTGGTCGATATTAACTGAGATCGCGCCGGAAGGCTTAGGAACAAAATCAACAACGCCCAGTCGCAGAGCTTCAAAAGTAATGGCACCGTCACTGAACAGAGAACTCAACACTACCACCGGAACCGGTGATTCGATCATAATGTGTCGAATGCTCGTGAGTCCGTCCATCACAGGCATATCAATATCCAAGGTAATGACGTCCGGATGCAATTGTTTTATCTTTTCAAGTCCCTCTATGCCATTTTCGGCAGTTCCGATAACCTGAATCAGGGGATCGGTCTCCAGAATATTAGTGATGGCATGACGCATGAAAGCGGCGTCATCTACGACAATAGCTTTAATTTTTTTCATTTTTGCGCCCTATAATCATAAGGCCGCTACGCGCGCTTCAGACGCAGCCAGCCCCACTTTGTTATGATCACCGAAATCGCCGTAAATCGTTTTTTGGCTTCGCATTAAAGTTACACGTTCGATGGTGAGATTTACAAGTTCATAGACATCTAAAATGAGGGAAACCCGGCCATCACCTAAAATCGTAGCACCGGAGAAGCCGCTTTTTTCTTGCAAATAATCCTCTAACGGTTTTATCACCACCTCTTCCTGACCGATCAAATCGTCCACAACCAATCCTATTTTTTTCAAACCGGTGCTGACAATCACAACGAACTCCTTGCCTTTCAACTGCTCATCCACCTGTATATCAAATAATTCGGATAATCTGACCAATGGTAGCGTTACATTACGAATATAAATGACTTCATTGCCTTCAATGGTGGAGGTGTCTTCTTCCTCAATTCGTAAGGTTTCCTCAACCGTTGCGAGCGGGATCGTGTAAAGCTCTTTTCCAACTCTAACCAACAGAGCCGGTATGATCGCCAAAGTCAGCGGAATTTTGATGCGCAGTTGCGTAAAAGCACCTTGTTCAGATTCGATCTCCAACGTACCATTCAGTTTTTCGATATTCTTTTTGACGACATCCATCCCAACCCCGCGGCCGGAAGTGTGGGTTACTTGTTCGGTCGTTGAAAAACCGGGTCTCAGGATAAGCAGAGTTACCTCTTTTGACGACATAACATTCAACTCCTCCTCAGTGATAAATTTTCTTGCAACTGCCACTGCTTTGATTTTTTCAGGATTTAGCCCCCGGCCATCGTCTCGGACTTCGATGACCACATGGTTGCTTTCATGAAAAGCTTCGAGGATTATCCGTCCTGTTTCGGGTTTGCCTGCCCGCCGACGTTCATCTGCTGATTCGATACCGTGATCTGCCGCATTACGAATAATATGAATCAGTGGATCTGAAATCTTCTCAATGATCATTTTATCCAATTCGGTGTCTTCCCCTCTGATTTCCAGGTTTATTTTTTTAGGCGTGTCATGAATAAGGTCACGTACCAGCCGAGGGTAGCGGTTAAAAAGTTGTGAAATGGGAAGCATCCGCACACGCATCACCCCTTCTTGAAGTTCAGTGGCCACTCTTCCCAGATTGACGGTGGCCTCACTCAACCTGAACGTGATAGCGCGCACCCGCTTCATCTCCTTTTGTTCCAAACGAGACGATTCTTTAAGATATTGCTGTAATTCTCGCATCTCATTGTATAGTTGGGAAAACCAAGCGCGGCTGACCACCAGTTCACCGACCTGGTTCATTAAATCGTCAATTTTCATAGCGTCCACACGCACACTTTTTTTAATCACAGTGCTGTAGCGCTTTTCTTTTGATTGTTGTTTGGTGATTGTTGTATCTTTTTCCTCCGGTTCGGCAACAGTTAGAGGCTCTTGCGGTTCTTTGGCAGGCACTATGTCTTCAGGTTTTGCGTGGTCTTCTTGCGCTTCAGATACAAAAGGCGTTTCCGGTTTCTTGTCTGGAATAACAGTTTTTTCAGGGATAGTTGTTTTAAATTCAGGTATTTCTGAAACAAGGGGGATTTCCGGCATCACATCCGGAATAACAGTTTTTTCCAGGATAGTTGTTTTGGATTCAGGTATTTCTGAAACAAGGGGGACTTCCGGCACCACATCCGAAATAACAGTTTTTTCCGGGATAGTTGTTTTAGATTCAGGTGTTTCTGAAATAAGAGGGACTTCCGGCACCACATTTGAAATAACAGTTTTTTCCGGGATAGTTGTTTTGGATTCAGGTGTTTCTGAAATAAGGGGGATTTCCGGCACCACATTTGTAATAACAGTTTTTTCCGGGATAGCTGTTTTAGATTCAGGTATTGCTAAAACAAATGGCGTTTCCGAGTCCGAAGTTTCAGCAGGCGGCACTTCTTCACTCTCTATTGTGTTTTCTCCCGCTAAAGCGGAAAAGAGGAAATTTTCAACAACCGGGCGTTCTTCTGGTGTCAGATCATTTTTGGAAAATAAATTGGCATCGATCATATCATTAGAATCACCCGTGGTGTGGATAGTATCCTGCGGGTCATGCTCATAAGCGGATGCAAGTTTGTCAAAAAGCGTTAGATCTTCTTGAGGCGGCGGCATAACAGCGTCTTCATCTTTAACCGTCTCAATCGTTGCTTTTTCAGGTTCAGCGATTTCATCCCTTATATTATCCCCGTCCGGTTCTTCTGTCTCAACCGCCGCAACCGGTTCGATTTCATCGCTTATTTTATCGCTACCCGCCGTTTCAATAACGCGTTCAATTCCATCAGTTAATAACGCATCTGTCACACTTTGCGTGTCATCCGCTTTAACCACCGTAATCATTTTTTCAGGTTCAGCGATTTCATCCCTTATATTATCCCCGTCCGGTTCTTCTGTCTCAACCGCCGCAACCAGTTTGATTTCATCGCTTATTTCATCGCTGTCCATCATTTCAATAATATGCTCAATTTCCTCTGTTGATAGCATATTTGCCATACTTTGCGTGTCATCCGCTTTAATAATGGTTTCGACATCATCTTCTTTTTTAAGGGCATCAAGCTCCTCTAACCATTGGGTGCTAATCCAAAATTTTTCCAGTTGCGGAAATAGCCTTACCATTTTATTAATGTAAGGTTTCATATATTTCCTGATAAAATTCGACCAGGAAAAATTGCCTGTTTGAGTGAATTTGTCTTGAATTTGCTTAATTGCGGCGATCCATTTTTCATAAAACAAGGTGAGTTTGTCGTATCCCATGTAATTGGATGATGAACGTAATGCCCCAATGATTTGAATATATTGATTCAAAATTTCATCTACATCATCAGAATGAGGCGGATTATTAAGATGCGCTTGTATTCTATAAAAAGAATCATTGAGCTGATTTATAAATATATCAAACAACTCCGGATCGCCGATATCATCATCACGTATCTCATCAGCTAATACGGTGTCGGGTTCGTCTTCGTCTTCGGGTTCGTCTTCGGGATCAGGTTGCGCGTCTGTTGAAGGGGCGATTTCGATGACATCATCAAACGCTTTTTCGATAGCCGTTTCAAAATCAACATCCCCTGTCTCTGTTTCCGTTGTCTCTGTTTCCGGCTCTGATTTCATAAGGGGCGCGTCATCAGATAAATGCGTTTCATTTTCCGTTGAGGGGTTGATTAACAATAACTCGATACGTTTGAGCATACTGGCGGTATCAGTCTCTTCAGCCTGAGATTGCTCAAGTTCGCTGATAAGTATGCTGATAAGATCACGGGATTCTATGAGGGCGTCAATGATTTCTTTATTAAGTGTCTTATCCCCTTTTCTGAGCATATCCATCAGGCTCTCCAATTTATGGGAAAGCTCCGCTATTTTTATCATGCCCATATATTCGGAGGCTCCCTTTATGGTGTGAACCGACCTGAAAATATCGTTAAGAATTTCCAGGTTGCCAGGATCCGCCTCTAATTGGAGCAAATTGGTTTCCATCTCTTCAAGATGTTCTACAGATTCGGCAATAAAATCCGGAAGTAACGATAAATCAATCATATTAGTCCTCCTTGTTAAATTCGGAATGGGGAATGGAGAATTCCAAATTCCCCATTCTTTTTTAACCGACTTCTTTCAGTTTTTTAAACTCATCAATACGCAGAATGCGATTAAAGTCCAACAGAATCAACAAATTTTCATCCAGTTTACAAACACCGCGAATATACTGACTTTCGAGGCCTGCCACAACTATATCGGGCGGCGGTTCAACCGTATTTTCGTCAATCTTCAGTACTTTGGTAACAAAGTCCACAATAAAACCGGTAACCCTGTCGTTGACGTTCAGAATTAAAATCCATGATTTCTCATAATCCATCTCATCTCTGTAAATATTGAGCCTTTTTCTTAAATCAATGACAGGCACAATATTGCCTCGCAGATTGATGATGCCCTCAATAAAATCAGGCGAATTTGGCACAGTTGTAATTGGGGCTGACCTGATAATTTCCTGAACCATCAGGATGCTGACGCCAAACAGCTCCGTTCCGATATTAAACCCGACAAGCTGCATCAACTGATCTTCTTCTGAAAATTCGTCACGCTGAGTCGTAAAGGATTCTTCCATTTGATTCACCTCCTCCTTGTTAGGAATTCGGAATTCGGAATTCGGAATTCGGAATTCATAGTTTGTTATTCGTTATTTTCCATTCTTGATTTCGTTAGGCCGTAAGAATCATATTAGCGATTTCAGACGAACTGGCTTCCAATGTGACTAACTGTTCATCAAGGGCTTTTTCCAAAGGTGGCGTAACCATACAAGTATTTGATTTTTGAGATATAATCCATCCATCAATTGTTTTTATGCAGCGTAATCCTTCAAGATTGCCCACTTGGGCGCCGGAAAGCAGCACTGTAATAATTACGCCCGGAAATGAATCTGCAACAGTATATAGGAATCGATCAAAATTGTTTTCCGGGTGATCCTGAATTTTATCCCTCCAATCTTGAGGGCGTTCTTCGTGCGCTTTTATCAACAACCCATATTCACCGTTAATAATATCCATATTAAGAGCAAGTTGATTGGTGCCGATATAGCAATTCCCCATTTTCAATGTGACTGGTCTTTCGCTCTTATTATTTTCTATATGCGGCGGCAAAAGAGGGACCACATTCGTCAGACTGCGTTTATTAAGGTATTCACAGAAAGGATTCACAAATTCAGACGGCATTGTATGAAGTGCGATAACCACAGCGCGCATTTTATTATTCAACTGGGGAACCAAGCGTATCAGTTCCGCATAACCGCCCATACCGGAGTTAATAATTACCAGTGCCGGAGATGAATACAGCATCCCATTCCATGGAGACGGAGGACTGTCTGTGGATTTTATGTTGCTGGTGTTTTCGTCGGAAAGAATCGGCGGCGCTTTCACCAGTTTAAAATTTTCTACATGGGCGGAGGCTGCAAGACAGATACGCTGTACCAACAATTCCTCTTGTGCGGCCATATTTGTGCTCATCGACGGTTTAGCGATAAAATCGACCGCGCCAAGACGTAAAAAATCAAAAATATTTTCCAATCCCTTATGGCTGATGCTACTGATGCTGCTGATGATCACAACGGGGCCCGGATTTTTAAGCATGATATGTTTCAGTGCTGTGCTACCGCCCATTATCGGCATATTTACATCCAGAGTTATAACATCCGGTTTCAAAGCATTGATTTTTTCAAGCGCCTCTTCTCCATTTTGGGCAGTTCCGATAACCTCAATCAGATCGTTCGCAGAAAGAAGGCGCATCAGCACTTTACACATCATAGCGGAATCATCCACAATCAGCACGCGCCGTTTACCGGCTTCCAGCTTTATAGCTGGCCGGCTCGCCGGCTCCGGTTTTTCTTCCGATAGCACTTTCAGTGATTTTTCGTCTTTCAGGCGAGCTGCTTCCATAAGAAGAAATTGGCTCGTTTGTTTGATTGATACAACCGTTTCGGAAGGCTTCCTCAAGGTTTGAAAACTACCCCCCTCCCATGAAATAATCTCATGGAATGCATCTGTGCCTGTTTTATTGTCGCACACTGCATGAATAATTTCACCATCACTGATAACAATGACACCTTTATATAAATTTTGTGTAACCTGTATTGCCATACTGGCCACAGATAAACAGCACATCTGGATAATATCAATTAATTCAATATTATTAAGCGTACCGGTAAAGCCCTGCTGCTGTTTATTGATATTTTCTCGCAGCAGTTGTCGCAGTTCACTGATAGCAAATGGTTTTTCAATAAATCGTAAGCAATCGATTTGTTTTATTGTTGCCCGCATTTCATCGGTGCCGTAGCCTGACATAAGAATCACACCGATGTCCGGAAAGCGCCGTTTTATCTTATCTAATAACTCAATTCCGTTAATTTCGGGCATCATAACGTCAGAAAGAACCAGTGTTATTTCCTCCCTGTTTAGAATTGCCAGCGCTTCGGAACCGTTATCAGCAGTAATGATTTCATAAATATCACGATCGGGTGCCAGAGCATCGCACAACACCTCGGTCACTTCAGATTCGTCATCAACAATAAGTAGTTTGGGCAGTTTTTTTACCATTAAAACAGATATCCGATGTTTTTATAAATCATTTGCAAACCGGCCAGGATTACGAATACCGAAAAAATAAGTTTTAAAATTTTTTCCGCAATCAAACGGGAAACCATCGGTCCGAGGCTTCCGCCGATAATCACACCTGCGGTTGTAAAAATCGCAACATCCCAGCGAATCTGTCCCTCATAAATATTGAGCGCTGTTGCCAGCCATCCCACACAGGCCTCCACAACAACAGTGGTGGCAATCGCGCGATGAATTTCGATTTTCAAAAGACGATCCAGAACGGGCAAAACAGATTCAGCCGTGCCTACAGATGTCATCCCGCTGGATATTCCCCCTAAAAAGGGAACCCATGCCCATGGAAAAATTTCTTCCACCAACAGATTTGCTTTGGTATTCACGCTCGTTTCCTTGATCGACATCAACACCCATAGCGCGCAAAAAATAACGGCTAAACCGAAAATCATTTTAGGGATTGCCGGATTCACACTCGCTACCAGATGAAGTCCGATAACCAACCCCGGAAAACTGATAATGACCATCGGCAGTGCCAAGTCAAATTCCACCTGTTTTTGTCTGGTGTAAGCAAACATTGCTGATGACATTCCGCACAATTCCGTAATCATGCCGGTTCCTACGGCTTCGGGAACGCTGAGATTCAGCCCGTAAATAAAAATAGGGAAAAATAAAATGCCGCCGCCGAAACCGCTTCCGGTAGCAAGGCTGGCGACAGCGATAGCAATTGGGAACATAAACCAGTAATCAAACATTATATTTTCTCTTCATTTGTATTTTCAGCCGCCAATAAGCGGCCATCACTCAGTTCCACATTATAAAAATCAAATGTCTTCACCATTTCTTGCAAATTCTCTATATCTTGCCGTACATACTCGACATCCTCTTCCAATTGGCGTGATTTACAGCTATCGGCCTGGGAACAGATAATCGAATACATATTATCTAACAAAGCGATATTCTGACTGGTAGAATTCCACAAATGGAGCAATACCTCCTGAAGATTAATAGACAGTTCATTCAGGAGTTTGCCAATTTGACCAATTTCATCATCATACCGAATCGGAATCGTTTCATCTAAATGGCCGTTGGCAATTCTTCGGGCGGCCTTTGCAATCGCGTCCAATGGATCCACAATATTACGAATAAACACAATCATCGCGGCAATCACCAAAATAAAACTGATGCCCATTACCAGAATCATACGAAATTGCATTCGTTTAAGGAGATGCGCCACCTTATCTATTTCAAACGAATCGGCCTGCTCATCAGTGAGCTGGCTGGTGACGCTATTGGAAATATGATTGAGCGTTCGCTCGCTTCCGATTTCAAAAATCAACTGAAGTGAGACCGTCAGAGATGCAAAAATGACCAGAAAGAAATAGATCAACAGGCGCTTGCGTAAGTTGGAAAAATGCAGCTTTATCCTTTGCGCCTTGAGTGTCATGCGCATACGCTGGATGCGATCTTTGCTTCTTCGCTCTTTACCGTCCCATACTGATTTGTTCCTAAATATTTTCATGATTTATACAGGAAATGTTTGGTGTTTAATTAACTGTGTGAATAGTGTAGGCCAATTTAAGAGGATATACAGAATAACCATTATTGCTTAGGGATTTTGCCCCAATCAATATATCCAAATAAAATCAATCACTTGGAGAGGTGATTTCCATAACGACGGCTAAGGGCGGCGGTTTGCTATCCAAGTTATAAGCGGGGTACGGAAAAATTGACACCCTGATTTAGTCACAGTACTTAGGGGCCGCTTCTAACTTTCAAGAAGATCGAGAATTTGAGCTCAAAAACCGGGTTGCTTGACTAAAATTGAAAGAGTTACAACCTTCAAGAAACCCGATTTTTTCTAATTTTCAAGAAGATCAAGAATTTGCCTTGATTTGTGCTTATTCACATATCCGACAGCTCCGAGGCTAGCGGCATCTTTGCTGTATTGTTCTTTATTCAAATTGGATAGAAAAATAATACGGGCCGCATCATCATAATTTAATATCGTTTGGGCCGCCATAAAGCCGTCAACCCCTCGCATTGTAACATCCATTGTTACAAAATCCGGTTTTAAAGCCTTATATTTTTCAAAGGCTTCTTTCCCATTGGTCGCCTCGCCCACAATTTCATGGCCTTTCGGCTCAAGCGTTTTACGGATCATTTTACGCATCAGGGAAGAATCATCAACAATCAAAATACGTTTACCCATTCAATGTCACCTTTTTATCATACAACTTTATTATAAACTATGCAAAATTCGTGCCAGACTGTATTGCAACGCGACGTTTTTTTAAAGAGTTTCTCAAAAAAGAAACTACCCAAAATTCAGGGTGCGTCATCAAAACGTAAGGAATACGAATCAAATAAGGAATGAGGATGAAATAATTTCCCTGACCATGCGTGAAACATGAATTCACGCATCACGTTTCAAAAATCACAATTGGGATGATTATTTTGTCCCTGATCCTAACTTACCCATTTATGGAGTGCTGACTTCAGTCAGCTTTGCCTGTGACGCAAGCTGAAGCCAGCACTCCATGTTAATATTAAATTAAAAAATCAAAAATAATTTCGATATGTTATGCCTGACGCACCTTGTAATCTATATATAAGGAGGAGCATAGCGAAATTTACCATTTATATAAAGGTCATTAATCTTAGCGGCTATCTCCCTATCGGACAACATAATAAAATCAGGCGTGCAAATCTCAAGCACCGCTTCAGGCATTTCTTTGTATAAACAATTTTGAGGATTTTGCAAATAGCAGGTTCCTCCCATTCGGATAATTTCTTCCAACCCTTCCGCACCGTCATCGCCTAGCCCGGAAAGAATAACTCCCACAGCGCGTTCCCCCATAAGTTCAGCTACGGTAAACATCAGCATATTAATCGCTCCTCTGCGAGACGGAAACGGGGAAGGGTTTATATTGACAATATGTTCTTGTTTCTTTTCATGGACAGTTACATATTCATCTTCAGAGATCAGATAGCAGATGCCGCCCCTGACGACCTCACCATCTTTAACACGTTTGACTCGAATAGCGCTGCAATCATCCAGATAGCGGGCAAAATTATCCGCCACCTCGGAGGACGTATAAAGCATCACCATAAAAGCAACCGGATATTGGGCGCTCAAATGAGGGACAATATTCAAGATATCCCTGTAACCACCTTCAGCGGCTCCGATGACGACGAAGCAATCATACATATTAATATCCCAGTCACCTGTTTT
This sequence comes from Desulfococcaceae bacterium HSG9, assembly GCA_030378005.1. Taxonomy (GTDB): domain Bacteria; phylum Desulfobacterota; class Desulfobacteria; order Desulfobacterales; family JAUCGF01; genus JAUCGF01. Next base: position 1,434 of record JAUCGF010000156.1, on the reverse strand, counting down.
CGCAACGGGCACAGGCTGGGGACGTATATAACGGACGGCGTCTATCTGAACGCGGGCGGCGTAAGTTATTGTATGGATAATATGTTTCTGTTGGTCTTGAACCGTGAGTTTGTTCAATCGGTTGGGCTTGTGAATAAAATCAATTGCCCCTAATTTGAGAGCGTCAAACGTTGTCTTGGCACCATTCCGGGTGAGTGTGCTCAACATCACCGTAGGCTTGGGGCATAATACCATGATGTGCTTTAATGCCGTAAGTCCATCCATCACCGGCATCTCAATATCCATTGTCACCACATCGGGATTCAGGTGCGGAATCAAATCCAACGCTTCCTTGCCGTTACACGCTTCACCCACAACTTCAATATCATCTAACGGCTCAAAAATATTGGAAATCACTCGACGAATCAGCCTTGAATCGTCAACAATTAACAGGCGCGTTGGTTTGTTTTCACTGTTATTATGCATCTGGGAAACTGTCTTTGGAAGTTTTAAATTTTAAGTTTTATCCGAATATCTTGACAAAATATCTCTTATGTGTACATTAGTCAAGATTAAATACAGCCACAAAAAATTTTACAATAGAGATGGGTAAGTTATAGACTTTCAGATAATTAATGTCACAAGGCTGGAGAGAGGAGATAATACAGATAATATATTTCCGACCGATAACGTAGTGACATTAATTATCTGAACGTCTATAGGGATTTTCCAATAAATCCACCCTACAACCAATACTTACTTAAAACTTTAAGGTAAAACCGTGAATAAATCGCAACAAAACCAAGACCAAGACCAAGACAAACGCAAATTTCCCCGCATTTCCCGCAATATTGACATCGAAATCAGCCAACTGACCTTTCCGCTTGCAGATGCCGTGATTAAAAAGGGAACCAGTATCAATATCGGTGGAAATGGAATCCGCTTCACCTCATCCGAGCCGTATGAGCCTAAAGCCATACTGAATTTGAAAATCAATATTATCGGATGGGAGAGCTTTAAAAAACCGTTTTCCAAATTTATTGACCTCTCTTCAGACGCCTTTCTAGGTGTAGTCGGTGAAGTGGTGTGGTGCAATGAAAACGTTGAAGATGGTGATTATGAATTGGGCATCAAATTTTTGAATGTCTATGAAGATGACTATAATGCGTTGATGCGTTATTTGAAAGCCGATTCCAAATCTGATTAGTACTACTTTGTCAGATTAAATATAACTGATTGAAGCAATCAAACGGCCTGATTCGTTTAAATTCTTTAAAATCAAATAAATACATACTGTTATCGTCAATCAGATAAAGAAGAAGAATAACCTTATTTCAGTTTTTAAAACCTTAGCAGATATGAAAATCGAACAGACTGAAACCTTATTACCTTATCAGATACCGCTGTTTTGTTATCAAACAGGATATTGTGCATAAAAATAAGGTAATAAGGTAA
>JAUCGF010000081.1 GCA_030378005.1 Desulfococcaceae bacterium HSG9 | reverse complement strand
ATATAGTACCGAATGGCGTGAGCCAAAGCTGCTGAACATATATGTCATAGATGAAAAAGGGAACAAATCTCAAGATTTCAAACCAATCATAGACGGTGTGATGAAAGGCCCGGATGCAATTTACATGCTTATGAAATACTATTTGTCGAAATTAGAAATAACACAAGCAACGGCTTTGTTGATAGTGGGTGACGGAGCGCACTGGATATGGAATAGAGTAAATGATCTGCTTGAGGTTTTACAAATTGATAAAAGGAAAGTATATGAGCTTTTGGATTTTTATCACGCAGTCGAACATCTGGGCAAAGTAGCCTCTTTACGTAAAAAATGGAATGCTACGGAAAGGAAACAATGGATCAAAAAACATAGGCGTTTGTTAAAAAAGGGAAAGGTTGAGGCAGTCATTAAAGCGGTTCAGGAAATTTGTCGAGGTAGAAACAGCAAAGACGTCAGGCGAGAAAGGAATTACTTTATCCGAAACAAATATCGGATGGATTATGATGCCGCAGCAAAATTGAATTTGCCTTTAGGGAGCGGTTCTATGGAAAGCTCGATCCGCCGGGTTGTCAATCTTCGTATGAAAGGGGCTGGTATCTTTTGGCATGAGGATAGCGCAGAGGCAATGTTATTACTCCGCTCATTCTATAAAGCAGGCCGTTGGGATATGCTTAAAAAATTAGCATGTTCAACGCCACTGGATATGGCTGCATGATACCAAGAAAAATGGAATGCTCCCATCTACAATGTCATTAAGCGTGATAATGACTGTTATTGTTTTGTCACATTGTTCTGATTATCGTACTTTTAAAAAATTTTACACAGGTTTTATCATGGAATATCATGGCCGGGCCTTTCCTGATCCAGTCAGTTATAACCGTTTTGTAGAGTTAAAAGCTTCGGCACTTATTCCGCTTTGCCACTACTTAAATCAGAAAAAAGGCTGGGCGACAGGTATCACTTTCGTCGATTCCACCTCAATCTGAGTTTGTAACAACCGAAGAATCCCTTCGCATAACGTATTTAAAAAATCAGCTGAACGCGGTAAAAATTCAATGGCCCGGTTTTATGGATTTAAAACGCACCTCATTATTAATGATCAGGGAGAACTGTCAGCTTTCTGATTACCCCCTGGTAATGTCGATGATCGCTGACCCGTTCCCGAAACAGCCACCGACCTGTCAGGCTGACTTTTTGGAGACCGGGGATATATTTCCTGAAAGCTTTTCGATACGCTCCTTGAAAACAATGTGCGGTCAGTGACTAAAATCAGAAAAAATATGAAAAACATGCTGATGCCTGTCGTAGATAAAATTCAGCTTGGAAAAAGGGCTTTGATTGAAACTGTAAATGATCAGCTAAAAAATATCTCTCAGATTGAACACACCAGGCATCGTGGCGTTATCAATTTCATGGTGAATATTGTCGCCGGTCTGATCGCTTATACATGGCAGCCGAAAAAACCGTCTCTTAATTTCGGCAAAATTTCTGAGGACTGACTACCTGTCATCGTCTGATTTATATCGAACTTACGTTAAAATACGTAAGACGAAGCCTCCCCAAAAAGCCCTGATGCCCGCTTTGAGCCGGATGCGAGGACCCGGTACCGGTTGAGTGTATCCATTTTCAACCGGGTATTGTTTACCAATAGTTCGGTAAAAAATTAAAAACCTAATAATTGAGTCCCCTCCGAAAAGTCGTCGCGCGCGATTTTATATCGCACCGATATGGCCGCACCGACGCGTATTTTGATAGCGATGATGATATTGAAGGAAGGTTTTGGGGAGAGCGATGCGAGACTGTTCGAGCAGTGCGGATTTAACTTGTTGATAATGAAAGCGCCAGGCCTGCTCAACCTGAACGATTCCATAGCGCATAAAGCTGTTTAGGAGTGATTTTGTTTAAGTAAGCGATTTCCTGAATGCTTTGATTGATTGGCATCGTAAAACGGTTTTTTAAAATCAATAAAACCGATATTCCAACCCCGAATCTACCAGAAAATAGGTGTCACGGTCGCCGTTGACCTCTTGCCCGAAATGGGAGCGAAGCGCAAAAGAAAGCCGCGGGCTGATACGCCAGGTGAGAAGCAGTTCGCCTTGATTCAGCCATGAGTCCTCATTGGCGGAATATTCTAATTGATATTCCAATTTCAATCCCATGCGTTTCATAAAATTCCATTTATAACCGGCAGTCCAATTCACCAGTGTTTCATCCTCTTCTGTGTAATAGCCCGCTCCCAATGCGGTTTCCAAAGCGGGCAGCCAGGACGGGCGATAGGTCTGCTGGATGTTTAGATTAAACTGATCCGATCTTAGGGTGCCGTAACTCTCATAAAATACACTTCCCGCGATTTCCCATGAAGGCGCCAAGCCCCATCCGACCTCAAGGCCGCTAAGTTCCTGAGTTTCAATATTCAGTTGCGCCCGATCCGTTTCCGCTTCATAGAGCGGGTCAGGATCTCGTTCTCTTGAATAACTCAGGTTCGCCCAAATATTATCATTGGCGTAATTGATCAACAGATAACCGGTCCATAAGTTTTTGGTAGCGCCCAATTGATAAAAACCGTCATCCTCACGATCCTCGAATATTTCATAGCGCAAACGCATCTGGGTTTTTATAAAATCGCTAAACGGCCAGGCCAGATGAATGAAAGGCGCTTGACGCAGAAGTGAGAAGTCGGTGTCCCCATAAAGCTCATTCTCCTGATCGATATGAGACCGCAGAAAGCCGACTGACGCCATTTTATGCGGCCCCCAGTGTTTGGCAATCTGTATTTGAGCTGATGCCTCGTTCCACTTGTAAACCGAGCGTTTCAATGCCGGCAGATACTGATCGTCCGCAATATAAGAAAAATTCAGTCGTACCCGGTAAGCGCTCATGCTTTTCAATCGCTCAATTTTTTGCTCTACCGCCTTGCTGTCCTTTTTGAGCGTTTTTATTTTTTTATAAATAGCGATTGCCTTGTCCCATTGCCCCAGTGACTCCCAAGCTCCGGCCAACTTTGTCAAAGCGGTCAGATTTTGCGGGTCTTGAACCAGAGTAGCCTGATATTCGGCGATCAGCGTATATGTTTTTTGGGTGCGCAGGGAAAGTCCGGTGAATCCGGAAGAAGTGGCGGCTCCTCCGGCTTCGAGGTTCAGCAATCGTTCGGAGCTGTTCAAGGCCGAATCCAACTGCATTTTTTCAAGGAGTTTATCATCATCAAGCATACTTTTATAAACTTTAACCGGCTCCATTTCAATATTAGAACCGTTTGGCTTGATGTCGCTTTTTTCGGTTTCAGCGGCAATTGACACGGTGACGAATAGAAAGATCAAAATCAAGGCATTCAAGCCCCATTTACAATATGTTTGCATGATAAAATCCTTTGGATCAGGGGACAAAATAACTTCCCCATTTCGATAATTCTAAACTCTTGTTCTTAATCTGATTGTCAAATCAGATTATTGATTATCACCTTTGATTTTGTAGTACAAGTGTCAAGTTATTTTGCTTTCATCTTTTTTTTACTTTTGATACTTTTTTATTTACAAGTACATCGGATGGCCTTCGGCCGGAACCCAGGACCGCGCCCAAGAGATTATTCTTGCCAGAGCCGCCGCCATCCAAAATCAATGTTTCATCATTTCTGTCAACGGTGCCGGAAGCGGCGGCAAAGGTGAAAGCCTTATCGCCGACCCGGAAGGGAATATCGTCCAGAAAGCCGGTCAGAGAAATGAAAACCTCATCGCCATGATAGACCTTGATGCGGTCCGGCTGTCCAGAGATTACGGAATCGCAGGTGTGTCAAGACCCCTGGCTTCGTTTTTCCATGAAAAACACAGGTTTGACTATCAAACCCAAACTTTTGAGAAAAGCGTTGTGTATAGGGAAAACGAACTGGAGAAAATTGAATAGCGGAGAAAAAATACTGATGGGTTATATGCCGGATATGTCCGGGTGTATGATGTCTGCCAGCATTCGGCATTTTGTAAGTTTTCTTTCTTAAAATCATTTTTTTGCCGTCAAACACATTTACTTTATCGCCGGAACCATAGGCTCCATGTCGTTCATGGAACTCAGAAAAAATTGAAGTATGCAAGATTGATTGCGCACGCAAATTCTTCGAAGGCATCACCTCGAACTAGTGCTTTGTTTCAGTTAAAATTGTAGATTCAAAACGAATAAATATTTAAATATTAACAGGTTGAAAACAGTAGTACCCACAATTTTAAGTGAAACAGTGTACTAGGTGATATATGATGTGATTGACAGTTGTGCTAAATTGATGGAATTGGTTAGGTGAATGCTGGCAAGCGATTTGTTTAAAAAGGTGAAGGTTGGCTATTGATTTATCTTGATAAAATTATTCAGTATTGTTACTCAATACAAATTATAGATGTATGCACATGAATTGATACATAAAATAGACAGATATTCAGTAGTTACTAAAAGAAACCATCGCAGATAAATAGTATCAATTCAGCTACATAAACCTATAAATGTTGAATCGACTGTATAAAATCAGAGGGTTACAAGGCTGTTTCAAACAATGCTATCATGTAACTCAATGTTTTTATGATATTTTAACCCATAATTTTGACAACTATACATACGTAATAATCATGGCCAAGAAAAATAAAACGGTTAGCTTCATTTTATTGATGTTCATTTTTATATTCAGCGGATGTCAGTCACAAGTGAAAATTGGACCGGGTACGGAAGCTCCTCCTGTGGTGACATCTAAAAAATGGGAAGACACTCAACCATTACAGTCGCCTCCAACACCCACTCCGTTACCAACCAAACTTCCTGAACCTCCTAATTATACTACCTATATAATTCAAAAAGGTGATACATCAGCAAAAATTGCCAAGAAAGTATATGGTGATAGCAATAAATGGCGGAGAATTAAAAGTGCCAATCCGAAAATCAACCTTAAAAACCTCATACCCGGCCAAACAATTAAAATTCCTCAAAATGGGAATATCGTTATCCCAACGTCGACACCTGTACGGATATATGATCCGTGCAAAAAATATGGTTGTATTGAACACACGATCAAACCGGGGCAGGACTTAATGAAAGTGTCCTTTCTTTACTATGGCACACATCAGGGATGGCGCATCATTGCTAAGGCCAATCGTATCGGGAAAAAAAACACTCTTAAAGTTGGGCAGAAAATCAAGGTACCCAAGACCTATAAATTCAGAAAACCAGATAAATATAAAAAATATAAAATTCGTAAAGGGGACAATCTGTGGTTGATTGCAAATAAATATTACCAAGATAGCACAAAATGGCCCTATATCGCTAAAGCAAACAGTTTGTATCGCAAAACGGTTCTTAACGTTGGCCAAACAATTAAAATTCCTATTATCGAAGGATTTAGCCAAACTCCACAAAATGATAGTGAAAAAAAACAGATTAAGATCGAAACCATTAACGATGCCGAATCGCATTTTCAACGGGGGGAAGAACTATTTTCCCAAAATAAATATTTGGAGGCTAAAAAGGAATATGAACAGGCCTTACAATATGATTCGCAATGCTCTGAATGTAAACCCAAAATTGAAAAGTGCGTAAAACTGTATTGTGACGAGCATTATAAAAAGGGGAAGGCATACTTCAAAACAAAGCAACCGGATAAAGCCTATGATGAGTTTAAGCTGGTAGCTGAAACAAATTCGGAGTATAAACATATAAAAAAACTTATTAAAATACTTACTAAACTTGGTGGCACTGGAAATTTAGAAGATAGTATAAAATTGCCGGAATTTCCATGGCAGCCCCCTCGTGCTTCTGCAATTATGACAATCCCATCAAAATTTTTCAAAAAAGATAATGAACCATTTTTATTAGACGATATAAAAAAAGTAATTAGTGATGCACTTGATTCTTGTGGATATGTAGAAAAAAGTTATTACTCTGTCCCAGAGGGCTTTGCGATTGTTACGAGACTTGAACACATTAATGAAAATGGATCACCAAAAAATATATCAGAAAGGTGGATTGCTGAGGTAAAAAATCCTGAAATTTTTTCATTAGCAAGCTATGTAAAAGCTATATTTACTGCTAATGTTGGCTATTATCGTGTTATTGTTTTTATAATTTCTTCTCAAACTTTTCATCAAACTGAAGAAATTATTGATAATCATATAGCTGATTCTTGGTTACATAAAGGTGCTATTACTTTGCCTCCTGATATAAATTTTTTAGTAGAAAATAAAGACATAAGCCACTTTACCGTTACTGCTCTTATTTATGAATTTGAACAGCCTGATACTGAAAAAAAAGCTACTGCTAGAATTCCAGGCCGCTTAAATGCAATAGTACACCTTGAACAATCTAAAATTTGGGCGGCATTGGAGGGGCAATAGCTATGGAAATAGAACGTTGCAAAAAAAGGCTATCAGTACTATGGTTTTCGGGAACTGCATTTATAATTTTCATATTAATCCTACAGACTATTTTCGGGCGCTATGGGAATAAATCAGATGAAGTATGGAAATGGTTGTTACCAACAATCATGCCTACTCTTTCTTTAATAGTTTCTGTATTGATAACAGATATAAATGCTAATAAATCTATTAAAACTAAGACAGTAGATACCTTTTATTACCGAATTTCATTTGCAACATCAGCGACATATCTAATAATTGTTTCTTTAACAATTTTATTACAACCTTTTAGTTCGTTTCCACCATTAGAATTAATAAGGCATTCAAATCTTTGGTTAGGGCCTTTGCAAGGCATAGTAAGCGGATTGATTGGAGCTTTTTTTGTTAAAAGTATAAAACAATAAGAAATAGACTATGGGGTTCGGGAGTTCCGGGAACATCTTAATAAAGGGGGTAACTCATTAAAGGGCAAGTCAAGAGAAAGCGTTCAGGTCTCCGTTTGACTTTTATCAATTTATCTTCGATTTGAATTTGGATTGTATGTCGGCAAGTAGGGTGCATTAGGCGGTAGCCGTAACGCACCGAATTTTTTCCTGACAAATCGCTTTTAATATTAACATGGTGCGTTACGCTTTGCTAACGCACCCTACTTGCTATCGACCAGATAGCTCCGATTCCCGTGCTTGTGATACACAGCACGGAAGACGATAAGGTTCTATATCACCACGCACAAGAGATTTATAAAAAGGCCGGTGAACCTGAATATCTGTGGACGGTTTCCAACGGACATCTGACGACGTTTATGGGCGGAATGTTTTCGGATGTGTGGGAAGCAATTTAAACTATCCTTGGTTTTCGGTGCAACGATCAGAGGAAAAATCTAAAAGGCTTGACATTACGGTAATACCGTATTACTTATGACTTATTATAAGGCAACTAAAAAAGGAGCGACAATATGGAAGCCGCAATAGACAACAAGCTTGTGACAAGTAAGCTTACCACCAAGAGTCAGGCTACAATCCCTGTAAAAATCAGAAAGGTTTTAGGGCTGCACCCCGGTGACTCGGTCGCATTTGAAATTTCAGAGTCAGGCCATAACAAAAAGGTCACGATTCGCAAGGCTAAACCGATAGACTATGAGTTTGCAAGAGCATTGGAAGGTTCGCTTTCGGAATGGCTGTCTGATAATGACGAAGAGGCTTACCGTGACTTATAAAATTTTTGATGTTGTGGTGGTGCCGTTTCCTTTTACAGACCAAAACGCTGAAAAAAAACGGCCTGCGCTAGTATTGTCCGACCATGAAAGCTTTAATGATATTACTGAAAACTGTGTACTGGCCATGATAACCAGTTCGAAAAATCCCGCTTGGCCGTTTGATGCACCTATAGGCAGTATAAAAAAGGCCGGCCTCCCGGCTCCCTCAAAGGTTCGTATGAAAATTTTCACCATAGACAGCCGCCTTATCATCAAAAAAATAGGGGGGCTTTCTGCCAAAGATCAGAAGACCGTAAAAAAGAATATTCAAGAATTAATGTGTCTTTAGGAAGGGGAAAGGGGGCAGGTCTCCGTCTGGTTGATCGTTCAAATGGCGCGGCTTAATTTCATGTTTAAGATAAGATAGGTAAGCGCAAAGGTCGTCATAACAATTTACAACGTCCGCATAGCCGCGATCATACTTGCTTAAAAGTGATACCTGATTCTCAATTCCAGTTTATAATCATTTTGTTTCTCGCCGTATTCGGTGTTTTCGGCACCGATTAAAAATGTGTTGCGCAATCTGAATTCCAGATTGGTTTTGGGGCTGTAAACAAATTCGGGCGTCAGGGATAAACTTTGGTCGTTCAGATTGATGATTGAGGTGACAGCCGGAGTGAAATATAGAATGTCGAAAGGCTCTTTCCAGCTGGCACGCAAATAGAGGTAATCGCGCATCGGTTGGACTGCGGACAGGGTGTTTTGGGATAAACGGGCGGCCTGGGTGAGCGGGGCTTCGTCGCCGGAAATCAGCGATATGTCATGCGCTTGGTTTGCAAATTTGTAGAAATTTTCAGCATCTTGCGCTTCGATTCCTCCGCCATTGTGATAGTATTCGGCAATGAACGTGATATCATCGGTTGTGAGATAGCGAATGCCGATAAGGGCTTGCATAATATCCGATTCTTCGGACGATAAATTTCCCTGTGTGTTTATGGATTTCTTATCAAAGTCGGTGATCAGGGCCATCTCTGCGTGAATTTCAAAATTGGTTGTGATATTTCTGGCAAAATCGACGCCATACCTGGCCGTTCGGCTCTCTCCGGCGAAAAAAATAAGATCGATATCCGTATCCCAAAGAAGCAAATACAACTTGGCTGCCAAATTGATATGGTCAGATTCACCGAAATCGTCGTTCACACTCTCCGTAACCGGAAGAATCACCGGTGTAAAGGCCAGGGTTTGCAAAGGGCCGTCAAAGCTCCGGATCAGGTCGGCCGCAATAACAAAAAAACCTTCTAAAGCTTCGGCAGGATTGTCAGGGTCTTTGGGACGCGCAATAAAGGCGACCGGATTGAAAGCATAGCCTTTGCCCCATTGAACCGCTTTTTTACCTATATCAAGGGTGTGACGCGGGTTCGGTTTTAACGATACAAGGCCTTCATGGAGTACAGTCTCACTATCCCATCCACGAAAATCGTGCCAGAGGCCGCTTTCGGTTCTGAAATAAAGGTTTGCAATGCTCTTTTGATAGCTGCCTTCCAATCGCAGTCCGAAATTATATTGCTCACGGTCAGGCTCTTCGTTCTTATCGGGAAATTTGAGCCGGTAAAAGGCCGCATCACGGTCATGCCCAAAATAAACCGGCCTGAACTCAAGGAATCCGCCGAAGTTGTATGGCTTTTTTTCGATCTCTTTTTCAATTTCCGCCATATCGAACTGATATTCGTCCTGTCCTCTGGCACCCGGTGAAAAAATCATAAATAAACCGGCAACATATATGCTAACGGCAAACAGCGTTTTTCTCATCGCAGGCTTTCGACTTTGGAAAGAAAATTCAGGGTGAAGGCTTCATCAGGAAGCTCTCTTTTTTTCATTTTGGCAAATATCATAATCGATTTATAGCCTTTGTGCAGCGGGCTGTCTGTCTCAATCACGGCAGGACGCACAAGGCCGTCTCCGAAATCCGTAACTTTTTTAAAATAAAGGGTCTTAATCAGCATACCGGATGACGCCATACATTCAAGTTTGACAGGCAGAAGCTTTTGCTCATCCACCCACATTTTAACGCCGTCATAAGCGACCGATTTGGTTTTTGCCTTTAAATGAAGCACCAGCAAGTCATTCTCACGCTCTGTTTTTGCGCAATCGTACTCGGCGGTATAGTCAAGCCGCATGATATCGGCATTGTTAAATATTCCTCCGGTTACGGATTGAAGGCTGGTGATACGGATCGGTTTGCCGACATTGGGAATGTAAAGCCACATATTTTCGCCCAAACGCAGAGTAGCCCGTCCTTTTTCACTGGCAGGAGATAGAAAAACGGATGCAATTCGGTCATTGCCTTTTTTGACCGAGTACATGATAAACTCTTTTTTGTCGCTGTCCGGTTCGACATTGATCAGTTTACGGTACATCTCAAACGCTTCCGGGGTCAGGTTGCGATCCACCTTTTTAAGGATTGCGTTCCCATCCTCGGACACATTTTCTGACCCATTATCCGAATAGACCGGTGCGGCAAGGCATAAGCAGATTAAAATTGATAATAGTGCTTTTCTCATTATTTTTCTCCTTAAATTAGCAGTATGTAGGGTGGGCGTAGAGAAACGAAACCCACCGAATGCTGATTAATGGTGGGTTTCGTTTCTCTACACCCACCCTACACCATTTGCTGACAATCAACAATCAAACATGCCCCAAAGCATCGGTCGGTTCCATTTTAGATGCTTTCCAGGCCGGCTGCAAGCTGGCAAAAACCGAAACAGACAGCACAATCACCGATAGCCAGAACAGTTCGACAAAACTGACGGAGGGCGCTAAAAGCAGGTTATCCATGCGTCCGAAGGCAAATTCGATTTTATAGATATTCAAAATGAAAATCCCGGCAAGGCCGATAATATTGCCGGCCACGATACTGATCAAGCCCAGAGTGATTCCCTCGGCCAGAAAGAGGGCCATGATTTTGCCGGGTGTCGTTCCGATTGCGGACATTGCGCCGATCTCTCTGACCCGTTCATACACGGACATAATCATCACGTTTAAAATACTGATAAGCACAATTGAAACCATAATAACTTTCATGCTTGCGGACATCAGATCAATCATTTTAGCGATATTATAAAAAGGCGAGAGCTTTTCCCATGTGTGAATTTCAAAAGCCGGTTTCCCTTTTTTGTTTTTAAATTGCGCCAATGCGGCTTTGAGTTTCTTATAAGCAGGCGTCAGAGTGTCGAAATTTTTCAGACGCACGGCCACCTCCGTGATTTCCGGTTTTTCCATACGAAGCAGGGCGCGGGCATCCTTGATGTGCATATAGCCCTCTTTGCCCTGAGGGCCGACAACGGTTTCAGTGATACCCGCAACGGTGAAATTCAGGCCGTTCACCGAACCGTCTTTGTTGTTGGCAACCAGCACCACGCTGTCGCCGGCTTTGATTTTCATACCTTTGGCCAGTTTATCCGGAATAATGACTTCACCCGGCCGGATCAGTTTTTCACGCGTGTCTTTTTCGACAAAAGCCATGCGGTCGCTTACGGCCGGACACACTTTCACCTCTTTTTCCGGATCAATCGCATTTAACCGGATATTGGTGGTTTCCGAATAATTGCTTAACATGGCTCCGAGTTTTATCCGCGGCGCCCAGGCTTGGACAGCGGGATTGCTTTTTAAAACATCTTCAATTTTAGCGTAGCCTTTTTTGTTCAGATTGAGATTCAAGGGGATTGAGTCCATAGAAGAGACATACCCTTTTTTATGAATTTGAATTTGGGCAAGATTGGCATCCGTAATCTGGCCGATCATCATGCCCTTGAATGAACCTGACAGGCCGGAAAAAAGGATGACGCACAGCACTCCCATAGTGATCAGCAGGGATGTGAGCAGGGTTCTTCGTTTGTAACGCATAAGATTGCGAAGGGCGATTTTGAATATTCGAATCATTTTTGCGCCTCCGTCGCGCGCACCAGGCGCTTTTCAGAATTTATAAGTTTGCCATCTTTAAGAGTGTGTATAATCTCGGCCTCTTGCATAATCGTCGGATCATGCGTGGAAAAAATGAAAGTGGTGTCAAATTCATCCCGCATCGCCCGCATAAGGCGGATAACGGTAACGGCGGTTTTGTGGTCAAGATTGGCCGTGGGTTCATCGGCCAGCACCACTTTTGGACGGGTCACCAGCGCCCGCGCCACAGCAACCCGCTGTTTCTGGCCGCCCGACAATTGGTCGGGACGTTTATCTTTTTGTTCGAGCATTCCCACAGCTTCAAGAACTTTCAGCACTTGTTCGCTGCGCTCGGATGCCGTTTCATTTTTAACCATGACCAATGGGTATTCAACGTTTTCATACGCGCTCAACACTGGGAAAAGGTTAAAAGCCTGAAAGATAAACCCGAAAAAGGAACCTCTGAACACCGCTGCCTGTTTACGATTCAAATCTTGTACCGACCTGCCATCCACACTGATTTTACCTTGTGTGGGCTTATCCAAACAGCCGATCAGGTTCAGCAGCGTTGTTTTCCCACTTCCTGACGGCCCCACAAAAGAAACAAAAGCGGCCGGTTCAATCTCAACGCTTACGCCGCTCAATGCCTGGGTGTTGATTTCACCTGTGTGATAATTCTTGCTAACGTCCTCAGCCGTGATTAATGCCATAACTGACCTCTTTTTTTAATACCTTTCTGACAAATTTGTGGGCTTGGTTTGCACTTGGGCAATTTTTTCTTGCTCTCAGACAGTAATAAAAAAGCTGTTTTAAAAATATTTCGTAACGGGGTTTGAATATTTTTAAAACAGCTTCTAAACATAGATTAAGAACAAAATTTTATGATAATGACTAATGTCGGAACCAAGCCCAAATTTATTTACTCTTTAACTTTTTTATCTTCCTGACAGCCATGGCCGTGTTTTTCCTTAAACTCATGCAATTCGTCATGATCGATCTCACCATTTTTATCAGCATCCGCTTTTTCAAACACACTCTTTTCGGCATGGGCGTATTGAGCCTTAAATTCATCCCATGTGACCGCATCGTCGTTGTTAGCGTCCATATCTGTAAAATGGGCGCTGTAATCCGCTTTTTTTTGTTCGCCGGCAAATCCTGCGGCTGTGCAAAACAACAAGCTCAAGCATACCATAAAAATAACTCGTTTCATACCATCCTCCTTTTGTTAATTAATATTTAATCTTACAGTTTCCAATTGCCGCGATTTATAAATTGAAAACCGGTTAAAGTCAATCAGAATCTGGAAATTAAAAAGGCGGACAATTAAAGCCCGCCTTTTATCTGTGTATAGATACTGAATCCACCTTTTTATTTACCAGGATAGCGTATTTGTTGGTAAACGCCACAGCTCCTACCCAGAGTTTATTTAACTTATCGACTGGCTATTACCCTCTGCGTCCGCCGCCTCTGCGCCCTCCGAAGCCGCCTTCAAAGTAGTCGCACACGCCGTTATTGTCAGCATCGACAAATCCGGCACCGCCGGCTTCATAGTAATCATTGATGCCATTGCCGTTAGCGTCTGTGTAGCCCGGCCTGTTGGTGTCAAAATAGTCGCATACGCCGTTGCCATCGGCATCGACAAAATTAGCTCCGCCACCGGCTCCGGTTCCGTAAAAATCACATACGCCGTCGCCATTCGCATCGACAAAATTGCCTCCGCCACCGGCTCCGCCGCCACCTTGAGCACCTCTGAACCTGCCGGCATCCGCATCCATCGGCAGAACCAGCAAACCGATAGCCAAAACTCCAACTCCTACCATTGTCATCACTTTTGAAATCTTCATTCTTTGCTCCTTTAATTAAATGATTAATAAATGTTTCATACCTTTCACTTACTAATACAAGTGAGCGTTCATTTTTCTTTCATTTTTGTTAAAAAATATTGAAAAAATTAATAATTTGTTCTGAGTGAACAGCAAATATCTACATTCTCTCAGGGGTTACTATATGCGGATGTCTAAACTATGACCTCTTTTTTCTCAAGCTTTGCGTTTGGACAATCACCGGTTGCCGGCCCGTTGCCTGAACCGTCTTGTGGCCCGACACCACCATTTCCTGAACCGCCTCCGGCTCCGTTGCCACCACTAGCGCCTCCACCGGCTCCACCACCACCTCCGGCTCCACCACCGCCACCGGCTCCTCCGCCACCACGCGCTATAACAATTGAACTGTCTTCTACTCCGAGTGCCGCATTAACGATAAATTGGGCGCATCCGGTAATTTCCGTATTGTTACCGCCTTGCGCGCCTCCATACCGGCTGGCATCCGCATTCATCGGTAGAACCAGCAAGCCGGTAGCCAAAACTCCAACTCCTGCCATTGTCATCACTTTTGAAATCTTCATTCTTTGCTCCTTTAATTAAATGATTAATAAATGTTTCATACCTTTCACTTGCTAATACAAGTGAACGTTCATTTTTCTTTCATTTTTCTTTCATTTTTTTTAAAAGTTGAAATTCACCGTTTTGGTCAGCCGTATTCATGCCTTGGGCATTACCTCTGTCATCTTAATAGCCTTGATTTTCTTTTCGGCCTTATGACAAAGCTATGACAACGGATTTTAGGAATTTAACGGATAAAAATCCGGTTAATTCTAACTCGTCAGTCATAAGTTCTTGTAAGCTATTGAAATCATTGAAAGTGAAAAACGACACAAGTTTTGTGAGTTTCAATGAATTCATGGGTTTACGAAATAACTTGAAACTTAAAACTTGTAACTGACGAGATTCCTTATCAACGCTCTATTGGCGCCCTCGGCCCATCTGTTCAGCGAGCTTTGTCACTTCCTGCCTGTCAATAGCGCCGTCACCGTTGGTATCAGCACGCTGTAGAAGTCGATCTTGCATCCGTTTGGGCATCTCCTCTTTACTTACCTTGCCGTCACCATCAGCATCGAAATTCATCACTCGCTCAATAATGTCGCCGCCGCCCGAGCCGCCTCGCCTTTGACCGCTTTGTCCGCCTCGTCCTTGACCGCTTTTTCGACTTTGGCTGCCTTGATTTTGGCCGCTGGGGCCGCCAGGTTTCCACCCTTCAGCAATTTTCGTCACTTCCTGCCTGTCAATGGCACCGTCACCGTTGGTGTCAGCACGCTGTAGAAGTCGATCTTGCATCCGTTTGGGCATCTCCTCTTTACTTACCTTGCCGTCACCATCAGCATCGAAATTCATCACTCGCTCGATAAAGTCGCCGCCGCCCGAGCCGCCTCGCCCTTGACCGCTTTGTCCACCTTGGCCGCCTCCTCCGGCCCATGCAAAGCTCGCGGCTGACGTTAAAATTATAGCAAAATAAATAATTAAAATTGATTGTCTTACTCTTTCCATAATACAATACCTCCTTATCATCTTTACTGTTTAGGGTTTTTGTCAGACATCCGTAAGGATCGTAACCGTTCACTCCCCCTCTTGAGCAAATCCGATTTGAATCAGCATTTTAGGCAGTGGGTCGGGTTACGCTATCGCTAACCCAACCTACTGCTTCTATAATGAAGCCGAATATCCGATTATCAATATTTTTCGTGAGTCGAACTCCTCATTAAGTACTTGCCCATAAGTTTCCTGGCATCGCTCTCGCCGGGGTTGCAAACCTGCCTTGAGCGGTGTATAAAATACCGTAAAACTTTTGTCCAAGTACTTATGCTGAAGTCTTCATCTATTTGCTTAGACGAACCTCCATGCAAATTAGTTTACATCCAAAATAGAAAATATTGGCGGATAGCAATTCTCAGATAGACCGGGTTAAATCAGAGCGTGCTTTGTAGAAAATTATATTATGAGAAAATGAGTTTACAAGGCAGTTTGAGAAAAGAGAAGTTGAACTGAAACTGGCTGCATGGAAGAGACTGAGTACTTGGCCACAAGTTTCACAAAGGACAAGCCGATAACGGCCTATCCTTAATGTTGGCAATTATGTTCTTTTCCTGTCGGAAACTATAAATGAAAAAAGGCAGCCAATCAATGCCTGCCTTTCGACTGTATTAAGTTCATCCAGAAATTATTTCTTTCGCCACATTGTGGATCATATTAAGAATTTTGTAGCGTTATTTCTTGGATTATTGCCATCCTCCTTTGCCCATGCCTCGACCGAATCCTTGTCCTTGTCCTTGCCCGCGTCCTCCTCCAATTTGTTGACCATTTTCATCAACAGGGCCTCTTTCATGAGGGGAATTGACAATTTCATCGACATCCACAGGCGGCAGATATTGGGCTTCATACTCCACACCGTTGGCGGATAACTGCGAAACAAAAGCGCGCAAGTGATTTCTGGAACCTTTGGCCAGATTTTGATAAACGGTTTTGATGTCCGAATTATCAGTTTGTTCCAAGAAATCATACAAATCTTTAATATCAAGGTCTTCGATTGTAGCACCGACATATAAAGCATCTGTAAGAGACTGACGGCCCTTTTCAACCAGCGAATCATATAATCCCTGCATTTCAATTGAAGTGAAAACACCTTGGGCCGGATCTGTCATAGGATCGTCAATGCCATATTTATCAAGCAATATCTTCACAGCATCCATGTGGCGCTGTTCAGCACGGGAGATATTCGCAAATATGCCCACGTTCCATGTTTCATATAAAGTGAGATAAACATCTCTTGCCAGTTTTTCTTCCTCGCGCATCTGTATCAGGCCATCACGTTCCTCTTCGCTTAACTCTTGATAAGGCAAATTAGCGATGATTCCGGAACCTCCGGTTTGCATACCCAAATTTCCGCGCCCGCCCTTTCCGGCACCTCCGCCCCTTCCCATGCCAGCATCCGCATTCATGGGCAGAACCAGCAAACCGATAGCTAAAACAACAATTCCTGTCATTGTCATCATTTTTAAAGTTTTCATTTTTTGCTCCTTTTTAATTAATTAATACCGTTTGGCATCCACATTATTTTTTTGATTCGCAGGTTTAATAATCAGTAGATGGAAAGTTCGTACACATTCTCGTTCCCACGCTTTGCGTGGGAATGCGACACGGACGCTTCGCGTCCTGTTCTGTGCGCTCTCCTGGACGCGAAGCGTCCCCAAGGCGTTCCCACGCAAAGCGTGGGAACGAGGTCTCAAAAGACTTTTTCCATCTACTGATAATATGTCATCAGCGATAAAGGCCGCTGTCAATTATAGCGACTGTTGCCATGCCCTGTTCCGCCGGCCTCCCAGCAATCGCTCACGCCATTGTTGTTTCCATCTGTGAAACCGGGGCCGTGCCATGCAGCGTTGCCGTTCTGTGCATAGTCGCATACTCCGTCTCCGTTTGTATCCGTAAAATTATGGTCATACCCGTCATGCTGCCAGTTTTCACAGTAATCGTTTATCTTGTTCTGATTCTCATCCTGAAAAAACATCCCCTGATGCTGGTTATACTGAGGAGAATCAGAATCCCAATAGTCACACAGACCATTGTTATTCGCGTCGGTGAAACCGGGGCCATGCCATGTGCCGCTGCCGTTTTGTCCGTAGTCGCATACTCCGTCTCCGTTCAAATCAGTGAAAGCATGATTATGCAAACCCGTTCCCTGTTGGATCATACCGTTAAGTTGCGCCGTGCCGTTGGAAACCGTCGTCTGTTGCGCCGTGCCGTTAGCGTTGTTATTAGAATCGGAATAGCGGGAAGATTGTGCGGCCATAGTATAGTACGCAATACCTTCATATTTCCACATACCATTTCCATCAGAGACTGAAAAATGAGTGTCTTTTTCGATGTAGTCATTTATCCCGTTGTTGTTGTCATCCAAAAACATGGGATATGCGGCGGATAGCGGAGGGGCCGGTGCCGCTGCCAGTGTGGTTTTTTCATTCACATCAGCGGTATATAGGTGTTGTTTTAAACCGTCGCTATACAAACGATAAACCGGAATATCACCGGAGTAGGGCGTTGCGTTGGCATACCAGGCGATCTTTTCAAACTGCCAATTCGGATCGGCTTCAAGAACATTTTTTTCATTTTCATCCATTGTGAAAAGATGTTTTCCTGATACCGGGCTATAGAGACGATAAATCGGATATTGACCGACATCACCTTCATACCCGTACCAGACTATGCCTTCATAATTCCAATCCGGATTGGCTTCCAAGACCGCCTTTTCATTTGCGTCGGTAGAATATAAAAGCACTTTTGATACGGTATTATATAATCGGTAAACCGGAACTTCCCCAAAACCAGGTGTCACCCAAAAAATCATTATTGCTGATGCAACTAAAAAACTTGTGATTTTTTTCATATTTTTAACAGTTTTCATTATATCGTCCCTTTCTGTTTGAACAATGTTTTAATTGTAATAAGTATCTGGACAAAAGTTTTCCGGTATTTTAGAAATCGGATTTTTTAGAAAAATCCGATTTCTTGCTGATGCAGCTAAAAAACTTGTGATTTTTCTGATATTTTTAACAGTTTTCATTATATCGTCCCTTTCTGTTTGAACAATGTTTTAATTGTAATAAGTATCTGGACAAAAGTTTTCCGGTATTTTAGAAATCGGATTTTTTAGAAAAATCCGATTTCCAGCATAATTTGTAACCTGAAAATATATGTCCAAGTACTTATTTCCACGTTGACAACTTAAAACCGGCTATTTGTTATCAGGGTGAACGCCACCACGCTCACCCCAAAGTTCATTTAACTTATCGACCGTCTATTACCCTCTGCGTCCGCCGCCTCTGCGCCCGCCGAAGCCGCCTTCAAAGTAGTCGCACACGCCGTTATTGTCAGCATCGACAAATCCGGCACCGCCGGCTTCATAGTAATCATTGATGCCATTGCCGTTAGCGTCTGTGTAACCCGCCATGTTGGTGTCAAAATAATCGCATACGCCGTTACCGTCGGCATCGACAAAATTAGCTCCGCCACCGGCTCCGGTTCCGTAAAAATCACATACGCCGTCGCCATTCGCATCGACAAAATTGCCTCCGCCACCGGATCCACTGCCGCCACGCGCACCTCTGAACCTGCCTGCATCCGCATTCATCGGCAGAACCAGCAAAACGATAGCCAAAAACCCAATCCCTGCCATTGTCATAATTTTCGAAATCTTCATTCTTTGCTCCTTTAATTAAATGATTAATAAATGTTTCATACCTTTCACTTGCTAATACAAGTGAGTGTTCGTTTTTCTTTCATTTTTTTTAAATTTTTATAAAGAAGTTGAAATTCACCATCAAAATAAAATATTTTGATAAAATGTAGAGGAAAGAACTTGCAAAGATACCAGAATCAGTATAAAGATTTTGTATCAGTAGATGGAAAGTTTAGAAGTGCAAAAATTAAGTGAGGCAATTTTCAGCATTCGGTTCCCCCCGGATGCTTACAGATTCAGGACCCGGCAAAAAATCGCTGCGCTTAATTTTTGCACTCCCTGCCGTATTTTAAGATTAATGGTGGGTTTCGTTTCTCTACACCCACCCTACATTACGGATTTTATTGGTAGTTTATTTATGGGAAAGTCCCTTAGTCTATACGCACTGCTTAAACAATTTTATTTTTCAAGCGCCAGGGTGTTTACGCTAAAGATTGAAACCTAAACCATAAAATCACAAATTATGGCTTTCGAGTGTGTATATTAAAAATCGCCCCCGTAGCTCAGTGGATAGAGCATCGGATTCCTAATCCGTGCGCCGCAGGTTCGATTCCTGCCGGGGGCACCAATCAATTCGGCAACTTACAAACTTATGAAATCATCAAAATGTGATAATGTAGCGCCGTTCTTGCAGTTTCAAGCCGTATTGTCGTAAGACAGTTCAGTCAGTTGACGAAGCAATGATTAATTATTTGCAACTTAGGGTATCCTAAAAGGCCTTCTGAGTTGCAAATCATTCAAATTCAGTAGATCGGAAAGTTTTTGAAAGGTGACGAACGGCATGTCTGTTTTCAGCTCCGTAGGAGCGGCATATTTGTAGAATCCGAATCCCCCGTGTTCGCTGAGTCCCATATATGGACGGCATATTCCGATGCCGACATACCGTCCATATATGGGACTAAGAGGCACGGGGCTGACATCTGCTACAAACATGGCGTTCCTATGGAACTTTTAAAGAACTTTTCGATCTACTGATACTAGGGTTTGATGGTGAGCGATGAACATCTCAAACGATTTTATTCAACTATCAGATGAAAAGGAGGTGATTAAAAGATAAACAAAATATTTTTTATTTTGATTGGCAAGTTTAAACAGCGACACTGATTGCAACATAACAAGTTTTAATCAGACGCATTTTAAAAGTACAAAAATCTTTAAAAAAAAGGAGTTTCGCATGATTTTTGAAAACGTAAGAAAGCAAAATGTTAAATTATGGCAAATTTGTTGTTTTTTATTTTTAATTCTATTTTTATTTCCAACCGTATCATGGGCGGTGAATGGCACGGTTAGGGGTCACGTTTATGAAGCAGACGGTGTGACACCGATTGCGGGTGCTTCTATTATGTTTACTCCGGCGGCCGGTGCTACTTGTGGTTCAGCATGGCCCTTTCCTGTTCCTACTCCATGGATCGGAACCGATGCACTTGGCTACTATAATTCTATTGATCTGCCGGCAGGTACTTATTACGTGAATGCTGACTGGGATAACTCAGGCACATCTCCGTGGTACATGCAGGACTGGTATGATGGCGAAAACAGCGTTCTTTATAATAGCTGTGATTATTCTGTCTTCCCCGCCGTTTTGATGGCAAAAACAATCACCGTAACGGCCGGTGAAGTAACGTCAGGTATCGACTTTAAACTGACAAGAGCCGGCAAGGTATCAGGTAATGTGCGGAATACGTCAGGGCCAATACAAGGTGTTTGCATTGATTTCTATGATGCCTGTGATGGAAACTGGCTTTCGGTTATGGGAACGCCGGCGTCGACTAGCTGGAATCAAACCGATGCTTCAGGTGATTACGAAGTTTTTGTGCCGATCGGAACGGTTTACGCCAAGACCAATGTAGGATGTGCTAATTTAAATCTAACTGTAAATGAATACTATTCCACGTCTGGTGATGCCTATGGTTGCTACAGCGCTACACCGGTGACTGTGACCGATGGGGGAACGACAACCGGTATTGATTTTGACTTAGCAATGGGTAATTTTATAGGCGGCGGAGTTTTTGATGATGACACACCAGACGATCCAATAGCAGGTATCGAAGTCTCCATATATGATAGCAAATGCGGAACCAATCCTATATGGAAACAGACTACCGATGAAAACGGAGGTTGGGGAGTCTTGGTTCCTCCCGGCACATACTATGCACTTTGCGGCCAATATGATGATCCCAAACTCTATTACCCAGAATGGTATACTGACATCTTTTCAACTGATAATCCCGGCACAACTGACTGTAACCTAGCTAATTCCATAGATGCAACTACAGGTGGCCATGAGCACGTTACTTTTTTGATGACGGCTATACCACCATCGCCACCCGGACCGGCAAGCGTAGGGAATGTAATCTTGATGTCATCCGGTCCTTTCGTCGCCGGTTATGTCATGGAGTTCGCTGTTCATTTAAGTCAGTTGGTCTTTGTTAAAGGTACGCCGCAACTGGTCCTGAACATAGGGGGAGTTCCCGCAATGGCCTATTACAGCAGCGGCAGCGGAACGGAAATTTTAACTTTTCAATATACGGTTGTCGCCGGCGATGATATCTCTAGCTTGGGATACTGGAGCGAATGGGCGCTGGACTTAAACGGCGGTCAGATTTATAACAACTACGGCATAGATATTGACTTGGATATGCCTGTCCCCGGTGCATCGGGATCTCTGGGAGCTAACACAACGTTAAGCGTTCTTAGCACCGTTTATCCGATGTATCGTTTTTATAGCGCGGTCTTGTTGAAGCATTTGTTTACGGCAGATGAAAATGAAAAAAATCATCTGCTTGCGACCGCAGCCCATATTTGGACGCTTGAGAAATCTACCTATAACGTCTTTCTTCCGCATCAATATAATGCGGCGACCCAGGAGGAAAAAAACACCCTTATGGCCGTTCATCGTTTTTACAATGCGGGATTACAAACGCATCATTACACAGTCGATACAAATGAAATAGCGCATCTGATCGCTGAGGCTGGGAATATCTGGCAGAATGACGGTGCTGTCTTTTATGTTCCGGTCGGCAATCCGGAAGGTGCCATCCCCGTGTATCGCTTGTACAGCGAAACTTTGAAGGTGCATCATTACACCGTAGATGAAAATGAAAAGGAGTCTCTCAATGCTACCGATCTATGGCGTTATGAGGGCATTTCGTTTTACGCCTATCCACCATCATAATCGGAATCTGGCTTCTGCATAATCGGAGTGCCAAGTAAGTTTGGCACTCCTTGCCTTATTTTGTTAACATGGTGCGTTACGCTTCACTAACGCACCCTACTTGCTACTTGCTCCTGTCATTCGAGTAAGATTATGATTATGATTAAGATTAAGATTAAGAGCAAGAGCAAGTATTTATCAACATGGTGCCGTTACGCTTTGCTAACGCACCCTACTTGCTACTTGTTGAACTCTTCAAAAAGTCAGCTATTTTCTGATACAGCTCTCTCACCTCTTTTTTAACCAAATCTTCCAAATTCATAAAAGCATGAATCATTCCCGGAAGTTCGTAATGCGATGCATAAACCCCTTGTTCCTTAACCTTTGTATAATATGCTCGTCCCTCATCTTTCAGCGGATCGAATCCTGCGGTGATTACAAGCGTTTGGGGCATATCCGGTGAAAACCGGCCGAACAGTGGCGATGCTTTCAGGCGGTCTTCATCATGTTGAAAATAATTATCAAAATAGAATCGTATTTTATCCGTTTCAAGTAAATAGCCGTTGCCGCAGTGTTGGTATGATGCGGAACTGAGCGTGTAATCCAGGCCCGGATAAATCAGCACTTGTTTTTCGATGGCAAGGTCAGGTCGCTCCTGATTGCGCATAATGATTGACGCGGCAATGGCGCCGCCGGCACTGTCACCGGCAATAAACTGACGGCGCTGATGTTTTACATTATTCAAAACATCCCAGACGTTTAAAGTTGCGTGAAAACAATCATCGATACCTGCCGGATAAGGATTTTCGGGAGCCAGGCGGTAATCAACGGAAACAACGACGACATTGGCGGATAGAGCCAGTTTTCTTGTAATCGGATCATACTGGTCGGTGTTTCCGCATAAATGGCCGCCACCATGATAATACATCAACACCGGTAAGGGGACATTTGGCGACGGACTGTATATTTTGACCGGTATTTTTAAATTATGGGTTATAATTGTTCTGGCTTCAATATGCGCAATTTCAGGAATATTGCTGACAAAACCGGTTAATTGGGCCATACCGGCTCTCGCTGTTTCCGGTGTGGGAAGCACACCTCTGGCTTTCATTCTTGCTATATAGGTGTTGCTTTGCTTTAAAAATGCGTTTAACTTGGGTGATATGGTCATGTTTTACAAATTCCTCCGTTGTTGTCACCTTATTTTTTACATACTTTCCGTTAAGAAAGATTGCAAATTCAGTTTATTTATTGTAAGATTTTTAAACGTGTGACTTTTCTTTATAAGAAAATTATACACATAATGCAAATATTTTTATTTATCGCAGGTAAACAACATTGACGCCAGATAGTGGTGAATTTCCAAAAATTATCGTAATTTGCGGTCCTACCGGTGTGGGCAAAACCGGAACCGCGATAAAACTGGCTCGTTATTTTAGCGGTGAAATTATCAGTGCCGATTCCATTCAGGTGTATAAATATATGGATATTGGCGCGGCTAAACCCACGTTGCAGGAATGCGCCGCCATCACCCATCATTTGATTGATGTCGCAGCGCCGGATGAGCCGTTTGATGCGGCCCGATTTGCACGCAAAGCCCGTGTGATTATCGATACGATTCGACAACAGGGACGGACGCCTTTTGTAGTCGGAGGTACCGGACTCTATATCAAAGCGCTGCTTTACGGGCTTGCCGATGTATTGCCGGCGAATCATGCTATCCGTCGCCGGTTGCAAGCCGAGGCGGCTCAAAACGGCACTCTTTGGCTGCATCAACGTTTGGAAGCGTGTGATCCGAAAACAGCCAAACGGCTACACCCCAACGATACTTATCGCATTGTCAGAGCGTTGGAAGTTTATGAAACATCCGGCCAGCCTTTTTCAAAATCACAGGCCGCGCATGATTTTAAAACGTGTCCCTTTAGTGTATTAAAAATCGGTCTTGAATTATCGCGCCCGATCCTTTATAAACGAATTAATCAACGGGTAGAGGCGATGATTCAGGCCGATTTTACGGATGAAGTCCGGCAATTGCTTGACAAAGGCTACACTTCGGATTTAAAACCGATGCAATCAATCGGTTATCGTCATCTGGCCGATTTTCTTCAAAATCGCTGTTCGTGGGATGAAACTGTTCGACTTTGGCAGAGAGATACACGGCGTTATGCCAAGCGGCAACTGACTTGGTTTAAAGCCGATTCGGATATCTGGTGGATCAATCCCGAAGAGTGGGAATCAGCACTCCCCAGAATCACTGCTTTTTTAACATGACAAACCAAATGCGCATAAAATCATTTTTGATCGCAGCGTTGCTTAAATGTTGGTGCCGCACATGCCGTCTGACAGTGTGTGAAAATGAAGCGCGTGAAATAGCTGTCCGGCAACGATATGGCGGTTGCGTTTATGTCGCCTGGCATCAGCGAATGTTTTATTTTGGGGATTATTTAGGTTCACGGCATATCACCCTGATGATCAGTAAAAGCAATGATGGTGATTTGGCTGCTGCGGCCTCCGAACATCTCGGATTCAGAGCGGTGCGGGGCAGTGGCAGTCGTTACTACCGTTCCGCTTTGGTCACTTTGATTCGTGAACTGAAAAACGGTAAACATAGTGCCGGGATGATGGCCGATGGCCCGCAGGGACCGCCGCGCGTACTTAAAACAGGTGCGGTTATGATCGCTAAAAAAACGGGTAAACCGATTGTCCCAATGATGTACGGTGCCAAACGGCGCATTGTTTTCAACTCATGGGACCGCTACTTTTTGCCCATGCCTTTTACAAAAATTGCGGTACTTTACGGTGAACCGATTTTTGTTCCTTCTGATGCCGACAGCAATGCGTGTGAGCGCATCCGGCAATCAGTTGAACGACGTCTGAATCGCATGGCCGACCGCTGCGATACGATGTGGGGCGGCGATCCCGTAGGCAAGCCGGGGTTTGATTTGCCTGCATAGACATTATGACAATGCAAAGTGTCGCAACAATTTTTTCAGTTGTAAGGAATGCGAATTAGATAACTTACACATATTATCAAAGAGGAGTGGGAACGAGGTCGCCAAAGACTTTTTCCATCTACTGATATTATCAAAGAGGAGTGCTGGCTTCAGCTTGTGATGCCCGTGGCGCAAGCTGAAGCCAGCACTCCAAATGGGTAAATTATTAACTCGTATTCCTTAAAACTTATAAACCCTTAACCGGAAAAGAGATAACATGACTTTAAATTTTTTAGAAAAAAAGAAAGAAACGTTTATCCTGTTAGGTATTGTTATTTTGATTGTAACGCTTATCTTTTGGTTTTATTTTGACACACTGCAATTGGGTCCCAAAACAGAAAAGCCGCCAACCACGGTTGATAAGAAAGAAAAGGCCGTGGCCCAACCATCCACCAACGTTGTACGTAAAAAAATTGGCGCGCCTGCAGAGGATCAGGAATCACTACCTGAAACAAAAACGGAATCATCCGACACCGATACAATTGCTTTGGCACCTGATAATCAGGATGAAAAAAAACCTGAAGATAAACCGGTGGATGAAATCGCTGATAAGCTGGCCGATGCGCCTTCATCGGATACTTTGGCACCTGACAATCAGGATGAAAAAAAAACTGAAGATAAACCGGTGGATGAAATTGCTGATAAGCCGGTTGATGCGCCTTCATCGGATACTTTGGCACCTGACAATCAGGATGAAAAAAAACCTGAAGATAAACCGGTGGATGAAATCGCTGATAAGTCGGCTGATGCGCCTTCGTCGGATACTCCTGCTTCCACGGATGCGTTAGAAACTGAAGAAGACGGGGAAGTCGTGCAACCATCGGATAAAACTCCTGAAGAAGTTGAGGCAGGTGGCGAAGAAAAAGCATCTTCAAAAGATGAGGTTGATGAAACTCCTGTAACGCCGGATACATCTGAGTTGAAAGCATCTTCTTATAGAATACGCCAGCCATTACACCCATATTCAATAAAACTATCCAGCAATCGTTTAAAAAATAATGCGCAAAACGGGGTGAAAGTGTTTAAAAATGATAAAACGGATCCGTATGTTGTGCAAATGGATTTAGGGGCGGAGCGCGGGATTTGGTGGAATGTTTATACAGGGCATTACAAGACCAGGAAAGATGCTCTCAATATACTTAAAACATTGGATAGGCCGGATGCACGCATTAAAAAATTGTCGTATGCCAATATGATTGACGAGTTTTCTTCCGAAGAGAAAATGGCCGCAGTGTATCAGCGTCTTGAAAAACAGGGTTATGAGCCTTATGTCATTCGGGATTCCGATAAATGGCGTTTGTTTGTCGGTGATTTTTTATATGCCGAAGGGGCGGCCCAGCGCAGTCAGGCGGATTTGAAAGATGCCGGTTTTACCAGCAGCATCGTCAAACGCTGATAGTTTCTGATTAGAAATCAACTCGCTGAAATAATATATCCAAGTACTTATCCATCAACTGGGGAACTTAGGATCAGGGACGAAATAACTTCTCCACTTGGAGTGCTGGCTTCAGCTTGCACTTGCAGGGCTACTGACGCAAACTGAAGTTTGCACTCCTTGTCCTCATTCCTTAAAGTTTTGTATGATTTTGGAAGAGCGCTTGAGGATATAGTCAACGCCATTTTTTAACAAACGAACTCCGAGGGTCTCTTCAGTGTTAATCTGGCGGCCTTGACGTTTATGCTTTTCTTTTAAACGCGTCCAATTCGGATGATTGGTGAAATGATTAAAGGCTTCCGGATGGGGCATGAGGCCGAAAATACGGCCAGTGGGATCACATATTCCGGCGACATCATATAACGAGCCGTTCGGATTGGATGGAAAACAGCCGTTTGCCGGTTCTCCGTCAGCACCGGCATAGCGCATGACGACCTGACGGTTATTTATCAAGCGTTTGATAACCTGTTCATCGGCTGTTAATTTGCCTTCGCCATGCCGGACAGGAAGTTCCAGTGTTTGAATGTTATGCGTAAACACACAGGGCGATTCCTGATTAACCGTCAGCGACACCCAATCATTACGAAAATTACCACAATCATTAAATGTCAATGCGACTGAACGGGTTTGGTAATCGCCGTCAAGGCCGGGCAAGAGACCTAAATTGACCAGCGTTTGAAACCCGTTACAGATACCCAGCACAAGATTACCATCAGCGATAAATTTAAGAATCCGGCGGCCCAGGTTGGTTTTAAGACGTACCGCCTGAATAACACCGGCACCATGATCATCCCCCCAACTGAAACCGCCGCCGAATACCAGCAGTTGGAAGTCTTTCAGATGAACTTCGCCTTTGATAAGGGTGTTAATATGCACACGCTGAACATCCGCACCTGCCAGATTAAGCGCATAAGCGGTTTCATTGTCGCAATTCAGACCGAATCCGGTTAAAACCAAGGCGTTGACACGCTTACTCATATCTGATTGTTCCTCTTACAAGTTTTGAAATTTGAAATTATTCAATCACATTTTGAAACCATTAACTTCAGGCACTTGAAACTTTAAACTCCGGCTTCGTCCGGTGGCACCAATGTTGCTGATGCTTCATAAAGAGGCATTAAAACATCGAACAATGCCGCAATATCATCAGCGATCTCTTCGCCTCGTGCAAGAATTTCGGCTTTAGCCGTTTTTTGATGTATTCGAAGATTGAGCGCAGCACTAGCCGGAATTTTGTCAAAAAAATCGGCCAGCGCACCGATGTCTTCCTTCTCGCCTTCTTCGTGGCTTATCTTTTTTACATTCCATTTGCCATCGTGCGCATCAATTTGGGCGATAGCGCTCTTTCCCGATTGATGATCAATGCGTAAATGGTGTTCTATGACAAGCTTATTAAGAAACGCCTCGTTGTTTTCTTTTTTCAACCAAGCGATAAAAGCGTTCCAATCGGACGAAGTTTCACTATCCTGATCACCACGTTCAATGTAAAATCCATAAGAAAGGTCAGTGTGATCAATCAGAGCTGAAAATTTTGCCTGTGTCATCTTAGCCGCCAACCGATGATGGCCGATGTCCTGCCACTGAATCGCTGTTTTGCGGGGTACTGCCCATGAGTTGATTTGCAATTTATGAGGTGCCAGTCGTTTGGTAACAGCGCCTCCGAGACAACTGCGATTGCGCCACTTGGTTCCTGAGATGGTCGTTTTAAAATCACTTTCTGCAAGGCCCTTAAATTGTTCGCCTGCTTTTGATATATACGCTTTTTGACCCTTGCGAAGCGCTTTAGCCTTTTGTTCCTCTATCAGCTCTTTTTCAAATTTGATTCTTTCAATTATGCGTTGCTGAAAACTGACGGTTGTGGAAGTCTGTTCACCAGTTTCCCACTGAATCGTCATCGCGTCATCAGAAATAGATAAAACTTCATATTTCCCTTTCACATTTTCATACATTTGACCAACTTCAAACTCAACTTCATCGCTCATTTTATGCACCTCATAGCATTTTAGGATAGGGAACGAAATAATTTCCCCTCTTTTTCTTAATCTTAATCCTGACTTTTTAATAAGATTAAGAATTTTAATTTAAGAGTTTATACAAGCGCTCCAAAGGGTCGTTTCCAAGCGCATCACAGTTCAGATACGGGAATATCGATAATCAAGTGACCATCCGCTCCAACGAAATAATTTCCCTCTTTTTCTTAATCGTAATCTTAATCTTAATCCTGACTTTTTAGTATGAACGATTAAGATTAAGAGTACGATTAAGATTAAGAATTTTAATTTAAGAGTTTATACAAGCGCCCCAAAGGGTCGTTTCCAAGCGCATCTCAGTTCAGACACGGGAATATCGACAATCAAGTGACCATCCGCTCCGTTGACAATAAAATGGTCTGTTTTACCTGTGACCTCACCGATACAGGCGTAAGGCATATCGTTAAAAAGCGCTTCAAAAGCCTCGCTGTTCACGGGATCCACGGTAACAATAAAGCGTCCCGGTGTTTCTGAAAACAAAATAATATCATCGTGATGAACCTGATCGGCTGTGACCTTGCCCAGATCAACATTCATCCCTAAATCACCGCCCATAGCTGTCATTGCCAGATGAATACCCAAACCGCCGCGATAAATACCATGAACGGACGCCGCCAACTCTTGTCGAATGGCTTGATTAACCGCTTTATACACACGACTGAATTTTTCCGGATAAACTTCAGGAACATTCATTCCTGTATATCCAAAATGCGCATAGTATTCGGAACCGCCCAGTTCGTTACGCGTAATACCCAGCACATATACCCGATCACCCGTCTGTTTGCTGTCCATTGTAACACACTGAGTTATATTTGCAACAACTCCTATACAAGAAAATTGAAGTGTTTCCGGTGCCGAAATTTTATGGGTTTCATTATAGCTTCCACTTAAATGGCCATCTGCATACATGCTGTCCTTACCCGATAATAACGGGATTTGAAAAGCCGTGCAGATTTCTTTTAACCCCATGCAGGCACGCACCAATTGGGCGGCTTTAAATTTTCCATCCGGATTGGCGAGCGAATCGTATTGTATATCGGGCCAGCAGAAATTATCCACCCCACCGATCCGATCCCAATCGGTACCCACGGCAATCAGACGGCGGACAGCTTCGTCAATCGTGCAACAAGCCATAGAGCGGGCGTCGATTGCCGAATACCAGGGTAAAAGGGCTTGAGTGTATGCCAATCCCTTTTCAGAATCCAACACCGGGCGAATCACAACCGCATCGCTATTCATATCACGTTTCGCACCTACCAGCGGTTTAATCACACTGGAGCCTTGCACTTCATGGTCATACTGGCGAATAACCCATTCTTTGGAACATACATTAGGACGCGCCAGTATATCTGTCAGCAGTTCATTGTAATTGGCAGGAGAGCTGATAACAGGCTCATACAGCCCTCGGTCTGCGGGCGTCTGCCATTGCGCATCAAACTCCCATTGTGGAAAACCGGATGAAAGAAAATCAAGATCAATATAAGCGCAGGTTTTATCGTTATAAGTGATATGCAGCTTGCCAGTATCCGTATATTGGCCAATGACCGTGCTTTCAACCGCATGTTTTTCAGATAATGTATGAAAACGCTCCCAATGTTCAGGTTTTATGGCAACGGTCATACGCTCCTGTGATTCCGAAATCCATATTTCCCATTGATCCAAGCCTTGATATTTTAACGGAACTTTTTCCAATTGAATGGCACATCCGTCAGAAAAGAGCGCCGATTCCCCAACCGAAGATGACAACCCGCCGCCGCCGTTATCCGTGATAAATTGAATCAAGCCCTCATCCCGGACTTCCAACAAAAAATCGTGCATTTTTTTTTGGGTGTAGGGATCGCCAATCTGTACATGACCGGCCGGAGTATCAGCCGAAAAACTTTCTGATGACGCCGTAACGCCATGAATACCGTCTTTGCCCACGCGGCCACCGCACATAATGACTAAATCGCCGGGAGAAGTGCGTTTTTTTTCAGCCGGGCTGCCGGCAACTTCAGCGGGCATGATTCCTGCTGCCGTAACAAATACCAGGCTCTTACCAATATAGGCGTCATCAAAAAGCACTTGCCCGAAAACAGTGGGAATACCGCTTTTGTTGCCACCGTCACGCACACCTTCAATAACGCCATCCAATAAGCGCCGGGGGTGCAGATGTGGTTTGATTGAGCCGCTATAATCACGCGGGCCGGTGCAATAACCGTAGCCACCCATCACCAGTTTGGCACCTTTGCCTGTGCCGAGCGGATCGCGGTAAACACCGACAATGCCGGTAATGGCCCCGCCATAAGCTTCCATGTTGGAAGGTGAATTGTGAGTTTCTCCGGTAATCACAAAATAATGATTATCATCAAACCGACCGGCTCCGGCATTATCCCATAACACTGAAATGACCCAGTCTTTCTGCTCTTTCAGTTCTAGCGTCGGCTTCTTAATGCAGGTGTCAAACAAATTGTCGATTATTTCAACTTGGCTGTTTGCGGAAGCGCGGTAAAAGAAACGGCCTTGGAAGGTATTATGGTTGCAATGGTCGCTGCGTGCTTGGGAAATATACTCCAATTCAATATCCGTAGGGTCTGACAGGCCGACCGCGGCGCGCTGTTGACGCACATCATCATTGGCGAAGTAAGACCGAATCGTGGGAATATCTTTGGGATTTAACGCCAGATTACGTTCATCGCTCACTTTTTGCAAAGCCGCATCGCTGTCGGTTGATACAGTTAAAACGGCCGGTTTGTGATCAAGAATTACTTTGGGAACGATGAAGCCGACACCGATTTCGGAGTCCCAGCCCGATGATGAATACAAATCCCATTGTTGGATAATATCATTTGCAAGCAATTCGCCGGCAATTTTTTCAACAATAGCACGGTCATGGCTAAAATTGGGATGATTCCCTTTGAGGCAGTAACGTTTGGACGTATAAACGGCTTCCCGGTCATTAAAACGGATGCCCAACGTATCTTCAATCGCTTCCACTGCGGTGTCACCGGCATTATCTTTTACGCCGGGCCGATAGCCGATGCGGATACACCAATCAAATGCAATGGGCAGGGGAGCGAAGGATGAAATCTGCGTTACCGGATTGGTAAAAATATCCGTTTGCACTTTGCTTAACTGTTCAGCGGTCAAATCAGCGTCGATGGTTAGAATATGAACTGTGCGCACTTGGGCAAGTTCGATTCCGAAATAGTTTTGCGCTTTTTGGCGAAGATTTTCACCTTCGGCGTCTGATAAATCCGGTTTTAATGCTATTTCAAGTCTGTGTGGCATAATATTTTCTATTTTATATTCTGTTCATTCTGAAAATTTTTATTTAATGGTCTAAGTTATTTAGCTGATTTCATCCCTTGAACAACGGATGCAAACTCTCTGTAACATTCTGTTTCATTGATAAAACATAATCGGGCCTTTTTTCATCACGCCAGCGAGGATAACCGCCACGCCATACGTAGTCAACCAATTCATACCAGGTTTTACGGGCGAATTGATATTGGCCAATGAAAACTATTTCCGCTTTTTCATCGAATTGAAACGGAATTTCAATGCGTTGGGCATATTTTTTGATTATTTCCCGGATAACAATTTGATTTTTAACCCCGTCCGTTTGCTGCTTAAATGCTTCCGGTTCTGATGGAAACGGAAAACGCCGGTATGTTTCACCAATAAAGCCTGTATAGCGAATACCGTGAATCGCGCCCATTAAATCGCCGATCTTTGATGCGTCTTGAATGCAATCCACTTCCCAAAGGGTTTCAATCCTGCCGGAATTTTCTTCGGCAATTTTACGAACGTAACTACAAAATTGAGTTGCAAAAATAAAATAGTTCTCCAGAAGGAGCATATCCGTTTCAATGTTGAAAAATCCAAAGGCTATTTTTCCGTGGCTGATTGAATCAAAAGCTAAGGGCATATTGGTTTTACCGGTTAAAATTTTGGAGTTTCACGTTTCAATTATCACGTTTTACGTTCAATGTAAAACGCCACTTGCAATACATATCATCCGGGTGAGGGTCCGGCGGTGCGAACAGACATTCCACGTTGATACGATCATCAATCGCATGGGCAAAACTTTCAAATTCACCGCGATGCATCTCTTTGCATACATATTCATCCAAGCCCCGTTTGAGTCGGGCTTCCTGAGTGGGGCATGACGGAGTCGCGATCAGCACTTCATCAGCTTTTTGTTCGATATGATAATCCACCATGATGCACCAGGGAAAAAATCGCAGCGCTTTTACAAAACCATCCAGCCCTTTTTCCTGTATGTCAAAGCGCTTGACCAAATCTTTAGCAGCCATTCCGGCCACACGCCCCCATACTTTTTCATTCAGGTGTTCGGCAGTCGGCTGATCGAAGTGTTCATCAATCTTGATAAACCAAAAAGCATCCATTACGCGATAATGCCAAAGCAAAAAGCGAATGTATTCGCGTAAATCGTCCGCTTCCATGTCGTTGAAAATTTCCATATTCATGAACATGCCCTCTTAAAATCAAATTTTATTTCAAACGTTGGCTGCTGATTCAACAGCGATATTGATGTAACACGAAAAGCTGTTTCATGTCGCCACTACGAAAAATCTTGCCACCTGATCATATAACGAATTTTAATAGTAGTATATCCCGGATTCATTCGTACAGTCAAGAAAGATTATGCCACCATTTTTATATTGACTTTGCTAATTAAAGAATTACTAGAAACTAAGTATCATACTTCAATTGTTTTGATGTGGGGCTTTGGGAATGAGGACGAAATAACCTC
Organism: Desulfococcaceae bacterium HSG9; assembly: GCA_030378005.1. Taxonomy (GTDB): domain Bacteria; phylum Desulfobacterota; class Desulfobacteria; order Desulfobacterales; family JAUCGF01; genus JAUCGF01. Next base: position 51,862 of record JAUCGF010000081.1, on the reverse strand, counting down.
GCAATTTTATATTGTTAATTTTGAATTTTTAATTGTAAATCGTAATCTGAGCGATTAAGATTATGATTTTGTATGAACAGAAAGATTTGTAATAATGCGACACGCAGATATACTGGTGATAACACCGCATCCGGATGATGCCGAATTTGGTGTTGCCGGAACCATTGCACGTCAGGTGCAAAAAGGTAAACAGGCAGTGTATGTGGTTTGCACTGATGGCGGCAAGGGAACATCTGATATTGGTATGAAGCCGGAGCAGTTGGCTGAAATCCGTAAAAAAGAGCAAATTGCGGCCGCCGAAGTTTTGGGTGTAAACGAAGTGATTTTTTTAGGATATCCGGATCAAGGATTGGAAGACACATCTGAATTTAGAAAAAAGATTGTACGCTTAATCAGGCAATATCAACCTCGCACCGTTGTAACCGCCGATCCTTACCGGCGCTATGTTTGGCATCGCGATCATCGCATCACCGGCCAGACAGTTTTAGATGCCGTTTTCCCTTATGCACGTGATTATTGGGCTTACCCTGACCTTACAGCCGAAGGACTGGCACCCCATAAAGTGGAAGAGTTGCTTTTTTGGGCGGCGGAAGATATAAACTATCGTACAGACATCACTTCTGTTTTTGCTCTTAAACTGGCGGCGTTGCGTTGTCACCAAAGTCAGATGCAACAAATGGATGTCCCTGATCTGGGAAAATGGCTGAAAGCACGCTGCCGAACATTAGCTCAAGGTGAAGATTTCGAATTGGGTGAGGCTTTTCATCGGGTTGAATTGACCTGATGGGAGCATATCAACATTTTCTGAATCTCTATAACTATCCTGACAAGGAAAATAAATAATGAATCAAAAATTAAAATATCGTCTTATAACGGGAAAAGATGATGCAAGTTTCTGTGAGCGAATTTCAAAGTTAATTGAAGAGGGATATAAACTGTATGGTTCTCCGTCAGTCACATACAACGGCAAAGATGTCATTGCCGCTCAAGCAGTCATTTGGCCTGATCATCCGTGTTCTGCCAACAATACCTAAATCCGTCTGCTCCAATGTATACTAAATAGGAATTATAATGAAATTTGGAAATTATGAATGTACGTCGATTGGAATGGGGTATTTTTATATAGACGGAGGCGCGATGTTTGGTATTGTGCCCAAAGTGCTATGGGAAAAGCAAACACCCGCTGATGCAAAAAACCGAATTCAGATGAATATGCGAAGTCTTTTAATTCGCGGTAACGGAAAAACTATTTTAGTTGATGCAGGTATCGGAACCAAACTTACGGACAAGGAAAAAACCATTTATGGCTTTGAGGAAGAGATGGGGAATATGGACGCCGTATTGGCGCGGCAGAACCTGACGCCTGATGATATCACAGATGTCATTATCACCCACCTCCATTTTGACCATGCAGGCGGTGCCACTTATATTGAAAACGGCGAATTGAGACCGACTTTTCCCAATGCCACCTATTACATTCAAAAAGCCCAATGGGAAACTGCGATGAACCCGCATTCCCGAGACAAAAACAGCTTTCCGGCAATAAATTTCAAACCATTGAAGGAAGCCGGCGTCCTGACATTGTTAGATGGACCGGGAGAACTATCAGACGGCATTGAGCTGCTGGTTACGCACGGTCATACCGCTGCACAGCAGCATCCTCTGATAAAAGGCGCTGACAAATCGCTTTTTTATTGCGCCGACCTGATACCCATGGCCGCCCATATTCCATTGTCATGGATTATGGCTTATGATAATCTGCCAATGACGATTATGGAAGAAAAACAAGCTGTTTTAGAGCGTGCTTATAAAGAAAACTGGGTTCTTGTTTTTGAACATGAGTGTGGAATCACAGCGGCAACCGTTCAGCGCGGCTCAAAAGGCATCGAAATTAAAAAGACAATTGTTTTATAACTCCCGATAAAATATGTCGGCAGCCACGAATTTCACCCATCACGTTTCACTATCCCCAATATAAACGGAAATTTTTTATATATGATGTCAGCGACCGGCAACAGAATCAGGATGCTGATAACAGCGTAAAGTATCGAAAGAATGACCGATTCATGTTTCAAACTTGCCGGCAGTTTAAATATATACACCTGAATCGCCGTTAGAAATGGAAAAACCAGCAGGTGCATGGGAAAAATAATAAGGGTGCTGTCTCCTACCTTGCTGAACAGTTTAGATTGCGGAATGCGTTTTGCAATTGCGATCCAGAAAAAAATGCCGGATAGCGCCGCAATGTAAAACAAAAAATAATTTCCGTAAAGACCGGCAACCACGGCGACTTTATCATTGAGAAGGCTGCTGATGATATAAAACGCCATTGCCAGTATGATTAAGCTTGCGTCAGCCAACCGTCCGCCTCGTTTGAAAATGTTATCAGATAATATCGGTTTGCGCAACGCATAACCTAAGCCGTAAAAAACGACCAGGGTCAAAGCGATATCAATATTCCAGGGCAATCGGAAACCATCCGGTTTATTGATATAGGTGTCAATATAGCCGATGATTGATAGTATAAAAAGAATCAGAAAAAGTAGCCTTCGAGATGGGATTCTGATAATATAGAAAAACATAATTTCGGTAATAAACAAACATAGAAAAAACCATAAAACCGTATTGTGAACCAGCCAATAATTGATTCCGTTGCCATAAAAAATGCCGATTAAGGGTCTGACAGGAGGGATGTTTAACGCGGCCTGAGTGCCAAAGTGTCGAAACAGGGCAAACCAGAGAATATAACTGATAACCGAAAAATATAAATAGGGAATAAGGCGTTTTTTAGCTTTGGCTTTTAAAAAAGGCAAAAACGGAATTTCTTTAAGGGTGTCTTTGACCAGCATACCCGATAGCCAGAAAAAAACCGGCATGTGAAACGAAAAAATCAGTTTTTCAATGGTTTCCGGCAAACCGACGGTATGCCCTATCACGACAAAAAAAATGGCAATCGCTTTAAGATTGTCAATCCACAGAATGCGGTTTCCCATAGGATGCCTCCAAAAAGTATGCGTATTGGGTTTAGTTTAAATGTTACCTGAATGGATTTATTGTAACCGTTCACTCCCCCTAAGCGGAACGGCTTTCCGCTCTACATGGATCCGCTGTGCGCAAGGCCGTAGCGCGGGAAGCCGTCCCGCGTGGTTATCCCAAATATAGGGGGATTTGAATTCATAATCCTAATCGTATTCTTAATCTTAATCGTTCTGATTAAGATTAAGATTAGGATTATGATTAAGATTATGATTATGAAATGGGGAAGTTATTTCATCCCCGATCCTTAGCTTTTATAACCCCATCAGGCATACGCGTCAAGCTATGGCCTAAGTGTAATTAAATTATTTATGTGACGATCTATATTAAAGAATCCCATAGCGGTATTCTGGGAGTTATGGCATAAAGGGCTTGATTTTGTTTCGTTTATGTTTCATTATGTTATTGGTTAAAATGTTACTTTTGTCGAAAAAATGGTATAGATTTGTTTAACGCATTGCAAAGGAGGAACGACAAATGATGAAAAAGCAATTTGTATCTATGGCAATCGCAGTGATGGCAATTACAATATTATCAGCAGCGCAAAGCTATGGTGGTACGTTACTGTTCGGTGTTTACACATCTGATAAACCCACAGTGATGTATCAGAAATTCAAATCTATCATTGATTATCTTCAAGAAGAGCTGCAAGACAAAGGCGCGCCAACGGAGATTAAAATAAAAATTTATCCTGCTTATGAAGCCGCAATTGATGGTTTGGCAGCCCGTGAATATGACTTTGCCCGTTTTGGACCGGCCAGCTATATTATCGCCAAACGCCGCGCTCCAAATATAAAATTGCTGGTCATGGAGCATAAAAAACTGAAAAAAAGATTCAATGGTGTTTTTATCACTCACAAAGCATCGCCTCTTCAGTCAATCGCCGAACTGAAAGGAAAAACATTTGCCTTTGGAAATCGCAATTCAACCATCGGGCGCTATCTTTCTCAGGCCGAAATGGTCAAAGCGGGTGTCAAGGCTGGCGATCTGATGTCTTTTCGGTATCTCGGACGCCATGACAAGGTCGCCTTGGCCGTATCTGCCGGCAATTACCATGCCGGAGTTGTCAAAGAAAACACATTCATTAAATATGCGCAATCGAAAAATTTGAAAACAATCGGCAAATTTCCAAATGTGACTAAACCCTGGGTGGTGCGGGAAGGGTTTGACGAGCGTTTATATCTCCTATTGCAAAACGCCCTGTTAAAACTCAAAGATAAAAAAATATTAAAAAATCTGAAACAGGATGGCTTTCTGAAGGCTGATGATTCAGATTATGATTTTGTCCGTCAGGGAATTGATCTTTCAAAACAGTTTGGTAACACGGAATGAATCTGCTATGAAACTGACTACAAAAGTTGTTTCGACGTTGCTTATCGTATTGTTTGCGGCGCTTTCAATATCCGGATGGGTTTCGATTCGGCGGGAACAGGCTGTTTTGACCGAGCTTCTCGCCAGACAGGGTAAAACGATTTCCCATGCCATTGCCGTGGCATGTATCGAACCGCTGCTTTCAGAGGATTATCCGGTGTTGAATACGTTTCTGAATACGACCGGAAAAGAAAGTACTGACATTTTATCTATTGAAGTGCTGCATAATGGCCGGCAGGTGTCTGAATATAAGCTCAACCAAAAAAAGCCGGACGAGGGGGTCTTGTTCGGCTCCGATGTGAGCTTCGATCCCGGAGAAAACCAACCGCTTTTAAAACTGGGCAAAGTCAAACTGATGCTGTCAACACGCGAAAACAAGCGAATCATCGCCGCACGTCTGCACGAGTTGGCCATCCAGATTATCGTAAGTTTTATCTTTCTTGGGCTGACGTTGGTCCTGGTTATGCGTAAACTGGTGTTGCAAAGAGTAGAAAAACTGAATCGCCACGCATCACGCATCAAAGAGGGTGATTTAACCCAGAAAGTTGAATTGCAAAGCGATGATGAACTGGGACAATTGGCGGCTGCGATGAACAAGATGGTTGCCACAATTTCAAAACGAACCCATGACCTTGACGAACGGGTTAAGGAATTGGATTGCTTATATGGGATATCACATCTTTTTGTCGAAGAAGATATATCCTTTGATAAGATTATGCAGGAAGCTGTCAATCTTATCCCGGCATCATGGCAATATCCGGGAATTTGTTGCAGTCGTATTTCGATCCACGATAAAACATTCAGCACGGATCAATTTAGGACATCGCCTTGGAAACAGGAAAAAGAAATCTTGGTGAACAGTAAGCCGGAGGGTTTGGTGGAGGTCTATTATCTTGAGGAAAAACCGGATATTTCCGAGGGGCCTTTTCTAAACGAAGAACGCAAGTTACTTAATGCCTTTGCTGAACTTTTAGGACGAATTGCCGAACGTATTCTGATGAACTGCGACTTGGATAAATATCGTAATCATCTTGAACACATGGTTGCCGAGCGCACGCGTGACCTTGAAAAAGCACAGGAGGAACTGGTTAAAAGAGCGTTTGACGCCGGACGCGCCCGGCAAGCGGCTATGGTGTTGCACAACATCGGCAATGCTGTGACGCCGATAGTCGTGCAGGTGGAAATGTTGCAGATGGATGATATGGAACAATTTATCCATGTTCTGAGGCAATGCTATGATGACCTCAATAATTATGAAGGCGATCTTGATCAATATGTAAAAAATGATCCCAGAGGAAAAGAAGTCTTTGCTTATATGGAGGAATTGATTACAGCGCTCAAAAACGAACGTGTCAAGATGGCGGATGCGCTGGCGAATATTAACAGTGCCGCTGCGTATATATCCGAAATTTTGAGCCTGCAACAGGCTTATGCCGCCACCGGCCAGGAGGTCCAAGAATGTGTGAATATCAACCGAGTGGTTGAAGACGCCCTGCGGATGTACCAGCGTTCTTATGATACACGCGGTATCAAGGTTAAGCGGAATTTTTATGATAATATCCCTATGCTTTTAATTGATAAAAATAATCTCATGCAAGTCATCAATAATTTACTTAAAAATGCCCTTGAGGCATTTGAAGCGTCTTCATCAACCGATAGAGAAAAACTTCTCTCCGTTCAAACATTTGCAAATGAAAAGCTGATCGGGTTAAAAATAACTGACAACGGCATCGGCGTTGAACCGGATCAGATTGAATCGCTTTTTGATTTCGGACGCTCGAATAAAGGGTCGTCCGGTTTCGGACTTTATTACTGCCGGCAGTTCGTAACTGACAATGATGGCCTGCTGACATTCACAAGCAAGGGACTGGAGCAGGGAGCTTCCGTGAACGTAAGCTTTGAAGTCAAGGGCGTTTGTCATATTTAAAAAGTGCTTAGGAACGATCACCATTGTTCATCTTTTTTCAACAGCGCTTCAATCGTGTTGAGCAGCTCTTTCAACTGAACAGGCTTGGATAAATACTCATCAGCTCCGGCTTGGATGCACTTTTCACGATCGCTCGCCATTGCCAAGGCGGTCAGTGCAATAATAGGAACTTTGGCCAGATCGTAGTCGGCGCGAATAAACTTAATGGCTTCAAATCCGTTCATGACAGGCATTTGGATATCCATAAGAATAATATCTGGAGGATTTTCCCGGGCGCTTTCAATGGCTTGGGCGCCATTTTCGGCAATGAACACCTGATGGCCCTTGCTTATCAGATAATCAGTAATGATGCTTCGATTGGTTTCATTATCTTCAGCCAGCAAAATGGAACAGTGCAATTTGGAGGCCGATGTTTTCGGCTCTGATTCGAGCTGCGCGTCCTGGTCAGCGGCATCGGACTCTTCTGCAACAGCTTCTTGCCAGGGAAGAGATATGATAAAACGGCTGCCCTCTCCGACTTCGCTTTTAACATTGACGCTCCCTCCGTGCATTTCGGTCAGACGGGCGACCATCACCAACCCGAGGCCGGTTCCCTGTTGTTCACGGGTGTAACTGCTGTCCACTTGAACAAAGGGTTGGAACAAACCGGCCAGGTCTTCCTCCGAGATGCCGATGCCGCTGTCCCATACAATGAAGCGAACGATGTCACGCCTTCGATCTCCTTGGACTTCCAAACCGATGCGCCCTTTTTCCGGCGTGAATTTGACGGCATTGGTCAGCAGATTGATCAGAACCTGTTTTATACGAATCTTGTCTGCCAGGATATCATCGACTCCGGCTTGAACCTCGCAAGAGATGCTGATGCGTTTTTTAGCGGCAATTTGTTTAATCAGGCGTATGCTGCCCTGGCATATTTTATCAACCGGTGTGATTTCTTTATGGAGTTCTAATTTGCCGGCCTCAATTTTGGCGATATCAAGGATATCATTTATCAAAGACAGCAAATGACGCCCGCCTTTTTCAACCAAGGAGGCGAATTTCATTTGGCCTGCGTTCAGTTTTCCATAAATCTCTTCTTGCAAGGCTTCCGCTCCGCCCAGAATGGCGGTCAGAGGGGTGCGCAGTTCATGGCTCATATTGGCTAAAAATTCGTCTTTGAGACCGGCTGCGCGTGCGAGTTCGGCATTGGCAAGCGTCAACTTGGTTGTCTGCGCTTTGATGCGCATGAAATATTCTTGGATTTTCTGGCGATAGCGCTCTTCTTTCTTAAAAAAGCGCATTTTTTCAATGCCGGCCGTAATGCGCGCTTTTAAAATCGCCGGTTTGAACGGCTTGGCTAAATAATCATCGGCACCGCCTTCGATACAGCGTAAAATTGTGTCCATGTCCGATAGGGCTGAAATCATAATCACCGGAATATGGTGCAACGATTCGTCAGATTTCAAGCGCTCTAGCACTTCATCACCGTTCATTTCCGGCATCATTATATCAAGCAAAATCAGATCCGGCTTCTTTTTTTTCGCCATATCCAGGGCGGCGAGGCCGTTTTCCGCTTCAATCGGTTCATGCCCCAGGGCAATCATGCGATCACTTAATACCATTCGGTTTGCTTCTATGTCATCCACCACGAGAATTAAAGCTTTGTCATTCATTGTTATTCACCTCCTTATTTTATTGTTTTTTAAAGATACGCACGGCATTGCCGACACCTATAAATTCCATTTCGTCGAACTGAAAACGGCTGATAAAAATCCCTCGCCCGTGTGAGGCCAGTATAGCTTCTTCTGAAGTCGGATCAGGGAGCGTGCGCCAGTCAAACCCGTCACCTTCGTCAGTGATCACCCATTGGCAGCCCAACGTATTATGCTCGAAATCAATTGTCACCCGGCGGTCGGCAATTTTCGGTTCGGATAGACGCTCAAGGTAAAGCTCTCCGAGCGTCATATTATCAAGAGCTTCGCCCTTTTCTTCATAAGTGATGCCCAGGTTACCGTGTTCAATTGCATTGGTGATCAGTTCAACCAGGCCAAGCCGCACACCGAGCCGAGCGTCAGGATTGAGAGCCTTGCCAGCGGTTACCAGCAAGTGATCGACAACCCTGGGAACCTGTCCGATTGTATTGGGCAGTTGCAGGGTGTATAGCCGCCGAACAAACACAATGTCAAGCTCCTGCATCTGGGTTTTATCCTTAATGATGATCTCATATTTTTTGAGATAATGCACCACTTCGGAAAAATGAACGGGTTTGCTCAGATAATTGTTGGCGTTCAGCTTGAGCGCCTTCAAGGCATAGTCCTCGGTTCCGAAAGCGGTGTTGACAATAACAATGACGTCTTTATCTCGCTCGCGAATGGCGGCCAACATTTCAAGACCGTCCATTTTGGGCATTTGAATATCTGTGAAGATTAGATCAGGTTGAAATTCCTTGAACAATTCAAGTCCCTGAGCGCCGTCCTCAGCCGTTTTGGTCTGGTGTTTCTGGCTTGTAACAATATCGTGCATGTTGTTTCTGGATACGGTGTCGTCTTCAACGATTAATACTTTCATGTATGGCTCCTTTTTATATATTAAGGGTATTTACAAGGGAACGCCCCTACATTTTTTCAACCTGCGCAATTAAAATCGTAATCTTACTCTTAATCTTACTCTTAATCTTACTCTTAATCCCGAACGATTACGATTACGATTATGATTAAGAGTAAGAGTAAGAGTAAGAAATTACAAGCAATATACCGTTTTACTTCAAATACCGTGCAAGCGCCTCAAACAGTTCCTTCGTCCGAATCGGTTTGGCCAGATGTTCGGTGCAGCCGGCGGCTATTTGTTCTTCTGCCGCTTCAGTGCCGGCGCTGGCGGTCAAGGCGATAATGGGAATATCCTCAAGCTCCGGCATTTCGCGCAACCGCCGGGTAGCTTCAAGGCCATCCATCACAGGCATACGCATATCCATCAGGATCAAGTCAAATTTGTGTTGTTTAGCCAGATCGACCGCTTCCTGGCCGTTGCGGGCCACGATAACCTCGTGCTCTTGAACGCTCAACATGTCAAGCACCATTTTCAGGTTCGTGTCATTATCCTCGGCCACGAGAATACGAAAACCGTGTCCTGTAGAAGGTACAGTCTCTTCTTTTGGCTCGGATGCTTTTTGCGCTTGTTCCTGCGCTCCTTCTTCGGGTTGCGGCGTGTTCAGAGGCAGCGAAAACCAAAAGACGCTGCCTTTACCGACTTCGCTTTCGACATTGATTTCGCCGAGGTGCAGTTCCACCAACCGTTTTGCCAGCGCAAGCCCCAACCCTGTGCCGCCTAACTGTTCATCACGCACCCGGTCGGCCTGATGAAATTCGGAAAAAATCTTTTCCGTTTGATCCTTCTCGATTCCGATACCGGTATCGCTGACTTCAATCTTGAGGAAGCCATTCCACGGCATGGTAACGCGAATCTCTATTCGCCCATCTTCGGGCGTAAATTTGACGGCGTTAGAGAGCAGATTGATGATGACCTGTTTGCACTTTCTAAGATCAGCAGTGATATCCGGCAATTCAGGCTCGATCATTGTGGCTAGTGTAATATTCTTTTTTTTGAACAGCATTTTCATCATCGTGGTTGTGGTCTGGATAGCTTCAGCGATATTAAATTTTGACGGTTCGAGTTCCACCGCGCCCGCATCTATTTTGGCCATATCAAGCAGGTCGTTGATCAGGTCTAACAGATGCTTGCCGCTGCTGTCGATCTGGTTCACATAGGTGAGTTGTTTCTCATTGAGGGGGCCGAAGAATTGCTCGCTCAACAGATCGGTAAAGCCTAAAATGCCGTTCAGCGGGGTGCGCAGTTCGTGACTCATAGAAGAGAGGAAACGTGATCTGGCACTTTCGGCTTCTTGCAGGCGAAGATTAGCTTTTTCAATATGTTGAATCGATTTGTGCAATTGTTCCGCTTGTTGCTCGACCTGTTTTCTGTTCTTGTAAAGTTCAACCAACACAGAGACTTTGGCCTTCAAAATTTGACGGTTAAAGGGCTTTACGATATAATCTATCGCATGAAGGGCATATCCCTGGATGACATGTTCGATACTTTTGTATTCCGCTGTGACAAAAATAATCGGAACATTGCGGGTCTTTTCGCGTCCCTGAATCAGTTCGGCGGTCTGAAATCCATCCAAGCCCGGCATACGTACATCAAGCAGAATAAGCGCAAAATCATGTTTCAAGAGCTGCCGTAAGGCATCCTCACCGGATAAAACTTTCACCAGATTCAATTCAGGCGATTCCAATACGCCTTCTAAGGCCTGAAGGTTTTCCGGCCGATCATCAACAAGTAAAATGTTAATTCTTTGATCAGATTGCATGGTGTTATTCATTTCTTATTTCCCTATTCTACAGGTTTTAAAACGTGATGCGTGATGCGTGAAACGTGATGCGTGATGCGTGATGCGTGAAACGTGAAACGTGATGCGTGATGCGTGATGCGTGATGCGTGATGCGTGTTGCGTGATGCGTGATGCGTGAATTCACGTTTCAAAATTCACGTTTCACAATTCACGTTTCAAAATTCACGTTTCACGCATCACGTTTCACAATTCACGTTTCACAATTCACGTTTCAAAATTCACGTTTCAAAATTCACGTTTCAAAATTCACGTTTCACAATTCACGTTTCAAAATTCACGTTTCAAAATTCACGTTTCAAAATTCACGTTTCACAATTCACGTTTCACGCATCACGTTTCAAAATTCACGTTTCACGTTTCAAAAAGTCCACTTTCTCAACGTTTCCAGCAAATCCGTATTATTCGGCGGTTTACTGACATAATCAGATGCGCCGGCGGCCAGGCATTTTTCGCGGTCGTCTTGCATGGCTTTGGCGGTGATGGCAATAATCGGGAGCGATGCGAAACGCTCATCCTGGCGTATCAGGCGCATCGCCTCAAAACCGTCCATTTCGGGCATCATAATATCCATCATGACGATATCAATGTCTGGCGTTTGTTGCAGAACTTCAATAGCTTCACGTCCGTTTTCAGCGTGGCTCACCTGCATCCCGTATCGTTCGAACAGACTAACCAGGGCAAAGGCGTTGCGCGCATCGTCTTCAGCTAACAGAATCTTTTTGCCCTCCAGCGCTGATTCAGACCCGGCCGGCGGAATGCGGCCAGGGAGGTCATTGACAGCGATATTATTTTCACCCTCCAGCGCTGATTCAGACCCGGCCGGGGCTGACGGTTCTCTCTGTGTACGCCCGGAGGTCTCTGGTATAGCTCGGTGCAAGAATAAGCCTGCTTCCTCCAACAGTTTATTTGGCGCGCTCGCGCCTTTGACGATGATGCAACGGGCTTGCAGTTTGAGCCACGTTTCTTCTTCCTCGGTCAAATCCCGTCCGGTATAAATAATCACTGCGGTTTTGTTCGCTTTGGCGTTTTCGTTGATTTTACCAAGCAGTGTAAATCCGTCCATATCCGTCAATTTGAGATCCAGAACGACGCAATCGAACGTTTGTGCCTTAATTTGTGCCAATGCCTCCTGACCTGTGCCGGCAACCGTGATTTCAACATCTTTGCCTTGCAGCAAATCAACGATAGAGTCTTGTTGAATAGCGTTATCTTCTACGATCAACAACTGTTTCAAGCTTCCCTGAAATCCGACCAGTTCATCCATTGTCACGTTTATTTGCTGCGTGGATACCGGTTTTTCCAACACGCCGATGGCACCCTGTTTAAACCCTTTTTGGCGTTGAGCGTCCACTGAAATAATATACACGGGAATATGCCGGGTTTCAGGAGTGTGTTTGAGATGTTGCAGCACGGCCCAGCCATCCATGACCGGCAATTGGATATCCAGAATAATAGCATTCGGAGCATACTCTTGCGCCATTTCCATCCCATGATCGCCCTGAGCGGCAATCAATCCTTTGAAGCCTTTGGCATGAGCCATGTCCAGCAAGATATTGGCAAAGGCGTTATCGTCTTCGATGATCAGCAGCCGCGTGTCGCCGGGTTGCAGATTGTCGCGGTCGTCTGTAATTTCAGCCGCAACTTTACTAAGTTGTGGAGACTTATTAAAGTTCTCTTCTGTTTCAGCTTTGCTAAACTTTGAAAGTTTAGCAGAACTATTTTTCCGTTGAGAAAGTTTAGCAGAGCTATTTTTCTGTTGAGGCAGATACAAAGTAAAAGTGCTGCCTTCATCCGGGGAGCTGGATGTCAGGCGGAGTTCGCCATTAAGCAGGTTTGCCATTTCACGGGCGATATTCAGGCCCAATCCGGTTCCGCCGTAGCGGCGGCTGATGCTGCCATCGACCTGCTGGAAGGCCTCGAAAATGATACGTTGCTTCGACTCAGGAATCCCGATGCCCGTGTCGCTCACGGAAAATGCCACCACAAGCTCTGCTAAATTCAATTCCTCTTGAAGGGGAGACCAACCGTCAAGCGCCCGCTCTATGCTGAGTTTCACTTCGCCCTGAGCGGTGAATTTTATAGCATTGGACAACAGATTCTTGAGGATTTGCAACAAGCGTGTCTGATCAGTATAAAGGGCTGCCGGCACTTCCTCGGATAACCGGATGTCGAACCCGATATTTTTTTTCTGCGCTGTCTGACGCATGCTGAGGTCGAGGCTTTCACAAATATCTGAAATGATAATCTGGCGGAATTCGACTTGCATGGCTCCGGCTTCGACTTTAGACAGATCAAGGATGTCGTTAATCAGGTTTAGCAGTTCGCTGCCGGATTTGCTGATAGTTCGCGCATAGTCAAGCTGCTTGTCCGTCAGGTTCTTCTCGGTGTTATCAGTTAGCAGTTGCGCCAGAATCAACAGGCTGTTCAGCGGGGTGCGGAGTTCGTGTGACATGTTGGTGAGAAATTCAGATTTGTACTTGGAAGCCAGCGCCAACTCTTCCGCTTTTTCTTCTATGGCGACTCGCGCCGTTTCAATTTGTACGTTCTTTTCCTCCACCGCTTTTTTTTGCTTTTCAAGCTTGTGGGTCTGCTTTTCCAGATTATTATTCGCCAATTGCAATTCTTGCTGCTGGGACTGTAATTCATCCGTCAGTATCTGTGATTTCTGAAGCAGCTCTTTGGTTCGTACCGAGGCATTGAGACTGTTCATCATGATGCTCATGCTCTCGACTAATTGTTCGAGAAAGACAAGTGTGATTTCGCTGAAACGCGAAAATGAGGCCAATTCCACAATCGCCAGCACTTTATCCTCAAAAAGTATCGGCAGCACAACAATATTCAGGGGTACCCCCTCGCCGAGACCGGAACTGATACGAATATAATCTTCCGGAACCTCTGTCAGCAGGATGCGTTGTCTTTCCTGCGCGCATTGTCCCACCAGCCCTTCTCCCAAGCAATACTGATTGGCAAGATGTTTGCGTTCCTGAAAAGCATACCCGCTGATCAGCTTGAAAACCGGTTCACCGTTTTTGTTCTGCGGCGCATAGAAGAGGCCGTGTTGGGCGGAAACCACTGGCGCTAATTCGGAAAGCAGGGTCTGTGCCATCGTGTTCAGATCACGCTGGCCTTGAAGTATTCGCGTAAAATGTGTCAAATTTGTTTTCAGCCAGTCTTGTTCCGTGTTGATGAGCGTGGTCTTGCTCAGGGTTCGGATCATGGTGTTCACATTATCTTTGAGATCGGCAACTTCGCCGGAGGCTTGCACATCAATAATACGCGTGAGATCGCCTTGCGTGACCGCAGTAGCCACATCGCCAATGGCACGTACCTGTGTGGTCAAGTTCGCGGCCAATTGATTCACATTATCTGTCAAATCTCGCCATGTGCCTTGGGCGCCAGAGACATTGGCCTGCCCGCCCAATACGCCTTTCACCCCGACATCATGGGCGACATCGGAAACCTGTTCGGCAAACAGGCTGAGGGTGTCGATCATGTTGTTGATCGTATCTGCCAGATCGGCAATTTCACCGCGCGCCGTCAGCGTCAATTTTTTTCTGAGATTGCCGTGCGCCACGGCTGTTACAATACTCGCAATGCCGCGCACCTGCTCCGTCAGATTGGTGGCCATTTGATTCACATCATCGGTCAGGTCGCGCCATGTGCCGGAAACACCTTCCACATTGGCTTGCCCGCCAAGTTTTCCTTCAGTGCCGACCTCACGCGCCATGCGTGAGACTTCGGAGGCAAAACGGTTTAATTGAACCACCATGCGGTTGATAGTGGTTTTAAGTTCCAGCATTTCCCCTTTGGCCTCAATTTCGACTTTGCGGTTCAGTTCACCGCGTGACACGGCCATAGTGACTTTGGCGATGCTGCGTACCTGATTGGTCAGGTTGTCCGCCATCCGGTTCACGGTGTCCGTCAGATCGCGCCAGGTGCCGGACACGCCTTCAACGCGCGCTTGCCCGCCGAGTTTGCCTTCAGTGCCGACTTCGCGGGCCACCCGTGTGACTTCATCCGCAAAACTGCGCAGTTGCACAACCATGATGTTAACCGTATCCTTTAATTCCAAAACTTCACCATTGGCGTCAATCGTAATTGTGCGCGACAAATCGCCCTGTGCCACAGCCGTGGTGACCTCGGCAATGTTGCGCACCTGATCGGTCAGATTATCCGCCATCCGGTTCACGGTGTCGGTCAGATCGCGCCAGGTGCCGGACACGCCTTTGACGCGCGCCTGCCCGCCTAATATGCCGTCAGTACCGACTTCGCGGGCCACTCGTGTGACTTCATCCGCAAAACTGCGAAGTTGTATGACCATAGTGTTAATCGTGTTCTTCAGTTGCTGCACTTCGCCTTTGGCATCAATCGTAATTGTGCGCGACAAATCACCCTGTGCCACCGCTGTGGTGACCTCGGCAATGTTGCGCACCTGGGCGGTCAGATTATCCGCCATAAGGTTCACATTTTGAGTCAGATCGCGCCAGGTGCCGGACACACCTTCAACACGCGCCTGTCCGCCGAGTTTGCCTTGGGTGCCGACTTCGCGGGCCACCCGCGTGACTTCATCAGCAAAACTGCTCAATTGCGCCACCATGGTATTGATCGTCCGAGACAACTCGTCATTGCTGTGTTTGACCGGCATCGTGATATCGAGTTTCCCTTTGGCGACATCTTGCAGAGCCACAGTGATAGATTGCATGAATTCTTGAACCTGAAAAAGCGCCTGTGTTAATTGCGCAATTTCGCTCCGCCCCGTCATGCTCGTCTTCGAGGTGTGCATATTTCCGTAACCGACGTCTTTGGCCAAATAGATTAGGTTCGCCAGGCTGTCACTGATGCCCCGCATCACCAGAAATCCGAAAAAAAGGCCGCAAGCACCCGCCGCAATGGATGTCAGAAGAATGATACTCCAGGCCTGGTGAACCTGCATATCGCGTACCAACCACAATACGACACCGGTTGCGCCGGCCTCCAATACAATCAAACACGTCATTGCCAGAATAATTTTCCCGCCAATTGACAAATTTTTGAACGCATTCATGAACAATCTCCTTTTTATTCTGTAGTTCGTCTCACTTCAAATACTTTCCAAGCACTTCGAACAGTTTTTTCGTCTGAATTGGTTTGGGCAGATGCTCGGTGCAACCGGCTATCATCTGGCGTTCCTCAGCGTCAGTGCCGATGCTGGCGGTCAGGGCGATGATAGGCACTTTGGCAAACTCCGGCATGGCGCGCAGTCTTCGGGTAGATTCCAGACCGTCCATCACTGGCATACGCATATCCATCAGAAACAATTCCGGCTTGTGCTTTTGAGCCAGTTCGATAGCCTCGCGCCCATTTTTAGCAACTAAAACCGTATGTTTCTGAATGCTCAACATATCAAGCAGCAGCATCAAGTTCGTTTCATTGTCCTCGGCAACGAGAATCCGATGCCCGTGTTGTTCCTTTGCAACTGTCCCGCTTCCTTCATCTTGTTGCGTACCTTCCTGTTGCTCTTGCACTTCTTTCAGTGGCAAAGTGAACCCAAAAGTGCTGCCTTTGCCGTGTTCACTTTCAACCCCGATCGAGCCTCCATGTATTTCTACTAAACAGCGCGTCAGTGCCAAGCCGATGCCGACGCCGCCTAACTGTTTATCGTAAACATAATCTGACTGGTAGAACTTATCAAAGATGTGTTCAATGTCGTTATCGGAGATGCCAACGCCGCTATCACTGACCTCGATCCTGATTTTCGAGTCGTTATCCCTGTCAGCGCGGATTTCAACCCGGCCGCCTTCCGGGGTATATTTGACGGCGTTGGAAAGCAAATTCAGCATGATCTGCCGGAACTTTTTCAGATCGGCTATCACGGGCGGCAGTGCAGGTTCAATAGATGTCGTGAGTTCAATATT
The DNA here is from genome assembly GCA_030378005.1 of Desulfococcaceae bacterium HSG9. GTDB lineage: Bacteria > Desulfobacterota > Desulfobacteria > Desulfobacterales > JAUCGF01 > JAUCGF01. The sequence continues at coordinate 35,247 of JAUCGF010000081.1, read as the reverse complement.
TTTCTTCATAAACTGATCACTCATTATTGCGGTGATCGAATGAATCGCATCACGCGCCGAAACCTCCCCGATTTCAAGCTCCAATTCGCCTGCGTCAATTTTTACCACATCCAGTATATCGGTGATCAAAGAAAGCAAGCGCTTGCCGCTGCTGTCAACCTGATTAATATAGTCGAGTTGCTTTTCGTTAAGCGGCCCGAAAAATTGTCCATGCAACAGATCAGTGAACCCCAAAATGCCGTTCAGCGGGGTGCGCAGTTCATGATTAATCAAAGACAGGAAACGAGTCCGGGCGAGATTGGCATCGTGAAAGCGGAGATTGGCATTCTCAGTCTTTTTCAATGAATCGGTTAATTGCTCTGTTTTAACCGTTAATTCCGTGTTGGTTTTTTGCAATGCGGCAAAAAGTTCTTCTTTCTCCCGTTCAAGATTCCACTGACTGGTCAATGCCCGGGCGAACTGTTGTATTTCTTTAAATTTAAATGGTTTACGGATATAAAACAGATCGTCCCGTCCGACCTGCCTGATGATGTCATCAGGGCTATGTTCGCTGTAAGCTGTCACAATCATGATTTTGAGATTCGGATCAATCTCCCAAATCCGTTTTGACGTTTCAGCCCCATTGATGCCCGGCATTTGCATATCGATAAAAGCTGCGGCAAAAGGCTGTCGTTGTTTAAGGGACGATTCCACCGCTCTGACGCCTTCCTCGCCATTGGCGGCAAGAGTTAATACATAGTGCGTTTTTACGGCGGACACGGGGTGTTTCGTATGTTCACCAAACAGCCCGGCGGATTTCGCGATGACATCCCCAGTCGAGTCCGGTAACAGAACTGTCTGGTAAAGACGCCGTATTTCGGGATCATCATCGACTATTAAAATACGTTTGTTTGCTTTCATATTATAACCTAAATTGCTACCTATTGATAAATTAAATTAATATGACCTATAGACGTTCAGATAAATAATTTCACAGCGTTATCGGTCGTCGGCGTATTACAAAGGTGACAGGTGAAAATCAGGAATGCAAACTTCAGTTTGCCGATTTTGGAGCGTTTTGGCAAACTAAAGTTTGCACTCCTACCCGTCAGCTAAATATTTACACAACACTACTGATAATGTAAATTTCTTAGTAAAGTTCACTCGTTACCCCAGGTAACGATCAATAATATCTAACAACTCCCCAGTTCTGATCGGTTTGGAAAGATGGGCGGTGCAACCGGCTTTTACCTGTGCGTTTTGGGCATCTTTTTCGACGCTGGCGGTCAGGGCGATTATCGGAGTTTCGGTAAATGCAGGCATCGCACGCAATATTCTAGTTGCTTCCAAACCGTCCATCACCGGCATTTGGACATCCATGAGAATCAGCTCCGGTTTGAAAGTCTGCGCCAAATCGATGGCCAGTTGTCCGTTTTTAGCTACAGCAATTTTATATTCATGAATGCTCAACATGTCAAGCACCATTGACAGGTTGATTTCGTTGTCTTCAACGACGAGGATGCGGCGTCCTGTAAGTTTTGCGCCGTCAGGCTTACCATTTGCGGAGGTTTCTTCTTCGTTGACTTCTGCTACAGGCGCCAGTTTCAGAGGCAAAGTGAACCAGAAAACGCTGCCCGGGCCGACAGGCTGGCTTTTAACACCGATTTCCCCTTCGTGCATTTCCACCATACGACGGGTCAGAGCCAGTCCGATGCCCGTGCCTCCTATCTGGTCAATCCGCACCTGTTCAGCCTGATAGAATTCGGAAAAGATTTTATCGCGTTCATCTTTTTTAACGCCGCATCCCGTATCACTTACCTCAATCAGAAGGAAACGGTCATTTTTTTTGCTGGTGCGCACTTTGATTTCACCGCCTTGGGGAGTGAATTTGATCGCATTGGTAAGCAGGTTGAGCATAATTTGTTTGCACTTGCGCCGATCTGCGTAAATGTGCGTTATAGATGGGTCTTTAATGATTTCCGCTGTCAGCAGTTTTTTGCGAAATTGGGCTTTCATAATGGCCATCGTGGTGTCAATCCAGTCGGTAAGGGCGATATATTCCGCCTCTGCCGTCATCGCGCCGGCGTCAATTTTGGCCATATCCAGCAGATCGTTAATCAAAGCCAGGAGATGCTCGGCACTGTCATTGATCTGTTTGGTATAGCCCAATTGTTTTGGATTCAAAGGACCGAACAACTGTTCGTGCAACAGATCGGCGGAGCCTATAATACCGTTGAGCGGGGTGCGCAGTTCATGGCTCATAGTTGAAAGAAATTGATTTTTATGGCGGTTTATTTCTTGCAAACGAAGATTGGTGTGTTCCAGCCCGGCAAGCGTTTCCTTGAGTTCCCTGGTGCGCTTTTCAACCGTCATCTCCAGATTGTTACGCTCATGGGCGAGTTCTTTTTGAAATTTATCGATTTCCGTGATATCCTGGCCAATACCGATAACACCGGTGATTTGACCATCCTTACCACGACGCGGCGCGGCGTTGAAAAGCAATAAGCGTTGCGAGCCGTCTTTGGTATTCAGCTTCAGTTTAAAATTTGTTTGTGCCTGGCCACTAAACGCCTTGGTAATAATGTTTCCGATCTTCTCCCGATAATCGTCGGCAATGAGATCGGCAAGCAATTGATTGGCTGTCATTTGATCGGTTGTCATTTCATTTTTTTTGAAACCGATAATCCTTTCAGCGGACCGGTTCCACTCATTTATCTGTCCTCGTAAATCCACACCAATAATGGGCGCGTTGGCGGTGTCGATCAGATAATCGAGTTCTGCGGTAACATGCTGTCGTTCTTCCAAATGGATGGCGTTGCTACATAAGAAAACGTTGAGCGTATCAATCAACTTGCCCAATTCGTCTTCCCGGTGGTTCGAAAAAGATGGCAGCGGCGTTGCTTGGGGCCGGTCAGGGTCAATGCGGCTGAATGTGTCAGAAATATTCGCCAGCGGTTTGGCGACCTGCATGAAGACGGCAATGAAAAACAAAGCACCGAGGATCAGGTTCTGAAACAAGCCGAATAAAATGGAAACTGTTGAACGGTTAAAAAAGTCTTCAAGGATCAGACACCAGTCAACTCTGATTTGCAGTGCGCCCAGTCTTCTGTCCGAATCAGACGCCGGCGTCAGGGGGATGGAAAAAGACTTTTTGTGTGGAAGAACACTGCCGAACATCCGGTGGATAGCGGAATCCGGTGGAGATTCGGACTTGGAAGACAGTATAGTTTCGTTTTCGTCATGAATAACGGCTTTGACGATAAAAGGGTATTTCATAAGACCTGTCACCACCTGTTCGGCCAATGCGTCATCCAATTGCAAAACGGCCTGCGCAGCAACGTGTGAAGTTACGACTAATATTCGTTGCATTGCCGCTTCAGCTTTTTGGCGCTGATGGGAAAAATCCACGATTACCTGGAAGCAATTAAATACCGCTCCCAACAGAAGAGCGATAGCCATTACCGTGACAGCCAATTTGACAGACAGGTTTTTCCTGAGTGGGTTGCGCATAATTTTTTCCTTTAACGATACAGATTCATAATACGTTTAAAACTGCCATCGACTTGCATGTCCCGCAGTATTTTCTCAAGTTCATCTTTTTTTTCCAGAAACGTCGAACGCTTGGAAATGGTGATAAATGAAGGACGCCCTTTCATACCGAAAGATGCTTTTGTCACCTGATGCGACCCTTCCCGCACCAGATAATCGCCCATAGCCTCTGGAATGATGGCGGCGTCCACCCGTTTCATGGCTGTCATTTTCAAGGCCGATGTGTAGTTGTTGACTATCACTTTTTGCAATGCGTCATCATCATCAAAGCGGTCTGTATAGACAGAGCCGCGCAGCACGGCAATGCGCCGAGCGGCCAGTTCACTGTAACCGGTGATGTCAGGACTGCCGGCGGTGATATAAAACGCCTTGCGTTCACGGGGCAGCGGCGCATCTAAATAGATCATGTAAAGCTCCCTTTTTTACGTGAAATGTGATGCGTGAAATGTGACGTGTAAATTCACGTTTCAAGTTTCACGTTTCACGTTTCACTCCTCACGTTTCAATCATCACGCCAGATAACGCTGAATAACATCCAGAAGTTCTTTGGTTCTGATCGGCTTGGACAGATGCGCGGTGCATCCGGCTTCAACTTGCCTGGCCTCGGCCTCGTTGCCTACGCTGGCGGTCAAGGCGATAATCGGAACATCATCAAACTGGGGCATCAGGCGTAATTTTTGCGCCGCTTCCAAACCATCCATCACCGGCATACGGATATCCATGAGGATCAGGTCCGGCTTGAATGTTTGCGCCATCTCTATGGCTAGCTGGCCGTTTTTAGCCACGGCAACCTTGTGATCATGGATGCTCAACATATCCAGCACGGTTGTCAGATTGACCTCGTTGTCTTCAGCGACGAGGATGCGACCGCTCGGATAGCTTCTTGCCAACTCATCATCCTGTGCGGCTGCGGCTTCATCGTCAGCGTCATCGGTGGTAAATTCCGGTTTAAGAGGCAGAGTGAACCAGAAAACGCTGCCCTGGCCGACTGTCTGGCTTTTAACACCGATTTCCCCATCGTGCATTTCCACCAGACGACGGGTCAGGGCCAGTCCGATGCCCGTGCCGCCTATCTGGTCAATCCGCACCTGGTCGGTCTGGTAAAACTCGGAAAAGATTTTTTCGCGTTCATCCTCTTTGACACCGCTTCCCGTATCGCTCACTTCAATTAAAAGGAAGCGGTCTGTTTTTGCACCTGTTTTTTTACTGGTGCGCATCTTGATTTCGCCGCCTTCCGGAGTGAACTTGATTGCATTGGAAAGCAGATTGAGCATAATCTGTTTGCATTTGCGCCGGTCGGCATGAATATGCGTAACGGACGGGTCTTTGATGATTTCCACAATCAGCCGTTTTTTACGAAACTGGGCTTTCATAATGGCAGCCATGCCATCAATCCAATCGCACAGGTCAAGGTCTTCCGCTTCCAGCGTCATCGAACCGGCGTCAATTTTAGCCATATCCAGCAAATCATTAATTAAGGACAACAAATGTTCGGCACTGTCATTGATCTGTTTGGTATAGCCCTTTTGTTTGGCATTCAAAGGGCCGAACAACTCTTCGTGCATCAGATCGGCAGAACCGATAATGCCGTTTAACGGGGTGCGCAGTTCATGGCTCATTGACGAGAGGAATTGGGTTTTATGGCGATTGATCTCTTGCAACTTTAGATTGGCGTCCTTAATTTTGACGAGTGATTCTTTCAATTCCCATGTGCGTTCGTCAATCTTCACTTCCAAATTGTTATGCTGTGTTTGTAACAGCCGTTTTGAATCCTTCAGATTTTGCGCTGTCTGGGTCAGTTCCGCGGTCCGTTCTTCAACGCGTCTTTCCAACTCATCGTGCGCCTTTTTTAAAGCCGCCTCAGCCAGCTTGCGGTCGGTGATATCAACAAAACTTTCGAGGTAATATTTTTTCCCGGCCAGCTCAACATCAACTACGGTCTTGAGTATCTGGACATTTTCGCCACTGACGGTCAACAGTTCGCATTCAGTGTGGTTCACTATTTTTTCCAGATCGGCAACCGGGCAACATCCTTTCGCAGCCGGACAGACAAATTGGTGGCACTCTTTTCCAACAATACGCTTTCGAGGCAAACCGATCATTTGCGCGGCAATAGAATTAGTTTCAACAATAACTTGGTTTTCGGGATTGATGACCATAATACCCACCGGAAGGTTTTCCAACAAGGCCCGGGAGCGGTTTTCGCTTTTTTCAAGCGCGTCAAGCATGGTGTTGAACGCTGCGCCAAGCGCCCCGGTTTCGTCTTCAGAACCGACCGTGACGCGCAAGCTATGTTCACCTGATCGAATTTTTGCGGCTGTTTGGGTGAGCTGTAAAATAGGGCGCAATTGTCTATTCAATTGGTAACCGCCAAACAAAAACAGAAGCGGGATGAAAATAAGCATCATGCCAAGAGGCCCAAGAAGAAAGGCATTCAGTTGATTTTGATTTTTTTTATCAGAAGCTGTGATCTCCGCGTTTTCGGATTCAAGGATATGATTCAAAGCCGGTTGCAAGGCACCTTTTATAATTGTTTCCGCTTGGGCAAGCAATCGCCGCGCCTCTGAAAACTGGTTCGGATTTTCAATCAGGAAGATTTTTTCAACTGAAGTGTGATACTTCACAAATAGTTCTTTTAAATGGATGTCATACTTTTGGTCCAACGCTTTTATTGCGGGATTTCCCAATAGCGCTTCTGTTTTACTCCAGGTGGCTAAAAAATTGTCGTGTTGGCGTACATCTCCGGAATTACAATAATTTTGAACAGGATTGATAAGATCAAAAAGTGATAATTCAAGTTTTATGACAATATTCCGTTGGGTTTCTTTCACCATCTCAATCCTTTCATTTTCGAGGTACGCCGCAAGCAAAATGATTCCGGTCAGAGCCAGGCCAAGAAGAAAAATCATTGCGGCTGTCATCAATCGGCCTGCGGCCACCGCCAAAAAATACCGCGATTTTTGCCAAACGACAACGGCAAGCGGCAATAACGCCGCCGCGTAGCTGACATTTTTTAAAATATGGCTGATGTCAAAGGAAGGGCTGAAAAACTTGAGCGAGAGCGCCATCAGAAGCTGGGCGATTGCGCCTAACACAAGGGAAGGAATAAGCAAAGCGCTTGTTTTGCCTTTACCGCCTTTTTGGCGTATAATCAAAATGATGCAGGCGGCATAAAAGATCAGGGCGAGATACTCCCAGGGCCGATGAATCAGCGGAATATCCGTAATGATAAAAGCCGGCAAAGGAAAAAGGGCGAATATGGCCAGGGTGGCAGCCATGATAATCATGGTTATCAGAGCCAGCCAATTTATCGAAGGCGCATGATCAGGGCGGCGCGATGTGCGCACAAACCCAATAAGCAGAATAATGCCAAAGGCCGAGCGCCCGGCGGTCCAGGTTCCAGGAATAAAGCGGTCGATTGAGGCATAGGGGATGATCAGAATTTGCATAGCAAACAAAGCATGCAACATATCCGTAAGACCGGCGGCCAGAAAGGCGGCTCCGATATAGGGCATAAAGGCGTCGCTTTTGTCAAACGCGCCATTGAACGCCACAAAGGCCGTACTCAACGCTAAAAATGCACCAGCCAATTCCAAGATAAAATGGTTAAACGCATTCCCCTGATAGTCGGGGTTCATGGCAATCCATAAAACGCCGCAACCCCCTACCGCTATCGCAATGATGCAATTTCTTAAATTTGGTGATATTTTTACATTCATTATTTCATCCTTTCAAAATAAAATACGGCTTTTTCCAAATATACACCCGATCAAATCATAGCGATTGCAGATCGGGATGATCTTTTCTATGTGCGCAAACCTTTTAATACGCATGAAATCAGACAATTTGCCCGCGTACTCACCCATCAGTGGAATCTTGAACACGAAAAGCAAAAACTTATCCATGACCTGGAAATGGCGAATCAAAAACTTGAAAAAAAGGTGCAAGAGCAGTCTCTCATGCTTAGTAAGTGTCAGTAGATCGAAAAGTTCCTTAAAAGTTCCGCAGGAACGCCATGTTTGTAGCAGATGTCAGCCCCGTGCCTCTTAGTCCCATAGGGACGGTATGTCGGCATCGGAATATGCCGTCCCTATGGGACTCAGCGAACACGGGGGATTCGGATTCTACAAATATGCCGCTCCTACGGAGCTGAAAACAGACGCGCGTTCGTCACCTTTCAAAAACTTTTCGATCTACTGAATCTCAGTAGATCGAAAAGTTCCTTAAAAGTTCCATAGGAACGCCATGTTTGTAGCAGATGTCAGCCCCGTGCCTCTTAGTCCCATAGGGACGGTATGTCGGCATCGGAATATGCCGTCCCTACGGGACTCAGCGGACACGGGGATTCGGATTCTACAAATATGCCGCTCCTACGGAGCTGAAAACAGACGCGCGTTCGTCACCTTTCAAAAACTTTTCGATCTACTGAATCTGAAAGATTACGGTACAACAGCACCAGCCAGCCTTGTTTTCAGGCATTTTCCATCTACTGTTCTGTCAAGTTTAAGGTGACAGGTGAAAATCAGGAATGCAAACTTCAGTTTGCCGATTTTGGAGCGTTTTGGCAAACTAAAGTTTGCACTCCCGCCCGTCAGCTAAATATTGATACAACACTACTGACAATGTAAATTTCTTAGTAAAGCTCACTCGTTACCCCAGGTAACATTCAATAATATCAAATAATTCTTTTGTTTTGATCGGTTTGGACAGATGGGCGGTGCAACCGGCTTCTGTCTGTGCGCTCTGGTCTTCTTTTTCGACGCTGGCGGTCAGGGCAATTATCGGAATTTTGGCAAATACAGGCATTGAGCGCAATATCTGGGTAGCTTCCAAACCGTTCATCATCGGCATTTTAACATCCATGAGAATCAGCTCCGGTTTGAAAGTCTGCGCCAAATCAATGGCCTGTTGCCCGTTTTTAGCTACGCTGACTTTATGTTCATGGATACTCAACATGTCAAGCACCATTGACAGGTTGATTTTGTTGTCTTCAACGACGAGGATGCGGCGTCCTGTAAGTTTTGCGCCGTCAGTATTACCCTTTGCGGATGCTTCTTCTTCGTTGACTTCTGCTACATGCGCCAGTTTCAGAGGCAAAGTGAACCAGAAAACGCTGCCAGGGCCGACAGGTTGATTTTTAACACCGATTTCCCCTTCGTGCATTTCCACCATACGACGGGTCAGAGCCAGCCCGATGCCCGTGCCGCCTATCGGGTCAATCCGCACCTGTTCAGTCTGATAGAATTCGGAAAAGATTTTATCGCGTTCATCTTCTTTGACACCGCATCCCGTGTCGCTCACCTCAATCAGAAGGAAGCGGTCATTTTTTTTGATGGTGCGCACTTTGACTTGGCCGTCTTGGGGAGTGAATTTAATCGCATTGGAAAGCAAGTGAAGCATAATCTGTTTGCACTTACGCCGATCTGCGTCAATGTGAGTTATGGACGGGTCTTTAATGATTTCCAATGTCAGCCGTTTTTTGCGGAATTGGGCTTTCATAATGGCCAGCGTAGTGTCAATCCAGTCGGTTAGGGCGAGATATTCCAGATCCACGGTGATCGCGCCGGCGTCAATTTTAGCTATATCCAGCAGATCGTTAATCAAAGCCAGCAAATGATCGGCGCTGTCATTGATCTGTTTGGTATAATTCAACTGTTTTGGGTTCAAAGGCCCGAACAACTGCTCGCGCAACAGATCGGCGGAGCCTATAATACCGTTGAGCGGGGTACGCAGTTCATGGCTCATAGTTGAAAGAAATTGGTTTTTATGGCGGTTTATATCTTGCAATCGAAGATTGGTGTGTTCCAGCTCGGCAAGCGCTTTTTTCAAATCTCGTGTACGTTGTTCAACGCGCCTTTCCATCTCATCGTGCGCCTTGCGCAAAGCTGACTCCGTCTGCTTGCGTTCAGCATTTACTTTAGAAGCGTAAATAGCGATTTCAACGGCATTCCTGATGTCCACATCTCGGAATGGCTTGAGAATATAACCATAAGGCAACGAGCGCTTGACCCGTTCAATTTTATTATGGTCAACATAAGCGCTCAGAAAAATGACTGGAATATCAAATCGGCAACTTATAATTTCAGCAGTTTCAATTCCATCCATCTCACCATTGAGTATAATATCCATCATCACCAAATCAGGCCTGAGCTGTTCGGACCTTTTAATTGCCTGCTCACCTGAACTGACTGGATCGAAAACAGAATATCCGAACTTTTTTAAACGGCTCTTTATGTCCAGTGCGACAATACCGTCATCTTCCACAACCAATATTTTTTCTTTTGGCATGTTATTAATTCCTTTAGCCTGAATTATTCATAAATGCACTTTTTACTGTAAATTCAGAATGTAGTAAAAAACTGAATTTTTAAAAGATTTTATTGTGACCCGAACAATGCTTGAAAAGCGTCATTATAACAAATTTATCTTCAGATGTCATTGTATAATAAAAAAAGGGCAACGGTTTTTGGGTTGGCCTTGCTCATCGTTTCGGCCATTATAAATTTCGGATTAAATGTACCGTAATCTTTCCAGATTGCGTCCGAGAGGATTTGACAGAATGAAAGGCGCAGTCTGGAAAGATTACCGTACAAAAAAAGGCCGAAACGACGATCAAGGACTTTTGGTTTTAACCTAAAACAACGGATAACATATCCCGTACAGGCAGTCCGTATTGGGTTTGGTTAAAATGTTGCCTGAATGGAGTGATCGGTTATTAGGAATCCCATAGCGGTATTCTGGAAGTTATGGTATAAAGGGCTTGATTTTGTTTTGTTTATGTTTCATTATGTTATGTTATTGGTGAAAATCAGTAGATGGAAAAAAATCTTTGATGACCTCGTTCCCACGCTTTGCGTGGGAACGCCTTCATCAGTAGGGGCGCCCCTTGCGGTCGCCCGACTTGTGATAATTGTGGTTTAGGGCGACCACAAGGGTCGCCCCTACATCTGACCAGGTTCGTCCGTGTTGCATTCCCACGCAAAGCGTGGGAACGAAAAAATCAGTTAAAATGTGTCACAAGCAAGGGACGGGAACAGGGTTCTTCCGTGAAGGTAAGCTTTGAAGCCAAGGGAGTTTGTCATGTTTAAAAATAACCGCATACTGATTGTCGATGATGATCAGGGCATAAGGAATTCTTATAAGCAAAGCCTGCTGCCTTTGCAAAAATCGGAAACCTTACAAAAAGGAATGGCTTTGTTCGGTGATAAAACCGCTGATGCAGACTCCGGCGAAACCATTGTGTACGATTTGACATTTGCTAAAAACGGGGAGGCGGGCGTAGAATATGCAACCCAGGCTAAGGAACAGGGCAATGCGTATGCGGTCGCTTTTGTAGATATGCAGATGCCCGGTATTGATGGCGCGGAAACGTGCAAACGCTTATGGAAGATCGATCCGGATATTAAAATCGTTATTGTCACGGCTTTTTCCAAATATACACCCGATCAAATCATTGCGATTGCAGGTCGGGATGATCTTTTCTATGTGCGCAAACCTTTTAATACGCATGAAATCAGACAATTTGCCCGCGTACTCACCCACCAGTGGAATCTTGAACGCGAAAAGCAACAACTTATCCATGATCTGGAAATGGCGAATCAAAAACTTGAAAAAAAAGTGCAAGAGCAGTCTCTCATGCTTAACGAGTGTGATTAAGGAATACCAATTAAATTATTTACCCATTTGGAGTGCAAACTTCAGTTTGCGTCAAGTACGGAGCCATTATGAATGAAAAAAACAACCGTATAATTGTTATTGACGATGATGCGTCAATCAGAGCGACATATAAATCCATTCTTTGCCCTTCTCAAAAAAGCGATACAATGGGAATCAAGAAGGCTTTATTGAAAGGTAAGGCTTTATTTAATGAGCCTGAACAAAAAACAGTGAAAGCATCACGCCCTTGCTATGAATTGACATTGGCTGTCAGTGGAGAAGAAGGCGTCCATAAAGTCCGCAAGGCGGCCGATCTTGGCGAACCTTTCGCCATTGCTTTTGTTGATATGAATATGTCCGGTATTAACGGCGCCCAAACGGCGGCCCAAATTTGGCAAATAGACCCGTCTGTTCATATCGTTATCGTCACTGCTTCCAGGAGTTACTCACCTGAAAATATTGCCGAAATAGCAGGTCGAACAGATTTATTTTATTTGACCAAACCATTCAATCACGCCGAAATTCGTCAGTTTGCCCGCGTGTTATCTGCCCAGTGGAACATCAATAAGGAGCTTGACGAAGCGCGTCAGCGTGAAATCGGCATTGCGGCGCGAATTCAACAATCTCTTCTGATCGGAACGCCGCCGACTGATTTCCCGGGACTTGAGATCGTCGCATTGACGGTTCCTTCACTAAAAGTGGATGGCGATTTTTATGATTTTCATCCGCACTCGGAAAACTGTCTCGATATTATGATTGGCGATGTGATGGGTAAAGGCGTACCCGCAGCACTTTTATCTGCCGGAATCAAAGAGACTTGGTGGCGGGTGATTGCTAATTTGTCAGGAACGAGCGCAAGCCTGGCGCAGCCTGACAAAATTGTTGCGCAAATGGATCAGAAACTGGTCGAGGAGCTTATGGCCGTGAGTAGCTTTTTCACCTTGTGCTACGCCCGCTTTGATCTTGAACGGCGGTGCGTCACCGTTGTTGACTGCGGGCATCCCAAAACGATCCATTTCCATCATAGCACCCAGACATGCAGCGAAGTGGAGGGCCTGAATATTCCAATGGGCCTTTTTGAAAACCAAGAATACAAATCGGTGACTGTCGGATTTGAGCCGGGGGATGTTTTCTTTCTCTATTCCGATGGAATATCCGAAGCGCAAAATCTTGAGGAAGAGCTTTATGGCCCGGAACGAATTGCGGAACTGATTCAAAACAATGGCGAACTGAATCCGAAAAAACTGATTGAGCGGATTCAACAAGCGATTTCAGAGTTTTCCGAGGGGCAGCCGTTCACCGATGATGTTACCTGTGTTGCGGTTAAAATAGGAACAGGGACAAAAAACGTGATTCGTGAAACGTGATGCGTGAATTCACGTTTCACGAATCACGTTTCATCCATATCCCGCTGAAAGGGATGGAGTGCAAGCTTCAGCTTGCGTAACGGGCAAAGCAAACTGAAGTTTGCACTCCAAAGAGGTAAGTTATTTCGTCCCTGATCCTATCTAAAACTTTAATTGATATTATGGCACAATCGGAAATTGACAATATGAATCAGAAAGGGCCGCCAAACGCCAGCCCGGTCGTTCAATTCCAACGCAAACAAAAAATGATCATCCTTTGTTTGTCAGCCTTTACAGCGATACTGCTTTTCACATTGCTTTTATTTTATATTATGCCATCTGACACAAAATCAGGCTTTATGAAATATCAAGCCTGCGGGCTTATCGGCGCCAGTCTGTTTTGCCTGTTTCTGGGCCTTTTGCTGATAAACAGATGGTTTTTTCAACCGTCTGAAAAATTGGTCAATCATATTATCCGGCAAAGCAGAGGGGAAAAATCGGATAATGGTGATAATATACCGGATAATTGGAAACCCTGGTTCAACATTATTACATCGTTCCGCCAAAAATCGGATGAATCGATGATAGAGCTTGCAAAATCCAAAAAAGCGTTGGAGGAAAAAGTAAATTTAATTCAACGTTTTTCATGGGTGTATGAAAGAAATGAAGAATTGACATCTGAAGTGCATGAAAAAAATGAGAAACTGCACGAAGCGGTGGAGATGTATAAACGCACGTCCGAAGAACTGAGAATGCATCGCGACCACCTTGATGAGATGGTCAAAGAGCGCACCACCGATTTATCAAAGGCAAATCAACGGTTGCAACACCTGGTTGTCAAAACCACGGAAATGGCGGAGCAAGCCAAGATGGTACTGCATAATATCGGCAATGCGACAACGCCCATGAAAGTTCAGGTTGAGTTGATGCGGCAGGATGAGCTGGAACAACTGACTCTTTTTCTCGAAAAATGTTATCAGCTTATGAATGAAAATATTGAAAAGATCGATTGGTTTATTAATGAAAGCCCCAAAGGCATTGAAGTTTTCAAGTATATGGGAGAATTAATCAATTCTTTAAAAGGGCTGAAAAAACAAAGAAACAACTTTCTTACAAAAATGAACGAATCCGTTTCTTATATTGCCGAAATCCTTGCGATGCAGCAAGCTTATACCACTTCTGAAAATGAAGTTAGAGGGCAAATTGATCTGAACGTTCTGATCGAAGATGCCTTGCGTATCCAGGAAAGCACCCTGCAAAAGAGAAATATCACGATAATTAAAGATTTGTCTGAAAATTTGCCCAAAATTCGGATATATAAAAACAAGTTGATGCAAGTGTTGATGAATTTAATTAAAAACAGCTATGAAGCGATTGACAATTTAGGCGGCCAGGGCAAAAAAAGAGACATTCGCTTTAAAACGTTTTCATCCGAAAATTTGGCAGGAATGCAAATCACGGATAGCGGCTGCGGCATCGAACCGGATAACATAAACAATATTTTTGAATTGGGAAAATCATCCAAAGGGTCATCCGGATTCGGTCTTTATTATTGTAAAATGTTTGTGGAAGAAAACAACGGAACTTTAACTGTCGAAAGCCCGGGGCAAGGGCAGGGGGCCACGGTTTCGATTCGGTTTAAAGTGGATGTGATGAGTGAAACGTGGTGAGTGAAACGTGATAAGTGAAACGTGATGAGTGAAACGTGATAAGTGAAACGTGATGAATGAAACGTGATGAATGAAACGTGATGAGTGAAACGTGATAAGTGAAACGCCTCACGCCTCACGTTTCATTTCTAAGTCAAAAAAACAATGGAGAGATAGTATAATGGATGCCAACAATAAATTACTGGTTGTTGATGATGACCCTGGGGTACGCGAATCAATTAAATGGATTTTGTCAAAATCTGAGCATACAGACACATTGGCAAAAGGGAGCGCTTTATTATTCGATGATGTGCCTGATATACCGGATACGGCTTCGGATGGGAAAGCGTCATATAATCTGACATTTGCGGAAAATGGCGAAGATGGTGTTGATGCGGTCCAGCAGGCCATGCAAGACAATGACCCTTTTGCCGCCGCTTTTGTTGATATGAACATGCCGGGAATTGATGGCGCCGAAACTTCAAGGCGAATATGGAACATCGATTCGGCTATTAAAATTGTGATTGTGACCGCTTACCACGATTATTCACCAGATGACATCATCAAAGTGACCGGAAGAGATGATATCTTCTATCTGCGTAAACCGTTCAATTCAGATGAAATCAGGCAATTTGCCAGAGCCTTTACCAACCAGTGGAATCTTGAGTACGAAAAAAAACGTCTGACCGCACAGTTAGAGCGTGCCAAAGACGAATTGGAGGATATGAATGAAAACCTTCAGGAAAAAGTGAAAAAACAAGCCGAAAGCCTCATTCAGTCTGAAAAGATGGCTTCTTTGGGTGTTCTTTCTGCCGGCGTAGTGCATGAAATTAACAACCCGATGGCCTTCATAAAAGGTAACTTATCAAGTATCAAAAAATACAATGTCCGCATTAAAGCGCTGTTTGATAAATATAAAAATCTAATGGCCTGTTTACGCCGCCAAGAGTTACCCCAGGCAATGAAGAGTCTTGGTGAAATTCAGCAATTTATTAAAAAAGAGAAAATTAATTTTATAATGGAAGATATCGTGGATCTGGCCGATGAATCTCTTGATGGCGTGAATCGGGTGGTGAATATCACCCAAAACATGAAAGCCTATTCACGCAAAGATGATGCCACATTAGATTATATCGATTTGAATGCGAATTTGGATGCAACGCTTACGATTCTTCGTAATGAATTGAAATATAAAGTTGAAATTATTAAAGATTATGGGGAGTTGCCCCAAGTAAAATGCTATCCGCAGCAAATGAGCCAGGTGTTTATGAATATTATAGCAAACGCCGCCCAGGCTATCAAAGAACAAGGCTCGATTACACTTAAAACGCGTTTCACCAAAAAAGGCCGTCGCAAAAATGATGATTTTGTCCAAATAGAAATAACGGATACCGGTATCGGTATTTCCCAAGAAAAGATTCTGAAAATATTTGATCCCTTTTATACAAGCAAACCCGTGGGAGAAGGAACCGGGCTCGGATTGAGCATCGTATGGGAAATTATCCAAAAACACGGCGGCACTATTTACGCGGATAGTGAAGAGGGCGTAGGAACTGCTTTTACGATCACACTGCCGTTTCAAGCCTGAATATTTGGTACCTGATTTTAAGCGGTGCGCAAAATTTTTCGTTATAAGTAATTGGACATATATTTTCAGGTTACAAATTCTGCAAGAAATCGGATTTTTCTAAAAAATCCGATTTCTAAAATACCGGAAAATTTTTGTCCAGGTACTTAAACTATTAAAAGACAATTGACGCTGTATCCGAATCGATAGTGTTAGGGCAACATTTAGCTTGCGGGAAGGAGTGCAAACTTCAGTTTGCCAAAACGCTCCAAAAGCGGCAAACTGAAGTTTGCACTCCTGATTTTCACTTGCCGCCTTAAACTTGACACAATGCTAGTTGAATGAGAAATTTTCACAGGACGGAAACACAATGAAAATTAAATATAAAACTCTTCTCTCAATAAGCTGTTTGATTTTGATTAATAGTTTTGCGTTTGGTATAATTAACTACCAATCCCAAAAAAAATCACTGCTTGATGGAATTGACACGAAGCTTTTAAGTGCCGCCCATTTTACCAGAGCAATCCTGCAACCAGATTATCACAATATGATCACTGATCAATATTCAGTTTCAAAAGAAAAATATCTTGGCATCGTTGACCGATACAATAAATTGTGTTTGAGCCTCGATCTGCAATACCTCTGGAGTGTGATAGTCATTAATGAAGAAGTTGTTTTCACTTCCGGAACATCAACAAGTAAAGATGTCAATAAAGGTAAGCATGCTTTGTTTTTTGAAGTTCATTCCGATCCTGAAGTGTTTAGCACGGCTATTGAGACAATGAAGCCCCATTACAGTTCATTCCACAATAAATGGGGCGCTGGACGAATGGTATTAGTTCCTTCATACGATAGCAAAGGAAGAAAAGTAATCTTTGGCGCCAGTGTGAGTTTAAATAAAGTTGCAGAAAGTCTCAAATCAACAGTGATCGGGTCGATAATGATTGGATTGTTTTTTTTAATCATTGGGATTGGATTCAGTTTTTTGATTGCGCAGAATTTCTCTCAACAGATAGAAAACATATCAGATATTGCAAAAAAAATAGCTGATGGAGAGTTGAAGCAAAAAGTTGAGGTAAAAGGCGGGCTTGAACTTGCATCTCTGTCAATAAGTATCAATTCAATGAGCAGGGCGATTTATGAGAAAATCACACAAGCAAAAAACAATAATCAAGCTTTAATACACGAAATCAAAGAGCGCAAACATGTCGAGAAACTGATTAAACAAGAAAGGGAACGAATACAAAATATTCTTGATATCACACCCACCATGATTATGGCTTTGGATGGTAAAGGAAAAATCAGTCTTATAAACAGGCGGGGTTGTGAAATATTGGGATATGATGATGAAAAAGAGGTAATGGGTAAAGATTGGTTTGATAATTTTATCCCCGAACATTCGAGAGAGGGAGTAAGAGTTGTCTTCAAGAGGTTGATGGATGGTGAAATAGTTCTATATGATAATGTGAATACATATACAATAATAGATGCAAACGGTAACGAAATATATATATCCTGGCACAACGCTTTGATTAAAAATTCACAAGGTGAAATTACTGGCACCCTTAGTGCGGGAATAGATATTACCGAACAAAAACGGGCAGAAGAAGCTCTATTAGAGAGTGAAAACAAATATCGGACATTATTTGAAGTCGAATCAGATGCTCTTGCGGTCATTGAATTGCAAACCGGGAATATACTGGATGCAAACAAAGCTTTTGTTGATCTTTATGGCTATAGTAAAAAAGAAATTCTTTGCATGAAAAACACAGATTTTTCAGCAGAACCTGATAAGACCAGGGAGGCGACAAAAAGCGGTAAAAAGAAAATTTTGATAAGATACCATAAAAATAGGAACGGAACCGTTTTCCCTGTAGAGATATCAGTCGGTATTTTTAAATTTCAAGGCAGAGATTGTCACCTCGCTGCAATAAGAGATATCACTGACAGGGAAAATATGCAGATATACTTAAAAGAGAGTGAGGAAAAATTTCGCACATTTTCTGAAGCATCCTTTGATGGAATCGCTATCACAAAAAAAGGCTGTATTCTTGAAATGAATGAACAATTTGTATCCATGTCCGGCTACAATCGTGATGAATTGAATGGAAAAAATGTTGACTTTATGCTCCATCCTGAAGACAGGGATTTTGTTAAAGCCAACGTTTTATCCGGATATGACTTACCCTATGAGCACAGAGCTGTGAAAAAAGATGGCAGTATTATCTATCTCGAAGTATGTGGAAAACAAATACAATACAGAAGTAAGATGTGCAGAATTACAGCTATTCGTGATATCACCGGGCATAAGAAAGCAGAAATTACGTTAAAAGATCAAAGTAATAAGTTGCAAATTATCAATGCGGAACTGGAGCGGGCCAACCGTCTGAAAGATGAGTTTCTGGCAAACATGAGCCACGAACTGCGCACCCCTCTCACAGCCGTTCTGGGCATGTCCGAGGCGCTTCTGGATCAAGTTTACGGACATCTCAATGAACAACAGATCAGATCACTGCAAACTGTTGAAAACAGTGGAAAACATCTCCTTAACCTGATCAACGATATCCTGGATATGGCAAAGATCAGTGCGGGCAAGATGGAGTTGGAGATCGCCCGGGTCTCCGTGGACGAGGTATGCCAGGCAAGCCTGCAAATGATAAAGCAGATTGCGCATAAGAAAAAACAGAGACTTTCTGTAATCACTGACAGCAGAGTGACCCACATCCGGGCGGACATGCTGCGTCTGAAGCAGATGCTTGTCAACCTTCTGACAAATGCCGTCAAGTTCACACCGGAACGCGGGAAAATCAGTCTTGAGGTGAACTGCACTCCGGATCAGGATATGGTTGAATTCGCAATTCGGGACACCGGCATTGGCATTTCCCAGGAAGATATGAAAAAGCTATTCATGCCGTTTGTCCAGTTGGACGGCGGGCTGTCACGGAAACATGAGGGGACCGGGCTGGGGCTGGTCATGGTTAGCAAACTGGCCGAAATACACGGCGGCAGTGTGAGCGTTGAGAGCGAGGAGGGTGGATACAGCCGGTTTTCGATCATGCTGCCCTGGCACCCTGAAGAAGCGGAAGACCTCCGAGGTATTGAAGACCTCGGAAGCCCTGACAGTGAAAGTTCCGAAGGACTCGGACGTCTTAATCAAGGAGGCCTTATCCTGATGGCAGACGACAACATAAGCAATCTTGAGACCGTCGCCGATTATCTAGAGGCAAAATCCTACAGCGTCCTGTTGGCATACAACGGTTCCGAGGCGGTCGCTCTGGCTAATGAGAAAAAACCGGATCTGATCATTATGGACATTCAGATGCCCAGCATGGACGGCATGGAAGCCATAAAAGCAATCAGAAAGCGGGAAAACGATGAGGCTTCCGGAACTCGGATGATTCCGATCATCGCAGTGACCGCCCTGGCTATGCCCGGGGACCGGGAAAAGTGCATCGAAGCCGGTGCGGATGAATACATGAGCAAGCCGGTAGGATTGAAAAAGCTGGCAGGGATGATTGAGGAACTGTTAGGATCATAACTTCCCCATTTGTGATTTTTAAAACGTGAATTCACGTTTCACGGGAAATTTATCTGGCAAAACAGACCATTTATTATGAATAGAGGAGATAGATAGAATGATGTTTAATTACAACGTATTATTTGTAGATGACGAACCCATGCTGCTAAAATCCATCAATCGCAGCTTAATGGATGAGGAATACACGGTTTTTACCGCCGAAAGCGGTACCGAGGCATTGGCGCTGATGCAAGATGAAAATATGGATATTGTTATCAGCGATCAAAATATGCCGGGTATGAGCGGATTGGCATTTTTGGAAAAGGTCAAAATCAATTATCCGCATATATTAACGATTATGATGACAGCCCATAGCGATATTCAAATCGCTGTCAAGGCCATTAATGAGGCGGGTGTTTACAAATTTGTTCTGAAACCGTTTGAAGCGGAGGACCTCAAAATCACCATTCAACGCGGATTGGAAACCCTGCAATTGATTAAAGAGCGGGATACGCTGCTTCAACAAGTCAAAGCCCGTGATGCGATTCTTAAAGACCTTGAAACAGAACACCCCGGCATCACCCAGGTTGAAAGGGATGACGATGGTTTCATAGTTTTGTCATAACGCAAACGTTCACACGCCTCCGGTTCCCATGCTTTGTGGGGTGCATTCCCAAAATGGCAGAAGCATTTCGATTTGTGTGGTTAGCGATGAAAGCGTGTACTGCTAAAGCCCAGAGCATCGCCTTCATCATTATACACAACTGAACCGGAGGTATCAAGATCAATCGTCCATCGCCAGTATAATGGAAGGCTTAAATGACACCTTTATCTCTTGACGACGGATGAAAACGAAAAAGAGTATCTGCTCGCTGACGCGGCTGATGTTTGGCAATTGGAGAACGCCCCTTATAGTGTCTTTCTCCCGTGGCAATATGATGCGGCGACTCAGGAGCAGAAAGACACCCTTATGGCGGTTCATCGTTTTTACAATGCCACGTTACAGACGCATCATTACACTGTCGATGCAAATGAAATAGCGCATTTGACATCTGACGCTGCGGAATCCTGGCAGTCTGAAGGCCCTGTGTTCTATGTTCCGGTCGGTAATCCGGCGGGAGCCATACCGGTCTATCGCTTTTACAGCGAAACTTTAAAAGTTCATCTTTTCACCGCAGATGAAAACGAAAAAAATCATCTCATCAACAACGCCGGTGACGCTTGGCGTTATGAGGGGATTGCTTATTACGCTTATCCCTAAGTGCCTGTTTGAAAAGTCTTAAATTGGCGGCAAAACCGTGAGAACTGTGCTGATTTTCATAAATTTTATGCAATAGAACGACTGTTATCCTAAAATTTACGAAAATCAGCCGTAAACAAATTCTCACTCAACTGCTTAATTTCAGCATCACCGGGCGACCCGTCAATTCATCCAGAGACAAAATCGTAAAACCCTGAGTTTTAAGTCCCGCAAGAATCAACTCGATTTCTTTCAGCCAGCAGGAAAGCAATGCTGTTTGGGGCGGGGTAACATCATGAAGCAGAATAATATCATCCGGCTGTATGTGCGCCAATATTCTTGCACCCAAATTTTTTATCCGCCGATTGCCAAAATCAATCGGGCGACGGCTGAAATTGAGTGTGAACATATTCAGATCGTCAAGAACCGGTCGCAATCGAGGATTGGTTATACCTACCGGCGGTCGGAAAGCCAGCGGACGGATTCCGAAAGCGGCCAGCACTTCCTGCGTACGTTTGACTTCATACATCAAAGTTTCAGACGATTTCAGCATCACCAGATTGTCATGGCTGTATGAATGGTTTCCAATCGTGTGTCCGCAGGCAAGGATTTGGCGAATCAGTTCCGGATGCCGAAGCGCTTTTTGGCCAGTGACAAAAAAAGTGGCCGAAACTTCATATCTTTGCAGCAGACGAAGCAACGCGGGTGTTGTCTGCGGATCGGGGCCGTCATCATAAGTCAAAGCAACCGCTTTCAACCCGGATTGTCCCTGACTGATAATTGGAAGAAAAAAACTGAAACGCGGCAGAAACGGCGCAATCAGACAGATCGCCAAAAACAGGGATAGCGGAATTGCGGCCAGCCGGATATCAATCAGAGTGAATAAAAGCGCGGTCAGAAAAGCCCCGCCACCGGTTATTTCAGCGAGTGATACGGGAATACGGCGGCATTTTTGAAATAAAGGTGTTTCTGCCGGAAGTGTTGAAAAAAGATTGAAGCGTTTCACGATACGGATTTGGCGATAAACCAGACCAATTCGCCGATTGAACCGGAGGACGCCTTTTGTTCGAGCGTAAAGCCTGCTTGTATAATGTGGTTATGAATCACATCAGCCGTTCGATAGCAGGGCGACACTTTGAACAGGCGATGCTTAAAGTTCTCAAAACGCCAAATTTTTGATGGCTGTTGCGTCGGTGGAATCGCCGCTCTGACAATGAGCAGAGCGCCAGGGCGCAGATTGCGATGAAGCCGTTTCAGAGTCAATTTCAGCTCTGCATCATTTAAAAAATGGATCATGTCAAACATCAGCGCAATATCGGCCGGACTTTCAACCGCCGGGACAGCAGGCGCCAGATTCTGTTTGATAACGCCTCTCGTTTGCAGAATTAAGGATGCCACTCTGACCCGGATGCGGTCGGGATCAATCCCATAGACAGTTGCCTGAGGAAAGCGTTCGAGCAACCATGCGGCCGGTACACCGTAACCGCAACCGATATCAATAATCGTTCGGATTGTCCGGCAAGGTTCCAAAAGAGCGGGAAGTTCACTAAACATGGTGTCACAGCGTAATTTAAAACCGGCAAACAGACGAGGGTAGGCTTCTGAATGTTTATAACGCCGCAACACCCGGCTATTCCGGTTCAGGGTTTGATTTGCATCTGGATTTACGGAATAGTTTATTATCGGCGCGGGACGGAAGAGATAAGCTGACACCGCCGGCAGGAAGATAAATATACCGATTAAATTAAACAAGAAGCCCAATGATAAAAAGATGCCGGCACTTTGCAACATCGGATGATGCGTCAAACCCAAAACCGCGCACCCTCCGATTATCAGCGTAAGTCCTATAAAAACGGCCAGCGTTGTCAGCTTGAATGCCGGATGCGAATTGCCGCCGTATCTCTGAAAAGAGCGGATAAAAAATAAGGCGTAACTCATGCCGATTCCCATAACGATGATTAACAATTCTGATATGTGGCTGTTCGTAAAGCCGCCTGTCAATTGCATCAATCCCGACAGATTCAAAATTGCAAAAAAAGCGGGTGTCACCGCAAGCAGAGTCAGTTTCCAGTCAAAAAAGAAAAAAAAGATCAGACCCGTAAGGCCAAAAGCGACAAAAGCGAGCAGTTTGAAATTCAAAGCAGCCCAATGCGGATTGGAATAAATTCCCTGAAATAAATAAATAAGCATTCCGATTGTAAAAACAGCTCCGAACAGGGCGCTTCGTTTACCTGTGGCGCCAAAGCGTACACACATAGAATAAAGCGGTGAATTCAAAGGGATTGGCAAGGTTTGAGATGTAATCAGTTTTGGAAAAACAGTATGAACGAACAGAATTGTCAGAACAATGCTGGTAGCGGCCAACTCTCCGAGTTCTTTAAATACGGCAATATCGGTGAAGCTCAGACAGACAAAGGCAAAACCTGTCAAGGCTGCAAACATGACACCAATGGCGCGCAGTTCACGCGCAGTTTCGAGCCCTTTGGCAGCATCAAAATAAGTGCGCATCAAAATATAAATACCGCCATAATTCGATGCGGCCGCCAAAATCAGACTTGCGCAACAAATCGTCATTATTTCAACAGATTGATGACTCAGCGCGTATAAAAAAAAGGCGGCGGCCATTCCGGATAGACTCGGGATGAACCAAATCAGGATGGCGAGCGGACGCTGCGGCAATGCCCAAAACTGAAATAGCCCCAGGCCAATCACCGCAATAACCAAGACCATGACAACATCTGCTTGAGCGCGCGGATAGGTGTCCGTTGCATGATTGATCTGAATCAGGTAAAATCCGGTGATAAAGAGAATTGCGGCCAGTAATACTGCAACTGAAACTATTTTATATGTATTAATGGGGGTGAACGGTTTGTTAATCAGAGTTGTTCCGGGTTTCATAAGTTTTATTCTACTTGTTTTCATAAGCTGACACATCCATTTGGATCACCGATTTAAGTATTCTTCATATTTTTTATCTTCCGGCAAATCATCTCGCTTTGCAGCTTCTTTAGCCAATTCATCACATCTTTCATTTTCTCTGTTGCCCGCATGTCCTTTTACCCATTTCAATTTTACTTCATGTTTTTCACATAAATTGAGAAACCTTTCCCATAAATCCGGATTTTTCGCTTTTTCTTTTTTATTTCTTTTCCAACCGTTCATTTTCCATTTTCTCGCCCAACCTTTTTCAATGCCGTCCACAGTGTATTTTGAATCACTGTAAACCGTCACATCGCATTTGTATTTCAATGCCTCCAAAGCGGCAATGCAAGCGAGAATTTCCATTCTGTTGTTGGTTGTCAGCTTAAAACCACCGGAAATTTCTTTGCGATGTTCGTCATACAAAAGAACCGCGCCGTATCCGCCCGGCCCCGGATTTCCTAAACATCCGCCATCAGTATAAATCGTTACTTTTTTCATCGGCCTCACAAACAGTTTGTTGTTTTAATTGTAAAATTATAGAAAAATCAATAGTCGTAAATTTAAAATCATAACTTGGAGTGCAAGCTTCAGCTTGCTTGCTGCTGAGGCAAAC
This sequence comes from Desulfococcaceae bacterium HSG9, assembly GCA_030378005.1. Lineage (GTDB taxonomy): Bacteria > Desulfobacterota > Desulfobacteria > Desulfobacterales > JAUCGF01 > JAUCGF01. The sequence continues at coordinate 11,209 of JAUCGF010000081.1, read as the reverse complement.
TGAAGTCAGCATTCCACTCCTCGTCTTAAAATGGGAAAGTTGTTTCGTCCTCAATTCCTAAGGAGTGCAAGCTTCAGCTTGCTTGCTGCTGAGGCAAACTGAAGTTTGCACTCCAATTACCCCTTCTGTGTTTGGGATTATCGGAAAATCACCATTCATTATAAGGCGTTCCATTGAAACTTATTTTATAGCTGCCGCTGTGGACATCATAAACACCTGTGTTGTCATCGCCTTCCGGTTCTATCGTAATCCAGGTAGCTGCCGAATTCGTAAAAGGGTCGGCCGGAATTTTGCGGATATATTTTTCTTCCGTCAGAGACTCCAAATCAGGCGGATATTTACCATGATCCGCATAGTATTGGTCAATCACATCTCGGAATACAAATAAGGTGCGTCGCAAAGAGGTTTCCTTAGCGCGGATAACATATTTCTGATAATTGGGCATGGCGATAGACGCCAGAATTCCGATGATTGATATCACAATCATCATTTCTATCAGAGTAAATCCGTGGTTAGTCAGAAATCGGGTTTTTTGAAAAAATCCGATTGCTTCATTTGTTTGTATTTTACACATTTACCATTCCCGATAAAGTGTGCCATCCAAAGCGGTTTGGTCACTTTTGGTGTAAATATCGTAAATATCCTGTCCGCCCCACATATCGCTGTCCGGTTCATCGAAATAGGACCGAAGCCCCCATTGGCCATCTTCGGTCATGGGGTCTTTAGGAATTCTTCGCAGAATTTTTTTTTTAGACTGTATTTCGCCACCCAATTCCACTCCTTCCACCAACACATCCAACTGTTTGGGATACCCGCTGTCAGACACCGATTTGGCTAACTTGTATTCATCGGATATTTGTTTGTATTCATCCAGCGCTTTACGGATAATTCTCAGATTCCGCTTTAACTCAATCTCCTTAGTTCGTTTGTAGGATACTTGTGAAAGTGGAATAATCCCCACCGCCAGCACGGATATGATTGCCATGGTGACAATCAGTTCTATTAAAGTAACGCCTGCTTTGTTGCGGATAGTGGATAGCCTGATCACAATAACCTCAATCTCATCGATTTATCCTTCTCCGGTGTTGCATCTTCCTTATCAATCTCCGCCCGCACCGGATCGGTGTCAAGCTTTGCAAGCGCTGTCAGTTCTTTTTCACAAACCGCATTATACGCTTTGGTTAGTTGGCAGATGACTTCATCTGACAAAGCGCGCACGTCAAGCACCGGCATAGATGCCCAGGCGGGTTGTTTGACTTTCATCATCTCCCTTCTCACTCTGCGGTCACTCCGTGTCGTGTGAGCAGTATGGCCAGTTGGGTGTTGACAGATTCTTCTCGATGCCGATAGGTCGGGGGCATAATTATCGATCTCGGCTCTTTGAGTTTGTTTTTGCATTTAGCGAATCACCGACCTCCTGCATAGCAGGAGGTATGATTGTGATGCTACTATTTAATGCAATTTGAAAAAAAAATTTATGTTTTCCGTCAGTTTCGTCTTTTCTTTTTGAGAAAGTTATTAAAACATTCTGGCGTAGTAATTTCTCAACGAAGATTTCGACTATCAACAAAGATGAAGCTAATAAAATCACATTAACCCAAGTTGGACTTACACCAAAAAATATTAAGCCTATTATTGAAAACAATGAGGCTGTCAATGTTGCTAAAAACTGAAAAAAAAAGAAAGTATATGATAACATGTAAATAGCTACATGTTGTTTATACCTAAATGAAGAATTTAAAGATCCCCACACAGTCATCCAAGCAAAAGCTAACAAAATACAACAACAACCAACCATGATCTTAAGATTTTTTTGGTCTTTTTTAAATTCTTTTATACTCTTTATTCCTGCAATTCTTCCATTCACCTTTAATGAAGAAAAAATTCCATCGGTTAGTACGTCAATAGTGAAGTTATCGTTCCTATTTAGTAATGTTGGCTCTATCGTAATTTTGTTTTCATAATTCGTTAATTTCAATTTCATATTTGACGGAACCGCATTTTTAATGCTGGAGTCTAATATTTTAATGTTGTTGAATATTATTGAAATCGGTGATTCAAAATCGTTACTTCGGATAGGATTCTTTCTTTTATTTTCAATTATGATTCTAACAATACTACCAGAATCAATTATAAATTTATTATATTTAAATTTTAAATCATCAAATGATTCAGCACCAGTTTCTCCAATATTTACTACCGAAACAACTTGATATCCCAATGCATCATATTGACTCTCATAATAGTACAAAAATATTATTATTGTAGCTAAAAAACCAGCAAATGATACGGATGTTGCTATAATCCACTTCCCATGATCATTAATAAATTTTTTTAATCTATTGTTTATCATTTGTACACCTAACTATAATCATTATGCAAATGCGTAACCTTTCAGATTGAACTGTTGCACTGTTCAATCAATTGAATAGATGATTCATAGCGTAAAACCAATATACTGTAAACAAAAAATATCCCATCCTTTTGAGCGAATCCGCCGGTCTGTCTTTCAACTTCAAAATTGACAAATTTGATTGGAAGCCATTCTCTCCCAAAAAGAAAAAACCCTTCGGGCTGTTCCCAAAAGGGTCTTTCTGATAAACAACAGCCCGCTGCAATTGGTGTGAAACGCTGCTGTCTTGTAGCTGCTAAAATTTCAATGCTTCTAAAGCAGATTACAGCCCGGACTGATGAATAGTTTCCGACTCTGCGGTCACTCCGTGTCGTGTGAGCAGTATGGCCAGTTGTGTGTTGACAGATTCTTCTCGATGTCGATAGGTTTGTGGCATAATTATCGCTCTCTTTTCCCGGAATTTGTTTTTGGATTTAGCGATTTATCGTTTAGCATAGTTACCATCTGGAATGAACAGTTATGTCATGTTTTATGGTAAGTATCTGTAATGACCGCTTATTGGATAAACGAACAATATATCTTCCAACTCAGGGCCGCGACCGATATTGTGTACTATCATTGGGATTTTGCCAGTAGAATTATATTGATCAGTGACAATTCCGATATGTGGTAAATTACCGGGAAGCATCCAAGTCACAAGATCGCCAGGAACAAAATCTTCAGGTTTATTTGTCACCTTCAGTTTATGGCCATGACGGGAAAAGAAAACTTGTAAATTGGGGACACGCCTATGGTCAATGTTTGTATCAGGTCTGGTTAAGCCCCATATTCGCTTTGAAGGGTATTTTGAAAAATTTCTTTTCATATCTTTATGGACCAGCTTTTGCAAATCAATTCCTAATTTTCGGTAAGACCTGATTACCACATCTGTACAAACTCCAATATTTGAAGGCACATCGCCACCTGGATATTTAATAGAATGGTAACTGCCATCGTATGTAATATTGTACTTTGTTCTTTCTAAGGCAGCTTTAATCAATGCTGCCGCACTTGTCGCACCAAGCATCTCTGTTGGCAAAATAAGAAGAATGATTATAGCGAATCCGATGTGGTTTTTCATTTTTTGAGTGGGATAACTGTGATTATTGTGGTGATACGCAATCTGCCAGATTGAACTGTTGCATTGCTCGATAAACTTAGCGAATTATCGCTTATCATAGCTCCCATAACGTCGCTTTTCAACGAAAGCGGCTTTTTACTGCCCGGTGAAGCAAACTGTTAAGTATTTTAATAGTCTTTTTCATTCATCAATAGTTGTAGTTTCATTTCACTATTATTTTATTCTGATACTGATGGGCATCTTTTTGTAGAAAAATAGTGCAGCTATATAAAAGAAGAAAGCAATAATATATAAAGCGTTTAATCCGAATATCATGGAAGAGTATTCACAAAATCCGCCTATAACGGCTCCGAGAAGATTGGAACCCATCGCTACTCCTACATTGTTTACATTTTTGAAAGCCACTGCAAATATCATAGATGAAAAATATATGGGTAAGGCGACAAGAATTCCAGCAAAAATCATTTTTACAAATCCTTGCAACTGCAACAGGTAGGCAACTGGAAAGAAGTATAAAAACAATAGAGAAGCAAGCAACCCATAGAAAAGCATGTACGGTTTCGTATAATTATTTTTCATTACGATAAGATTTGAAATAGTTGCGATTGTAAGAATAGCAGCAAAAACAACCGCATTGACAAGCCATGTAGAACCAAAAAGCAAAGAAAACGTAGTAACACTTTTTGTTTCAAGTAGTAGAAATCCACACCCCAGAAAGAAAAACAAAAAATCAATATTATAGGGTTTTACAGGTGATAGGACAAAAACAGCAAATATTGAAATGATTACGAGAACGGAAATAACAATAAGATACATATTTGGAATACTTTTATTTTGGAGATATAGGTATGGCCAATTATCCGTTGGAATCATCGCATTGGCAATTGCAGGAATCGGTTTCAGTGCCTTAGCAAATGAAGCATCTAAGCCAGATATATTTCTTGTTCCAGGCCCTGCAATTATCATAAGGTTAAAAAGGTAGTTATCGTAAAATCCGTACCAACTGCTGTCTTTGCCAAATACTTCGCGCGCGGTGTCTAACAAACGTGACAATATCCATTGATTCGGTACAGAAAACAGCAAAACAATAACTCCTTTCTCTGTTAGCAAATTCTTTGCTTCTTCTAGTGATTGGCGTGTATATATGTAGTTATCCAGCCGCATAGACGATGTTATAGAGAAATTTGCGTGTGAATCTAAAGTTCCGAAAACTATCATGTCGTATTTATCTGTAGCGTTATGCATAAATGAGCGCGCGTCATTGATATAAACATTCACATTTGGATTATCGTATGGATGTTGGGGATGATGTTTCTTTCCTAAATTATAAATAATGGGATCAATCTCAATTGCATCAATCTGCTCTGCACCATTTTTCTGAGCAACCCAGACATCGTTGCCAGTACCAGCCCCAATCACTAATACTTTTTTGGGACTAAACCAAGTATAAGGAATACTGTATTTATTAAACAAATGTGGTTCTTTCTCAAAATCAACAGCTTTTTGGTGAAAAAGCTGATTTACAAATACTTTCATGCCTTTATCATTGACTCTTGCCTGTGTGTTTATAGAATAGTAGGGTGACCAAAGAGTATCTTTTTCCAAATAAAATATGATTGAAACTCCAGCAACAAACGCCAACAAACTGAGAACTAAAAATTTTTCATGGTAAGTAACAGAAAAATAAACTATTCCAACAATAGCAAACCATACAAATGCAGGCATACCTATGGCAGAGACTATTCCAAACACGACTACTCCAAACAAGCTACCGATAATGTTCCATGTATATGCCTGTAGAGAAGAAAATGTCTTCATAAGCCGCCCTATGTGTTGACCTAAAGGTATAAATACAAGTACATTAATAATAAATATAACTGCTAATATCTGAGTAATCGAGAACTCAATAGATATTATTTTGTTAAGCCTGTTGCCTGAATAAAAACTCCATAGCCAGGTTTGTGCATTTTTTGGTATAGCAACATTGACGTTGCTAAAAAAAACCACACTTATAATTGTAAGTATGAAAACGGCTGGGAATAGTTTGAAAATGTCTCTTTTGTAGCCTACAAGTAGAAATCCTATTCCCAACCCTAAAAAAGAGCCGATAAGAACGACATTTGAAAAAAATGCAACTGAAAAAACATGTGCCGGTAACCAACGAATAAGACTTAATTCAAAAAAAAGTGCCGTAAAACTGAGCAAGACCAATTTTGTTCTATTGTTCATGTTGATATCCTATATTAGATTTTGTTAATTTGTTTTTTTTGTCTAATTATCAGTAAATCGAAAAGTTTCATAAAATAGTGGCAAATGGGATACTTAATATAAAAATGTAGGCTGGGTTGAGGAACGAAACCCAGCTTATTCCCTGATTATGATTATCGTGCCAATATGCAATCTGCCAGATTGAACTGTCGCGCTACTTAATCAAGTTTAAACTCATTTAAAATCATATATAGAAATCATCAAAATAAAGAATCAGTCCTTCCAAAACCTCGGAAATAACAATATCGTCTATATAGCAAACCTGCTTGCCCTCTTCATTTTTTCCGCATTCGGTTAAAATTTCAACAAAATCATCCCCTTTTAACTTGCCGGGAAATTGCTTCGGTTTTTTTATTCCATAGTCCTCGCGGCAAATACGCATCATTTTTTCAAACTGGGTATAAGTAAAAGTTCTTAAACCATAAGTTTCAATAAATTTCGGCAAGGATTTTTCCACATCACAATCATTTTTATAGAAAATATCCCAAAAATATTCACTCCAAATCGATTCATGGTATCCGCCAAAGACACAACCCGACTCCATGAACAAAAAATACTCGTGCGCGCTTTCCGTGTAAGCAAAATAAAAAGCGGGCAACAATCTGTCTTTGGGTATATTTTTATCCGAAAAAAAATGATTGATTGAAGCAACGCCTTTACTATAAGATTTGACAAAGCCTTCCACATAAACCGGTCCTTCAACAATTTCAACATCTATTGTGCTTTCTATATACTTTTTTACAGAAGCATGAACCGATTTTATTTCAAAAACAGCACACATCACATCATACAGTTTATCAAAGTTTCCACTTTGCTTTGCGTCTTCAACAGCATCAGTATATTGCTTGAATTTTTTGTCATAATTTGATTCTTCGCTCATCTTTTTCCTCCTCCTGAATTGTTTAAAAAAACTATGATTTTTATGCAAATACGCAATCTCAGTAGATGGAAAATGCCTGAAAATACGACATGGAGCACAAAAATTAAGCGAAGCGGTTTTTTGCCGACCTCTGAATCCGCAGCCTTTCCGGGTGGCGATGCAAAAAATCGCTGCGCTTGATTTTTGCGCTCCTGAACTTTCCATCTACTGAGTCTATCTTTCAACTTCAAAATTGACAAACTTGATTGGAAGCCGTCCTCTCTCAAAAAGAAAAAACCCTTTCAATATGATTTTATCGTTATGCAGAAAATTGATTAACAGACTCTTTTTTCAGCTATGCTTGCTCTGTTATCTTTACATTAATTTCTGATTGGCGAACAGTTTCGGAAACCTTGAAAAACGATGCTGACTCAAGAAGCCGATCAGCCTGATTTTTGAATTCCATGCTTGCTTTTGCCAAATCTTCGGTGGAGGATGCGTTCTGTTGAATCACCATATCCGTCTGCTGGATAGCCGTGTTCACCTCTTCGATTCCGTCGGCCTGTTCTGAACTCGAGGCGCTGATCTCCTGTATCAGTTCCGAGGTTTTCTGTGTTCCGCTCACCATCTCCGTCAGCAGTCTGCCTGTACGCTCGGCGATTTTCACATTAGAAACGGAAAGAGTGTTGATATCATTAGCGGCATTACGGCTGCGCTCGGCAAGTTTGCGGACTTCCGACGCGACAACCGCAAATCCTTTACCGTACTCACCGGCCCGTGCGGCTTCAATGGCGGCATTCAACGCCAGCATATCGGTCTGCCGGGAGATTTCTTCAACAAAACCGATTTTTTCTGAGATGCTTTGCATAGCGATGACAGTTTCGTTCACCGCTTCAGCGCTTTCCTGTGCGTCTCCGGTTGTTTTTACCGCAATGGAGGCGGTCAGCCGGGCATTTTCGGCGTTCTGACTCACCATGCCGCTCATTTCCTCTATGGAAGTCGATACCTGTTCGATGCTGGCTGCCTGCTCATTCGCACCCTCAGACACCTGCGAGGCGCTTGAACTGAGCAGATCGCTTCCGACAGCCACCTCATTGGCCACTTGCTGAACATCCACAGCAAAACGGACGAGGTTTGCAATCATGGTGTTGATGTTATTTTTGATTTCATTGAAATCGCCTTGGTACTCGGTGACAATTTTTTCGGGAATATCGCCTTGAGCGATCCGACAGATATATTCGGCGGTTTGGTTCAAAGGGCCTGTCATCGCATCCAGCGTGCGATTGACCCCTGTTATGATTTCGGCGTATTCCCCGCCGAATTTGTCCGCATCTCCCCGAATATTCAGACTTCCGGATTGGACTGCGTCCGTCAGGGCGTTGATTTCTCCGGCTATCTTCTTGACAGTGTTCACCATTTCAGTCAGGGATTTTCCCAGAATGTCTTTTTCGGAAAGAATGCTGACTTCGACCGTCAAATCGCCTTCAGCTATCTTTCGCGCCACCTGAACCGCTTGAAATCCGTTCTCAATCAATTTGTTGAGATTGTTTTTTATTTCGTTGAAATCGCCGTGGTATGTTTCCGTTATTTTTTCCGGATAATCGCCCTCGGATATTCGGTCGATATAGGTCGCTGTCACAACGATAGGTTTGACAAAAGCGTCGATCAGCGAATTGACGCCTTTGACAAGTTCCTGCCAGCCGCCGTCAAAATTTTCCGCATCGCCGCGCATATCCAGCTTTCCTTCCCTAACCGCGGCAATCAGCCCGTTCATCTCCAGCATCACATCTTTGAGCCTTGCAATCATCGCATTCATGGCTTTCATCTGACGGTCATTTTCCGAACGTACTTTTGCGTCTATGCTCAGATTGCCGTCAGCGATTTCTTCGGCGATCACAGCGGTTGAATTCATAGCTTCGATGAGCATATTCAAATTGTTTTTCATGTTGTTGAAATCGCCATTATATTCTTTATTGATTTTTTCAGGGATATCGCCTTTGGCAATCCGATCAAAGGATTGAGCAGCCATGTCAATCGGAGCCGCAAAAGCATCAATGACACTGTTTATGCCCTGCACCAGTTTTCGCCAATCACCTTCAAATGTTTCGGTGTTACCGCGGATATCAAGTTCACCTTCTCGCACAGCCTGAATCAGACGATTTGTTTCTTTCAACAGAGTTCGTATCGTATCGCGCATAAGCACAAAATTGTGTGCCAAAACACCGATTTCATCCTTACCCGTTATACGAATAGACTGTTTTAAATTGCCCCGGGCTATTCCAGAGGAAATATGGGTTAAGCGGATAATCGGCTTGGTGACTCTCGTAATCATCATCGTTCCTAATCCGATAGAGATTAAAATACCGGCGAATATCATCACCGTTAGGGACAATGATATCTTATTTGCCAAAATTTCGCTATCATCAAGGTTGATTTTAACCCGCTTATTGGTCATTAAGACAATTTCGTTAAGGGCATCTTCGGATTGCTTAAGGGATGTGGAAATTCTCTGTTGATAAAATTGATCCAGTTGATCATATTGATGAACCGCTCCGTCAATCGGCTTTAAGATATAATCGGCCACATACATTTGAATGTTTTCAATACTGGGTAACACCTCGTAAAGATATACATCTTTAGCCAGATCAAATTCTTCAATTTCAATAAAATCAGCAATATTGGCAACAGCTTTAATAACTTCATCCAACTGATAATTGAGTTGTTTGATTGCCTTTTGCACATCTGCATTAGCGACTTTAACACGAGCCAGCCATTTACCGAATTCAAGAGATTGGGATGTTTTGGCTCCGGTAAACTTGTCACGCTCTAAAACGGCCTTGCTCGCTTCTGCCGCCCAAGTTTTGTATGTGCCGAAATATCGTTCGGTTTCTATGGCTAATTTTAATGGATTCTCTATTTGAATTGCATCAATACTTTGACATAAGTGTAAATATTCCTTGATATCGTTTTGCCACTTCCGCCAAGTGATCATAAAAGACTGCCATTTCTTTTTTTCTTCGGCGCTTTTGGGATAAGCATTATATTGCTCGATCAGCTTGTCTGATCGATTAAAAGCGCTATCAATATGGATATATTCCGAATCACGCTTTTTTAGCTTTAGTGTCGGGTTTACCAAAGCTCGTATTGATGACGTGATTGCCACAAATTCTTTCTGTAGTGTCAATACAGCCTGCATTTCGGGCAAATCAACCGCTCCGGTGTCATACATATCATTTTTCAAATGATAAATGCCGCCCCATCCGATAAGTCCAAGGATAATGCATATTAAAGTGATGCTCAAAAAGCCGCCTATAATTTTTGTTTGTAACTTAAATCTCATAATCGTTTACTTTGCATATTGTTAGCGTATATATTTTTTACCTTCATCCGAACGGAAAAAATCAATTATTTTTTGGACTTCCCGGTTGGGTTCGCCGATAGTTATCAAGCCGATAGGCCGCTTGATTTCATCAGAGTTGACGATTTTAGCACGTCCTTGATTCAATTTGAAAAAACCGGTGCTGATTGCACCAATCCCACCTTCATGTTTTGATACTTCATTTATTTCCAAACGTGTACTCAACACTTCAATAGCGTCAGGAGCGTATTCAGCTTTTTCCATTACGAATTTTTTGAATACTGCTTTGGTAGAACTTCCAGCATGGCTGGTTATAACCTGAACAGGCAAATCAGGACCGCCGACATCTTTCCAGTTTTTTACTTTTCCGGTATTCAGGTCAGCAAGCTGTTCCCAAGAAAGTTCTGTAATCGGATTCTTAATATTGATAATAGGAACGATAGCATCTTCAGTGATTGTATGAAATTTAAGTCCTTCAGGAACTTCAATAAGAGGTTTGCCTGCTTTTTTACGAACCTTTTGGGCAGTTTTAATGCTTTCTTCCAAAGTGTTAGAGGAAATAGCCACAGCAGTTTTCCCTTCGAATAATGCAAGCATCCCCTTTCCGGTCCCAATCCCATATATTTTGATTTTTATTCCGGTCGCCGCTTTCAAGGCATCCGCGCCGGGTTCTAAAAAACGCTTTTGGCAGGTTGTCGAACCCCAAAGAGCGACATCAGCCATAACGGAAGATGCAGTTAAAATTGTACTGACGATAACGAATAAAATCATTTGTAAAAACTTTTCTTTCATAAAAACCCTCCTTTGTTACCTTATCAAAGATGATTTCTAACAAACCGAATACCTTTTTTATTACTTTTATTTCTTTGGGTTGAATATAACAGGATTATGATTTATATCAAGATTATTGTTCAATGAATAAAGGCCAAAAAAATTTAGCGGGAATATTTAAAAAAACAGCATTAGAAAAAAAGTTTGATCCAAAGCATATTTGGATCATGAAAATTGGTGAGACTCTAATTATAGAGTAAAATATGGGCATCCTTCATTTTTATTCTAAAAGTGGTTTACACTTTCAGAGGGAGTGCTGAACCGAAGGTTTAGCAACAGATGCGAGGCATTAGAGGCACTCAAAAATAAAATATGAATAAGATTACAAATGACATAAAAACACTTGGTTTTGGAAAATGGTTCCAGGATAATGTTGATCTGGCGGATTTGGATAAATTTGATATTGCCAGAGTGATGGCT
>JAUCGF010000023.1:10583-23620 GCA_030378005.1 Desulfococcaceae bacterium HSG9 | reverse complement strand
GTTTCAAAATTGTCGATAGAAATGAAAAAAATATTTTTTTTGTGAAAGATGATTTTTTCCCTTGGCTATACAGCACTGAATAATTCATCTTTCCTTGTGTCTCTATTTATCTATACGGCAACATCCTTGAAAATTGTCGGATGAAATAAATTATTTTCAGATGACGCGATTTAATCAACCGGCCAATGGATTCCGATGGGTTATTCATGCGTGGATAGAACATCGGGGCAAGGTGATTCGGCAGAGAGATTATAACCTTATTTCAGTTTTTAAAACCTTAGTGGAATATAAAGATATAACAGACCTTTAACCTTATTACCTTATCAGATGCCGGCATTCTATTGTGAAACAGGACGCTTTACAGAGAAATAAGGTAATAAGGTGGGGATTGATTGGTAATTTTTTGCTACTAAGGTTTAAAATAATAAAATAAGGTTTGATTATAAAGGATTCAGAGGAAGACTGTGATTTGTAAGTTGCGAATTTTTGAAGTTTGACCTGACGTCGGCCATTTGCAAAGCCGAACTTAATTATCCTTTCTAAACCGAATCCTTGTAGATATAAGCCATTGTTACTATTGCGTCGATTGAATTTTTTCAGGGATATTCAGGCTGGATCGAATGGGTGATATCTTGATTTGCAATAAAACGTTTATAATGCTATAAAACAGACATGACTGAATTACTGACACCAAAACTTGATCTTGTGTTCAAATCGCTCTTTTCGCAAGATACGGAACTTCTTGCGGACTTGATCAACGCGGTTTTGAATCCGCCGATGAGACGGCGAATCAGGTCGGTCGAACTTCTGAATCCCGGAATTTTGCCGGAAACGATCATTCAAAAATTTATTATTTTGGATATCCGAGCATCAGATGAAACCGGCCGGCAATATGACATTGAGATGCAGGTGAGAAGATATGACGATTATAATCAGCGAACGATCTATTATTTGAGCCGGATGTATGCGGAACAACTTCAGGCGGGTGATGAATATGGCGCGCTTAAACCGGTGATCGGCATTCACTTTCTTGATTATGAGCAGTTTCCCGAATATCGGGATTATCATTTCAGTTTTGAACTCAGAGATCAAAGATATCCGGAACTGTGTCTGACCGAAGATTTGGCTTTGCATATCTTCGAGATGCCCAAATTCGAGCGATTGCGGGGTAAGGCGCATCATGCCGGTGATATGGCCGAATGGCTTCACTTTTTCAATCATGCTCATGAAGAGGGGGATAGAGATATGAGAACACATTACGCTAATGATAAAATTTTCAGAGCGTTTGATATTCTTGAAACGCTTAGCGGGGATGAAAAAATCCGATTATTGGCTGCGGAAAGGGAAAAAGCGTTAAAGGATGAAGCTTCCATGCTCGGCGCCGCTATTAGAAAAGGCGAAAAAATCGGCTTGCAAAAAGGTGAAAAAATCGGTTTGGAAAAAGGCGCGCGAACCAAGGCTGTTAATACGGCTGAGAAACTTTTGACAATCGATGTTCTGTCTGTTGAACAGATTGCGGATGCGACCGGGTTGAGCCTTGATGAGGTCAGGGCCTTGCGGAAGTAAGTGCAAAATCATAAAGGCAAAAAATATGACTGATAAGAAGAAGGCCGAAACGCGCGGCACGGATGAACCGTTTCTCAGGCTGATGGGTATCGGAGGCGCCGCCGTGCTGAAATTGTTGGGTGTTGCGCCGGAGGAAGCCGAAGAATACACGTTCCGATCCGTGGTTTTAAAAGACAGACGAATGGAACCCGATACGGAAGGCTTGCCTGTTCTTGAAGGCCGGGGCAGACGGGTTTATATCGAATTTCAAGGATATGCGGATAAATTTATCCGTTACCGGCTGGTTTCACGAATCATGCTGGCCTGCGCTCAGGATGAATATGTGGACAGGGTTCTTGGCGGAATCGTTTACACGGACGATGCGTATAAAAAAGCGGCTCTTCCGGTAAAAGCGTTTGGCGACAAGGCCGGCGAAGTGCTTGGAAAAGCGTTCGAGGAAATCGTGCTGACGGGTTATACGGAAACCATGCTGACAGAAATCGATTCGCGGCTGATCGTTCTGGCTCCGTTCACCGTTTCCCCGGAAACGAACAAAACGGAGCTTCTTACCAGAGGCCGCAGGTGGAAACATAAAATTAAAACCGCATACACCGAACAATCGGTCATGGATGCGTTAAATATAACCGGTCTGTTTATTATGAACAGGTTTAGGGATATTACACGGGAGGAGGTGATTTCAATGCTGAATTTTGATTTGAGAGATACGGTCGCAGGGCAACAGATTTTTGATGCCGGGCGTCATGAGGGGGTTCAAGAGGGGGTTCTCAATATGGTAATCGAAGCGTTGACAGAACGTTTTGTCACCGTGCCGCCGGAAATTAAAAAATCGTTATATTCGGTCGGAAACAATGAGGTGCTCAAAGAACTTCTCAGGCATGCAATCCGGAGTCCTTATATAGAGGATTTTAAGGAAATTCTTGCTAAGGTATTGGCTTCTTCAAAAACTGAGAAAACGTCTGATATGTCCGACTGAGTCTGATATATGAAGATTCAGCTTCGCTAACCCGACCTACTGGCTAGACGGATTAAGTTTAGAAAGGATTTTACAACCATGTAGGGTGGGTAAAATGCCGTCCACGATATTCGCATTTGCCCAAACATTTATCGGTATTTTGCCCACCGGTTTTAACCACAGGCCATTGTTTTCAAGTGATTTAAGAAATCGGATTTTTCCAAAAAATCCGATTTCTGATGTATCTAGCAGCATTTGTGTGTAAGCCGTCTTGTCAGACAATAAACATCTGTTGAATCATGCGGTTGCCCACCCTACGTCTGGTTGTCACTATTGCGCTGATTGAATTTTTTCAGGGATATTCAGGTTGGATCGAATGGGTGATATCTTGATTTGCAATAAAACGTTTATAATGCTATAAAACAGATATGACTGAATTACTGACACCAAAACTTGATCTTGTGTTCAAATCGCTCTTTTCGCAAGATACGGAACTTCTTGCGGACTTGATCAACGCGGTTTTGAATCCGCCGATGAGACGGCGAATCAGGTCGGTCGAACTTCTGAATCCCGGAATTTTGCCGGAAACGATCATTCAAAAATTTATTATTTTGGATATCCGGGCGTCAGACGAAACCGGCCGGCAGTATGACATTGAGATGCAGGTAAGAAGATATGACGATTATAATCAGCGAACGATCTATTATTTGAGCCGGATGTATGCGGAACAACTTCAGGCGGGTGATGAATATGGTACGCTTAAACCGGTGATCGGCATTCACTTTCTTGATTATGAGCAGTTTCCCGAATATCGGGATTATCATTTCAGTTTTGAACTCAGAGATCAAAGATACCCTGAGCTGTGTCTGACCGAAGATTTGGCTTTACACATCTTCGAGATGCCCAAATTCGAGCGATTGCGGGATAAGGCGCATCATGCCGGTGATATGGCCGAATGGCTTCATTTTTTCAATCATGCCCATGAAGAGGGAGATAGAGATATGAGAACACATTATGTCAATGATAAAATTTTCAGAGCGTTTGATATTCTTGAAACGCTTAGCGGGGATGAAAAAATACGATTATTGGCCGCGGAAAGGGAAAAAGCGTTAAAGGATGAAGCTTCCATGCTCGGTTCCGCCCGCAGAAAAGGCCAAAAAGAAGGAATAAAAATCGGCTTGCAAAAAGGCGAAAAAATCGGTTTGGAAAAAGGCGCGCGAACCAAGGCTGTTAATACGGCTGAGAAACTTCTGACAATCGATGTTCTGTCTGTTGAACAGATTGCGGATGCGACCGGGTTGAGCCTTGATGAGGTCAGATCCTTGCGGGAGTAAGTGCAAAATCACAAAGGCAAAAAATATGACTGATAAGAAGAAGGTCGAAGCGCGCGGCACGGATGAACCGTTTCTCAGGTTGATGGGTATCGGAGGTGCCGCCGTGCTGAAACTGTTAGGTGTTGCGCCCGAGGAAGCCGAAGAATACACGTTCCGCTCTGTAGTGTTAAAAGACAAACGCATGGAACCCGATACGGAAGGTTTGCCTGTTCTTGAAGGCCGGGGCAGACGGGTTTATATCGAATTTCAAGGATATGCGGATAAATTTATCCGTTACCGGCTGGTTTCACGAATCATGCTGGCCTGCGCTCAGGATGAATATGCGGACAGGGTTCTTGGCGGAATCGTTTACACGGCCGAAGTATATAAAAAAGCGGCTCTTCCGGTAAAAGCGTTTGGCGACAAGGCCGGCGAAGTGCTTGGAAAAGCGTTCGAGGAAATCGTGCTGACGAATTATACGGAAGCCATGCTGACAGAAATCGATTCGCGGCTGATCGTTCTGGCTCCGTTCACCGTTTCCCCGGAAACGAACAAAACGGAGCTTCTTACCAGAGGCCGCAGGTGGAAACATAAAATTAAAACCGCATACACCGAACAATCGGTCATGGATGCGTTAAATATAACCGGTCTTTTTATTATGAACAGGTTCCGGGATATTACACGGGAGGAGGTGATTTCAATGCTGAATTTTGATTTGAGAGATACGGTCGCAGGACAACAGATTTTTGATGCCGGACGTCATGAGGGGGTTCAAAAGGGCATTCTCAAAAATGCCAGGATTATGGTAATCGAAGCGTTGACAGAACGTTTCATTGCTGTACCGCCGGAAATAAAAAAAGCGTTACATTCTGTGGGCAACCATGATATGCTCAAAGAACTTCTCAGGCATGCGATCCGGAGTCCTTATATAGAGGATTTTAAGGAAATTCTTGCTAAGGTATTGGCTTCTTCAAAAACTGAGAAAACGCCTGATATGTCCGACTGAGTCTGATATATGAAGATTCAGCTTCGCTAACCCGACCTACTGGCTAGACGGATTAAGTTTAGAAAGGATTTTACAGCCATGTAGGGTGGGTAAAATGCCGTCCACGATATTCGTATTTGCCCAAGCATTTATCGGCATTTTGCCCACCGCTTTTAACCACAGGCTATTGTTTTCAAGCGATTTCTGATGTATCTAACAGCATTTGTGTTTTGCCGTCTTGTCAGACAATAAACATCTGTTGAATCATGCGATTGCCCACCCTACGTCTGCTGAATTATCCTTTCTAAATCGAATCCTTGTAGATATAAGCCATCGTCACTATTTCGCCGTGGGTGATATCTTGATTTGCAATAAAACGTTTATAATGTTATAAAACAGACATGACTGAATTACTGACACCAAAACTTGATCTTGTGTTCAAATCGCTCTTTTCGCAAGATACGGAACTTCTTGCGGACTTGATCAACGCCGTTTTGAATCCGCCGATGAGACGACGAATCAGGTCGGTCGAACTCCTGAATCCCGGAATTTTGCCGGAAACGATCATTCAAAAATTTATTATTTTGGATATCCGGGCGTCAGATGAAACCGGCCGGCAGTATGACATTGAAATGCAGGTGAGAAAATATGACGATTATAATCAGCGAACGATCTATTATTTGAGCCGGATGTATGCGGAACAACTTCAGGCGGGTGATGAATATGGCGCGCTTAAACCGGTTATCGGGATTCATTTCCTTGATTATGAGCAGTTTCCCGAATATCGGGATTATCATTTCAGTTTTGAACTCAGAGATCAAAGATACCCTGAGCTGTGTCTGACCGAAGATTTGACTTTGCATATCTTCGAGATGCCGAAGTTCGAGCGATTGCGGGGTAAGGCGCATCATGCCGGTGATATGGCCGAATGGCTTCATTTTTTCAATCATGCCCATGAAGAGGGAGATAGAGATATGAGAACACATTATGTCAATGATAAAATTTTCAGAGCATTTGATATTCTTGAAACGCTTAGCGGGGATGAAAAAATCCGATTATTGGCCGCGGAAAGGGAAAAAGCGTTAAAGGATGAAGCTTCCATGCTCGGTTCCGCCCGCAGAAAAGGCCAAAAAGAAGGAATAAAAATCGGCTTGGAAAAAGGCGCGCGAACCAAGGCTGTTAATACGGCTGAGAAACTTCTGACAATCGATGTTCTGTCTGTTGAACAGATTGCGGATGCGACCGGGTTGAGCCTTGATGAGGTCAGGGCCTTGCGGGAGTAAGCCATGTAGGGTGGGTAAAATGCCGTCCACGATATTCGTATCTGCCCAAATATTTATCGGCATTTTGCCCACCGCTTTTAACCACAGGCCATTGTTTTCAAGCGATTTCTGATGTATCTAACAGCATTTATGTTTTGCCGTATTGTCAGACAATAAATATCTGTTGAATCATGCGGTTGCCCACCCTACGTCATCATAATACGGCAGGTGAAATGCCGTCCTGATGTCCGCATTCGCACCACTTGAACAATCCTTTACCCTTTTAAATTGATATACGGACACGGATTTTAAAATCGTCGATAGAAATAAAAAATTATTTTTTTGTGAAAGATGATTTTTCCCTTGGCTATACAGCGCTGAATAATTCATCTTTCCTTGTGTCTCTATCTATACGGCAACATCCTTTAAAATTGTCGGATGAAATAAATTATTTTCAGAATATAAATTATCGCAAATAAATCAGCCCGTCTTTGAACAAATTGCTTCGGGTACAGATACTCTCATCTCCAATAACAAACAAAACTGGTCATTACTATTGAATGAATATCCGAATGTCATATTGAATTTGTCCCGTAGGGACTTGATATCTATAGCAATATCAAAAGTATTATGTAAAGTCCCGTAGGGACGATATAGCTATTGAAGGATAATTCTCATGGCATCATTCACCTATTTCGTCCCTACGGGACTTGTCTGTATTCGTCAGACATTTTTCTATAGATATCAAGTCCCTAACGGGACAAACCTTGAATAATTTTTAATCTGTCTGGTATCAGGAGATGAGAGTATCTTAACAGACTCACATTGGATGAAATTTTGGAAAAATATTCGCCTGATGAAATTAAAGCCTATTTGGAAAATTTAAAAAAAGTGACAAAATGCCGCCAGGATAAATAAACAGGCTGTAGTTGTAGGTCGGGTTAGCGATAGCGTAACCCGACAATATTGCCGATTGATGTCGGGTTACGCTTCGCTAACCCGACCTACTCTTCACCTCAATTCAGCGGTTTTTTCAAGAACATAAATCACCTCCGCCATGCCGACTTTGCCGTCGCCGTCAATATCAACACCGGAGGTTGTATAATCGGAACGAAGCATACCTGAAGCAGTATTGCCTGTCATCACTTGCAACGCTACGATGGCGTCTTGCAAATCAAGCTGGGAATCGTCTGTAAGATTGCCTGGGAGACAAGAAGGATAGAGACTATTGTAAGTGACATTGATTGTTTTGGTTTCATTAGGGCCTATGGCTACGGCTAAATCATCCGGTTTGTCAAAGCATGGTAAGTATTTGAATTTTATAGTATAAATTCCTTCCTGTAATATATTCAAGCCTTGCCCGCTAGCAAGCCAATCGCCTTCATTAATGCTCCACCGTGCGCCGGTACTTATTGCCGATGGGGAATTGATGTCAATCTTTAGGTTGTATTCAGATGGGCCGATGATAAGAACCGGATATAAACTGAAAATATCCACTTTTCCTATTTGTCCATAATCATTAAATCCCCACCCCCAAACATAACCGTTAGAATCAAGTGCAAGTGAATGGTCGACTCCTGTCTCAATAGCAATAACATTTGAAAGGCCATAGACTTGAACTGGCTTCATACTTTCTGAAGTACCGTTCCCAGGAAAATTTCCAGAGGTCCAAACCGTTCCATCTTTTTTAAGCATCGTTAAATGGGCAAGTCCTATAGATATGGCAGTAACATCTGAAATATTGTCCACTTGAACTGGCATTTGGCCGATAATATCTCCGCTATTCCAAACCCAAACGCTACCGTCTTCTCTTAATGCTGCTGCTTTGTGACCCTGAATGTCTGTTTTTATGTCAATAATATTATCGATATTTGCTATTTTCATCGGCAAATGTATATTAGTCAAATTTTGGCCAAATATCCAGCCCCAAAACCACACGGTGCCGTCCTCTTTAAGAGCAATAGTATTATACTGATTCAATGCTACATCTTTGACATTTTCAATGCCTTTAACTAAAACTGGAACTGGACTGCTAACTCTTACCGTTTCCAAACTAATTCCAAGTTGACCTAAGTAATTAGTTCCCCATGCCCAAATTTTACCATTTTTATCAATAGCCATTGAATGAACCCATCCTGCTCTAACTTTAATGATATTTGACAAAGGATGCACTTGAACCGGATCCGATTTATCAATATTGGTACCATCACCAAGTTGATTATATCCATTGCCGCCCCAACCCCAAACCGTTCCATCCTCTTTTAATGCCATTATATGACGTTTACCTAAATCTAAAGATACAATATCTTGAAAAGGATGCATCAGAACAGTCGTAGAACTATACGGTAAGCCTTCAAAAGACCCCCATGTCCAGAACGTACCATCATTTTTTAACGCTGAAGAACCGAAAAGACATGCACTTATGGATTTTATCGGTTCTCCCGGTGGAGCATTAACCTGAATCACTTTAGTAACAATCGGCCATGATAAATTGCCTTCGACATCACGCGCATGAATAGAGATGCAATAGATGCCATTGGTGTTGAAATCCAGATAAGCGCCTTCATAACGCTCTGTGGTAGGGTTGTAGGTCAGATCAACTGTGGGAAAACCGGTCAACGCCGCCGCCGAGGTGTTAATATTGGCGGTAGGCGGAATCACTACGACCCAGACCTTGTCGATATCGTTGACGGAGGACACGCCTTCGGCGTATAAGGAAGCGGAAGTCGAGCCGTCGTATAAGGTTTGCGCAGGCGACACCATGGCGATAACGGGACGCTCGCCGATCAAAATAATGCCGGTTCCGATAGTATAATCACGCGCCAGATCGCCATCCATTTTTTCCTCATTACCAACACCGTTCCCATTGTCATCCAATTCTGCTGTGATTTTGCCACCGGGCAGGTTCTGAGTGATATATTCCACCGCTTTGCGGGCGTATTTAAAAGCATCCCCAAGGGTGGCGCCATTTAGCACCTGTCTCCAGAAATAAGCGGAAAAGGAGAGGTCGCCATCGGCTTGATACAACGCGGCCCGATCGGCGGAAGTCGAGGAGATGACAATGCGCTCTTTATCTTCAGGCGGAGTCAGTTCGGCTAAAAAACTGCCGGAGCGACATCCGTCATAAATCACCGTCACCACTCCGGGAATGCTCGCCTGTAAATTGTCTAACCAGACATCCAAATCGGTTGCCGTCAAAATTTCTCCATTTGCAAGCGGAAACTCTTCTTCATTCCCCTCGGCACCTGTCATATAGAGCAGAACATCCCGCGTATTTTGGGACGCCCAGTTTTCAATCGCATCCTGCAAATTTGAAAGAGTCGGAGAAACATGCGCATAAGCGGCTCCCGGAATGCTGACCGGACTCATAAGATAGGCGTCCTCTGTTTCATATCCTTGGGAGACAAGGGCTTCACATGCCAGCCCCGCCATATTGGAAATAGCAGGCCAGAGCGGAGCGGTCGCATTGCCGCCGGCCAGAATTATCACACGTTTGCCCAAAGGATTTTCCACAGTTACGGTGGTGATCGCCGGTTCCGAAATATTGCCTTGGGCGTCGCGGGCATAAACAGCGATACGGTAGGCGGTATCTTCATCAAAATTGTCGAAACTCCCCTGAAATTGACCGGGGGAGCCTTCCACCGGTGTCAGGTCGAAACCGGGCATATCGGTGACAGGGCCGTCAAACGGTTTTGAAAAACAGCCGGCCGTCGGATCGGGTGGGGCCGCCATCGCCTGCATCACCATCCTTTCCCTCAAAACCGGTGTATCCGAATCTTCACAATCCAGAGGCTGAACCACTGCCCAAACACTCACAATATCATCATCATCGGTGATATCGGCAAAAAAATCGGCGCTGTTGCCGATATCGATCGTCTGGTGAGGCGACCAAGATGTGAACACCGGCGCATCATCTTCATTAGATGTTCCGTCGCCGATATAAGTGTTTTGCGCCAGTTCACCATCATTCGGATCGTTGCCCTCGCCGTTGCCGTTGTCATCCAACAGAGGGTGCTGCTTGTCAAACACCGATGTCATGGCGTATGCGGATCTGTCAAAAGCGTCTTTGACGGAGCGTCCGTTAAAAACATGCGACCAGAAATTAGTGGAAAAAGAGATAGCCCCGGCGTATGCGAAGTTGGCATTTTCTTCTTTGGTCGAACTGGTGATAACAATACGCTGTTTATCCTCCGGCGGGATCAGTTCTTCCAAAAAACTGCCGGAATTGCAGGCATCATAAACTGTGACCGTATCATCGGGAAGTGTGTTTTGCAAAGTGTTCAACCAAATCTTAAAATTTTCCACATCCAGCGTTTGGGAAGCGCTGATATGGAATTCATATTCGCTGCCGTGATCCACGAGATAAACTGTCAAACGGTCCGCATCTTCAGCCCATACAGTGATCGCATCTTCAAGATTGGCATTGGTGGCGGCAATATGGCCTTCATCATCCGTAATCGGTCTTGAAGTCAGATAGCGGATCGCCTCAGGCGCAAGCCCTTGATGTCTCAACGCCCGGTACGCCAGATTGGCGCAGCGTTCCGTATCATCCCATAACATGTTATCTCCTATTCCATAGCCGCCGGCCACAATAACGGCCTTCATCGTTTTATCGCTCGGCAATCCTTTGCGGAACACCTGAATTCGATGGTTGCCGGAATCGACCGCATACACCCTGCTGTCGGAATCGATGCCGATATCGACAGGACGGTTAAATTCGCCCGGTTCACCACCTGAATATCCGAAAGATGCTTGAAGTATGCCTCCAGGATTAAACTTCAGAATGCGATGATTGCCGGTGTCCGCGACATAAACGTTCCTTAAATCGTCAACAGTGATGCTGTGCGGCGCATTAAGCTTGATTGGATCGCCTGTATCGTCATAAATCGGCCATGGCACTTTAGTGTCCAGGGTAAGCTTATAAATTTGGTTAGCACCGGCGTCGGTGACGTAAACCGCGCCGTCAGGAACAATCGCAATATCTTTGGGAAGGTTAAACCCGTTCCATTCCTTTGAAAATTCACCGGAGTCTGTAAACTTCAGCACCTTGCTTTCAGCAGCGACATAGATTGATCCATCATTATTATCAACCGTGATACTTCGAGGCGCGGTGACGGTTTTAAAATCACTCCAATCGTCAGCAACTAACTTTTGAATCCGATTATTACCAGTGTCCGCCACATAAAGAACATCGGACGGCCCGACCGCCACGCTGTAAGGCCGATCAAACTCGCCGATTTCAGTTCCCCAAACGCCCCATCCGTTCAGGTATTGTCCCAGGGTGTTAAACTTGCGGATGCGGTGATTGGCGGTGTCCGCAACATAGACCGAGTCGTCTGCGGCGATGGCAACGCCCTGTGGCGAATGAAAATCAGCGGTATTGATACCGTGCTTACGGCTGTAGCTCTGCCATACGTCAATAAATTTACCATCCGCGCCAAACTTTTGGATGCGATTATTGCCGGAGTCAGCCACATAGATAACACCGTCGCGGTTTACGGCCAAACCTTGCGGCTCAGTGAAATGCGATTCCGCCGCGCCGCAAAACAGGTCATCCTCACAAGCCGTTTCCGTATCCGCAGGCCGACTTTCCAATTCCCAATCAACAGATTCGCCTTGGGATGAAAATTTTTGCACCCGATTTACTTTATCCAGCACATAGATATTTCCTTGAATATCAAGAGCGACGCCAGCGGGTTCGCTGCAATTGCCGGTTGTCAAAATATCGGCATCTGCGCCCCAATCGATTAAGCCACCCTCCGAATCGAATTTCAGAATGCGGTTACTGCCGGAATCGGCAACTATAATTTCATCTTGGCGTGTCACCGCCAAATCGCATGGAGAGTTCAATTGCCCATCGTCCCCCCATTTTAGCATGAACACACCGTCAGCATTAAGCTTTTGAATGCGATTATTTTCGGTATCGGCAACATAGATATTGCCGCTTAAATCGGCAGTCACTCCGAGAGGAGATTCAAATTCCCCTTCGCCGGGTCCCTGATTTCCCCAAGTCGTGACATAAGCGCCGTCAGATGTGAATTTCTGAATGCGATGATTGCCGGTATCCGCGACATATACAAATCCGTTCAGGTCAAGCGCAATTCCGCCAGGGAATTCAAACCGGCCATGAGCATCGCCCCGGGTTCCCCATTTGGCCATAAAATACCCGTCAGATGTGAATTTACGAATGCAATGATTGTCGCTGTCCGCAACATAAACAAAATTATGACGGTCTGTTGCGACAGCCAGGGGATGATTGAAATGCGCGGGTGAAAGCAGCGTCGGCCATAAACGTTCAAATTTGTAAGTTTCCTGAGCGGAAACGGCGGAGGTCAGCAGAATTGTCACCAGCAGGATGTAATACAGAATTTTCCACAATTTAAACCGGGTTTCAGAAATTTTTGCCATTTTAGTCTCCTTGTGTTTATACATTGAAAAGTGAAAAAGCTTTTATAAGTATATACGGTACTGTGAAGTGAAATTGTCGTTTAAATTGAAAAAAATCTGAAATTTTTTGAAATTTAAGTGGATCGAAAAGTTTTTGAAAGGTGACGACGGCCTATCTGTTTTCAGCTCCGTGGGAGCGGCATATTTGTAGAACTCGAATCCTCCGTGATCACTGAGTCCCATAGGGACGGAATATATTTCGATGCGGACATGCCGTCCCTATGGGCCTCGGTCAGGGGTACGGGGCCGGCTGCTACAAACATGCCGTTCCTACGGAACTTTGAAAGGTTCCCACGCAAAGCATGGGAACCAGAGGGAAAAGTTTTGAAAGGTGACGACGGCCTATCTGTTTTCAGCTCCGTAGGAGCGGCATATTTGTAGAACCCGAATCCTCCGTGATCACTGAGTCCCATAGGGCCGGGAGATATTTCGATACGGACATGCCGTCCCTATGGGACTCGGTCAGGGGCACGGGGCCGGCTGCTACAAACATGCCGTTCCTACGGAACTTT
>JAUCGF010000023.1:0-10488 GCA_030378005.1 Desulfococcaceae bacterium HSG9 | reverse complement strand
ACGTTGAAAGGTTCCCACGCAAAGCATGGGAACCAGAGGGAAAAGTTTTGAAAGGTGACGACGGCCTATCTGTTTTCAGCTCCGTGGGAGCGGCATATTTGTAGAACCCGAATCCTCCGTGATCACTGAGTCCCATAGGGACGGAATATATTTCGATGCGGACATGCCGTCCCTATGGGACTCGGTCAGGGGCACGGGGCCGGCTGCTACAAACATGCCGTTCCTACGGAACTTTGAAAGGTTCCCACGCAAAGCATGGGAACCAGAGGGAAGATTACGATTACGATTAAGATTAAGATTAAGAACAAGAGTGAGAGTGAGAGTACATTTTCATCCGAAATTGTTGAATTATCTATTTGTCGGATAAGCATAATACGCGATTCCCTCATAGCGCCATACATCCGTATTTTCTAACGTATTTTTTTCATTTTCATCGCGGGTGTATAAATGTTTCTTCAAACCTTCGCTATACAAACGATACACCGGCACCAAACCGTCTTGCCAATCAGGAAAAACATACCATGCAATCCCCTCATAACGCCATACATCGGTCTGTTCCAGCGTGGCTTTTTCATTTTCGTCAATAGTGAACAAATGGATTTTCAACCCCTCACTATACAAACGATAAACCGGCACAACGCCGTTTTGATAATCCGGATACACATACCAAGCGGTCCCTTCGTAGCGCCATATATCGGTCGGCTCCAATGTGTTTTTTTCATTTTCGTCCGTGGTGAACAAATGAACTGTCAGGCCTTCGCTGTATAATCGGTAAACCGGCACGATACTTGATGGCGAAGAATTTTGGTTTGTTGGCGAAGTTGTCGTGGGAGCGGTCGGAATTGTCGAAGTTATCGTGGGAGCCGTCGGAATTGTCGTTGTTGAAGTCGGAACAGTCGAAGTGGTTGTCGAAGTCGTCGTCGGTTCAGAAGAATTTTTAGGCAGCGGGTCAAGATATAACGCATTGTAAGTTTCATAATCAGAGTCAATCCAGACAGAACCGTCCGAGAATAAGACAAATTGGTAAGTTTTATCAAGATGGCCGTCAGCGGTCACCTTAAAATGATAATGGCCGGCGCTAAGCTCGGTATTTACAGAAAAATGCTCACCTACCAGCAGACACAAGTCACCGCACGTTGCAAAATTTATCAAAGCGTTTGTAATAAATGGTCCGGCAGGAGAACCGCTTCGAATATCGCCTTCAAATATAGCCACCAAGGGACCCAATATATCAGATATTATCAGGTTATAGCCTGTTTTTATTCCGGCGATTGAAGAACCGTAAGGCGATATTTTCACAAAATACTTGCCTTCCTGGATAACGTCAAATGTCAACTCCTCATCGCCTCCTGTAATTTCACTGTCTTCAGAAGCTATAACTTCACCGGCGGCATTAAAGATATCTATCATTGCATCACACCCACTCATAAGATTGCTGACATAAACAGTATAGGTTGCACCGGCCGATCCGTAAAATTGAATCCAGTCCTCATCTTCAGCGTTATAAAAGTTGTAACGACGCGGATCAAAGATATCGGGAATCATCGTATGCGCCTGAGTGATGCTGTTATCATTTTCAAACATATCCGGCACAGCGTCCTGATACACCTGAATCACTTTCGGCAAAGCGAAATTACCGGCTGAGTCTTGGGCATAAAATGTGATTTTATAATAGCCGAATATCTGAAAATTATCATAAATTCCGACATATCGATCTGTTCCGGAATTATATGTCAAATCAATCGATTCCGCTTCCGAATGTTCGGAAGGGTTGCCGGATTGATCGGGCGGCGTAATCAAAGCCCTGACTTTGTCAATTCCATTGCCGCCGTCGGTAACATGCGCCCAAATTTCGGCGGATATCGATCCGTCCGCCAAGGTTTGCTCATCTCCCGCCGCGTCAATGACAGGCCCTCCGACCGGCGGGTTGCAAAAGAAATGGCCGAAGCCGTTTGAATCGATTGACGCCAAACTTGCGGCCGACGGATTGACTGTCGAATTTGCCGATACAACGGAAATATCTGTTCCGGCCAGTGTAACGTCCTCTATTTGAATATCTGATAAATTATCCAATCCGCAACCGGGCAGATCGCCGGCCTCGTCTGTTTGGATAACAAAAAAATCATTATTGAAACGGCCGCCGGTTATAAAATATTTATTGTCACCGGTAAGATGAACCGTGTTTGCCGTGACTGTCCCGATGTCATCATTGCCATAAAGTTTCTGCCAGCTTATCGCGCCGGTGTTATCAACTTTAAAGAATGCTGTTTTGATTTTAAATTCGGGCTTATCAAAATCCGGCTCAACTCTGTGCGCGATTCTGTTCGCGGCTATAATATAACTGTCATCGGTTGGCCGGATGTCAGATGGCGTATAAACGATTTCGCTTTGCCCAAAAACTTTGCTCCATTCCACCAGACCGGTATTATCCAACTGAAACAGCAAAATATTGATAAAGCCTATTCCGAATGATTGGGTTGACGCTCCTATGATATACTTGCCATCATTATTCTGACGGATAACAGGCTCGGATTCAAATTTATCGCCGCCATAGCTCTTTTGCCAGGCGATTGTTCCGTTATCATTCAGTTTCAATACAAGGGTATCGCTGTCGTTATCCGGGTCGGTGACAAAAGAGTCGGAGGAACATGCCATGATATAGCCGCCTTCTGACACCGGTTGGATGAAAGGATTTTTTTCAAAACCGGCCCCTCCGTATGTTCTTTGCCAAATCACATCGCCGTTGTTATCCAGTCTCAACACCTGAATATCGGTTTCACCGGCACCGAAAGAGGCGGTCAGAGCGCACAGAATGAAACCGTCGCCGATGGGATGTATCACTGGTTTGTCTTCGGGCGCTGTTCCACCGTAAGTTTTTTGCCACTGAACAGCGCCGCCGCTGTCAAGTTTGATGACTGCGATATCCTTGTTTCCGTCATCTGAAGTCGTCACACCGGCTACAATATAACCACCAACAATCTGATGAACGGAATGCGCCGTATCGAATCCGGGGCCGCCGACAGCTTTTTGCCATTCGATCTTGCCCGCGGCGTCCAGTTTTACCAGCCACATATCCGTATCACCGGCTCCGAAAGAATCGGTCTGGCCGACAGCGATGACACCGCCGTCTGAGGTGATGTCCGCGGCAGCCGTTTTTTCATGGCCGAATCCGCCGTAAGCCGCGGCAAAAGGATCGGCTGCGGTGACGGGTATGCACATAAGCAATGTAATGACAGAACAGAAAAACAGAATTTTGACAAAGCGGGTTGAGTGTTTGAAGCGGTGCGTCATTGTTAATCCTCCTTGCGGTTCTCATATCTATATACTGTAACATTTATCAAAATTATCAGTGGAAAATTTTTACGCAATCCTAACTGATTGCGCTATAGTGTTTAACAAAAAGATTTAGGATTCGATGTAGGATGGGCATAGCTTGCTAACAATTTGGTATTACATTAAATTTTACTTAGTGATGTCCACCATTTTAATCCAAAAACTTTATCTTAAAAGCTATACAAAAATGCCGCTCTCACGGAAGCTCATTAAGAAAAATTTCATTCTAATCACGCAGGCCGAAAAAATTTAAGACGTCAATTGTAGCTTTTACTTGCTCTATTATAACGATTCTTTTATGATTTGTTTTTCATATTTTTGAATTTGTTAACCTGAATCACAGATGATAGCAATTAAAATGAAACCCATCCAGACAAAATATTGCAGATTGACGGCATTTTTATTGACACTGTTTCTATTTTCCATAAGTTCAGCTGTTATATCCGACAGCCATGCTGAGACAGGCAAAGACACCGCCGCCGCTATGGTTCAGGCTGATAATTTAATGCAGCAAGGCCGCGAGGCGTTCAATCATGGCCATTTTACCGATGCTGTCAAGTGTTGGCAGACCGCAGTTTCGATTTACGCTTCACACGAAAAAAACAGCGCTTCAGTTGACGCGCGATATTCGCTTGCGCGTGGCTTTCAGGCCCTTGGCAAATATACCCATGCCTTGACAACTTACAAGACTCTGGCCGCAGAAGAACCGCGATCTGAAGTCAGAGCAGGCCTTTTTTTAAATATGGGCAATTTGGCTGTTCTTGAAAACCAACCTGATGACGCTATAAAATATTACAACATAAGCAAAAAGCTGGCTGATCAGGCTGATAATTCCATTTTAGCCGCCAAGGCCCGAATCAATATCGCCCGCATTTATTCAGAACAAGAGCACAATGGAAACGCCATCCCCTTATTGGAAAACGCTTTTAAAAGCCTTCAAAAAGTGTCGCAATCGCATGATAAAGCCTATAACCTGATTGCTGTCGGACGGCTTTACGCCCGAATACATTCAACAGCGTCTGAAGAAACTGAAAATGATTTTCTGCGCCAAGCCTATTTAACGTTCAAAGCCGCTTCCGAAACAGCGACATCTATCAAAGACCCGCGTGCCGCATCTTATGCCTTGGGGTATATGGGCAATCTCTATGAAACGCAAGAACGTTTTCAAGATGCCTTACAACTCACCCATCAGGCGATTGCGGCGCTTCAAAAAGTACGCGCGCCGGAAATCATATTTCGTTGGCAATGGCAAACCGGACGCCTTTTGGCGGCCATGGACGATAATCCGAGAGCCGTCACCGCGTATCGCAGAGCGGTCGGCAGCCTGGATGAGCTGCGGAATGAATTCACCCGGTCATGTAACACCTGCTCCGGACGCTCTTTTCGTCAACTGGCCGAACCGATTTATCTTGAATTGACGGATTTACTTTTGCAACATAGCGCCGCGCTTGACGATGACCATCTGATTCAAAAAGCCCTTTCGGATGCCCGCGATATGATGGATCGACTGAAAGTCGCTGAATTGCAAGATTACTTTCAGGATGATTGCGTGATTGCGCTGAAAACCAAAGAAACCTCTCTGGAAACTGTTTTAAAAGACACCGCCACCGCGGCGGTGTATCCGATTCAATTCCCTAAACATTTAGAATTGTTAGTCAGTTTTCCTGATCGCTTAAAACGTTACACATTATCGGTTAGTGCGGATGAACTCAAAAAAACGGCAGATTCATTGCGCACGCACCTTGAACATCCGGACACCCGTCTATATCGTAAGCCTGCCAGCAAGTAGGGTGCGTTAGCGAAGCGTAACGCACCATGTTAATATTAAAAGCGATTTGTCAGGAAAAAAATTCGGTGCGTTACGGCTGCCGCCTAACGCACCCTACTTGTTGCTGTTTCACAAAGAACGTTTATGATTCCGGATTTAATCAGCATAATATTCAGATCCCTCAGAGAGAGGGAAAAAGAGAGACACCATATCATCTTCCTGTGGGTTTTTTTGCAATCTATCTCCATTCAACGCTTCCAGCAAATAATTTTGTGGTTTGTCAAAGTCATATCGAAGCACAAATCAGCTGATAAACTTGTATTTGAACTTCAATATGGCAGCTTTTTCAGGTTATCCAGGACATATACTATTCCGGTTTTTTATCCTTTAACAAATCAGCCAGACCTGCAAACGGATTCTGAACAAATCCGTCATCATGTTCCGTAGAATTGCCTGATGACGTATTGTCATATATATCGGCAACCTCATTTCTGGAATGCTCGTTGTCGTGACAATAAAGGCACAACAATTCCCAGTTACTGCCATCAGGCGGGTTGTTATCATGGTTATGATCCTTATGATGCACCGTTAGTTCTCTCAATCGTTTGCCGCTAAACTCACGACCGCACTTTCCGCAAATCCATGGAAAAAGTTTCAGGGCTTGCTCCCGATATGTGTTTTCACGACTTTTTTGGATGCTGCGAACCTCTGATAAAATCTGTTTCACATTTTTACCTTCTTTTGTACTCATGTGTCAGCTCCGGTAATATTTATTTTTTATGGCTCCATAAAAAGTCCATTTCCTGTGTTTTTCTATTGCATACGATTGTGATATTTCCCTGAATATATATACGGATTTGATTTTTGTAAAACTCATTTTTTTGAAAAAGTAAGTAGTGCTTTGTCAAAGCTAAAAATCAGGATTGTATTTGCCGGAAAATGAGTGCATAATGTAGAAAAAATTATGAAGGATCATTATGCAAAAAAAATACATTGTCCGACTGACTCGGGAAGAACGAGATCATCTGCATGAAACTATCAGGAAACTCAAAGGGAGCGGACGGACCATGCCGGACAGATCGGCTGATTTCCGAAGCATTCCGGTTGCCGGACAAAAACGGTTGAAAATATTCGACCGCAGTTCGTTCTGAACGGATTTAAACTGGCGCTTGACGGTAAGAAAAGGGAACATCCTCCGACTCCGAGATTGCAACAGGAAGCCAGGATTATCGCCACCCGTCTCGGCCCTCCCCCGCCCGGCTATGCGAACCGGACATTGCGTCTTTCCGGCTCGCAAGGCGGTTGAACTGGAAATTGCGGATTCGGTAAGTCACGAGACCGTCCGTCAGACGTTAAAAAAACGGTATGAACAGCCGGAATATTCAATACCGGGTGATTCCGCCGAAAAATGATGCGGAATTCGCAGCTGATATGGAAGAGGTTTTGGAAATATATGAAAAACCGTATGATAAAAATCATCCTGTGATGTGTATGGGTGAGCAACCCGTTCAATTAATCAAGGAAAGACGGCAGCCTCGGCCGGCAACAGAAAATCATCCGCTTCGTATCGATTATGAATATGAGCGCTGCGGAACCGCCTGTATTTTCATGTTTACCGAACCTCTTTCCGGGTGGCGGGAGGCTGTCGCCCGTCCCCGGATGACTGAAACAGACCAGGCGATTGAAGCGGCCGGAATGCCAGAGGGGCGCTATGCCGATTACGAAAAAGTTATTTTGGTTTGTGATAATCTTGACACGCATACAAAAGGAGCTTTTTATGAGATGTCAGAGCCCGGACGTGCCCGTTCTTCAGTCCGCCGTATCGAGCTTTGCTATACACCGAAACACCGAAATACGGAAGCAGGCTGAATATTGCAGAAAACGAGTTGAGCGCAATGACCCGGCAATGTATTTCAGGCCGTCGTATCGGAGAGATTGAGAGTTTGCAACAGGAAATCAGCGCATGGTCGGCAGATGTCAACGACCGCTGACGCGGTGTCGAGTGGCATATGAAAATTAACGATGCACGGTGTAAATTAAAATCTGTTTACCCTAAAATTAAGGTTTGACAAAGCACTATAGTGCAAAAAATAAGCGAAGCGGTTTTTTGCCGGAACCCGAATAAGCAAGCATTTTCCAGTGCTGGATGCAAAAAATCGCTATGTTTAATTTTTGCATTCTTGTACTTTCCATCTACTGAATATCGATGGTTACCTTTAAGTTCCTACAATTCATTTAAAGATTCAGATGCGAATTTGGAAAACGTGCTGAAAAATGTCGGCATAGAATACAAAATCAGTTTTTCCAGCTAATCTTTATCCTTAACTGAAATATGCTGCGTTGTGCTGCGTATTGAAATTTAGGCATAATTTATGGTTGTTTTGTTCTCAAAATCTACAAAAAAAACTTTTAGTCAAGTACTTAGATGTTTTGGCAGTTGGAATAAATTCCTTGAATCCATTGGCGAATCGAGAAAATTATAATCAGCCGTATAAATAAAGATGATTTGATAAATGCTTATAAAGATTTAAAAGAAAAACTCGGACGCAGACCAACTTATGGAGATAAGTACTTGGACAAAAGTTTTTCGGTATGTTACACACCACTCAAAGTGGGTTTGCGACCCGGCAAAAGCGATGCTGGAAAACTTATAGTCAAGTACTTACTGATTTTATAACCAGAACGAAATAAAGAGAGTTTGAAATGCTCACCAAAAAAATAAACATAATAATTATAGTAACAATTTCTCTCTGTCTTGTCGCATTAAGTCATCGGTCGTATGCTGTGGAGAAGGTTGAAATAATCACATGTGAATGTCCGCCTCTGTCTTACGAACTGAATGGCAGAGCAGAAGGCCCTTCAGTTGATATCGTCAAACATATTCAGAAAAGAATTAATACGAATGAAAATATTCGAGTATATCCATGGGCCCGTGGTTATAAAATAGTGCAGGAGCAACCCAATGTGGTGTTATTTTCAACCACTCGAACGAAACAAAGAGAAAATATGTTTAAATGGGTAGGACCGATCGTGGAAAAAAGGTTTAGTTTTCATGCAAGAAAAGGCTCCACAATTAAAATCAACAATCTTAAGGATGCTAAAAAATACCTGATTGGAGTGGTGCACGATTCAAATAATGAGCAGTTCTTGATTTATAATGGTTTCAAAAAACTGAGCCTTGTGACTGTAGAAAATCAAAATCTGTTAAAATTACAGAAAAACAGAATTGATTTGTGGTATACAGACACTGCCCAATCATCTGCTTTAATGGCAAAATATTCCTTGGAAGGCATGGCTGAGGAAATTTATGTCGTCCAAAAAAGCAGATCATATTATGCATTCAACCTGAAAACACCGGACAGCATTGTAAAAAAATGGCAAAACGCTTTAAATCACTTGCGTAAAACCGGAACCGTTTTGAACATATTAAAAAAATATAAACTGGAGTCTATGTATGCGGATTAATATTAAATGTTTAAGGTAACAAAAGAACAGAGTTGCCAAAATATTTCAGCTATATCGCTCCGGGCAAAACAGTTTTGGCCTGGTCTGAAAAATTACCCCGAATTTGACCTGATAACGGAGTTTCCCGGCATTAAATTCTCCGCGAGACGTTTGCTGACAGTCTGCCAGTCATATTTTTCCACGGCAATCTTGCGGAGTGCCGCTTTTGAATCTTCATTGATATTCAATGCCTTCTGAACATTGGATGCGATGTCGGCGACGATATATTTTTTATCCGCACGCAGTTTCATCAATTCTAAAACATGATCCGGGATTGAACCGGCCACTGAGTCGATACTTGCCGCCATACCCGCATGATAGGCGCCCATGGGGAAACAACCGGAAGCCATAGCTTCCAAAAATACCAGCGGACCGGCTTCGGCTACGATGGAAGGGAAAATAGCGACATCACAGGATGGGAACAAATAGCGCAATTCTTTGTGTTTCAAATATCCGGTAAAGATGATTCGGTCTTTGCGGATATGGTTTTCAGCAGCCTCGAAATAAGTATCAAGCAAATTGTCCGCTTCTAATTGTGCGAAGTAAAATTGTATTTCCCTGAAGGATTCCTTTCCCGCACCTTCTGATTCTGCCCCCCATTTAACAATGTTTTCCACCAGTGTCCTCATGCCGTTTGCCAAAGCGAATATCATGGCTTCGAGTGGTTCTCTTAAAGGGCCGTGGCCAACGATCACCATTTTAGCCTGAGCGTGTTTTTGGAAAATAAAGGGCAAAGCGGCCAGGATTAAATGAATTCCCTTGCCGGAAATGAGGCGTCCCACATACAGAATAACCCGATCTTGATGCCAATTGATGGCAGATAGGGCCGCCTCTGCATCTTTGTCCGTATTTTTGGGATTGTAATCCGAATTTTCACCAATGGCGTTCATCAATTCGCTTTGCGTCATTTCAGAGAACAGTTTTTGTTCCAGCCTTGAGCGCATCAGTTCCGTTTTACCTCGTGGTATATCTACTAGGGCATGATCCAGCGCTTTGATATGCTGATCACGCAGTTTCCGAGGAAGCGGTTTGAAGAGTTCCGTATCAACTCCCAGATTGAGGTCCGTCATTTTGGTTTCGATGCCGTCGATCAGGGGAAACATGGCAGTGACTCGGCTTCGGATTTCTTTGCCGATAACGAATATCAGCCTCGCTTTTTCAAAAGCTTCTGATGCCATTTTAAAAAAACGCCGATCTTTTTTCACTGTATATTCCAGCGCGCTGCCATGCGGCATGACAGCGTAAGGAATCCCGAACAGATCGTGCATTCTTTGGGCAGCCACGGACATCAAAACGGCGTGGTTGGCATGGATTGCACTGATGCCATAATTTTTGACGATATGCGTCAGCACACGAACATTGTTTTCCAGATACGTGGAAATTTGTTCATCATTTAAGCGGATCATCGGCTGCACATCGGAAAATTCCTCGTACCGGTCCCACACATAAACCGGCAACGTCGGTCCGATATAGGGCTTATGCATGATGCACTGGCCGCTATATGGCGTTTCCCGCTTCGATACGGTTCCCACAGACCCGTCTTGACGATAGTCAATCATTGTGCCGATAAAATCGTAAATCTCAGGATGATTTTCCTGACACATCAAATGAACAGTTTTTCCTTGACGGCATAAGGATTGAATAATGGAACGGGTCCATAAATTACTTCCGGAACCTTCCAGCAAATAGCCATGTAAAATGCAAATCATAATTTAACCCCTGCGGTGATATTTTTTTCTTCTTTGGAAAATTCAATATCGATCATATAGGTATCCTATAAATTTTCGGTAGTGGTAAACAGGTAGTGCCAGCTATTTATTCTATAATATCAATCCGTTTTAATTTATACGCTTAACTTTATAAAACTTGGTATAAATGCACTC
>JAUCGF010000155.1 GCA_030378005.1 Desulfococcaceae bacterium HSG9 | reverse complement strand
CGATACCGACAGGAAGTGCCGGGCACTCTCCCGATAACCACCGCAGAGTTGCGATCAGTTAGATTTTTTAACGGCAGCGGGTTGAAAATTGATCTCATAATGCGTTTATGAATAATTCAGGCTAAAGATGTGCTATACATTTTATTTCTATTTTTAGTTCAGGTTGGACAAGAGCGGCCACTTGAACTACGGTTTGACACACTTCAGGAGTACCGCCGTAAGCCGCCTCTCTTGCACCATAGACATCTTCGATATTACCGAATAGTTCATCCATGTCGGTAACAAAGAAGGTTTCGTCAACGATGTTGCTCATGTCAGCTCCAAACTGCGATAGAACATCCTGCATATTCGCGTAGGCAACCTTTGTTTGGTCAGCGATACTAGTTGGAGTGTTCCCATCTTGATTGATACCAACTTGACCCGATAGGTATAGAACATTTCCAATTTGGGTTCCTTGGGCGAAAAATTCTTGAAATGGGCCACTTCGATACGTCTTTTTTTCAATCGTCATTTTGCATTCCTTTCGTAATTACATTGGCATCTGACCAATGATTATATGATTTCCGGCTAACATACCAATTTATATTTATATGAAGCGGGATAAAATTAAAAAATAATTGTCACTATTTTTATTCACTTGTTCTTTTTCAATTGATTACTTTTCAAGTTTTATGACAGATATAAGTCGGCTATCGTGATTTTTTATATTTTAGCCAGCTTCCGTCTCATCTGATTTATTGTCGGCTGATATAAAATTTTACATATCAGCCGACATGAATTTTGGTTTGATTCGGATTATTCGTGTTCCGAATTTTTATAGTCCGAATTCCGACCAGCGTGCTTTCACCCGCTTGACCATTTCCGGGTCAAGTTCGATGGGAATCGGCTTGTTTTTCCATTCATAAGGGATGGCGGCGTCCATGAGCAACAAGTAGGGTGCGTCAGGCGGTAGCCGTAACGCACCGAATTAAATCGCTTTTAATATTAACATGGTGCGTTACGTTTCGCTAACGCACCCTACTTGCTGACATGAATTTATTTTTCGACGACGATGGTGGTTGTTGTCGTCGTTGTAGAGACGTTGCATGCAACGTCTCTACTCTACGGGCTTCGGATTTTTCATCTACACGTCATACTTTTCGTACTTGTATTAACATTACAATATTTGTCGCCTCCTGGATAATAATAGCTTGTTGACATTGAAAAAACATTTTTGCCATATTGATTTATACCATAAAAACTTATATCATAATTCCCTGGCTCAAGATTATAAAAACTCGAATACCCACCTTGGAAAAAGCCGTTTCCCGAACTATCCTCTTGAGAAATATAATTATCAGTTCCTTTAAGTTTTACAGTAAATTTTTTTACTGTTGTGGGCAAAATACTACCTTCTGATACATTGAAGAGTAGAGAACCACTTCCAGAGCTGTACGATGAAGATGACGATGAAGATGAAGAATCACTGTCTAATGCCTTTACTATAGCTGCTCCGGCGACAAGGCTAATAATAGGATGATCTTCAATAAAACCTAATATGCCACCATATGAAGAAGACCATTTTTTTGAAAAGCTTGTCGGATAATATTTATCAGGCATACGAACATTGAAATTTTTATGATAAAGATCAGAGTCATGTAAATTATTTTCTTCTTTAAAAAGGCTAGTTTCACCAAAAGCCTCCTCGCCCAATAGGTTATTCCAATTATCTAATTCTGAATCTCCAGAATATGTATTGATTTTAGATAGATTTTTCTCTTTGTTAATTGTACGTATGCGCCTTCCACCTCTATCTAAATATACAATATCATTTTTTAGCACTTTTCCTGCATATAATTTGTTAGTACATGATGTTCCTAAAATAGGAATTGTTGTACAATCTGATGTTTCTATTGTTACAACTATATCTTGCTTTGCTACTCGGAGATCATCGAATACATCAAAATATTTTTCTAAAAATTGATTGCTCTTTATTCTGCTTTCATATTTTTCAAGAATGTTAGAAAGAATTATTACTTGTTGTAAAGCACTACCCGAATTTTTTATTTTAAATTCAATGTCCTTCTCATATTTAGCTGCATGCTTGTATTCATCAGTTCCTTTAATTTTTTCTTCGATAAAAGTTATCGCCTTACGGCAGTCTTTAGATGAAGAAAAATAACGATCATAATCATCTTGATGATAGCTCAATGCATTTTTTCCTGAATCATCTTCAGCAAGCACATCTATTCCGTTTATCAATAGTGTTTTGACAATATCTTTTTGGTAGCAGTTGGTAAGCATTAAAGCATTGCGACCGTCTTTATCTTTTGCATTGATATCAACACGTTTTGTAAGTAGATACTCTACTATTTCATTATTCCCAAAATAAGCTGCATACATTAATGCATTTTTACCTACACAATTAATTAAATTCAAATCCGCACCCTGAGATATGAGATATTTTACGGTATCAATGCCGTCACTATTTCCTACTGCTTCCATCAAAGGTGTAAAATCTAATGAATCACGTTTATTGATATCTTCTCCGTTCTCAATCAATTTGCGAACTCTATCCAATTCTCCATTATGTGCGGCTTCGTGCAATGTGACGCATCCGAAAAGGGATAGTAAAAGTAACATACTTGAAAGGATATAACCAAGACTTTTTTCTTTGAATTCCATTTTGTTGCCTTTATAGTTTAGCTTTCGTTCTTTAGAAAAATAACCAGCGATTATATGATTTTCGGCTAACATACCAATTTATATTTTTATTAAGCGGGATAAAATTAAAAAATAATTGCTACTATTTTTATTAACCTGTTCTTTTTCAATTTTTATGACAGATATAAGTCGGCTATCGTGATTTGATTTATTGTCGGCTGATATAAAATTTTACATATCAGCCGACATCAATTTTGGTTTAATTCGGATTATTCGTGTTCCGCATTGAACAATCCGAATTCCGAATTTTTACAGTCCAAACTCCGACCAGCGTGCCTTCACCCGTTTGACCATTTCCGGATCAAGTTCGATGGGAATCGGCTTGTTCTTCCATTCATACGGGATGGTGGCGTCCATGAGCAGACGGCCGGTGATTTCGCGGGCGTTAATCGGCAGGGAGGGGTCTAAAGGTGTGGAACGGCCGCGTTTGATCACCTGGCTGCGGTTGGGTTGAAAACGGAAACTCAGGGCATACATGACACGCGGAATATCCCACGGATCAATGTCATCATCCACCACAATCACGGTTTTCAGGCCATAAGCGCCCATTTCGGTGGAAATGGAGGCGGTCAGTACCTGATCGACATGGCCCGGATACATTTGGGTCATGGAGATAATGGCCATGAAACGTCCTGATGCTTCGGGCGGGCAGTAAACCGCTTTCAGGCCGGGTATTTTCATGTTCAGCAATTGTTGCCATAAGGTTGCGCCGTAGGAAAGCGCCATT
The DNA here is from genome assembly GCA_030378005.1 of Desulfococcaceae bacterium HSG9. Classification (GTDB taxonomy): domain Bacteria; phylum Desulfobacterota; class Desulfobacteria; order Desulfobacterales; family JAUCGF01; genus JAUCGF01. The sequence goes on along the minus strand of JAUCGF010000155.1, from coordinate 20,765 downwards.
GTCATGTGTGTATCCGTAACGGCGCGGCCGACGGTGGTGCCCCACATAATCGGATTGTTGCGATGGGTGACGCATTTGACATCGATATAGTTGCGGGGATCGGTTCCCACGCCGGAATAATAGCCGGTGTATTCGCCAAAAGGCCCTTCCTCCATAAATTTTTCCGCATCCACCTCGCCTTCCACAACAATTTCAGCCGTCGCCGGTATGGGCAGATCAACGGTTTCGCCTTGAACCACCTCAATGGGCTCGCCTCGAATCGCGCCGGCCACATCATATTCGGATTCAAAAGCCGAAAGTCTGGACGCACCCAAAATAAAGAGAATCGGATCACAGCCCACAATGGAAGCCACCGGCATGGGTTTGCCCATCTTCTGGTATTTTTTCAGCATGATGTCGGCGTGTTTGCCTTTGATAAACTGAGTGCCGATTTTATTTTTACTGAGCAGTTGGCTGCGATACGTGCCTAAGTTGACCCAACCCGAATCCGGGTCTTTGCTGATAATGAAATGCGCGGTGCCGTAATAGCGGCCGCCATCCAAAGGATAAAATTTGGGAACCGGAAACTTAAACAGATCAACGTCATCGCCCATGATGATATTTTCTTTGCAAGGCGCGCTATCCACCCATTTAGGCGGTATTTTGGTTTCCCCTTTTTCCGCCCAGCCGCCATACAGGTCAGTCAGGCTTGAATCTTTGGGCATCCCCATGATAAGCGCCAATCGTTCGGTGGTGGTGCAAACACTGATAATGACAGGCGAATCATAATCTTTGACATTTTCAAACAGAAGCGCCGGGCCGCTCTGTTCTTCATTTAATTTGGCGATATGGGATAATTCCAGGTCCCAATCAACTTCCGCCGTAATGCGATGTAAAACACCTTCTTCTTCACATTTGGCGATAAAATCCCTCATGTCTTTCATACATAAACTCCTTTTTGTTATGGTTTATTTTGCATACTTCATATTACACTCAAATAACATCAGTAGATCGAAAAGGAGTGCCAAACTTACAGTTTGGCAGTGTTTTTCATGGAATTTCATGTTGCGACCATCGGCCAAACTGTAAGTTTGGCACTCCTTTGGCCGTATTTTATGGAATTTTTCGATCTACTGAACATACTTAAATTGTAGGGTGGGTGCAGAGAAACGAAACCCACCATTAGTCAGCATTCGGTGGGTTCCGTTTCTCTGCACCCACCCTACATTAAAACTACTTAATTTTCTTCCCCGCCATCAAGCCCGCAACAATGTGTTCCAAAGCGGACGAGCGTGGTTTGACCACGGGTTTGACCTTTTTAATGCTCCACACCGTTTCCGGCCGGCTTTGAACAATCAGAACACGTCCCACGGCCGGCAGGTCTTTATCAATAGCCCATTCGATATCCATGGGTTTGCCATAATGTTTTTCAATGCGTTTGCCGATGCGGGCCAGTTCGATGACATCCCGGTCGATGATGCACTGATTTTTGCTACGCTCTGCCGGAATAGCCTGTCGCTCCACTGAATGGGTTTCCGGATTGGTCGTATATAAACACTCTTTGGCTGATATGTTTTTTTTGATAATTTCAAATGTCACTTTATTGACGACGAAATTATCCGGCGTGCATTCACCGGAAACAACACTTTCACCGAATCCCCAATTGGCATCAATCACAATCACGGATGGATCGCCGGTGGCCGGATTGATGGTGAACATCACGCCGGCCGTCCATGAATTGACCATTTTTTGTATGCCTACGGAAATGGCCACTTGATCATGAGGAAATCCCATTTTGTTGCGATAAGCGATAGCCCGTGCCGTAAACAAACTGGACCAGCATTGGCGCACCCGTTGAATAATGTTATCCATACCGCGAATCCATAAAAACGTGTCTTGTTGGCCGGCAAAGCTGGCATCCGGCAGGTCTTCGGCCGTGGCGCTGGAGCGAACCGCCGCAGGAACAGCCGGAATATGGCTTTGTTTGGAAAGACGCCGGTAAAATTCGGCAATATAATCTTCAATTTCAAGGCTGACCGGTGTCTCTTGAATCATTGCGCGGATAGCACGGCTGGCCGCTTCACCGGATTGCGTGTCATCAGATTGAATTTTATCGATCTGATTCAAAATGGGCTGTTTTAAATCGCCTTCATCCAGAAAGCGATGATACAATTCTGTGGTGACAGCGAATCCCGGCGGAACCGGAATAGCAGCTTTCAACAATTCACCTAAGCTCGCATTTTTACCGCCCACTATGGGAACATCGGATAAGTCGCATTCCTCGAACCATCGTATATATTGAGCGCGTGCGTCCATGGCTTACCTCTCAATGTCAATTTTACCGGTGCCGCCATCAACTTTGATGTGCATACCCGTTTTGATTATCGACGTGGCCTGGCCGGTTCCGACAATCGCCGGCATACCGTATTCACGGCAGACGATGGCCGCATGACACATAATACCGCCGACATCGGTAACACATGCTTTGATTTTCTGAAAAACCGGCGCCCATGAAGGTGATGTCGTGGGAGCCACCAAAATCTCACCATCTTGTAACATACCAATATCTTTGACACTGCGACACACCCTGGCGATGCCTTCAACCACACCCGGCGAGCCTGCAAAACCGGTCAATTCAGTTACTTTGTCCGGATCGCCGATCTCTCTGAGTTTCGCCCATGCGGCCATACTTTCGTTGGTAATGCCCCATAATACGATGGTAAACGGCTCGGCAATGGTTTCCGGCGGTGTTCCCATGGCAGGCGGCGGCGTCCATTCTTTAAATTTTTGGTAAACCCCTTTGCGCCATTCAAGCTCCTTCGGCCAGTACGTCGGCCCGCGTGATTCCGAACCCGTGGCCCAACCGGTGACCAAATCCCAAAGCGCCTCTTTAATTTCACTGCGCTGCATAAACCAAATATCTTCAATGTCATCTATAAAACGATGGTTTTTCATAATCCGGGCCACATCGCGCATCTTGTTCCAGAAAATCGAATGAAACCAATGTTCCACATAAAACAGATGATTTTCAACATACGGGAACACCAATTTGGAGATGCTGTGCAATTGGTCAAACGTTGTTTTATCTTCATCGGTTTTTAACAAACTGCGATATTCCTCTGTAATCCGCTTGCTCTCCTCCTGAACTTTAGCCAAAGGCCGATCTATTGATTCACCTTTTTGCAGCTTGTCAAGATAAATACGCATGGAATTAAGCGGTACGTTCAGATCATCATTCCAACTGAGATCATGGTGATACCAGCCGGTGCCGGTGGAAACGTAAAACCACGGGTCTTTGGCCTTATCCCAGTCCGCCAGCCATTCACGACCGCTATCGGAGCCGTTCAATGTTTCGACCACCGCATCAATATCAGCATCTCCGGAAAGCTGATCGCCCACTTTCAGTTCAATCGCCAGTTTGGCCAGTTTTTTCAGCTCTTCATCGGGGCGGTACATAATGACATCAATGCCGCCGACCATTTGGGTAACGCGTTGGAGCGGAATATCAGGAAAGGCCGTGGTGCAAAAATCCACAAACTGCACGTAAGCCGCATACCCCAAATTTAAAAATTCAAAATGATATTGCCAACAACGAATACCCAGATCGATCAATTTGTCGTAGGTTTGCAGGAGTTTGTAACCGCTGGAAGTGCCAAGTCCCTCTGTTACGACGGACAGCTCTTCCATATCCGGCAAGGGATTGATTTCAAGCGTCTTGAGGTCAGTGATAATGCCTTTCATCTTGGCTTCCCAATTATCATGGAGTTTATTCCAGTTTTCATAATAATAACCGGCTCTCTCCATGAAAAGAGGCACTCTGGCGCCGATTTCCTCCGGGTCTGCCACCGGTACCGGCGTGATATACACATTGCCGTTAATGATGCGATGATCGACCCCCAACGCCGGCGGAACCATAAAAATACGGGTGTTAAACTGAGACAGCGCCAAAAACCAGGCTTCATCCCAGATAATATCAAACGGATACATAGGTTCGGGATAATGCAGTGCATCATTGAACCAGAACATGTTGTTTTCGTATTCTTCCCGTTCTTTATTATCGGTGGAAAAACGATAATGGTAGGGATACATGCGCTCCCAGCCTTCGGTTCCGGGAATTGTTTCAATTTCATGGGGATTGGGAAATTTTTGTTCGGCCATGGCTTTCCTCCTTTTAGGGTTAACGAATTTAAACTGACTTGAATTCAGTTTGTATAAATTATTTATAAATCAGTGTCAATTCAATATTTTTCCCATTTCCCCCTGGCAATTGCCTTTCCTGATTTCGTCTGCCAAAGCCTCTGATGTGTAAACAGGATTTTTAAACAGCGTATATGCCCGGCCCACCTGCCACTTGTGATGGCAATCACTTCCGCCTATGGACGGCAGGCCTAAAATTCGGGAAGTACCCAATGCCTTACGATTCATATCAGGCGAATCGCGACCGTTGTGCGTTTCGACCGCGTCAAAATTGTCCATACGCAATAATTCACCAGCGAAAGAATCACAAGGGCGAAACGGATGAGCCGGTGCGCATACGCCTCCCATCAGACGAACTTTTTTAATGACGGCTTGTGCATCGGGATAACTGTTCATGTACCAAGTGTTCCATGAATCATCTTTGAGGCCATATACCAGCAAGTGGCCTTTGTCAGTGGATATCTCCAGCCCTCTGAAAACATAAAAACCTTCCGGAACTTTAATTTCAGTTACAGGCCAGGATGCCTCCAAAGAATCATGTTCCGTAAAACAGACGCCATCCAGATTCAATTTAATGGCCTGTTTAATCAGCAGTTCGGGTTCAAAAGAATTATCAAGGGAATATTTACTGTGACAATGAAGATCTATACGCATAATCATTTTTCAAATATTTAGTTAAAATGAAAATATGGTATAATAAAAGAAGATAAAAAGCCATAGCTATTGACTCGGATAGCTTTTTTCAATACTATTTCGAGATATAGGTTTCATTTTGAATATTTTTATTAACGCACGAATAACAGAGGTGAATTCAATGATTAGAACGGAAATATCGCTTTTTATGAAAAATAAACCGGGTGAACTTGGCGAGCTGGCGTCACTTTTTGCTCAAAATGACATTAATATTGATGCAATGACGATTCAGGATGCATCCTCTTATGTGAAAGAACTTTTTAAAGCGCGTGGCAAATCGTTGAACCGTATCGCATCTCCGGCGAGCTACAACTCGATGCGCAAAGATTCGGCGACATTTGCTTTGATAAGGCTTTTGGTGAATAAAAATGACTTGGCGATGGAGCTTCTTTCGCAAAATGACTATATTTTTGATATTGTACCGGTGATTTCTATCGAACTTGAAAATCATCCCGGCGCTCTGGCTGATATGGCACTCAAGTTCGGTGAAAAAGGAATAAATATCAATTATGTGTATGGTTCGGTGCAGTCACCGGATGCCAAATGTCTTTTTGTATTTTGTCCCGAAAATATTGAATTGGCATCTGAATTGTTTAAAAATCCTGAAGAAAAATAAAATAATTTGATTTTAAGTACAAAATAGCTTGACACGCCCAAATAACAGGTATATATAGTAAAGATAATTTGATGCGGGGTGGAGCAGTCTGGTAGCTCGTCGGGCTCAAGATTGCAATTAGCTAACGTATGAATACAAAACTCAAAGGTGATATTGCTGAACAAGCGGTTATTCTCAAAACTTTAAAAAAAGGTTGGGATGTTTCAGTACCAATTGGGGATAGATTGCCTTATGATTTGGTTTTAGATGTTGAAGGTACTTTATTAAAAATTCAGGTTAAGAGCGCATGGTTTGATTCGATAAAACAAAATTACGTTGTTGATAATCGAAGAACAAAAACCAATCGCCGCAAAATGGTAAGAGAAGAATATGACGATTCAGATTTTGATTTTGCTATTTTATATATTGAAAACTTGAATGTTTATTACATTATGCCTTCAGACGTATTCAGAAGTTACGGTTCCGAAATACACTTGGTCGAAACCGACAAGCGGCAGCGAAAGCCTAAATCGGCTCAATATCGCAATGCTTGGGAGTTAATCTTGCAAAGGGCTGCCTTGGCAGAAATGCCGAGGTGATAATCCGTCAAATTCGGGGAAGCCGGTAGTGTGGTAATCCCGAGCCAAGCTATTCAGTGTACAGTAGTTGGTCAGTAGTATTCTGCTGAAAAACTGTTAACTGAACAGAAGGTGTAGAGACTTAACGGCGGACATCCTCTTTCTTTAGAAAAGGATGAAGAGAAAGTCCAGACCACAAATTTTTCCAACATTGGAAAATGCAGCGAAAGCTGTAGTTGGTAAGCATAACCCGAAGGTCGGTGGTTCAAATCCGCCCCCCGCTACCATAAATAAAAAAGGGTTGCATTATTGTTAATAATGCAACCCTTTTTATTTGAAATTAAACAGAACGCCTTATTTTTCAGAAACCCCTAAAATAATTTCCCTGCCAATATTATTAGGGTCAGATCGCTTAAAGCCCGTCTGAAGATGTTTTTTCACGATGGGGTGGGTTGCCAACGCGCTATTGCCATTTAAATAGTCGATCAGAATACGGTCAGCCTCGCCATAATCCGATACGCCGATTTGTTCAAAATCACTGGATGTAATTCCAAGGCCATCCGTGGGGATGGCATCAATACAGGCCTGCAAAGCATCACTCAGATCAGACTGGCCTTCTGTTTTATATTTATCTGATAGATACCCCGCTAAACCATAAACTTCGGTCTTCCATAGAAATTGAAGCATCCCAAAGTTACCCACATCACCGTGGAGTGTCCAAAAACCCAGTAAAAATTCGGTATAATTATCAGTGGATAACACCATTCCGTTTTCAAAATGCGCCAAATCAAAAAGAAAGCACATGCGCATCCGCGCTTTCAGATTGCCTCTCCTTATTTTTTCATCATAAGAAACGTTATCCTGGGACCTTTCCGAAGAAACCAAATCTTTATAAAGATTATGAAAAGAAACGGTCAAATCAATTTCTTCATAAGTATCGCAAAAGGCCTGGCCAATGGATTCAGCACGCTTTATTTCATTTTGAGTATTAGATTCAATGGCAATACTTCGACCTATCTGACGCACCGTTGGGATATTTTTCAAGGTCTCATAAGCTAAAGCGCACGTCAACGCACTGTCGATACCGCCTGAAACGCCGATTATCAAGGTTTTTAAGCCGGTATTCGCTTTTAAGTATTGGCGATTAAATCTGATTATATTGGCATAAATACGTTCATAATTATGATTGATTTTTAACATCCTCACTCCTCCGAACTGAATTTTTTTGATTTTTAGATGCGGATTCGGCATCCTTCATTGTACTGTTTACACATTGTCCCATTAGGGACACAATATCTATAGAAAAGAGGCTTATCATACAACAAGTCCCGTAGGGACGAAATAGTTAAAGTGTAAACTACTTTTACTGTTATATGAAGGATGCCCAGAATTCGCAAATTTTTCGTAATCCTCACATATCATTTCGATAATAGTTATCTGCCGCACCTGTATCCTATTATGATACTGATGATTTGAAATTAACCAATCAAGCGGATGATTGTCAATATTAAAACCAAAGTGGTTCAGTTATAAAATTACCCTGATAGCGTATGATAGCCGTAATTATCGGTGGCAAATCTCAGGGCGCGGAATTATAAATATTTAATTGTTTTAAAAAAATTTATATGATATTGGAAAGATTATATTTTTCTTTATCAGAATTCTCAAAAAGTATTGCAAAACAGATTCCGAAGGAAAAACCTATGAAAAAATTCAATGGATTTTTAATTTTAGTTTTTGCTGTCGTTTTCTTGCTTGCTTCAAGTATTATATCAGTTGAAGTAATTGAGGCTCTGCCAACATCCAATGTGCTGGCAGGTGGAATATGTATCAATGAAATACTTATAGACCCCGATTCTGCTGGAATGAACTATGATACCGATGGGAATGGCGCACCTGATGAATTGGACGAATTTGTTGAACTTTATAACCTTTCCAGCGCTCCAATCGATATCAGCGGCTTTCAACTATGGGATTTAGGTAGAAAAAAATGGTTTACCTTTCCTTCCACCCCACCAACTATCCTCGGCCCGGGAAAATATGCAATAGTTATTGACGGTGTTCAGGATGGAGGATCATTACCATCATTATCTGCTGGCAATTTAGCTTTTGATGCGGGACGCTCAGGGGCTACTATTAACAATGGTGGTGATAATGTTGTTCTCTATGATCCAAATCTGGATCAATATATTCAACTTTTATTTAATGGAGATGAACAGGATGATCCAATAACATATACCGGGTTTTCAGCGACCGCTACAAGAGTTGGCGAGATTGAGGATTTTGGCTCGTATAATGCCGGAGAATCAATTGTGAGAGACCCCGCTGGGGATCAGAATGTCGTTTTGCACACCAAAGCAACCGGCTTTTCAAAAAATGCTTCTCCCGGAGAGGCAACTGTTCCGGTAGCGGCTGAGGTTACAGCCACCGCGGATGACGGCACATATTACACCGGGGACGTCATAGTTATTACTGTAATCTTTTCAGAGGCGGTGAATGTAACCGGCACACCGTTGCTGACGCTGGAAACCGGTGCGCCGAATGCTGTTGTGAATTACGCATCAGGCTCAGGAACTGCCACGCTGACCTTTGATTACACAGTTTCAGAAGGTGATGCCAGCGCGGATTTGGATTATGTTTCTGTAAATGCCCTTGATTTGAATGGCGGAACTATAAAAAATCTTGCCGACACAAAAAATGCGATTCTCACGTTGCCTGCATCGGGTGCGACTCATTCTCTTGGAGCCAACAAGGAGATCGCCATTGACACGACTGCGCCCACTGTCGTCACGCCTCCTTCGTCAACACCTTCAGTAGCACCCTCGTCAACACCTTCAGTGGCACCCTCGGCAACACCTTCAGTGGCACCCTCGGCAACACCTTCAGTGGTAGTACCTTCGTCAGCACCTTCAGTAGCGAGTATAATCTATCTAACCTCGACCGCGACGGCCGGTTCATACACCGCCGGTTCAGTCATAGAAATCATCGTGCGATTCAGCAAAACAGTCTGGGTTAAAGGCATGCCGCAACTAATGCTGGACACTGGACAGGCAACCCCCGGAACAGCGTATTACAGTGCTGGCAGCAGTACTGAAACACTGGCTTTTATCTATACCGTTGCCTCCGGCGATATGATTTCCGATCTGGACTGCTGGAGTGAATGGGCGCTGGAATTAAACGACGGCCAAATCTATGGCGACCTGGGTATTGATGCCGACTTGGTTCTGCCGGTTCCCGGTGACCCCGATTCACTGGGATATAACGTGGCATTGAGTCTTGACACCGTTTATCCGGTTCACCGCTTTTACAGACCGGGCTTATTGAAATATTTTTTTACAATTGATGAAAATGAAAAAGAACATCTGATAAATAATGCGGCAAATGTTTGGCAATATGAAGGACCTGCCTATAATGCTTTTCTTCCCAAACAATACAGGGCAGCAACACGGCTTCAAAGAAACACGCTTATAGCCGTTCATCGTTTTTACAGCGAGGTGTTGCAGACGCATCTTTTCACAACAGATAAAAATGAAAAAGAATATCTGATCGTTGAGGCCGCGGACATTTGGCGGTATGAAGGCCCGGCCTTCTATATCCCGTCAGATTATCAAGAGGGCGCGCTACCCGTATATCGCTTTTACAGTGACAATTTAATAGTGCATCTTTTAACCACAGATGAAAATGAAAAGAATTTTCTTATCAACACGGCTGGCGATGTCTGGCGTTACGAAGGTATCGCTTTTCACGCCTATCCGTAAGCAAAATCTGATTTTGGCATTTCATGCAGGATTTGCTAAACTGTAAATTCAGCACTCCGTAATGCCGCCTTGACAGGAGTGCAAGCTTCAGCTTGCCAGAAAAGTAAACTGAAGTTTGCACTCCACCCACCGCTATTAATCCCAATATTGACCTGACTCGTTGATACACCTGTATGGTGCTTCCTTTGAGGAATTAATGAAACAATTAAAAAAGTGGCAAAAAAACTTGACAAATATGACGCGGTGCATCATATTGTGTTTAATGACGCGGTGCGACATCATTAAAACAAACAATTTTGTTAAACAAACAAATCATCATAAGAAATTATCAGGAGGTATTTTACCATGACAGAAACAAAAAAAGAAGAAAAAGCGGCAAAACCGGAAATACAATTTTCCTATATAGAAAAACTTCGGCAAAGCACTGACGCTGTTGGGGAAATGATTAATGACTATCGAGACAAATATGCTGATCAGATTATTACAGCGGGGAAAGATTTGGCTGAAGGTGTCAAAGCGGATGCCAGCGTTATCTTTGAAGATGTCGTTTCTATGAGACAGCGTTCTGATTCTAAAACGGAAAAAACAGAAAAAACAGAAAAAGTCGATACGGATGCAAAAGCCACTGTCCGGCAAGAAAAAAGCACCGAGGAAAAAGAGTCGGTTGCTGAACGCCGGTTTTGTCCACGCAGAGTGATCAAGAATAAAACACATCAAATCATTTCGAAGTTGGGTGAGTATAAAGAAAAATATGCCGCTAACACTTCTGAAAACGCTGAATTGTTCATCAGTGCGGTCAAAGCCGATGCGTGTAAAATTGTTGACGATGTTTCCGGCAGCGCCAAAAAAATTGTAAGCCCGAAAATTCCGTTAAAAGGCCTTCAAAAGACCATCACCCGTTCGGTTGATGGTGTGTTGTCGCGTATCGATCTTCCTCAAAAACAAGATATCGAACGATTAACCCAGGCGCTTGAAACGCTAAACACAAAAGTGGATTATTTGAATAAGTCGAAAGTTTAAAATTACAAATTATTTGCCATATTTGAGTAATCAAAAGGAGTGCCAAACTTACAGTCAGGCACTCCTTAGCAAGAAAGAAAATCATGATGCACAAAATAAAAAGATATGCCAACCGGAAGTTGTATGATACGGTTGACAAAAAGTATATTACGTTAACGCAGTTAACCGCTATGATTAAAGAAGGCGTAGAGATTTATGTGATTGATAACCAAACAGGGGATGATATTACGGCGTCGGTCCTTGCCAAAATGATTGCTCACGGCGACAAAGAAGCTGGCGAAAATCTGTCAGCCGGCGCATTAATGCGATTGATCCGCAAAGGCGGCGACACCGTGGCTGACTATGCCAAAAAATATACCTCTATATGGCAAAGTGCCTTGTCTCTGGCAGAAGATGAAACTGATAAGTTGGTCAACAAGCTGGTCAAAGATCGAGAATTGTCCAAATCAGAGGGGCGTAATTTGAAGAAAGAAATTATCAGTTACACTGAAAATTTAAAATCATGGATCGGTACCACGATTGATAAACGGATTAAAGAAATACTTGGTGTGATGAATCTGGCTGACCGTCAACATATTGTTCAACTGACCGATACGATTGATGCGTTGTCTGAAAAAGTCGAAGAATTGGAAAAGCGGCTAAAAAAAACGTCGGATGAAAATTAACCTTATATCTAATCGTACAAAAGAGTTTTTTCAAGCATAACGGTTTCATTATATAAATTGTCATCTTTGTCGATATCATCTGTCAGTGGCTCATTATATACGGAGAGATCGCCCCAGTCATCAAGATACATCGCTTTTAACACGATATTGAACATCAGTTCCAGCAGATCATAAACAGACAAGACCGCTATCGATTGCTCTAATATTTCATTGGTGTCAGCCAGTTGCTCCGACTGGAGTTTAAGATGCTCTAAATCTGTTAAAAATTTAACAGTCAGTTTGCGTATCTTCGACTTTGATTTGGGGATATTCAGGCCGGATTCACATTTGGCTTTATAATGCCCGATGATCTGATAGGATGATTCGGATAATATCTTACGGCTTTTACGGCTTTTAAAAATATTTTGGCCATCAATTTGTTTCCATATAATTTTATTTATGCGATCATTTTCGATGCTCAACTCATGTTTGAACAGTTCTTTGATTGTCGGGGGCAGCCGGATTTTGAGGGCTTTAAGCATGTCCTCTTTAATGCGTAATTTTTCGACGAATTCATTCAGCGCTGTATGCCAGAATAAATGACTCCCTTTTTTAAACAGATCATCTAACGTCATCTTTTTTCTTTCCGGACTGTTAATGAGTTTTATAATGGCTGGCAACAGTCGTCCGGTTTTTTCAGCAAGCTGTTCTCCGGTAGTAACGCTGTAAATTATGGCGATGCAGGCCTGCCAATCCTGGAAATGAAAGATACGGGATAAGTCCTGAAAAGTGTCATATAAAAGTTCATTACGAAACAAGTGTGATGGTGTGGCGTAAGACGGCGTGCCGGCCAGCAAAGGCTGTTCAATTTTATTATCATACTTGGTTTTGAACCGAACGGCTGTTTCAAAATCAATCAACCCGATAGAGAAAGCCGCCGATTGAGCTGATGAAATCAGTGCGCCCGGCGTATGTTCAATGACAAAAAGGTTATCCGGTTTCAGGTCTCTGATAGCTACGCCTTTTTCTCGCAGCTTTTGAAGGACGAAAAGCAGTTTAGTGATAATTATCTGAAGTTGGCGCTTATTTTGTTTAAAGGTCAGTTTATAAACATACTCTTTAATAGTGGTGCGATAGTCTCTAATCGCATCTTTGTATTCCCCGAACACCGTTTCAATCAAATAGTTCAACTCTTCCGCAAAACCCGGCCCGATGTCAATACTCTTTGAAATTTTCGGTTCACCAGCGAGATGGTATAAAAACCACTCTTTCTTTGCATACATCGGTACCGGGACATTCATTTCATATTGCAGAAGCATCTGCTCAAGCCGGTTATTATAATCCATATAAACATCATTCATACTATAAAAAACAGGTGCTGCATCATCTCCATATATATCTTCAAAAACCATCAAATCCCACAAACTGTCAGATTGACTGATAATTTCCTTTTTCAATTTTTCTTCAATATCGTGAATTCTTTTAATCACCTCACTCAGAAAGAGATGTTTTGATAGATCCATAAAAAAGGCGAATGAGCCACCAATTCTTAAATGTCTTTGAAACTGGGGGAAAGACCTGAGACGCTGGATACATTTCTGTTCGAATTTTTCAGGATCTGCTTCATCATCACGTGAGAAAGGCGCTATTTTTTTTAAAATGGTGGATACACGGGGTGAAATGCAATCAATATCCGGTAATGCATCGACGATACGTCTTTCATCATCAATATTTTTAATATATTCATCAAAATGCTTAATCGGGAATGGCGGTATCTTAACTACTATAAGATCGTCATAAATCACTTTAAAACAGGCACTTTTACTGCCGCTTTTTTGACCTAAACGGGCAATGCTCATTCGCCGTGAATGCCATTTTCCCTTATGTCTGAAACTTAATTCATATATATGATCCGAATTTTTGACATCAATCGAAACCAATTTGCTGGGGCATTGTGCGGATGCACCTTTCTGAAGCTGGAAAAAGGTTAGAAAAAATTTTAAAATATGATTTTTGTCATCATCACCTTTTTTCTTCTGATTTGACAATACCTCAGTTTTCATTTCTTCTTGCATAACCTTTTAATCCTTTGCTCCTAATTCTTATATACTCGTCAGCGACAAGTTTGAAGTTCTTCAGTAACGCCTTAAATTTATTGAAGCTGAAAAAAATGAATCTTGTCAGTTATCCGTATTGTTAACATTCAACGCAGATTCTTCATTTACTTGAAAACTGTCAGCGTCTTTACTTTTAAACAAAATTGATTTAAGCCACTTTATTCCGAATTCTGACAACGCAATTTCATCGTTTTTTATCTTGTCAACGGTCTCGCTGTTCACTGCATAGCGATCAAGAAAGGTGCTTTCAAATACAAATTCCCTGAACTTATCAATATTGTAAGATGCCATGAAAAACAATTGTTTGGTTTTTTCGGTGAATTTAAGATTAGGAGGAAAAGAGCGCTTGTAAACAATCAGGTCTGTCCATCCCGCATTCAACTGATCATGAATATCAACCCCTTGATCTTTGCGCCAAGTCTCAACCGTCCATTCTTTGGATTCTTCAAAGCCGAGACAGTGAGATTCATTGACGAAAAAATAAAAACCATCTTCATCAACGCCTTCTTTATACATTAGCGAGGCCACGCCAAGCGGATAATAACGGCATGTGGTCGGACGGTCGTTATATACAATGCAGCCTTTATCCGTGACAAAAGGGCAGGATTTCAGTTCATCATCACCCGCGCGCAACGTAACAATTGGCAAATCGGTTTTTTCCAGAACTTGAGGGGTCGTATATAAAGCCAAAAATTCATGCGAAGTCAGTTTCAGACTGTTTTTCAACCGGATAATATCATACGGCGTAAGCGTGATACTGATACCCCGGCAACATTTGGTAAAACATTTTATTTGGTTATGGCATTGAAATTTAAATTTGCTCTTCAAATTCAAACGTTCCGGTACAATACCGGCCATTTTATCATGGATATTCATCGTATTTATCATTCTCCTATTTTGAAGTTTTAAGTTACAAGTTACAAGTTTTAAGTCATTCCGTAACACTCCGAATTAATTAAATTGAATTTAAAACTTGATGGTCTCGTAAAAAGTCGAAATTACTAATATTCGTACTCCTAATCTACTGAAATCATTAGGTGTGAATTTTGAAAAAGGGTCAATTTCTGACTTTTTACGAGACCATCAAACTTAACACTTGTAACTTTTCACTTACAACTTGTAACTTTTCAACATAAATATACGGCCAATACATCTCGATGTGCATCGACATGCTGAATTTTAACGTCAATTTGATCTTCCGGTTTCAACTTCATTCCGCCTGTCAGAGGCAAGTCGCATTCTAACATGTATTCAATGATCATAATACGTACACTGTTTCGGCGGCAATACAATACAAGGGCTTTTTCTTGCTGCCCGATTAGCTTTTCGAGATACTTTAACAGCCAATATCGGCTGCGGCTGCGTTGTATCAGAGCGACCATACGCATCGGCTCTTGAAGCATCTGAATACGGTTATTGATTTTTTCCGCATCACCAGGTGCTTCCAATCCGAGAGTCGCTCGAATTTGGCGTTGCGTTATCAAATCATAATATTTTCGAATCGGCGATGTGGCTGTAACATAGCAATCCAATCCCAGACCGGCGTGACGCCCCGGTTCAGTGCTTAAAACAAAACGGCTTAACGCGCGCCGCTGCATCAGATTTTCAAATAATGTGCTTTCATCTCCTTTGGAAATTCGTTCACGGGGTTCGGGTTGCGATCTGAAAACCGCCGGCATTTTATTGGAAGCCAAATTACGCGCCATCAGCCAGTTGGCCATAATCATTATTTCCGATACAATCATACGCGCCGGGCTTTCCCGGTTAATTCGGTTGATAATAATCTCTTCATCTTCATCAAGCCAGATATTCACTTCCGGCAACGCTATCTGAATGGCCTGTTGCGCCATCCGAAAATCACGGAAGTGTCTCGCTATCTTATGCAAAATAATAATATCTTTGTTAGAATCTGCCATAAGGTTGACATCATGGTATGTCAGTTGATGTTTCACACGAATCAGGCTGGGTACGATTTCGTAATCCAGGCCATTTCTAAAAAGCGGGTCGGCCAGGGGAGAAATTTTTATCATCGTACTGATCGCCGGACGCAACACGCCTTCTTTCAAACTGCAAAGTTCTTCAGACAGGCCTGCCGGCAACATAGAAATTTTTTGATCCGGCATATAGATCGAACTGGCCCGTGTGAGTGCGGCCTTATCAAGCGCATCATCATTTTTTATAAAATGGCCGACATCAACAATGTGAACTCCCAAGCGATAGTAATCACCGTTATCTTCAATACTGATAGCATCGTCAAAATCCAAGGTTGACTGACCGTCAATCGTCATAGACGCAAGCATTGTCAAATCTCTTCGATTGGTACCGGCTGAAAGCGCTTGAGAGGAGTTGGCCGGATTTTCAGAAACCTGTTTGGCTTGTCGGCGCACTTGTGTATTAAACTGAATCGGAATATCAAAGCGGTAAAGATTGATATTTTCGTTTTCTTTAAAAATCCCAAGTTTCACAAGCAATGCGAAAATATCATCATTTAAGCCGATTCCGGCGCGGGACAGCATTTTTTTTCCATGCTGATAGTGTTTACTTTCCTTTTCATACAAATAAACGGATTTCAGTATATTAATATATTCCTGCTTATTCGCATCATTTTTATCCCATTGGACAGATCGGTTTTTTTCTTTCAACACCGCTTGAAGCCATCCGCCGCCCTCTTCGATAATACGGTTAATTCGAGCCGCTTCCAGGTCCTGCTTAATCTTCAGATCGACTTGCTCTTGCGAATATGGGAAAAAACTGTTTTGATTGAATCGAAAATAACGCCGATTGTAAAAAAAAGCTCTCACAACAGCGGCCTGATGATCATAATCAGGATTATCAGGAAAGCAAAATTCGGTCATGGTTTCGAGATCAATCCATTCCTGCTCAGAATTTAAAACATCCCATAATTCCGCAATATCAACAGAATCAATTAAACCTTTGCGATAATCGGAAATTTTTTTAACTTCATTAACCGCATGAGTCCGGCCTTTGGATAAGTCTGTTCGCCGGTTTCCTTTATACACCAACCGCTTTTCAGACAGGTTGACCTCACGGTCAGTTTCGGTAAGCAATCTGAGGCGTTGTTTTTTAACCTCAATTACCACCGCACAAACTATTTTTTGGGCATCAATATATTCAACAACATTTCCAGCTTCCATAATCTTGCCATATAGCAATCAGATATGTAAAAGTCAACGCACTTAAACAGTAAATCTGATTTTGATGTCAAATCAGATACCACAATGGCTCAGTAAAAATCCTGAGCGAATGAAAATACAGTCTTATTTTTTTAGGAGGTATGGCTTGACCCATTTAAAAAGATAGAAAGGTTTAATAAAATTAATCATTAAAATCAAGATATCCGCACCTCAAAAATCTATCTCGTCAATTGGGCCAGGCCATAATTTATAATTAATGTATCTGCTATTGATAACAGATAGAAATAGATATTGTAAAAAATTAAAAATATAAATATAAAATATCATTTAATGGCTGATATTTCCATGGCCATAGATGAATCGGCAGTGTTTCTTGAAAAAATCAAGGCTGAAAAGAAGATAAGAAAACGGTATGTAATTTGGGAACAAACCCAAGCCGCAGTTGATATGCCAGAGCATCGGTTAATTCCCCAAATATTATATTCAGTAGATGGAAAGTCCAGGAGCGCAAAAATTAAGCATAGCGATTTTTTGCATCCGGTGCCGGAAAAGGCTTGCGGATTCAGACTTCGGCAAAAAACCGCTTCGCTTAATTTTTGCGCTCCATGCCATATTTTCAGGCATTTTCCATCTACTGATATTAACATGAAGTGATATACTCGAATAGGCAGAATAAATTTGAATTATGGATTCCCACCCAGAAACTAAAATTGATCCTGATAGCACCGCAAAAAGATGGCGTATCCTGTTGCACGAAGTCATTTTTGAAGCGGATACGCCTGCCGGCAAAGCCTTTGATATTATTTTAATCTGGAGCATCATCATCAGTGTGATGACGGTTATATTAGAAAGCGTTACGGGCTTCAGAAACGCTTATGGAGCGGTGTTTTACATCATTGAATGGTTTTTTACGATCCTTTTCACCATTGAGTATTGTTTGCGGCTGATCAGTTTAAGTCGTCCTTTACGCTATGCCGTCAGTTTTTTTGGAATTGTCGATATTTTAGCCGTTATTCCGACCTATTTAAGCATATTAATTCCTGGCAGCCATTATTTACTCTCGGTTCGTATTCTCCGTTTATTACGCATTTTCAGAGTTTTAAAACTGACCGCCTACCTGAGCGAGGCTAAAGTGATTATGACCGCTTTACGGGCCAGTCAACGCAAGATCAGTGTATTTCTTCTGGCGGTTCTTACGATTGTAGTCATTATCGGATCACTGATGTACGTGATTGAAGGCGAACAAAACGGTTTCAGTGACATTCCTGTGAGTATCTACTGGGCGATTGTAACACTGACAACGGTCGGTTATGGTGATATATCGCCCCAAACACCCATGGGCAAGGCCCTGGCATCGCTGGTGATGGTGATTGGGTTTGGAATTATCGCCGTCCCCACAGGCATCGTTACCGTTGAACTTTCACAAGCAGTTAAAAAAGCGTCGGCGTCAACGCAAGCGTGTCCCGCATGTGGTGCCGAAGGCCATGATACGGATGCGGCGTTTTGCAAATACTGTGGTGGGCGTATGTAAAAGACAGTGTTGTTGCCGCTTGCAATACCTGATACTTTGTTTTATGGTGATTTATCAGGCATCCTTCATTTTGCCCTGAAAACAGTTCAGCACTCCGACCTTAAAACGTAAACCGCTTTATGACGGAATATTTAACTATGAAATTCAAACTTATTTACCCTCGTTGGCCTAAATTGAAAGGCCAGAACGAGTTTCATCTTCCGCCTCATGGCCCAGTCGTTTTTGCCGCGGCGCTTCCGGAAGATGTAGATGTGGAATTTATTGATGAAAACCTGGAAACGATTTGTTTTGATGACCCCGTGGACTTTGTCGGAATATCCGTGATGCTGACGATTCAAGTGAAACGGGGCTGGCAAATCGCTGATGAATATCGTCAGCGAGGCGTTAAAGTTATTTTCGGCGGTATCGGCACAATGCTGCACGCGCAAGAAACCCGTCTTCATGCGGATTCCGTGTTTCTGGGCGAAGCGGAAGGCCGGATGGAGCAGGTATTTGACGATTTTAAAAATGGCTGTTTGCAAAGTGTGTATGATTTTCAGGCAAATCTTCCAGCAATCGAAAGCATCGGGTCTGCACGCCGGGATATCCTGAATCGGGATTTATACAATTATAGAGGTATTCAGATGCCCGATCTGGTGCATGCTTCCCGCGGATGCCGATTCAATTGCTACCCATGCGCCGTATCATTTCTCGGAGGGCGGCAGTTCAGGCCACGGCCGATAAATAAAGCGGTTGAAGAGATGGCCGGAATCGATAACAATCGAATGTTTATCGTTGACAATTCCTTGGCGCAGGACACACAGTGGGAAAAGGATTTGTTTAAAGAAATGATTCCGTTAAAGAAAAAATGGTGCAGCCATCCGATTGAAGACAATCCCCAAGTGTTGGATTTGGCAGCACAGGCCGGCGCATGGTATGTGTATCAGGCTGTTTTCGACACATCGGATCATATCAGAGACAGGATTAAACGTTACCACGACCATGGTATTGCAGTGGAAGGCACGATTTTGTTAGGATTGGACCGCCATACAGAAGACAGCATTAAAAAATTGATCGATTTCCTGTCCGAAATTGAGTTGGATTTGGCGGAATTTACCGTATTGACGCCGTTTCCTCACACCCGCGCATACGATGAACTGCATAAACAAAAACGAATTTTTTCATACAACTGGGATGACTATTCAGCCGATCAAGTGGTTTATCATCCCAAAAACATTTCGGCCGCAAAGTTGCAGGAACTTTTTCATTATGCCTGGAATACCTTTTACAAGGATGAATCCCAGGAACTTAAAATGTTCAAACTGCAACATAAAGCGGCACTTCAGGAAAAAGCCGCCGGTATGTATCGACCGCGTCAGCGTAAGCTGGCATCGCGTGCTTTTGGCCGCCCCATTCATTAAAATTCTTGGCATCCTTCATTTGCCATCTACTGATACTTGCTCTTAATCATAATCATAATCATAATCTTACTCGAAAGACAGGATCAAGTAGGGTGCGTCAGGCGATAGCCGTAACGCACCATGTAGATATTAAACTGGTCAGTTGAGCGATATTTTACGATATTACAAGTCAAAGTCAGCATATATCAAGTGCTTACGTAATTTATACTTAATGATACGCAAAGTAGCGCAAAATGGTACTTTCCAGATAGATGAGAAAAACTCAGTTTGAATACTACATTGAACAACCGCCTCCGAAGGGATTTCAGATGACCGTGTTCGCTGCCATCCTGTGTGACTATTCCATATTTCGTCAGCATGAGTCAGTGCTGAATATTGCAAAATACCTAAAGCGATACCGGTGATATTTACAAACCTTTCAACAGCTTCAACGACCACACGAACCTTATGCATAGCGGATTCATCTGAAGTCGAAAGATCCGTTTTGATTTTCCGACTGAGTTTCGGCATCGATTCAGTCTGAAAACGATAACAGAAACCGCCGATAAGGTGCTTTAAAAATAAAAACATAACTTCTGCCTTACTGCGATATGAATAAATCCGGATAATATCTTTAGGCGAAAGATTAAGATCGGAACACATCAGAACATATTTCCCTTCGCTGTCTTTTACGCAGACAAAACGCATAAAATCATCAATAGGACGCCATAAAAGTTCTGTACAATAGTATTCTATAATTTTGCTTTCGTTATATATATTCAGTTCTATCGCAGTAAAAAATTCTGGAAAATCTGACCGGTCCATGAGCTTGAATTTATCTTCATCATCATACTTTGCAGTTGCGAATTCCCTATCTGTAAAACCGACATAGTTCGATTTTGCACGCGTAATAAGGTGGACGATCTGTTTTCCTTTATCATCGACAGCGGCTTTTAAAATAGTAAACATCGGACCTGTTGAAAAATATGCATCTAAAGCGATATAACACAAATCACCTGTTTTTTCAGCGGTATTAATCGCCAATTTAGCCATGCGCGTCACAATCGTGGCCGGTTTACTGTTAATTCCCTCTTCAGGTCTGATAATGGCAACGCCTTC
>JAUCGF010000154.1 GCA_030378005.1 Desulfococcaceae bacterium HSG9 | reverse complement strand
GCGCAGAGGCAATGTTATTACTCCGCTCATTCTATAAAGCAGGCCGTTGGGATATGCTTAAAAAATTAGCATGTTCAACGCCACTGGATATGGCTGCATGATACCAAGAAAAATGGAATGCTCCCTAACGAACCTTGAATCCAACTCTGTCACAAGTTTGTTGAATCGGGGCTTATGCTTCCACTTTTTCTTTCTTTGAGACTTTACAATAGCAAGCGCCTGCTTCGCCGCCGCTTGCTTTAATCTTGCAGACAACCAACTCTTGACACTCGTATTTTTAACAAACTTTCCGGAGAATTGTTTCTCTTTCCATAATGCGTCAATGAAAACATTCACAACTCGGCGGTATTCCACTGCTGTGGTATTAATCTTCTCAAGTTTGCCCTTGTTGGCATATTTAAGATTTATCGTTGATTTTCGTATCATTTTTTTTTCAAAATACCTGTCTGGCACTCGCCTTATAATTTCGGACACTGAAAGCCCTGTTTTCTCATATCTCCTTTATTTATATAAGGTATGATGTAACTGTCAGCAAGCTCTGCTTGTAGAGAAATTCAATTCAGCGCTGTTCGTTATTATTTTGTTTATATTTGTTATGATTTCTTATGAATTGTTATTATACCTAATCGGCTAAATTAATTTAAAATAAATATTTTTTTAAAATCAAATAGTTATAATGTGGCACTTTGTTACACTCCATATATGCGGTTTTATTTGTTTAAAAGTTTTTAATACATTGAAAGATTTTATATGCAAATAATGCAAATAGCAATCAACAATTGAAAAAATATTTGTATTTCACTTGAAACGCTGCATTCATTTCATGCGCACTGTTGTTATCTGAAAAGAAGCGATAAAAGGAATAAACAAAAGCGGACTTCCATCGTTCCGACGCTCAGGCGTCTGAACAATACGAAAATAACGCCGTCCGCTCTCCTTATTCTCATGCAAAATCTATGCTAATTCAGGTAATAAATATAACTATTTGAAATTATGACAAATAACAACGTCAAGCAAAACCTATGCGATGACTCTGCCCTCAACATATTGAGGATGGCTGTAATATAGACATTCACATATTAACTTTCAGAAAGATTGTTCATAATCTTTGAGCTTTACCCAAGCACTTTTGAAATTATTCAGGTGACTGTCTATATTGCGGGATTTGCCTTAAAAGTTCCGCAGGACCTGAAAAGCAGGTTTCTCGGCCATTGTAATTCCCGTGGCTTTTCCTTGCTTTCTTGCCTTTCGCTTATTTTTTCTTGTGTATTTGAATTAACCAATAGCAACATATTGTGGTTTCTTTATAAAAGTAACTATAAAATTGGTGATTAGGTAAGCGCTTTGGGCACCCCTATTTTTTTGTCCCATAGTTTTTAATATGTCGTCCCTACGGGACTTATCTTAATTGTCAGGCGGTTTTTCTATAGATATTATGTCCCTGACGGGACACAGCATAAAATGGTCAATCAAGGCCGCTCATTTTTCTATAAATATTTTGTCTCTATCGCCACAAGATGATATAGACTCAGTAGATCGAAAAGTTCCTTAAAAGTTCCGTAGGAACGGCATGTTTGTAGCAGATGTCAGCCTCGCACCCCCTTGAGTCCCATATATGGACGGCATGTCGGCGCATCGTAATATGCCGTCCATATATGGGACTCAGCAGACACAGGGGATTCGGATTCTACAAATATGCCGCTCCTACGGAGCTGAAAACAGACATGCTGTTCGTCACCTTTCAAAAACTTTTCGATCTACTGAGACTATTTTTCTTTTACCGACTTTATTCATAGTTTCAGGCTTGACTTCAAATGACCATTCTGATTATTAATAAAAATATTCACATTCAATCATAATCAATTATTTGGCAAATATGACTGACAACCTGCAACCAGAAAATAAATAAACCATGAATAACACGCTTTCCCCTACCGCTGCCGCTTTTGCGCATCTTCACGTACATACCCAATACAGTCTGTTAGATGGCGCTATCCGTATTGATGCGCTTTTAGATCGGACGCTTGATTTTGGCATGAATGCCGTGGCGATTACCGATCATGGCACGATGTTCGGCACATTGGAATTTTATCAAAAAGCGCTCAAAGCCGGTGTCAAGCCGATTATCGGATGCGAATGCTATCTGGCGCCCCGGCGTCTTACTGACAAAGAACATGAAAAAGACCGTCAGTTAAGCCATTTGGTTCTTTTGGCGCAAAATCAGGAAGGCTATCGCAATCTTTGCCAATTGGCCTCGGTGGCTCAATTGCAAGGTTTTTACTATAAACCGCGCATTGACAAAGAACTCCTGCGGGCGCACAGCAAAGGGTTAATCGCGCTTTCAGCCTGTCTTCACGGCGAAATTCCCCGACTGATCACCGCAAATCTAACAGATAAAGCGGACGCGGCGGCGCGCGATTATCTTGATATCTTTGGCGAAGATAATTTTTTTCTTGAGATTCAGGAAAATGGCATTTCAAAGCAAACTAAAGTGAATGAAGCGCTTTACGATATGAGTCAGCGCCTTTCAATTCCCCTGGTCGCCACCAATGACTGCCACTATCTTGATCGCCAGGATGTTCGCGCCCATGAAGTTTTATTATGTATTCAAACCGGTAAAACCATGAATGACGCTGACCGGTTTAAATTTTCAACAGATCAACTTTATTTTAAATCCGTGGGCGATATGCGTCGGGATTTTAAGGATTATCCGCAAGCGTTGGAAAATACGACAGCCATTGCGGAACGTTGCCATGTTGAATTTGATTTTAACACCTACCATTTTCCACGTTTCAGCACCGATGCCGAATTATCAACGGATGATCTGTTTGAACAGGAGACGCGCAAAGGCTATGCGCGTATTTTTGCGCAGCTAAAAAAGAAAAATCCGAATATAGAGGAAACCGTTTACAATGAGCGCTTAGAATATGAAATGGGCTTGATTATTAAAATGGGCTTTGCCGGCTATTTTTTGATTGTTGCCGATTTTATACGGTTTGCCAAAGAAAACGATGTTCCGGTAGGACCTGGCCGCGGATCGGCGGCCGGCAGTCTGGTGGCCTATTCTTTGAGAATCACCGATTTAGACCCCATTGAACATAGCTTGATTTTCGAGCGTTTCCTTAATCCGGCGCGTAAAAGTATGCCGGATATTGACGTTGATTTTTGCATCAATGGCCGTGAAAAAGTGTTTAAATATGTGTCCGAGCGTTACGGCGGCGGCGATTATGTTGCCCAAATTATCACATTTGGAAAATTGAAAACCAAGGCCGTGATACGGGATGTAGGCCGGGCCTTGGCTATTCCTTTGCGGGATGTGGATATTCTTGCCAAACTGGTTCCGGATGTACTTAACATCAGCCTGGAAAATGCCCTCAAACTGGAACCGCGTATGAATGCAATGGCAAAAGAGCGCCCCGACATTACCGAATTGTTGAAAATCAGCAAGGTATTGGAAGGTTTGACGCGCCACGCATCCACCCATGCGGCCGGTGTGGTTATCGGCGATCAGCCATTGGTGCAATATTTACCATTGTATAAAGGTAAAAGAGACGAGGTTGTCACCCAGTTCGATATGAAATGCGTTGAAAAAATCGGCTTGGTGAAATTTGATTTTTTGGGATTGCGCAACCTGACCGTGATTGCCGATACACTGGAAATTATCACCGCTCAAGGAAAAACCGCTCCAGACTTGAACAATCTTGATTTTGACGATCAGGCAACTTACCGTCTTTTAGCTTCAGGCAATACAACCGGCGTATTTCAATTGGAAAGTTCCGGTATGAAAGACCTGATGGTACGACTGCGGCCGGAGCGCTTTGATGACATTACCGCGCTGGTGGCGCTCTATCGCCCCGGCCCGTTAGATAGCGGCATGGTGGATGATTTTGTGGAACGCAAACATGGCCGTAAAAAGGTTGCTTACATGGTTTCGCAGTTGGAGCCGATTTTAAAAGAAACTTACGGTGTGATCGTTTATCAGGAGCAGGTGATGAAAATCGCCGGCGTGCTGGCGAATTATTCCATGTCTGAAGCGGATGACTTGCGTAAGGCCATGGGCAAAAAAATCGCTTCTATTCTGGCAGACCATCGCGAGCGGTTCGTTCAGGGCGCTTCCGCAAATGGCATCGCTGCTGATAAAGCCGCAAATATTTTCAATTTAATTCAGAAATTCGGTGGTTACGGTTTCAATAAATCGCATTCCGCCGCATACGCCCTGATTGCATTTCAAACCGCTTTTTTAAAAGCCCATTTTCCAGTTGAATTTATGGCCGCATTACTTTCCAGTGAAATTAATTCAATAGATGGCATTGTTAAATACATTGCGGATTGCCGCGCCCAGGGAATTTCGATTCAGCCGCCCGATATTATGGAAAGCGACCAGGCGTTCACCGTTATCAAAGATGAAATCCGTTTTGGTTTGGTCGCCGTAAAAAATGTGGGTGAAGGCGCTATAGAGTCGATTATTAAAGCCCGGCAGGAAAAACCATTTGCCTCTTTATTTGACTTTTGTGAACGCGTGGATTTGAAAAAAGTTAATAAACGGGTGGTTGAAAGCCTGATCAAATGCGGTGCTTTCGATTCCACAGGTGAATATCGCTCGCGTATGACGGCAGCGCTTGAAGGCGCTCTTGATTATGGCCAACGCATTCAGAAAGAAAAGGATGCGCCTCAGATCGGTCTGTTTGATATGAGCGGCGGACCGGCAATAAATGCTCCCACCATGCCAAAAACAGATGAATGGGATGAATCTGAACGCCTGGCACTTGAAAAAGAGATGCTTGGCTTTTATATCACCGGCCATCCGTTAGATGGTTACGAAGCGTTGCTTGAAAAATATACCAATGCGGATACGGTTTCACTCAAGGAAAAGGCTGACGGCGAGGCCGTGCGTATCGGCGGAATTATCCGCACGATTAAAACGATCAAAACCAAAAAAGGGGAGCAGATGGCTTTTGTAACGATTGAAGATATGCTGGGCGCACTTGAATTGGTTGTGTTTCCATCGGTTTATACTAATGTTGCTCAACTGTTGACCGATGACAATCCGGTTCTCGTGGAAGGTGCGGTTCAAAAAGATGAAAATTCAGCCACGATTCTATGCGACACAATGATTCCGATTGACAAAGCGGAAGAAACCTGGACGGCCAGTATCTGTTTTAATCTGGATTTGAACCGCCTCACAAAAGAGGATTTGCCTAAGTTGAAAGCGCTTTTGAAAAAACATGCGGGTACATGCCAAGCTTATTTACACTTGCGCGATCCTGAAAAATCTGAAACGGTCATGGCTTTGCCGGAAGAAATCAAAGTAAAACCCGGTATAGCGTTGACGCGTGAAGTCAACGCGCTGATCGGTTATCATGCAGTGGAAACGCTTTGCAGCCCGGCTAAAGTCACTTCTGGAAACGGAAAATATAAAAATTATCGTAAAGGAAATTCTTCTAATGCCTGAATCTTTTTCAAATGTGTATCCGGTGTTACTGGCCGGCGGCGTAGGTTCACGTTTGTGGCCTGTATCAAGACAACTTTTCCCCAAACAATTGGCGTCATTTGGAAGTGATGATTCGCTGGTTCAAATGACAGTTAAACGCCTTTTTCCGATTATGGCGGCTGAAAATGTGCGCGTTGTTTGCGGACTGGAGCATCTTAACGAAATCGCCCGTCACTTAGATGAAATCGGTGTTTCATCATATAACAAAATTATCAGCGAACCTTGCGGACGAAATACCGCGCCGGCGATCCTGCTGGCGGCGTTACAAATTATCGAAAAAAATGAACAGGCTATAATTGTCGTTTTGCCCGCGGACCATATTATTCAGGACAAGCAAAACTTTCATGCAAAAGTGGCGGACGCGGTTCGTTTCGCCAGACAAGGCTATATCGTTACATTCGGTATTTGCCCTGACTATCCCGAAACCGGCTACGGCTATATCCAGGGCGCTGCGGACGGCCCTCCTGACGCGCCGAAAGATGGCGGCAAGTTTATCAAACGCTTTGTTGAAAAACCGGATAAAACCACAGCGGAACAATATATCCAATCTGGCGACTATTTTTGGAACAGCGGTATGTTCGCATTCAAAGCGTCCGCGATTATCCAAGAGTTCAAAACTTTCCAATCCGATCTATATACCAGCGTAAAAACGCTTGTATCCGGCAGTGATGAAATCAATCGTGAACAATACGCCCGCCTGCCGAATATATCGTTTGATTATGCGATCATGGAACATACGGCCAAAGGAGTGGTGCTACCCTCCGATTTCGACTGGAGTGATATTGGCTCATGGCAATCGTTGTACGATTTTATGCCTAAAGACGAAAATGGAAACGTTATTCAGGGAGATGTAATAGCGAACGCAACGCAAAATTGTTTTATAATGGGACAACAACAGCTTGTAGCCGCCAATCACTTAGAAAACATGGTCGTTATCGGTACTTCGGACAGTGTGTTTGTGTCCGACTTGGAAAACAGCCGGGAAGTGAAAAATATTGTTACGCATCTCAAAAAAGAGGGGCGTAAGGAGCATCATCAACATACCACACGGAACTATTCTTATGGACAGGCGACGCTTTTGGAGCGTCAGGAAAATTATCATGCAGAGCGCGTGCAGATTAATACCGGAGCCGCCATGGAACTCAAACGCAAAGGCGCTGTCCGACATTTGATCGTTTTGGAGGGTATCGTCAGAATCATTGAATTACATCAAGTGCGGATGTTACAACAGCACGAAACTGCCACCATTTCCGGCAATGAGCCTTTGAGCCTTGAAAATACAGGCACCGGGCCGCTGCATATCCTGATTGTTACAATCACTTGACGCAATTTGATGAATACTCTTGTTCCAACTCTGGAGCGTTGGAACGAACAAACTTTTAACTTAAAACTTTTAACTTAAAACTCCCAAAATGGATACCATATTAATAGTCGATGATGAAAAAAACTACCCGCTGGTTTTAAGCGCCGTTTTAGAAGAAGAAGGCTATGAAACCCTGACAGCCAATAGTGGCCATGAAGCCTTGGAAATATTAAAAAATTCCGATGTCGATCTGGTGCTTACCGACATGAAAATGCCCGTGATGGATGGCGTTGAACTTTTAGAACGGATTAAAGCCAGTGAACCTGACCTTCCGGTGATTATGATGACAGCGCATGGCACTGTTGAAAGAGCGGTGGAAGCGATACAAAAGGGCGCTTACA
Organism: Desulfococcaceae bacterium HSG9; assembly: GCA_030378005.1. Lineage (GTDB taxonomy): Bacteria > Desulfobacterota > Desulfobacteria > Desulfobacterales > JAUCGF01 > JAUCGF01. The sequence continues at coordinate 17,116 of JAUCGF010000154.1, read as the reverse complement.
ACTATATATTAAAGCCTTTTGACAACGAAAGGCTGAATTTTTATATCCGTAGAGCTCTTGAGATGTTTCGGATAGTGAAAGACAATCGGAACCTCCGCCGGGCCATTGAATCAAAGTATAAATTTGGCAACATTATTGGAAAAAGTAAAGCCATGCGGGATGTTTTTGACTTGATTGTCAAAATTGCACCTGCATCGGCAACCGTATTAATTGAAGGTGAAAGCGGCACTGGCAAGGAGCTTGTAGCTAAATCAATCCATTATAACAGTTCACGGCGTGACAAACCTTTTGTCGCCGTAAATTGTTCCGCTCTGGTGGAAACTCTTCTCGAAAGTGAGCTTTTCGGACACGAAAAAGGAGCTTTTACCGGTGCGGTCGCCAAAAAAAAGGGGCGCTTTGAATTGGCTGATAGCGGGACCCTGTTTCTTGATGAAATCGGTGAGTTATCACCCAATATACAGGTTAAATTATTGCGTGTGCTTCAGGAAAAAACTTTTGAAAGAGTGGGCGGCTTTAAATCTATCTCTGTTGATATCCGTGTGATTACGGCAACCAATAAGAATTTAGAAGATGAAGTCCAAGCGCAGCGTTTCCGGGAGGATCTTTTTTATCGTCTGAATGTGATTCATGTCGCCTTGCCTCCGTTGTGGCAGCGTCAAGAGGATATTCGCCTTTTGATGCAGCATTTTATAAAAAAATATGCGGATCAACGCAATTCCAATATTCCGGTTACGCATGTCGAACAGGAGGTCGAACGGCTTTTATTTAACTATTCATGGCCTGGGAACGTTCGTGAATTGGAAAACGTGATTGAGCGAGCGGTGGTTTTATGTGCCGGTGAGACGATCACATTGGCCGACCTGCCTGCTGTTTTTAAGCAAAACAATCGTAGAGCATTGGCTTTTGAAGGCATTCCCGCAGATGCCAAATTATATGAAACTCTGGCGTTTATTGAAAAGGCGATGATCGAACGCGCGCTGCAGATGGCTGATAATGTTCAATCCCACGCTGCCCGCAAGTTAGGCATTGGTAAAAGCGGGCTGAATCAGAAGATAAAAAAATACAAACTTAAAATATAAGGAGCGTAAGCCATGTTAGAAAAAAGAAAGCAAAGCAGACGCCATTTGATCTATTATTTGGCAGTTATAGAGCAGGGGACGGATATTTCCATCGGATTTGTCGTGGATGTTACAAAACAGGGTATTATGATTATGAGCAGTATGCCTTTGGCCGTCAATAAAACTTATCATTTAAAAATGCTGGTGAATGAAGACGGTGCTGAAAAAAAGTATCTGTACTTTGATGCATCCAGCAAATGGTGTCGTAAAAGTCCTAACAGTGATTTTTATGACACCGGTTTTGAGTTGATCAATTTGGATTCAAGCGTATTCAAAGAACTTGATGCGATTATTGATGAATTGGGCTTCAAGGGACAATAAAAGCGGTGTCCTTGTATTGATTGATTATTTCCTAATCGTAATCTGAATGATTAAGAGTAAGAGTATGATTACGATTAAGAATTCAAAGTACTGATGGGGTGGTTATTTCGTCCTCATTCTTTATCATCCGTTTTATGATCAAAGATATAGCCAATTGATCGGAGGCTTTTAAAATAGACCGGTTTTTTGGGATTAGCTTCAAAGTACTTTCGCAACCTGACTATAAAATTGTCAATCGTCCGAGTGGTTATTCCGCGGGCATAGCCCCATCCGATTTCCAATAGTTGCTTACGTGTCAGCGGTTCGCCACGGTTGCGAATGAACAGTTTTAATAACTTGATTTCCTGAAAAGTGAGTTTGATTTCGCCCTTTTTACATTGAGCGGTTGATTTTCGGAAATTAATATGATTGTCGCCAAAGGTATAAGATTGTAACGCTAGATGATTGTTCGGCTGATTTTCGGCTATTTCGTTCCGGTTCCATGATACGCGTGTCAGCAAGCGCTCGACACGCAGTAAAAATTCTTCAAGATTAAACGGTTTGGTGATATAGTCATCAACGCCATACGAAAAGCCTTTGATCTTATCTTTGGGTGCCCCCTTAGCGGACAGAATCAGGATCGGAAGCCGTTCATTTTCGAGCCGGATATTTTGAAGAATGGACAAACCGTCTATTCCGGGAAGCATAATATCCAAAACGATAAGGTCAGCATTCCATTGTTTCCATTCGCGGATTCCGGTCAGGCCATCGGCGCATATTTTGACATCATAGCCCTGAAGAACAAGATTGACTTTAAGCCCTTCGGCTATGTGGAGTTCATCTTCAATGACCATAATTCGTTTTTTACCAGTTTTTTTCATATATTGTATTCCGTCAGTTATCAGTCATTTTGTAAGGCAGCCGGAGAGTGAAAATTGAACCATGGCCGCTTCCCGGACTTGTAGCCGTCATTTTGCCTTTATGAATGCGAGCGATATTTTGCGTCAGGTAAAGTCCTAACCCGCTCCCTTTGGCAGTCATATCATCGGAACGGCCGATTTGATAGAATTTTCTAAAAATTTTACGCAGTTCGGATTTTTCGATACCCATACCGTTATCAGCAAACCGGATATACAATTTACCTCGGTCCGTTTTATATGTAATATCAATTCGCGGCTTGTCAGACTGATTATATTTGATCGCATTGGTCATCAGGTTCATCAATAACATTTCAAACAAAGGGCGATCTATGGCGTAGCAACATTGTCCGGCAAGGGGATTTTTAATATTAATTTCGCAAATCTCCAGCAGGCGATGGTTGCTCTTGATAAATTGTTTGATGACATCCGTTAAGTCTGAATTGACAAATTCCGCTTCATAGCTTTTGCTCTCAATTTTGGCCAGATTCAGAATACGATTAATATTTTCGGACAACCGGTTTACATCCTGAAGCATATAGTCAATATATTTATCACGGTCATTGCGGGAAAATTCATGTTTTAAAAAAGTTTCCAAAAACAACTTCAAAGACGTTACCGGTGTTTTCAGTTCATGTGTGAAATTGTTGATAAAATTATGCTGAAGCCGATAGAGCCGCACTGTTTTTTGATTATATACAAAAATGGTAAAAATTCCCAACAGGATAATGCCAACCAGAATTGACAAGACCATCACTACCACCCATGTCTGAGGTTCCAGAACCTGACGGGAGTCAAGATTGAATTTTTTAACAACGGCGTGAAGGCCCGCGCTGACTTCAATATACCAATAAATATATAAAAACAGCGATGCGGCCAGCGCCAATATAGACAGCACGAAAATAAAAATTGGATGCGAAAACCATAGGGTGCGGTGCATAACATTTTCCACTTTGCTATTTTGATCGTCAGCTTACACTTCAGATAAACTAATTATTAAAATTACGCAATGGCTGTTTGGAACGACTGAAGATGCTGATTTTTTCTTTGACATAGCAATATTTTTTATGTTAATATATCTGAAACTATTAAAATAATTAAAAGGAGGGCAGCATGGAGAAGCTCAGAAGCAACAATTTATTTATTAAACTGTCAATCATTTTTGTCGTAACTGTTTTTTCAACATCGGGCTTTTGCGCAGGGTTGAATTCGGGAAGAATTTTTCCTAAGGGAAAGATTTTTATTTACAAAGATGGCCAAAAGGTAGGCGAGTTCAGTAAAGAAGCTCCTCTTCCAAATGGAACCTTGATGGAATGTAAAGGCCGGTGTGGTGTCAAACTGCCCGATCTTTATCTCGTGGCCGAAGATAATGCCGTTTTTTCTATCAACACCGATCTTTATTCCAGGGAATTGTATGTAAACAAAGGTACGGTTTATTTCGCTGTTTCCAGTATGGATAGGACTCTGATGTTTAAAACGGAGCACGGCAGTTTCACAACCAAGCAAGTGCTGTTGAACGCATCGACAGACGGCGGCATATTGAAAGGTTATATCAACGCTTCGCCTGATGGTTCCGAACTCGGCGTTCTTGATGGCGGTTCGATGGTAGTGTCAACTTTCGAGGGTGATAAAATAATCCGGTCAGGCAAAAGGATTTTATTGGCTCAAGTTCCACTAACAACGGACACAGTTGCCGGTGGAACTACTGCCGCCGGTGGAACTACTGCCGCCGGTGGAACTACTGCCGCCGGGGGAGCTGCTGCCGGAACCGCTGCCGCCGGGGGAGCCGCTGCTATCTCTACTACGACTATTGTTGTAGGCGCAGTAGCTGCCGTAGCGGTCGCAGCAGGTGCTGTTGCGCTAAATGAAGCGCAAAAAGATGATAGCACACCACAGAATACAGCAGCGGCAAGCCCATACACGACGCCTTAGCAACTCGTTTCAAAGATACTAACGTGAACGGCGACTCAATGAATAGTGTTGAGCCAACGTTTTTTTCATATCTGGTTTTTTATATATAAAGTGACAAAAGATGAAAAATATCCCGCAATTTGGTTATCAAAGTATGTTAAATACCTGTACATATATTGTTCAATACAAATCGTGCAACAAATCTGGAATGTTTACAAAACTTCGCAGGTCTCCGAATGCAGGAAAACTTTTGCCTATGCGCTTATCGTTTGTTCTGCTGATATTTTTATTTGTAAGCCTTTGGGGATGCGGCGGCAGTCAGAAAAAATTAGATGAGCAGCATAGCGATCTTGTGCAAAGCTATTCTGGAACGGCCAGGGACAGAGGCCATGAAATCTCCGAAATGAATAAACAATTGCTTGCCAATGCGAATACGAATGTCGATCCCAGCGATTATTTGCTGGGAAGCGGCGACTTATTGCAAGTGGAAGTTTTCGGCGTTAAGGAATTGGAAGCCAAAGTTCGCGTCAGTTCACGCGGCTATATCACCCTTCCTCTTTTGAACCAGGTGCAAGTCAAGGGCTTGTCTGCGCGTGAAGCCGAAGTTCAAATTGAAAAACTTTACAAGGTCAAATATATAAAAAATCCGCATGTAAGTGTATTCGTCAAGGAGCATTTCAGCCAGCGTATCACCGTAGTCGGTCAGGTAAAAAACCCCGGAACTTATGACTATCCCACAAAACTGAAGCTGCTTGATGTCCTTGCTATTGCCGGAGGACTGGCGGATAAGGCGGGGCGTAGCGTTCATGTGCGCCGGATTGGCGGGACCCACAGCGGCGGTAAATCGTTTCTGGTTGATCTGGATATGCTTATTAAAAAAGGCAAAATCGAACTGAATATCGAGATCAATGGGAGTGATGTCATATTTGTACCTGAAGCCGGTGTGTTTTTTGCCGATGGCGCCGTGCGGAAACCCGGGATATACAACATCAAACGGGATATGATTTTGCAGGAAGCAATTTTAATCGCCGGCGGATTGGCACCTTATGCGGACAAAGATGTGCTTACATTGATCCGGCAGCATGAGGATGGTCAACGGGAGATTATCGAACTGGATTTAAAAAAAAATATTGATAGCAAGCAACTGCAAATACAGGACCGGGATGTGATCATCGCCAAAGACAGCGCCTGGGGAAAATTCACCAGCGGTACCGGACTCAATATCGGCATTCCGGGAATTATCGGATTTGGATATCGTGATCCCGAACGTTGACAATGTAAAGTGGAAAGCCGTTTCACTTTACATCACACCTACCTCAATCGCTACGATAGTTTAACTCTTTAACACGAAATGAATTGTCTTCCACACTAAGCACCATGGAAATGCTTCCTCTGTTTTTGCTCTGATTTCCGTTGCGTTCATGCCACCCCATCGAAAATGCGCCGTCGATCTTGACAGTCTCGGCGTCTAAACGAGAATGACGGTGTACTATAATGGTATAGGCTATTGAGTCAATGATAGAAAAGTTATGGCTGTACTGAGGTAGCAACGTATAAAAAGGCTTTCCGTTTTCAGTAGCATCCGGCCTGAAAAAAGATGCGAACTTGGTCATATTTTTGCTCGAATAAGTTTGGCAATAGTTATCAAGGAATTTTTTAACTTTTTTTTTCAATGGCGTCATACCGGTTTGTAAAACCTGATTTGCCGATGAGATTTTAGTATTATTATTTCCTCCCGCCAGATAGTATAGTTGCTTTACTATAAATGAATTTTCAGATTGCTCAAGGTGCATAAAAATAGAGCCGCTGTTTTTTTTCCAATTAGCACCGTATTCACGCCATCGCAAAAAAAATTCACCCTCCATCTTAATATCCGTGGAATCAGGCAAATATGAATATTGGTGCATCACAATGGTGTAAGTGATTGAAGCGATTCTTGCAAAATTATGACGATACTGAGGCAATAGCGTATGAAAAGACTTTCCATTTTCAATCGCATCGAATTTAAAGAAGGATGCGAATTTTTTCAAATTTTTTTGTTCATAGGCCATACAATACGTTTTGATAAAAATTTCAATTTTACCTTTAATATTCATTGAGACCCTACCAGGCAGCGCCCTCGAAGGTGTTGACGATGCACGCGATAGAACCCGGTGAGCATTTTCATCGGATTGGGGCAAAACCGGCGGTGATGGTGTGGGAAGAGCTGTAACATCATCTGTTTTCAGAATACCGTTCGCTTTGAAGCCGTCCCGTATGTCCGGTGCGGAGAGTTTATTATTGATTTGTTTTTCAATAGGCGGAAGATGCGAAACGTCTTTCTCAGGAAACAAAGCATTGTGTTTATCAGTGTCAATATATTCCATTGTTCCAATGGTTATGGTTGCTGACGCCTCTTTTTTTATTTTTTGCTCATTTGGATTAAGTTGATGTGACATAGGCGGATTCGTTGCATCCGAATTTTGGTTAGCTGATGGATGATGCAATGGTACGGCAGATATTTTAAGGGGTTTTTTAGCAGTCGTTTGTTTGCCGCTGTCGGAATGGTATTGGGCTAAGGGTGCTTTTCGCACAGGTAGCGGCGGGATTGATGCTTTGGATTTTGATGTTTTTGTTTCTTTGGAAGAACGGTTACTAGCCAAAATGCGCGGTTTGGTTTCCGATTTTAAAAAAGGGGTGCTTTGGGTATTATCATTTAAAGGCGTAGCACGTTTTGGGGAGGAAATAGGGGGGCGTTTATCAGTGTACGGAAGGTCTGATAATACTTCTTCCCGGAAAATAAAATCGAAAATAAAAGCGGCGGTTACAAAAAAAAGCGCTAAACCGCCAATCATATAAATATAGCCGAATTTTATGGGCGATCTTTGATTTTGAGGATGTTGTTCGTTCCACAGACCCACAGGCCGTCCCTTTTGATCGTAGTGTCGCCGTGATTCAGGGTTTGACAAGGTTTGATAGGCTTCATGGAGTTTGACAAAAGCGCGGCTTTGTGACTTACTCGAATGATTGGTATCAGGATGAACCGTTCGGGCTTTTTGCCGAAACGATTTTTTTATTTCATCAGCACTGGCCGCCGGTGTAAGCCCTAAAATATGATAATAGCCTTGTGAAGCATCCGATTCAATCACTAATCCTAATGCGTTGGCTACCGGAGTGAGTTTTTTCCGCAGAAGGCGTATATCAATACCCCTTGCATGGCAGACACGAATGAATGAATGTAAAATGGCATTGCTGTCAGTATGATTAACAATAGCGGTGCATAGTTTCATGTAATCCGCGTCACTGCTGACAAGCCGGATAATTGAAGGCGTTTGCGGTTCAAACCAGACTTTTTGTACAAATTTATTCAGTAACGGAACATTCTCAAAAACATTTTGAAATTTTTTACTTTTCATGATCTGACAAATCAGTTAATTTACGATTTTAAAAAATTACGGTTGGCGTGGACGAAAATCAGTTTTTTTTCCTCTTTTTTTCCGTTTAATACGGTCAGACTCAGGCTGTTTGTCAGCCAATCGGCGGGCGAATTTTTGCGGACGAATCGCCCTTGTCACTTTATTTTCTGAAACAGAACCAGACTTTTCAGATGAGTCTTTTGGTGATCTGGCAACGCGCTCAAAAGTTTTTTGTTTTAAGCTGCTTAACAGGGTTTTAGCCTGGTTCGGGTTATAATTGTAGCCATAAGTGCGGTAGTGTTGATAGTAAGAGTTGTAGCCGTATTTTTTATTCAGATTCAATTTATTGACAATACAACCTAAAATGGTAGCGTTGACATTCTGCATACTTTTTTTAAAATAGCGTAAAGCGCTACGGGTGGTTTCGCCGATACCGCTCACCAGAACGACACCGTCAACATGCTGGGACAGAACCAAAATATCTGCAAATCCCAAATGAGGCGGAGCATCGATGATTACCCGGTCACACTCTTTTTTCAAATACTCTATGAGCTGGGTGAAACGGTTGGAAGCCAGCAGTTCCACCGGATTCGGCGGAACCGGACCGGAAAAAATGATATTCAGGTTTTTTATGCCCGATTGACCGGACGTGCATTTTTGCTCCATACCCGCCAAATAGTTGCTGAGACCGTGGCTGCCCGCCTTATCAGCCGATGGAAAAAGCGAATGAACGCGGGGTTTGCGTAAATCGGCATCTATCAAAACCACCTTTTCGCCTGAGTCCGCAAAGGCGAGGGCCAGATTAAGCGCCAGTGTGGTTTTACCTTCTCCGGGCAACGAACTTGTTACCAAAAGACTTCGTGCATGATCGCCTGCGCTGGAAAGTTGGATTGACACCTTAGTTGTGCGCAGCGCCTCGGAAAGCGGATTCCGCGGGTCGGTGTTATAGATTTTTTCAATAGGATGATCTGATATTTTAACACTCGGAACGATACCGAGTATCGGAATTTGAAAACGCTCTGTGATCTGTTCCGGATCGGTGATGGTATCAGCATGATATTCTTGCAAAAAAGCGCCTCCCGCCCCAAGAAAGAGGCCAATGGCAACCGCAAGTAAAAGATTGAGTAAAACCTTGGGCTTATATGGAAAAATCGGCATTGAAGCCCGCTGTACAATTTGGATATTGCTTGCAGAAACACCGACCATAGATTCGATCTCTTTGGTGCGTTCCAAAAGGCTCTGATATATGGCCTTGTTGGTTTCCACTTCTCTGAGCATGATTTTATATTGCGTGGCCTGTTCATTCAGCTCCAATGCTGACAGTTTCTGCCCCTTTAACCGTTTTTGCATGGTTTTTTGGCGCTTCAGAGCGGTTTGATAGTCGTTTTTGATACCCCTGAAGATGCGTTGCTCTTCAATATTGATTCGTCCGGCAATACTGCTCATCCGCGCTTTTAACGCTTTGACTTGCGGATAATCATCATGGAACGTAACAGTCAAATATTCATACTCAGACCTCAGACGGGCATAATCCGCTTTTAAGTCACCAATTACTTTGCTTGCCTGAACATGCGGCAAATTTGCGGGATTGCTTGTTTTCGCCTGACGATAAAGCGCTTCTTTGGCAACCAGCTCGGTTTCGGCATCCGCCATCCCCTGATTCAATTTTTCAAGTTGTGAATACACGCTGTTTAACTTAGAATCCAAAGAGACTATGCCGGAGTTTTGAGAAAATGCGTTCAATTGCTCCTCCGACTTTTCCAATGCAATCTTAGCACGGTCGATCTGTTTCATCAGAAAAACGCGTGCCAATTTGGAAGACTCCAGTTTTGTTTCCATTTTCCAACTGACAAATTCATCCGCCAGCGTGTTAATTATGTTTTGAGACAGTTTACGGTCCGATGCGGTAAATGTCAGATCAATCAGCATAGCATTCCGTTTTGAATGCACACCGAGATTTTTTTTGAAAAATTTAAGCAGTTTCTGATGATTGAGCGTTTCTTGAGTAATTTGAGACGTTTTATCCGGAGCATCGCGACCGCGCAGCCATGCGATCAGCGCTTTAATGTTTTTTGAAATGAAATTTTTCCCTCCATCATCAAAAACGATACCGCGTACTGTCGGATGTTCGTTCAGTCGCATACGGTCAATCACCCGTTCCGCCAACGGTTGGCTACCTAACAAATCTACCTGTGTTTCATAATACTCACGGGTTTGAAGGTCGCTGGCAACCAATTCTTCAAATTTGGTGACTTTGGGTGACTGTCGTGTAACCTCAATGACGGCTGTAGCTTTGTAAATGCGTGTCGATGCAAGCGTGAAAATCAGCGTTGAAATAAAAACAAATGAAAGGATGCTGATAATAAGCCATTTACGGCGAATCAGCACATCAATCAAATCACGTATCTGAATTTCGTCATCAGCGGGTTGAGGGATGGCTTTTTTTAATTCCACAGAAGGAAGATAACTGTCCGCCGCTACCAAAGGGCCGCCCACAGGGGTTAAATTATCTGGTATGATGTCGTGGTTCTTCATGGTACAATCCTGCTTAATCTAAAATTATCTAACCGTATCACACCGGCAATCTTGCTATCAAAGCGTTTGCTTTTCATTCGTCTGAGACGGATAACGACCGCATGACAATTGGCAGGCGGTTTAAATTGAATTGACTCGGTATGCCACTCATCAGTTCCGGTAATCTGACGGCTATGCACACTCAATCCCGTCTGATCATATCCGTAAATTTCGATAAACGGCCCTTGATCTGTGGTTATGTTCACACTCTGCCATACAAAGGTAAGTGTATAGGCAGCTAATGGTTTAACTGGAACAATCTGATATAAGTGATGAAAGGAGATATTTTTTTTACCGCCAAAAGTGACTTGTAACGCATATTCACCCTGATAGGTCGGGGATGTCACCCGTTTAATCACCCAATTCCGTTCCGAATCGTTACCAAAGCGCCAATCAAAGCCTTGACGGGTGATTTTTTTTTCAAAATCGGGGTTGGTGATTCCGTCAGTGCCGGTGTATTCGCGCCATATCGGATACGCTTTGATAATTTTTTTCTTATTAACAAGAAAGTTTACATATTGCAAGAGAATGTCAGGGGCCGGTTTCCCTGTCGCGGTGATTGCATCCCACACCAGGGATGCATCCGCCTGCCGCGTTAAGCGCATTAAATTTTGTAAATAAGGTGTCAGGTTTTCTGTATCAAGCATCTGTATCGTCAGGGCTGTTTTGTAATCGGTGTAAGCATCGGCCAATTGCAACGCATCCTGTTTATGGATTCCGCGTTGCACCATATAATTTATATTATGCACGAAAATTTTTTCGATGCGGAGTTCATAAGCGAGCAGTGTTTCAGACCATTTCCAACGACGTACCAATTTGGTTCGACGATGCGTGAACTGTAATATTTTTTTCGCTTTTTCAACATTCCCCAAAGCGTTTTCCGCTTCAGCCAGTTTCAGCCAGGCGTCAATATGATAGACATCCTGAGATACGGCCTGCCGGAAATAGGTGGATGCCGTGGCCGCATCTGAATCGGACAGCGCTTTCAGCCCAAGCAGGTATTGGGCTTCAGGCAAAAACTTCATTGTTTTGGCATCATTGTCTGATAATATCTGATTTTTATCAGACAGAGAGCGCTTCTGCCAAGTATATTGTAACAACCATCCGGTCAGAAGAATAAGTAATAGCGTAATGACTGTTTTTTTAACTAACAGTAATTTTTTCATCAAATGATCCACGCCACAAACAAGCATAAACAATCCCGATCAACATGACAAAATAGAAACAATTGGCCGGAATTTGAAGGTTAAAATCGAAAAAACTGTGAACAATAATAGATATTAAGCCACTTAAAGCACCCACAGCAATAAAATAACGGAACGCATCCTGATGGGACGTCAACTTTTTGACCCGTAAAATACTTTTCCATAAAAAAACAAAGCCACCGCTGACAATTGCCCAAAAACCCGGAAACCCGGTTTCAACGAGCAATTGCAAATAATCGTTATGTAAATGAATCGCATTTAAGTCTGCCGTATATGCTATTTGATAGACAGGCAAAACTTTAGGCGTATTGCCTAAGCCGATGCCAAAAGGATGATCTTTCAGAATGGCGAGGCCGTCTTTCCACATATCCAAACGCGCATCCCCTCCGCTAATAGTCATGAATCGTTCGACAATCGGACCAAAACCTATTTTTATGGAATAAATGCAAAGAAAGCTGATGATCACACCGATCAGCAAACGAAAAATAATCGAATGGGATCGATAGCCGCTACGAACCAACCATAAAAATGATACAATTCCGATAATTCCCCCGATAATCCCTCCTCTGGATTTGGAAAACAGAAGCGCCAGCAGCATGATTATGATTGCCAAGGTATATAAAAGCTGAATATTCAGCCGGTCGGAAGAAAATATTTTTGAAAAACCCGTTACACCGGTGTCGTCACCGATAGAAAGAGTGTAACCTAACAGCAAGGGCCATAAGATTTCTATAAATCCGGCAAAATGATTGCGGTTAATATAGGTTCCGCAGGCGCATCCGGGATAGGCCGAATCAATCCATAAAACACCGATTTTCGGAACCAGCGCCTGGATGAGACCGTAAAGTGCTTCCAGTGTTGCTACAAATGCCAATATTCGAATAAGGCAGGTTAGATTATAACGAGAAGTACAGTATTTTCGTAAAACTGATACAAATAAAAAAAGGCTTAGTAAAAAGGCCCACCATGCAATTGAATCCCTCGAAGAATAGCTGACCGCTTGCCACGACAGGGTGAGGTCTGTCAAAGCATGAGCCTGCACCAGCACATCGTAGCGATAAGGGCTTATGTAATGCAAAATCTGGCGGGGAAGCGGTAAAGATTGTAATAATGTTATAAAAAAAAAGAAAAAAATAGAAATCTTGAAAAATTTATCAGATGCACGCCCCGTTGCAAAGCTGTTTTTCCAAAAAGTCACAAGAAAGGCTGTGAAAAAAGCGGTTGCATAAAAAGACCAAGCCCAAGGTTGTACGGCGGCAAATAAAAGCGGAATAGTCGTAATAACAAAGTAGATGATAAAACGATTCATTCTATGTATTTGGATTGATTTGTAGAAATTGAGGGGCAGGTTTTCTTGTTACGCACGAATAACAACGATCATATCAAATCCTCGCCTCCTGTAAACCGATAACCGCCGCAAAACGTCCCGTAACCTTTTCTCCCCTGTAAGAATAAAACCGATCAAGGTTACATCGTGTGCATATCCGGCTTAAACTGATATTCGCTTCCAAAACACCGGCTTCGATTAACTGATGCTTGCTGATCGCCTGGAAATCAAAATGGTTTTGGCCGATTCGGTATTTCCAAAATGATTCCGGCAATTCCTGGCGATAATTGACAAACTCCGCACAACAGGGACCCAGAGAGGGTCCTACGCCTGCAATCATATTTTCAGCCTGACCGCCAAAGCGCCTCTCCATGATCTTAACCACATCGGCTATGATATTCAGCACACTTCCCCGCCAACCGGAATGGACATTCGCTATCACGTTGCGCACCGGCTCATAGAGCAGCACCGGTTGGCAATCCGCGACTTGAATCACAAGATTCAGGCCCGCAATATCGGTAATTAGAGCATCCGCCGTCTGTGGTGTCTCTGAAATCAGCGCCGCATCGTTTTCTGATTCCCCATTTTTCAGGATAAGAACATCGCTGCCATGCACCTGCTGCACAAAAACCAAGCGTTCGGATTCAAGGCATCGCGCTATCAGTTTCCTGTTTTTCAGCACATCCGTATGTTTATCACCAACCCCGAAACTGATATTCAAACTTCCAAAAGCACCTCGGCTACTCCCTCCCCGGCGCGTGAAAATAGCGTGTCGAATGGCGGCAAACGGCTCAAAATTGGGAAATTGTAAGAACGAAACGTTTTGTATTTCTTTTGAAATCATGTCATCAGGAGAAGTGATTCAATTGTGGAGCGGAAGCGAAAATCTCTTTTTCAAGTGTCGAACAAATAAAGCGATCCCAAAATTCGGTGTCCGCTTTGTCCGGTAAACGGCTTTGAGCGCAGAGTTCTTCAATTTCGTCCATCAATGTTTCCAAAACGGGTCCCGCCTCTGTCCGAAAATCGATACGTCCCTGTTTAACGGCTTTTAAAAATGATGCTTGTGCCAGTGGAAACGTCAACGTATTGCGGCTTAAAATCTCTTTGATCTGATAAGCGGCCCTTAACGCATGGGAAATCGCCTTCCAATCAACATTTTCATTCATAGCGGCAAGATTGGCGCGATGTCCGTATTCATTTGCGAATTTTTCCAAAATCGGAGCCACATAACCGATGGCCGCCGATTCCTGAAACGATTTGCCGCACACTTGATATTGCCGCATACCGTTTGGATCAGACGGAACATCATAACAATGTTCGATACGAGGCAATTGTTCCCAAAGTACACGCATTTTCAAATCGCCGTCATATTGTTTTAAAAGCGTCAAAACCTGATTGACAGCATTCAGGCGTGAACCTTTGACACCGTATTTGCCGGCCTGGCTACGCGCATATCGAATAAAGGCCTTTAAATTTTTACTGTAAAAACGATTCCTGTTTTTAACGATGGTTTGCCAAACAGGCGAATTTTCCAGAATCATCGCATCCGGAGCATGTAACATATCCATAGCGACAGTCTGCCCCTGACAAGCCAATTTTATAAAATAGTGCAACGAATAAAATTCAATGTCAATATCACAGCTTGTATTACGGGAAAAATCATCACCGGTCGAAAGGTGATTGCTCTTGGGAATGCGGCCTAACAGGATATCTTCTCTGCACGGCAAAAACACCCCTTTGTAATCCGTATCCGATTCAGCCGTTGAGGTACCATAAAGATGGGAACCGAATATCATTTTAACGATTAATTGCACTGATGCTTATCCTCTGGGATGCTGTCCAAGATAAGTTGCTACCGGTCGCCGCTCTTCAGATTCCGATAATCTGTTATCACTTATATCCCATGTTTTACGTTTAATGTCAAAGTAATTTAAACCGTTCTTTCTTAATTTGACAGTAATCTGCCAGAGCCTGTGCGAAGGATATTATGGCACGATGGAAAAAATGTTGCGGATAATCAGTTAACCGACCTTAAAATAAATATAGGCACATATCGTTTGAAAACAAGAAATTTCACATATCAGCCGACATAAATTTTGGTTTGATTCGGATTATTCGTGTTCCGAATTGAACAATCCGAATTCCGAATTTATGAAAGATATAAGTCGGCTATCGTGAATTTTTAGCCGGTTTCCGTCTAATCTGATTTATTGTCGGCTGATATAAAATTTTACATATCAGCCGACATGAATTTTGGTTTGATTCGGATTATTCGTGTTCTGAATTGAACAATCCGAATTCCGAACAAATCGCTTTTAATATTAACATGGTGCGTTACGCTTTGCTAACGCACCCTACTTGCTATCTTTGAGTCAGGAGCGTCATTGACCGCAACAATGAAACAGCAGGCAAAATATCGACACAATTTGGTGCTGATGCAAATATCGTAAACGGTATTTTGCCCACCTGCCAGCCTATGAAAAGGATAGCTTTCTAAGTTAAGAATCACCATACCGAAACATTTTTGTTTAAATCCTGGATAAGTTTCAGTAACCGGCGAGCGTGATATAATACAGTGTCTGCCTGACTGTAAGTGAACGCGTTGAGCAATTTTACAGCTTCTTCCTTATTGCCCTTATTCATCAAATCAAGAACTTTTCTTTCAATATATTTCTGCTTTTCAACGATATTCGCGTGATTGGCTGTCCAAAAATTATTTACCGTCGGGTAAGCAAGATCATATTGCGGGTCTCCCACTTTCTGAAGCATCCTGAATGTCCACCATGCAGAGTCAGGAGAGTAGGCGCTGTTGACATTGCTGAACTCTACGGGAACTTTTGCCCCACCGGCATACACAGGGAAATAGCCGCTATATTGGGAAGCTGCCATCGCATACCACATCACCGCCCCGACCTCTATAGGCATGTCACTGCGCAAGCAAGCCACCGACGAGGATTGAGTAAGATTGGTGGCTATCGTTCTTGGTATCAATCTCCCTTCACTCATCTCGCGCCAGTTTTCAACCGGTAAAGGCTTGGTATATTTGGGGGTGCCTTCATTTCGGTCTCTTAACACCAGAAACAGGTCTTTCGGAGTGATGACCCCTTTTTTGTTTTCAAGGAGACGCTTCGCTCTCATTTCTCTGTCTTTATCATACGCCTGATTTATCTTGTCAGGACGTCCATACACTTCACGGAAGCTGAAATCGCCCTTTGACGGATCATACCATCCTTTTTCCTTCGCGAAGTCAATCAGGCCCTTACTGCTCATATCATAATCTTTGCCTATGGTATAACGGTTTGCTATAACCAAAATCTCATCGTCTTTGACCCTCCTGGCAACCCAGTGGTGTGTGGCGGTCTCTACAACCCACGCCTCATTCGGATCAGCCAGGCAATAATCCAAACCGCCCCAATCCGCCTGACCGTGCCGGTCTATGAAATCCGCGATAATTTTTACCGCATCTCGAGCGGTCTTTGCGCGCTCAAGGATCAATTGTCTGACAGCATACCTTCTGATGCCTTTTTCAGGCATGTTTTCTTCTTTGGACCACATCCAATTACAACTCATAGCCACTCCCCATTGATTCATCCCTACCAAAACAGAATCATAAGGTCTTGCCTCAGACGAAATTCCCAAACCCGTCGAAGCAAGCGTGTTGCCGGATGCCCAGTACTGATACGTTGCTTCTGGCTGGGGGATTGTGACATAGGGAACTTCGAGCATCTCCCCTGTTTTGTGAGTTGCCGCTTCTGTCGCCCATAGCCGCCCTACAGCCGAAAAACCCATGTCTTCATTATGAGCATGTATAACAGAACCATCCGCTGTCACTTCTTTACCAATCAAGACAGTGGTACAACTGTAGCTCGCAATCGGCGCAGATAGAAGCGCCATAGCCATTATGATCACCAACGATAATTTACCTCTCATACTTTTACCTCCCTATTAAATTTTTTATAGTTAAGATTCAACGACACCTTTACCTCTCTTGCAATAGGCAGTTTGCCTTTTTAAACTCAAATTATAAGACATGTACAACCGCCGCCTATTATGTGAACTGAAATCAACGACACGCCGGCATGTGATCACCTCCTTTCATAACCAGTGATTATATGATTTTCGGCTAACATTCCAATTTATATTGAGTCAGTAGGTCGGGTTACGCTCCCGCTAACCCGACCTACTGACTGATTTATTGTCGGCTGATATAAAATTTTACATATTAGCTGGCATGAATTTTGGTTTAACCTGAATTATTCATAAACGCATTATGAGATCAATTTTCAACCCGCTGCCGTTAAAAAATCTAACTGATCGCAACTCTGCGGTGGTTATCGGGAGAGTGCCCGGCACTTCCTGTCGGTATCGC
>JAUCGF010000153.1 GCA_030378005.1 Desulfococcaceae bacterium HSG9 | reverse complement strand
AAAACTGAATATACTTGGAAATTTATAGTATAATCATCGGATTTTGGTTTGTTCTGGCATAATTTTTGCATGAATTCTATACATAGCTGTATTATATCATTCTGACTGATAAATAAGGTAGGCCATATAACAATGATGTTGATTATAAAAAATCGCCATGTACAATGGTTATCCCCAAAAAAAATTTGACAACTGATTTCGCATGAATTCGATTTAAACAATCGTTGAATAAAAATAGCTACCCAACGGAAGGGACTGCAAGGCTGTTAATTTATTTTTCCGTGTCACACAGGCCAAGCTGCTAATACAATAGCGGTTTGGCTTTTTTTTATTGCAACCGCCAGAGACCGAGCTACCCAACATAAAAGACCGCAAGACTGTCAATGCGAATTAAGAGTTTGTTTTAATGTGTAAATTCAAAATTTCAAACAGAAAACAGGTATTGATGTTATGGCAGGCACGAGTGAAAAAAACTTGCCGGATAATATCCTGAACCTTTTGAAAATCATGTTGGAAGCCAGCAAAAAAATTTGCACGGATATCCAGCCATTAATCAATAGCAAGGGGGTAACCTTTAAAGGATTCATCCCCGCAACCTATGGAAAACAGGTTGCAGATATATTTAATAAAAAAACAGAATTTTCACTCAAGCAGGCTTCACTCAAATTCAGAAACAAATACAACAAACCCGACAACTATGAAAGTGAAGTTCTAAAGAAAATGGAAAAACCGGATTATGCAAAAGGTACGGTTGTCAGGAAAATTGTAGATGGAAATGTCAGGATTATGCGCCCGATTTATATCAAAAATGCTTGTCTGCCATGCCACGGAGAGCCTAAAGGTGAAATAGATGTGGCCGGGAGAAAAAAAGAAGGTTATAAAGAAGGTGACATCAGAGGGGCAATCAGCGTTAGTATTCCTAAATAAACAACAGCTACTGACATAATACGGGACAAAAATCGCCCCTGATAGGATCGGGGCTGAAGCGAAGAAAAACCGCGGAAGTTAAAATGTCTAAGAAACCCGATTTTCAAGCTGTCCCGTCTTATGTTGGCAACCTAACAACCATGCCCTTTCGAGCGCAACGAAAAAAGTTTTCTTTGATCAAAATAAAAATAATGAAATAATCGTTAAAGAGATAAAAAACCTCATTGATGTGATTAGAAATTATAAAAAGAATAATGAGAAGTCAGAAAAGGCTTGCTTGATTACCAATGAAGCTGTTAATCAGACTAAAAGTGCATCTGACAAAGTCAATAAGCTTGGCCATGCGGCCATAGAGATCAGTAGGGTGACAGAACCATTGAACTATAATATACCGAGTTTTGGCCAGTTTCAATTCATTCAAGATGTTACTGAATAATTTGAAACTGACGAGTTAAAAATGGAAGGGGGAATTAGTATGAAAATTCTGCACGGCCTGAAAAAATTGAGAGTCAAATTATTTATCACTTTTCTGATTGCATCTGTCATTCCTGTTTTAACGTTTGGCATTGTCTCATGGGTGCTGCTCGCCGATGTTGGTGAAACCGAGATACCTTTGAAAGACCTGAAAATATGGGGCGGAATACTTGGCGTTATATGCGTTCTCTTTATCATTGGCATAACCTTATCAGCCATCCGTATAATTGTAAAACCCATCAGGCAGGTTACTGAACAGTTCAGACTTCTGGCTATGGGTGAGGGCGATCTGACGAAACAGGTTGAGTTGGCAAATATGAACTGTTCCCATATAATGGAATGTGAACAACACGACTGCCAATGTTATGGCAAGTCAACTCACTGCTGGTATGAGGCGGGAAGTTATGCTGTGAATATCCAGTGTCCCAAGATTCTTACAGGAACATACAAAAGCTGTGAAGAATGCCGTGATGTTTACCAAAAAGTCGTATATGATGAAATAACAGCCCTGGCTTCATTTTTTAACGCTTTCATTTATAAACTCAGAGAAATGGTTAAAACAATTATAAATGGTGTTAATATCATGTCCGCTTCTTCCGATGATCTGTCCGCTATTTCCGAGCAGATGGCCGGCAGAGCGACCCGTATGTCAGAAAAAGCAAATACCGTGGCCACGGCCACCGAACAGATGAGCGCCAACATGAATTCTGTGGCCACAGCCAGCGAAGAAGCATCAACCAATGTAAAGATGGTGGCGACCGCGGCTGAAGAGATGGCCGCGACAGTGAATGAAATCGCTCAGAATTCAGAAAAGGCCCGCTCAATCACCAATGATGCGGTTGCTCAGGCTAAAAGCGCGTCTGACAAAGTGAACAAGCTTGGCAATGCGGCTGATGAAATCAGCAAAGTGACAGAGGTTATAACAGAAATTTCAGAGCAAACAAATCTTCTGGCTCTGAATGCGACCATAGAAGCGGCGCGGGCAGGCGAAGCCGGCAGGGGTTTTGCGGTTGTCGCCAATGAGATCAAAGAGCTTGCCAGGCAGACTCCGGAGGCCACCCGGGACATCAAATCCAAGATTGAAGATATTCAAAGCTCGACATCAGTGACTGTCACCGAAATCGGACAGATTTCGGATGTTATCAATAAAGTGAATGAAATTGTATCTGTTATCGCCATAGCCGAGGAAGAACAAAATGTGACCACCAAAGAAATTGCAGGCAATGTCGCCAATGCATCCATAGGCATTGAAGAGGTGAACCTGAACGTGGCCGAAAGTTCCACAGTGTCTGGGGAGCTTGTCGGCGATATTACGGAACTCAACGCGTCTGCTGCTGATATATCGGAAAACATTTCAAAAGTGAATGTGAATGCTGAAGAACTTTCCAAGCTGACTGCACAATTGAAAGAAATGGTGGGTAAATTTAAGGTATAAGAGCGAATGATTTGTTTTATCAGTGTTCATTGGTGTCCATTCGTGTCTATTCGTGGTTCACAATTCATTATGACCACCTATAACAGTCACTTATTAAATCACACTGCGTTATCGGTCGTCAGCGTATTACAATACAGCTTCCTCCCTCTAGCCTTGTGAAATGTAATAAGTGACTGTCTATAATTGTAACCGACAAATAAAAGATGTCTGATTTTAATTAACAAGGAGGAGCTTATGAAAAAAAAATGGATGATTCTGTGCTTGACTATTTGTTGTATTACCGTGAATGCGTATGCAGATGAAAACGCCGCTCCACAAAAGGCTATTCAAAAAGTCAGGGAGGCCGCCGCATTCATTACTTCTGCCGGGGAAGAAGGCTTGCGGGAGTTTATGGATAAAAACGGGCGCTGGGTATGGAAAGGCTCTTATGTCTTTGTACTTTATTGTAAAAATGGAACCATTGCCGCCCACCCCATAAAACCAAAACTGGTGGGTAAAAACTTGATGGGGCTTAAAGACACGAACGGAAAGCTGTTTTTTGCGGAATTCTGCAATGTGGCAAAAAAACCAAAAGGCGACTGGGTAGAATATACATGGCCTAAAATCGGCGAAAACACACCTTCCCGCAAAATGTCCTACATACTACAGGTACCGGGGACGCCTTACCAGGTCGGTGCCGGTCTTTATGATGAGAACGCTTCCGTAGAAGAATGGAAAAAAATGATCCATTGAGCACACCTTCCCAGATTCCGGATGTCTTGATAGCATTTTGCCTTTTTACCCGTAAAACCATCATCTCTGCTCATTCTTGCGATTTTGCGGGTAACATGGCACAATCTCACAAACGGAAAGTGGAAAAACAACTCTGTGATAAAATGAGGGCCTAATGAGAATAGCATATAAAATCGGCATCTTGATCGGTATCGGAATTGCCATGGTGATCATTCAGTTTGGTATCAATAACTATTTCAATTCCAGGATTGCCATTGGCAATTCCGCTATCTTTGAACTCAATGTCTTAAATAAATTGATTATGAACGGTATTATTGCGGAAAAAGTGTTCCGTTACAGCCACGGGGAAAATGATAGTATCGAAGCTAAACGGTTTTTCAGCAATGCGGATGAATCGATCAAAAAACTGGTGAATGGCCCCGTTTTCGGTATTCGGAAGGATTTGGAACAGATGAGCGGGTATCTCAAGTCTTACCTATCTACTTTCGAGGAGCTTTCCGAAACCATCGGCGAACTTGACAGGGAGACTGCCGCTATCAACGACTCCCTGTTCACGTTTAACGAGATGGCAATCAAGGTGGTCAAAAAAGCGAGAACGGATATCGGGATGGCCATGATCAATGTCGAAGAGATCGATCAAAACATTCAAAGTATATCCGAAATTGCCATCAATACGCAGATGTGGATGCAGCAAATAAACTTGGTAATCAATCGGCAATTGTTCATTGAACGGGACGCAAATGCTTATCTTGAGGACATGAAAAGTGTATTTGACGCCCTGCAAATCGAAAAAAGAAATGCCGAAATCATCGTTCCCTATCTGAAAGAACCGCCTTACAGCACATTTCTTTCCGGGGTGATTCGTTTGACCGGCACCCTTCCGTCGCAGACCGAACAAATTCTTAAAATTTGGAAAAACCAAATCGGTATTGAACACCGACTTGATCAAACCCGTAATCGCATCAGTATAACCAGGGAACATACGATAACGGTGAGCGAAAAAGAAAAAATAAAATGGCAGGATAACCTGCTGAAGGTCAAACTGTTTGCTTTTATTTCGCTTGTAACAGTTTACATTCTCATCGGGCTTTTATTCATGCGGTCCATTACGAAATTGTTTGTAACGATTGACACCTTTACCAAAACTATTGCCGACGGCGATCTGTCCCAGTCTCTTAATATGAATCGCAAAGATGAAATCGGAATGCTGGCCGCATCATTAGACAATATGAATTTCAGGCTTCGGGAAATGGTTAAAACTATTGTAAACGGTGTCAGCATCATGTCCGCTTCTTCTGATGATCTGTCCGCTATTTCCGAGCAGATGGCCGGCAGAGCGACCAATATGTCTGAAAAAGCAAATACCGTGGCCACGGCCACCGAACAGATGAGTGCCAACATGAATTCCGTGGCCACAGCCAGCGAAGAAGCATCAACCAATGTAAAAATGGTTGCGACCGCGGCTGAGGAGATGGCCGCAACAGTGAATGAAATCGCCCAAAATTCAGAAAAGGCCCGCTCAATCACCAATGATGCGGTTGATCAGGCTAAAAGCGCATCTGACAAAGTGAACAAGCTTGGCAATGCGGCTGATGAAATCAGCAAAGTGACAGAGGTTATCACCGAAATTTCAGAGCAAACAAATCTTCTGGCTCTGAATGCGACCATAGAAGCGGCGCGGGCAGGCGAAGCCGGCAGGGGGTTTGCAGTTGTCGCCAATGAGATCAAAGAGCTTGCCAGGCAGACTCCGGAGGCCACCCGGGATATCAAGTCCAAGATTGAAGATATTCAAAGCTCGACATCAGTGACTGTCACCGAAATCGGACAGATTTCCGATGTTATCAATAAAGTGAATGAAATTGTATCTGTTATCGCCATAGCCGAGGAAGAACAAAATGTGACCACCAGGGAAATTGCAGGCAATGTCGCCAACGCATCCATAGGCATTGAAGAGGTGAATTTTAATGTGGTTCAAAGTTCCGCAGTGTCCCGGGACCTTGTCAACGATATTGTGGAACTCAACGTGTCTGCCGCTGAAATATCGGAAAGTATTTCAAAAATTAATATGAATGCTGAAGAACTTTCCAAACTGAATGCACAATTGAAAGAAATGGCAGGTAAATTCAAGGTATGAACATAGTCAGAAATCCGATTTTTTAGAAAAATCGGATTTCTACTATTACTAAACAAAGGAGTTATGTTATGGGGCAAAGACTTGAAAAAGGGTTTGAAAAGGTTATAGCAAAGGGCGGCATAAAAGACCGGATGCTGGTTTCTATGAAGTCGGGAATTCCTTCGGCAAAAGCCGCCAGTATGCCTGATAGCGAAGAGCATATCAAGAAATTAGAAGATGCCATAAAAGAGATAACCGGCGAAACTGTAAAACTGTAAAAAAAGGAGGAGAATTATCATGGTCATTGAAAAAAGAACTGAATTCGAATTGGATTATAAATTTGACCCGGTCAGAAGCAGACATTATCTGAACGGAGTATGCACTGTGCTTCACTGTCATCATTATGCGACACTTTATACACAATTAGCCGATGTTGCTACTGATTTTAAGGGAAAAGAACTTCTTAATAATGCAGCCGAAGATACCTTTTATGAAGTGCTGAATAGTTATTTTATGCAGTATCAAATTGAAAAACCCGAAGAAAAAGTGACAATCGCAGAGCAATACTGGCAGACTGTGGGAATGGGACTTATTCGTTTTACAGGAATTGGCAAATATGCTGCAACGGCTGAGATGGACTATTCCCATCTGGATGAAGGCTGGCTGAAAAAATGGGGATCCCGAGACAGGCCGGTTAATTTTATAACAGCGGGTTTTGTTGCCGCGGTAGCCGCTCTGGTAAATAATAAACCTACCCAGAGTTTTTATGTCCTGGAAACAAAGGGGCTTGTCTGCGGTGATGATGTATCAGCTTTTAAGGCGGTTTTGAAGTAATCAGGAAATCGCATTTTTCTAAAAAATCCGATTTCTGAAATTGGAATTCAGGATTAAAATTCAATTATTTATAAAGATTTACATAGGAGAAGTCATTATGGCTATAGATAGAAAAAAGATCATTGAAGAAATGTCAAAAGTGAAAGTGATAGGAAATGATCAGGGGTTGATCCCCGTTTTCGGCGTCTATGTTCAGCAATTACCGGGAGATTTTTGGAACGGGTTCGCTCAACGCATTGTCAATTCTGTTCCCACCGACCTTATCGAAGATGCCGAAGGCCTGCTGGTCAACGCGTCCCATGAATGCGGCTACCATACCGGCTATGGAATTATTACCTCGGATGAGTGGAAAAAGATTGTGGGTCCTATGATTGAAAAAGAACCCGAAGATATTCTTGAAGGGGCATTTGCCGTGTTCACAGCCTGGGGCTGGGCAAAGTCAGAAATTGTCGAAATCGTTCCCAAAGAAAAAATAGTGGTTCGGGCTTATGATTACTATGAGAGTGACATCGTATTTTACGGTAACAATACCCGTCCTTGCGCCTATATGATTCAAGGTGTATGCGGCGCTTTTATGGATATTGCTTATGGTGATAAACCATACCCTGACGGCATGAATACCTTCAAATGCGTACAGACCAAGGGAATTGAATTAGGGGATGACTATGGTGAGTTTATAGTTACCCGTGTCTGAGACTTCCATTTTTGAATGAAAAGAAATCGGACTTTTGGGAAAAATCCGATTTCTGAATGTAACCCGGTTTTTATCAGAGGCTGACATGGGCAAATATACAAACGAAAACATCAGAATTTTTATTGATGAATCCCTGGAGCATCTTTCAGATATTGAAAATGAATTGCTGGCAATTGAACAGGGCGGAGCCGATATTGACGAAGATTTGGTGAACAAGGTGTATCGCGCGGCTCATTCCATGAAAGGCGGGGCCGGTTTCATGGGGCTTGCCAATATTAAAAATCTTACCCATGAAATGGAAAATGTTTTGGGAAAAATCCGCGCCCGTGAAATTATACCTGACACTTCTGTCATCAATGTTCTGCTGCTGGCTTCAGACACCCTGAGAAATCTGATCAACAACATTGATAACAGTGATGATGCTGATATCACCGAACATACAAATTCATTGAAATCAATCATAAAGGGATCGCCAGATCTGAAACAACATGCACAAGAGGAATTGAAACCGATAACATCTACGACTAAAATCGGATTTACCGGAGAAAAATGTATTTTCAGCACGCCGGATGAGGATGTTTCCGAAATCCGGCAACAAGGAAAATACCTTTATCTGATTGAAGTCGATCTGATTAAGCTTTTTAAGATGCAAAAAGAAACACTTTTTAGCGTTATTGATGACATGCGCCATTGTGGCATAATCTTAGACAGCCGGCCGGATATCACCACTGCCGAAAAAATTGATGCTGAACAGGCTTCAGATTATTCTCCTTTTCTGGCTTTGTTTGCCACAGCGTTGCAATCGGCTGATGTTAACCAATTGCTTAATCCCGAAATAACAAATATTTATATTGTCAATAAAGACCAGACCGTTAAACCTGCTGCCCAAGAGCCTGCTGAAGATATTCCTGACCCTGAAACAGAAGATACGCCGGATAGAGTAAAGAAAGATTTTGCTGAAGCACCCGTATCAACCCATACTCCCTTGACTGATAAAAAAACTGCTGAAAAAATCTCCGATTTTGAAACAGAAAATTCTTCGGATAGCGTAGAGGAGTCTTTGACTGAAGTATCTGTATCGGCCAATATCCACTTGACTGCCCAGAAGCCGGTTGAAGAAATATCCGCTTCCGAACCCGAAGATACCACCGACTTGGTAAGAACAGATGATGCTGAGTTGAATGAAACCGCTGTCATTCCCCAAACAGAACAGTCCATAGAACCGGTAAAATTCCAAACCAGCCTGCGTGTGAATATCGATCTCCTGGATTCACTTATGACCCTGGCAGGCGAACTGGTTTTGAGCCGCAATCAATTGCTCCAATCCATAATCCGCAATGACCGCCGCGCCCTGAAAATTTCCGGCCAGCGCATTGACCTGATCACTTCTGAATTGCAGGAAGCGATCATGCATACCCGAATGCAGCCGATTCAGAATATTTTTAACAAATTTCCACGTATCGTTCGTGATCTTGCCATAAGTTTGAACAAAAAGATTGACTTGTTTATAGAGGGGAAGGAAGTCGAACTTGATAAATCTATTATTGAGAATCTGAATGATCCCATGACGCATCTTATCCGAAATGCGGTTGATCATGGAATCGAACCGCCGGAAACAAGAATAAAGCAGGATAAAGACCCGGTCGGCCAAATTCATCTCAAAGCATTTCACGAAGCCGGACAGGTCAAGATTGAAATCAGAGATGACGGAAAAGGAATGGACGGGGAGAGCATTGCCAGATCGGCAGTTGTCAAGGGACTGGTCGGTGAAGAAGCGGTCATGGGGATGTCATCCAAGGAAAAGGTCAACCTGATTTTTATTCCCGGTTTTTCAATGTCAGACCAAATAACTGATCTGTCTGGCCGAGGAGTTGGCATGGATGTGGTCAAAACCAACTTAGACAGGCTGGGCGGGCTTGTGGATATTGATTCCGAGCCGAGCAAAGGAACGACCATACATATCAAACTGCCCCTGACCCTGGCTATTATTCCGAGCCTCCTTGTTTCAGATGGCAATGAACGGTATGCCATCCCCCAGGTGAATGTTGTCGAATTGCAAAGGATTCCGCCTTCACGGATAAAAAACAGAATCGAACAGGTCGGCAATGCACAAGTCGTAAGACTGCGCGACGAACTGCTTCCTCTTTTGACACTGGCGGATATTCTCATGCCGAGCTACTCCTGTCCAGATCGGCAACAGCCTGACAATGACACGCTTGTCCCTGATAGTGAAAGACGCGGTGTGAACATTGTGGTCGTATCCACCGGTATTTTCAAATACGGAATGATCGTAGATCGATTACATGATTCGGAAGAGATTGTTGTCAAACCTCTGGGGCGGCATTTAAAGGATTGCCGAGGATACGCCGGTGCAACCATTCTCGGAGACGGGCGTGTTGCACTCATATTAGATGTTTCCGGTATCGCCCATCTAGCTAAATTGACTTCCATGTCCAACGCGATTCGGGAGTCGGAATTTTCTGCAAAAGCCTTACAGTTAGCCAACGATCAGGCAACTCTGCTGATTTTCAGGAATTCTACAAAAACACGGTTTGCGGTTTCCCTGGAACTGGTTGAGCGTATTGAAAAAATCAGGTGCAAGGATATAGAAATTATCGGAGGAAGGCGGGTTATCCAGTATCGTAACCAAAGCATGCCGCTGTTTGACGTAGGGGACGTAGCTGCGGTTGATAAGTTTGAACAAAAGAAACATGCCCTGGCAATTATATTTTTTATTGCAGGCATGGATGTCGGGATACTGGCAATACCGCCGATAGATACTATCAAAACCGCATTTCAAATAGATGAAACCACACTCATACAACCGGGGATATCGGGTTCAACCGTCATTAACGGCAAAACCACTCTAATGGTGGATGTTATCGGTATTATTGAAACGATGCATCCTGAGTGGTTTACTGTTGAACGACGGATAGAACAACAGGCAGGGAAGAGCAAAACAATTATTTTGGCCGAGGATACCAAATTTTTCCGCAACCAGATCAAATGTACTATTGAGGATGCCGGTTATAATGTCCTTGAAGCGGAAGACGGGATGATCGCTTATGATATCTTGAAAAAAAATGTGGATATGATATCATTGGTTGTCACCGACCTGGAAATGCCGAATATGGACGGTTTCGCCTTTACACGAAAAATCAAAGAGGATGAGCGTTTTTCCCATTTGCCCGTGATAGCGGTCAGTTCCCTGGCAGCCAAAGAAGACATCAAAAAGGCGAAAGAGTGCGGCATTGATGAGTATCAAATCAAATTGGACAGGCATAAGCTGGTTGAATGTATTAACCATTACATGGGTAAAATCGCCTGAAACCTCGAAAAGTAAAGGAGTCATAATATGTCACAACATGAATTGTCACTTTCTTACAAGGATTTTGAAAGAGGGATTTATAAATTAAGTCTTGAAGAGCAATTTAAGCTAACAGAAATTATTTTTGAAAATCTTAAAGCAGCGTTAAGCCAAGAGTGTGAGACAGAAAAAAAAGATCAGAACGATGATATATGCCAATTTTGCGGGAAATGGCAGGATGACAGAGGGGCGGAAGAAATTGTATCACAAATTTACACAGACCGTACAAAAAATGTCCGTTCTGATGTCCCGTTAGGGACATAATATCTATAGAAAAGGGCTTACAACAGGGCAAGTCCCGTAGGGACGAAATAGAAATATTATGGCAAACACATTTACTCAGATTTATATCCAATTTGTATTTGCGGTTCAAAACAGAACCTCACTGATTCAAGCATCATGGGAAGATGAGTTATACAAATATATCACCGGCATTATCAAAAATCATAAACAAAAATTAATCGCCATTAACGGCGTTCAAAATCATCTGCATATTTTTATCGGCTACAAACCGAACCAATTAATACCGAATTTGCTTCAGGATATTAAGGGGTCTTCATCAAAATGGATTAATAAAAGAGGCTTTGTACACGGAAAATTCAGTTGGCAAGAAGGATATGCCGCTTTTTCTTATTCACATTCTCAAATAAAGACTGTGGCCCGTTATGTGGAAAACCAGAAACAACACCATAAGATAAAGACATTTCAAGAGGAATATACGGAGTTTTTAAATAAATTTAACATATTTTATGATGAGAGATATATATTAAAGGATATTAAATAGCTATATATTTCGTCCCTACGGGACTAAAATCTCCTATTATGATGTTTTCTATAGATATTATGTCCCTAACGGGACAAAGTGTAAACCAATCAATGAAGGTTTCCTATTTATCCTTATCGTTTGAAATTATATATTTAATTTAATAAATGTAAATGTTATAGTTAGGTGCGTCTGGTTCTCTACCATTTTGGGAATGCACCCATACTGAAACCTGTACAATAGGAGACAACTGATGCACATAAACAGATATACCACAATTCAGCCTGAAATCCTGGAACTGTGTACTTTTTATATCGGCGACCACCAGTTTGGCATTAACATTCTCAAGGTGCAGGAAATCAATAAAAATCCGCCCATAACAACAGTTCCACAGTCCCAGAAATTTATTGTCGGTGTGATGAACCTGAGAGGAAGAATCGTAACAGTCATCGATCTTACTGCAAAACTTGGGCTTGAGTTCACAGCACCCGGGAGAGATAATCGTACAATTATCGTTAATTCGCAGGATGAATACATCGGGCTTAGAGTAGATCGAATCGGCGATGTCGTGCCGGTCAAAACCGCGAACGTGGAACCTCCACCGGTCAATATCGACGATGTGCTGGGAAATTTTGCCGAAGGTGTCCTGAAAACTGACACTGGCCTGATCGGTATTCTTGATGTGGAAGCGGTGTTGGCATAAACTGTTCAAAAGGGTGTGTAATCCACTAAAGTAGGTCGGGTTAGCCATAGCGTACGTAACCCGACAATATTGCCGATTGATGTCGGGTTACGCTATCGCTAACCCGACCTACTGAGTTTGTGCTAACCCACGGTCTTGAATTACACATTTCAAAAGACAAATACAAAGATGACAAATAACACACCATTAAAAGTTCTAATAGTTGATGATGCCCTGTTATACCGAACAATCATCAGCGAAGTACTCTCTGAATTGCCAGGTATAGAAGTAGTAGGCACAGCAGGAAATGGTAAAATCGCTACTTACCGGATCAGTTCTTTAAATCCCGACATACTTACCCTGGATATTGAAATGCCTAAAATGAACGGTCTTGAGGTGCTGGAATGGATGCGGGAAAACGCACCGGAAGTTGGTGCCATTGTTCTCAGTAGCTTCACGCAGGAGGGTGGGGCAATGACGGTTAAGGCGCTTAACCTGGGAGCTTTTGATTTCATTCAAAAAACCGATGCTGACACCATGGAAGAGAATAAAAAAGCCTTAAAAGACGCCATCAGGCCAATGCTTCAATCATACTCCCGACGCAAAGAGGTACGGGAAATACTAAAGGGCAAATCGTTCTCGTCAAAAACAGAGAAATCGGATTGTGTGAAAAAAACTGATTTCTCTGGCGTAGTCCGGTGTATGGAGAGGCTATCCAGCCACAAGTCAGCCATTATCGTAATCGGCATTTCAACCGGAGGCCCCGAAGCTCTATCAAGGATGCTGCCCCTGATACCAGGAAATCTGAACGTTCCGATTCTGATTGTCCAGCACATGCCCGCGGCGTTTACACAAACCATCGCTTCCAGTCTCAACGATAAATGCGCTATTGAGGTCAGAGCCGCTGTTGATGGTGAACCGCTTATCCCTAATACGGCCTTTTTTGCTCCGGGCGGCAAACAGATGAAGGTCGCAAAAAGCACTGACGGAAAAACTATTATTGCCAGAGTGACGAATGATCGGCCTGAAAACAATTGCAAACCGTCAGCCGATTATTTGTTCAGGTCTATTGCCCATCACTATGGAAATCGGGCTACTGGCGTCATAATGACCGGCATGGGCTATGACGGAACTCTTGGACTTAAATTGATGAAACGTAACGGTGCGTTCATCATTGCCCAGAATGAAGAAACATGTACAGTATTCGGAATGCCCAAAGAGCCTATCAAAGCAGGCATTGTTGATGTAATAGCACCTTTGGACAGAATTGCTGAAGAAATCTGCCGGACTGTGAGAAATGGGAAGTAAAGGCAAAAGAAACCGGGTTTATAGAAAAACCGCGGTTACTGAAAATAACAACCATCAATCTGAAAGAAATCGGGTTTTTTAGAAAAACCCGATTTCTGAAATGGCAACTGGCAAGAATTTTTAAATGCAAAAAATTACACCAGACGAATTAAAAACTTTCATCCGATACATTTACGATATATCCGGGATACATCTCGACCAATCCAAGGCATATCTGGTTGAAACCAGGTTAAAATCACTGATGGCCAAAACCGAGTCGGTGTCTTATAATGACTTGTATCATAAAGCAAAATCCGATCACACACTCTCTCTTGAAGGGAAGATAATAGATGCGATATGCACACAGGAAACATTGTTTTTTCGTGACAATTCACCATTTACGCTCCTTAAAAACAGAATTCTGCCTGAACTGATTGCCCAAAAAGCGTCAAAGCCGACATATTTTCCGACTAGCCTCCGAATTTGGAGCGCGGCCTGCTCCACGGGGCAAGAATTATACAGTATTGCCATTGTTCTCAAAGAAATTCTGTTGAACCAGTCAAAATTTAATATCCAACTGCTGGGAACCGATATTTCCGACTCGGCGATATCCGGCGCCGTATCCGGCGAATACAGCCAGGTTATTGTTGAACGAGGGCTTCCCAAGGATAAACGGGATAAATACTTATCAAAAAGCGGGCTGAAATGGAAGATCAGGGATGATATCAAGTCAATATGCACTTTCAGAAAACACAACCTGATGGATTCGTTTAGTGGACTGGGCCGGTTTGACATCGTGTTTTGCAGAAACGTGGCCATTTATTTTAAGCTAAAAGACAAAGTCATGCTTTTCAACAAACTCGCTGATATTCTTGAGCCAGGCGGTTATCTTATTATCGGTTCCAGCGAAGCTCTTTCCGGGATAAGTTCAAGATTTGAGCCTGTAATACATTCAAATATGATATGTTATCGGTTAAAATAGCTGTTAAAAAATTTTTGACTTGATGTAAAGTGAGCAAGGTTATTCTTTCTACGAAATTTACAACCGCAAATCTAAAAACTATAAGGTACTTTTATGGAAACAGTTCTTATTGTTGAAGACACCAGCTTTTTCGGTTTGATGATAAAAGATAAGCTCAAGGCTGAAACAGCGTTTGAGGCTGTATGGGTTTGCAGTATGTCTGAAGCGATTGCGGCACTTAACGAGGCCGACAGTGATTTTTTTGCCGCTATTCTTGATTTCAACCTTCCAGATGCGCCGCATGGGGAGATCATTGATGAAGTTGCAGCCCGAAACATTCCGGTGATTATCTTTACCAGCGACCTGAGCGAAGAGGTGCGCGAATTGGTCTGGTCAAAGAACGTAGCCGACTATGCGCTTAAAGATGATTCCCAGAGTTTGGATTACATCATCAACATGCTTAACCGTATCAAAAAAAATGCCGATATAAAAGTCTTGGCAGTTGATGACTCAATGTTATTCAGAAAAATTATGACGGACCTTCTCAAAATTCATCGCTATAATGTGTTCAGTGCACGCAATGGGGTTGAAGCTCTTGATGTGCTAGGAAAACACCCTGACATAAAACTTGTGATCACGGATTTCAGCATGCCGGAAATGGACGGTTTCACCCTGACCAGAAGGATAAGAGAGAAATTTAATAAAAACAAACTTGCCATAATTGGAATTTCTTCAGAAGGCAAAAACTTACTGGCTGCCCGGTTTATAAAAAGCGGGGCAAACGATTTTATAATCAAGCAGTCCTTTCTAACCGAAGAGTTTTACAGTCGCGTCACTCAGAATATTGAAAATCTGGAACATATCCAGATGTTAAAGGATGCCTCCGTTAAAGATTTTCTCACGGGGCTTTACAACCGCCGGTACTTTTTCGATACAGGACGGAAATTATTTGCCAATGCGGCCCGTGACAATCTGACCATCAGCTGCGCTATGGCAGACATAGATCATTTCAAAAATGTGAATGACACTTATGGACACGAAGCCGGTGATCTGGCACTTTGCCATGTATCCTCAATACTTAAAAACAGGATGCGTGAAACCGATATAGTGGCAAGAGTGGGCGGCGAAGAATTCTGCATCCTGGCAGTGAACATAAACCCGGATAACCCAGGTGCGTTATTTGAAGAACTCCGCCGAAGAGTGGAGAATTCTCCCATTGACATTGGCACCGGACAAAACATAAAGGTGACCATGAGCATCGGCGTGACTTCAGAACTTGCCGACAACCTTGATGACATGGTCAGCCACGCCGACAAATTTCTGTACGAAGCCAAAAACAGCGGACGCAATAAAGTTATAATGAGCAAGCCGGCAGGTGAGGATAATGACTGGCAATAATTTGACAATACTTGTCGTTGATGACAGTTCACTGATACGGAAAATCATCCGGAAAGAACTTGAGGCCGGAGGATACATCGTTGATGAAGCGGCACATGGTTTCGAAGCCTTGGCAAGGGCATCTGAAAATCCGCCGCCGGATTTGATAACCCTTGATGTTGAGATGCCCAAATTAAACGGTTTTGTTACTTGTAAAAAATTACGTGAAAAGCATTATGCCCGTTTTTTCACCCGCAATACAGATAACATGGTTCCCGTTATATTTGTAACCTCCCTTGATACGATTGAAGATCGAAAAAAAGGGTTTGAACACGGGGCAATGGATTTTATTACCAAGCCCTTTAAAAAAGGTGAGATTCTTGATGCCGTCAATAAGATTCTGCGGCCTGAAAAGCGCCTTCAAGGTCTGACTGCTTTGGTGGTGAATGATAGAAGCGGCACACGCCACATGGTGTCGGATTGTCTGCGACGAGAAGGAGTCACTGCTGTCGAAGCAACAGACGGGATTCAGGCTTATGAGATAATAAGCAAGCGAATTGCCGATATAGACATTGTCATCACCGGCCTTGTGATGCCGGGCATGAACGGCGATCTGCTCTGCAATAAAATCAGGAATGAATTAAACCTTAAAAACCTGCCTGTCATATTTTTACCAGTATCAGACGATAAAGCTGAATTGTTTGAACTGTTCAAAAACGGTGCGACTGATTACCTGCTCCAGCCTTTTGTCATTGAAGAGTTTCTGGCCCGCCTGGTTGTGCATCTGGAAAGGGCCAGACTGAACAGAAGGCTTCAGAACACACTTGAACAAGTTGAAGACTTTAACAAGTCGCTGGAGTCCACGATCAAGCGCCTGACCCACATCGGCGCGTCAATGACATCCGAGCGAAACCTTAATAAACTTTTAGAGATGGTTGTGTTTGAAGCGCGGGATGCTGCCAATGCTGATGGCGGAACTTTATACATTTTAAAGGACAACCTCCTCCATTTTAAAATCGTTCAGAACAAATCACTCGAAAGTTACATGGGCGGCGAAACCGGCGAACCGGTGACATTTAAGCCGGTGGAACTTAAAGAGACAAATGTGTCGGCCTTCAGCGCGATGCGCAAAAGAATGGTCAATATTCCCGATGTCTATGAAAACAGCAAGTTCGATTTTTCGGGACCTAAAAAATTCGACGCCGCTTTCGGGTATAAGACTAAATCCATGCTGGTTCTCCCCATGATAGACCGCTATGATGAGGTCGTGGGTGTATTGCAATTGATCAATTCCATGGACCCGGAAACCGGCCGAATTTGCAATTTTCCCCACAATACAATTGAGATTGCCTATTCTCTCTCCTGTCAGGCCGCAGTCTGCATTGAAAATGCGTTAAGCTACGAAAAAATCGAGAAAAAAACCGCCGCTTTTAAAAGATTCGTACCCAATGAATTCCTTCGTTTTATGCACAAAACCGAGATTGAGGATATTGAACTGGGCGAGGCGTCCGAAGCCGAATTATCCGTTCTTTTCTCGGACATCAGGTCTTTTACGAATATGTCTGAACAGATGACACCTCAAGAAAATTTCAAGTTTTTAAATAATTATCTCAGTTTTATCGGGCCGGTGATCGGACAGAATAACGGAT
This sequence comes from Desulfococcaceae bacterium HSG9, assembly GCA_030378005.1. GTDB lineage: Bacteria > Desulfobacterota > Desulfobacteria > Desulfobacterales > JAUCGF01 > JAUCGF01. The sequence continues at coordinate 7,094 of JAUCGF010000153.1, read as the reverse complement.
TTATCGACAAATATATCGGTGACGCCATCATGGCCCTATTTGGTCAAAATCATTATTCGGGCGCTCAGGACGCCGTGACCGCGGCTGTCAGCATTCAAAAAACGGTAAAGACCTATAACAGATACAGGCAATCTTCAGGTTATAACCCTATCACCATCGGAGTCGGAGTCAATACCGGCAAAATGATTCTCGGCACCATCGGTTTTAAAACCAGGTTAGACAATACCGTAATCGGAGACACTGTCAACCTCGCATCCAGGCTCGAAGGGTTGACCAAAAAGTATGCAATCCCGATTGCGATATCATCCTTCACTCTGAATGCTCTCAGCCTGCCGGAAAAATTTCTTTTGCGTGAAATTGACATCGTCCAGGTCAAAGGCAAACAGGAAGCAGTGACGGTCTATGAAGTCTTTGACAGCAACGAAGCCGCACTTCGAGACGCCAAGCAGGAAACCATGGAACGATACAATGAGGGCATCGCATTATTCAGGCAGAGGCAATGGGGGCAGTCCTATAAGATATTCAAAGAACTGATGGAAAAACTCCCTACCGACAGAGTCGTCGAAATTTATGAACAAAGAAGTCGAATATATACAGAAAAGCCGCCGGAAACTGATGAAATGATTGTTTCGCGATTTGATCATAAATAGTATTCGGCATCAAAAATAGATGAATGGCTGCACACCGATGATCCTGCCTGGCGTCAGGCCGGTGTGGTTGCAGCCGGAGCTACCGGATATATATTATCACATTTTTAAGATTATCTGCTAACCAATTGATTTAAAAGGATTAAGCAGAATTTTTCAGAAAGGGCTGTGCATTGATAAAGCTGAAAAAGTTCAGGCTCGCTGCAGAAATAAATATACATGGCATCTGCGGCGACTGCTCTGTAAAACCGAACGAATGAAATTGCAAATAATTACATGATTTTCAATATGTTAAAATAAAATCGTTAAAATGTGTTATAGTCATCGGATTTTGGTTTGTACTGGCATGATTTTTGCGTATATTCTTTACACACAACAGTTTTCAGGCACTATCAATAGATGGAAAGTCCAGGAGCGCAAAAATTAAGCATAGCGATTTTTTGCATCCGGTGATAGAAAAGGCTATCGGAAAGCTACGGCCTTGCCGGAGTGAACGAGCAACCTGAAGGCGACCGCAAAGGCGGTGTGATCTGGCATACGCAAGGGAGCGGCAAATCTCTGTCAATGGTTTTTACACGGGCAAGATTGTTCTGGCAATGGATAACCCCACGGTTCTGATCATCACGGACCGAAACGATCTGGATGACCAGTTGTTTGATACGCCGGCACTCCCATTGAAAACACGGATGTCAACACTCCTGCCGTGTTTGGCAATTATGTTGATGTTTATGATATTTTGCAGGCGGTTGAAGACAAGGCCACGGTCAGAATTTATTGTGAGAGCAGGCTTGCCAAAATTGCATTGAGTGAAGCGGGTAAAAAACTGGTTGCCGATCTGGATAAAGAGCTTGAACAGGATGAGTTGACCGAAACCTGGAAAGCCAAATGGACTGAATTGGAAGCGCTTATCGGCAGCAAAGACCGGATCAAACGGGTGGCACGGGATATTATCGGTCATTTTGAACAGCGTCAGGAAGTTTTTGAAGGCAAGGCCATAATTGTGGCCATGTCCCGCCGAATCGAATGCTGTCAAATCATCACGAAATCGAATGCGGGTTAATTCGAATGGGGTCGGGCCAAGCCAACCAATCAATAATCAGAATTGCTACGGGTTTTTATTGACATTTGAAGAATGCACTTATATATACTTAACTTTATTGAAAAAGCCGTTCTATTTTAGAAACTCGGAATGAATTCTTGTTTCTAACGTCAGCTTCCTAAGATTTCAAAATCAGGGGAAAATAATGCCAGAAAGATATGACTTGATCATCAGAAATGGAAGAATCATTGATGGAACAGGTAATCCTTACTTTACTGCCGATATAGGGATCGTCGGAGAAGAAATCGCAGCTATATCCTTAATTGGCGATGAGATGAAAGCGGACAGAGTTCTTGATGCGACGGGCATGATCGTCAGTCCCGGATTCATAGACACACACAGCCATGATGACGCTTATATTTTTATCGATCCCCGGTGCAGCCAAAAAGTCCGGCAGGGTGTAACCACCGACGTGATCGGTAATTGCGGATTTTCAATGGCACCACTCTCGGATGAGCATTGCAATGATTTAAAAGCACTCACTGCGATCATGGGGGGAGATCGTTTGGGTGATGACTTTTGGTCTATACGTTCGTTCGCCCAATTTTTAGCAAAACTGGATACGGCTAAACCTGGAATCAATATGGTGCCTCTTGTGGGCCACGGAGCCATTCGTATTGCCGTGATCGGGTTTGAGAACCGTGCACCTTCAGAATCTGAAATGGTTAAAATGAAGGCGATAACCGAAGAGGCTATGCAGGCGGGTGCATTTGGGCTTTCTTCCGGTTTGATCTACGTTCCGGCAAATTACGCTGAAACAGACGAGATTATTGAACTCGCCGGAGTAGCCGCAAAGTACGGGGGAATCTACGCGACGCATATGCGAAGTGAAAGTAATCATGAACTTGAAGCTATCCAGGAAACTTTAAAAATTGCCAGAGAAGCAAACATAGCGGCACACATTTCCCACCATAAAATTATAGGCCAAAAAAATTGGGGTAACAGCAAACTGACTCTGAAAGCATTTTCAGATGCACGGGCAAAAGGCTTGAAAGTTACATGGGATCAGTATCCGTACAGAGCCGGCAGCACTTTTTTGGCGGCAGCGCTGCCTCCACATATCCAAGCGCAGGGTGTCAAGTCGCTTTCAGAGAAACTGAAAGCTCCCGCCGTGCGCAGCAAGATCAGGCAAGAGATTGAGTGCCGCGAGGATAGTCCATGGGAAAATATTATTAAAGATGCAGGGTTCGATAACATCATCATCAGCGCTTCCCCTCGCAACGAAGACTTCATCGGCAAATCAATTGCCGTGATTGCTGAAATGACGACCAAAGATCCTTTTGATGTTTACTTTGACTTGATCATCGAAGAGCAAATGGAAGCGACCATGATCATTTTCGGGATGGATGACAGGGATATCGAAAGAATTCTGAAAGCTTCCGACACGATGATTGGCTCGGACGGTATTCCTGGTTTCGGATCCGCCAAGATCCACCCGCGAATGACTGGAACTTTTCCCCGAATATTGGGATGCTATGTACGGGAAAGGGGAATCATTACCCTACAGGATGCGATCCGTAAAATGACATCTCTTCCTGCTCAAACTTTCGGACTTTTTAAAAAAGGCCTCTTGCGGCAAGGGATGGATGCCGATCTTGTCATTTTCAATCAGGACACCATTATCGACAAATCGACCTTCGAAGACCCTTTACAGCCGCCAGAGGGGATACACTGGGTCATCGTCAATGGCCAAATAGCGGTTGAAGAAGGAAAGATCACCGGGACCGCATCTGGGAAGGTTTTGCGACGGTGAACGCGTAGTAATCATTTTTATTCACTTATTTGCGCGACTTATTGGAGCGAATTCCGCTCAGTCAAAGCGGCAAACCTGAAAAAGAGAAATTTCCAGCATTCTTCATTTTTGGGAATTCGTAAAGAGCAAGAGCAAGAAAAGTGGGAGAGTTATTTCATCATCATGCCTAAGTTAAAGAAAGGCGGATGACATTGAAAGGAGAAAGTTATGTCCGATGCAAAACAAGTCTGGATCAACGGTAAATTCGTTCCCTGGGAAAAGGCCACTGTCCATCTGATGTCCCATGCCCTGTCACGGGGGTCGGCTTTTTTTGAGGTCTTTGGCGTACATTCATATACGGAAGGTCCGGCCGCTTTCAGGATGTCCGAACACCTGGATCGTTTGCGCAGGTCCGCCGAACTTTTGGGAATGGAAATGGCCTACACCAAGGATGAAATAGCCCAGGCTGTCAAGGATACCGTTAAACACACCGGCCTTGAGGACGGCCATATAAAGATAATGGCATATTATTCGGAAGAAGCTTTTGCCGTTTTGGTGCCGGAATCAAAACTTGATATCGGCATATTCGCTTTTCCCACGGGCGCAGATTTGGGCATAGACATTAATAAACCCATATCCGCCTGCATCTGCAAATGGCGGAAAATTCATCCGGAAACCGTTCCGATAGAAGCGAAAGCCTGCTCAAATTATCTTAACGGATTCCTGGCCCGTCAGGATGCCATGAAACGTGGTTTTGACGTCGGCCTGATGCTCGACACCGACGGATACATAGCCGAAGGGTCCATTGAAGCCTGTTTTATGTTCAAAGACGGAGTTCTCAAAGTTCCGCCTCTGGGACGGGTTTTAAGGAGTATTTCCCGCCGCTCGATAATTGAAGCCGCTCCCGTGATCGGCATCGAAGTCGTCCAGGCGCCCATTACTCGTGAGGAATTCATGGATGCCGATGAAATTTTCACTTCGGCCACGCCTTTCAAAGTGCTTCCGGTCGGCAAACTGGAAGATAGAATCTTCGCAGATGCCCCCGGACCGTTCAGCCGCAAACTGGCCGCTTTGATGGCCGATATAGTTTCAGGCAGGGACAGCCGTTTCGAGCATTGGTTTCAGCCTCTTTATTAATCACCTGAGGATATTCATGGATAATGCCTCACTTCTGAAAGAACGCCGGACTCGCATACTGAAAGCGGTCTCACTTGAAAAGTCAGACAGAGTTCCTGTGGTTCTGGAATACGCAGGCTTTGCCGCTTTCGTTACGGACACTCCCATAGCCGAGTTCATCAGCACACCCGGCAGGGCGACTCAAGTCATGATCGAAGCATACGAATGTGTCGGCGGAGGAGATGCCGTCAACTACGGCTCTTTTTCGCCTTACGGACTGAGTTATTCGTTTGGCGCCAAGGTCAAAGTTCCCGGAGTTGACCTGCCGCCTGACGAAATCTGGCAAGTGCTTGAAAGCGAACTGATGATGCGGGAGGACTACGACCGCATATTGGATATCGGCTGGAAAGCGTTTTTCAGGGAATTTTTGTACAATCGTGTATTTGACGATGCGGAACCCGGTTTACTGCCAGCGAATCAGAAAAAAGTCGATGTTCAGGGCTTATGGGCCGAAAAGGGGATTCCGGTTTTGAGCGGCGGGGATGTCACGACGCCGTTTGAGCTGTTGTGCGGCGGGCGTTCGCTTGAAAAGTTCTTCATGGACCTTGTCGAAATTCCCGACAAAGTCCAGGCGGTCATGGATGAGATAACGCCTCATCTTGCAAGAAATATCACGAAAAAAGTTGCCGAACGCGGATATCCGGCAGCTTGGGTGGGCGGATGGCGGGCAGCTCCATTCATGATCTCACCTGAGATGTGGAAGCGTTTTGTGTGGCCATATTTCAGGGGGCTTGTAAACGAAGTACTCGACTCCGGGCTTATCCCCCTGCTTCATCTGGATTCTGACTGGGGACGGGAACTGGAAAGGTTTCGTGAATTTCCGAAAGGAAAGATTATCATGGCCCTTGACGGGGAAACGGATATTTTCAGAGCCAAAGACATTCTGGGTGACCATATCTGCCTGATGGGTGATGTGCCGGCCGCCCTTCTTGCCTTTGGTACCCCCGAAGAGGTCTATGACTACAGCAGCAAACTCATAAGAAAACTCGGCCCCCAAGGATTCATTTTACAGTCAGGGTGTGATATCCCGGCCAATGCCAAGCTTGAGAATGTGCAGGCCATGATTGCCGCAGCGCATCACGTTTCGCAAAAATAACTCATAGGGGCAAAGCGGTCTGGGGCGATTGTTTCCGGAATGAACCACCCGCTATCGACTGCGTTGTAGGGATTTCCCAAAAAAATAATATACCTGAAATGCAGGGTGTTCTTCATTGGGAATTCCCTGATGTCAAAGTTAAAGAGCATATTTAAATGAAACGTTTTTCAATATATAGTATTAATAAGGGTGTTAAAACAATTATTTTTTATATCAATAAAAACAGTACGTTAAGTCAAAAAAAGGCCAAAATCAATATGTGACATAACCTATTGAATTTATAAACTAAAACACACATTGTTTTAACACCCTTTTAATGCCAATTAAGGGTTGAAAATTTCAGATACAATAAAAACAATGGGTTACGTCGGGTTATGCCAGAGCGTTGATTGAAACAGGCTTGTAACTCCTTGAATTTAAACAGTCGAATTCAACCCTTAATTCGCATTATTACTACTTTGTTACCCATCGTTCGCTAAAAATTGAAGTAATTATTGAAATTTAAATAAAATACGGTAAATTGCTCATTATTTACTTTAAGTGAGGAGCGATTTATCATGGATTTGTCGTCAATTAAAATTAAAAGCGAGCGGGCAGATGACATCCCGCTTATTTTGGAGCGGCTATCAACCATGAATGTTCAACCCTTGATTGACAATCATTTCCTGACACATGGGAATCAGGCTGGAATCAGCCAGGGTCAGGTCGCGGTCATTTGGCAGACATACATTCTTTCCCGATCCGACCACCGGATGCATTATGTGGAGGATTGGGTTCGCACACACCGCCACACCCTCGAAGCCTGCACCGGTCAGACAATTCGTCCCGTTGATTTGAGTGATGACTGTTTAAGCCATCAGCTTCGCCGGCTCAGTCAAGACACGAGATGGAAGGGGTTTCATCAAGAGTCAGTCAAAACCCGGGTTCGGACTTACCGTTCAGAGCCGGAGGTCGCCCGTCATGACAGTACAAGTGTGAGCAGCCATAGCCCGGTCAGTGAAGAAGGTGTCATCCAAACAGGTTTCAGCAAAGATCGCCGTCCCGATTCAGGACAATTTAAAACTGTGTTCTCCGCACTTGATCCGTCAGGCTTGCCGTCAGTTGTGGAGATTGTCCCCGGCAATCGGGCAGACGGTCCGCTCTATGTGCCTGCCGTTGAATCCGTCCGTGCTGTTTCAGGCGGCGGTCCGCTCCATGCAGGCGACTGCAAAACAGCTGCAATTGACACTCGCGCCCGAATTGTCGATGGCAAAGATGATTATCTCTGCCTGCTGCCGAAAATCTGACAGGAAGAATTGTCGGTGTACCTTGATCCTATTCAGAATAGATGAGGTCAAGTCAACA
>JAUCGF010000152.1 GCA_030378005.1 Desulfococcaceae bacterium HSG9 | reverse complement strand
ATCAGCGATACCGACAGGAAGTGCCGGGCACTCTCCCGATAACCACCGCAGAGTTGCGATCAGTTAGATTTTTTAACGGCAGCGGGTTGAAAATTGATCTCATAATGCGTTTATGAATAATTCAGGTCAGAAAGGGCCGGCTGAATTGATCATAGAGGCCGATGATATTCCGTCCATGAATATCCTTCAAAAACCGCTTAGAGGCGTCAGAGGCAACGAACTATATCCAGCAGAAGGTTTGCAGTTGATCGTATTGATTACTAAAGAATTGCTTGAAACAGAGGTCAATTTCTTTCTTACGCTAAAATCTCAATCGCTTGGTGACGATATTACCGTCCCAATATCCCGAAAAAATCGTAAAGTCTCAGTTGATATCGGTGAAGCGATTGTTACATGGAAACCCGGTGTGAGCCGAATCCTATGTGAGCTTCATCGCGAAGACAGCAAACGCCCATTGACGCGAAAATCAATTGTGGTCTGGAACGGTTTGACCCATGTAAACAAACGAGTCTTGTTCTTTTGTCATACAATGCCTTGCAACATGTCTCAGGATGACTGTGAGAATATCAAGACTGAAGTACAACATCATCGCATCACGTTTCGAGATGAAACCAACCGATTTTTCAAGATGGCCTTTAACGATAGGAACCGCAAACTATTTTTCACATGGGCTGTTCCAGGCGTATTTTTAAGCCTACTTTCATACAGAGAAAATAGTGAATTTGAGCGAGGCATTCGCCTGGGTGAGACCATTTCAATAAGCGTGACAACGCGTAAAGTTCTCAATATTTACGCCACAGAGCCCGCCCTTTTACGATTGGGGAATTTTGCCGCTGAAGTAGATTTTTCACGAATTGGATCGAAAAAAATTCAATTGGCCAGCCTCGTTGAATATTTAGGGCCGAATGACAATACCCTTGAGTTGGTGCCTATCACTGCAATTGAACCAATTCCTTTAGTGCAACTGGTTTCGCCATTTGAAGTGATGCGTTATCAAATTGAAACCGACGTTGGACTAAGAAAAATTTATTTTGCCGTCGCCAATGAAATTCAAGCCGTAAAAATTTCAGCGCATAATCTGCTTGATGGGGTAAAATATGATGCGGAATTCAACATAGGCAATATCGGAGAAGATTTGAGAGTGGAATTGCTCCCTAGCATTATCTGCAAACTATTTTTGGCTGAAAACACCGCCTGTGATATTTATTTTCCGGTTTCAAACTGGCCGGTTGGTTTTTGGCTGTTGAATTTTAAAATCCGGGCTAATGGACGATGGGGATCCCTTACAAACTCAAAAAATCAATTGTACGCTGATGGAATTCTGGTTTCATCTGATCCAAATGCCAGAATACCAGATGAAGTTTACGAGGTTTTTAAACAAACCCATAATCCTAAGGCGTTGCCCGAAATCTTTGCTCGAATCTACCGCGCCTTATTGATACCCTATTCACAAGAGTGTTGGAACAATCTTTACTGGCTTGAACAATTTTGGGCGAGGTTAAGCCGCCTGTTGTTAGACTCCGATTGTAATAACGCTATCTACTGCGAAATGCTGAAACTCTCAATTGAGCGGTATCAAGATACTTTCACGGCCCTCCATATCCCCTCTCATTATTTAGGCGAAGCCCTGCCCAAAATGTTTTGCCTTGATAGGTGTTATTACAAGCAAAAAACAGACGGAATGAATAGTATTCTTAGTTGTTTCAGCATTTTTCCGAAAATACAAACACCTTGTGCTATTTTTGCAGACGGTGACGTTGATGTCGCCATTTTATTTGGATTCTCTAACGCCATGAAAGTTGCCGGGCAACAGCAAGAACCAAAAGGGTTCAATCTCGACCTATATAAAACTGCATTGAAACAGAGAGATATTAAGGATAGATGGCGTTTACTTAATAATGACCAGTGGGTTCCTGCAAAGGGCGATATGCTTGGACCTATGCATTACAGATATGCACTTTCCCAATTTCAGGAAGCCTTTAGAGATAACCTGACGATTGAATCCAGGCGCAGAGGGAAGGCCTTACTTCTGGTAAGACAAATGCGTTCTCATACGATAGCGGATTTTATTGATAATAATGGCTGCAACGATGTCTTTAAACGTGAAATAGATTTAGGTGTTTTTGATTACGACAAGCCTCAACCGGAATGGGTTGATGATCAATCCGCCATTGAAAGAGAACATCAATTGAACATTGTCCGATTTCTTTCACTTTTTGCCCAGATTTGTCGTGTGGAAGCAAGAAGCCCAGGGACGCTGGACAACTTTTTTTCAAACTTAGCCGATAAATACAATTATTCATATTTAAATTACAGGAAAGCACTTGGCTATTTGCTTACTGTTGGTGAAAGCCTTTTCGCTTATTACCTTCTCCTTTGGGAGATAGTATTTACCGCCGATTACGATCAAGTTAGGAGAGCATAAAATAATGTTTGAAACCAATCCGATTGTCCTTGTTGACACTCTTAAAGACACTCTTAAACGATATATATCCACGACTTTGCCACTAAGTCGCCGTTATCCCGGCCTACAGAACGAATTTTATAAACTTGTCGCTAAACAAAAACTGGTAAAAGGCCCCTATGTTGAAGCACTTCCCGACTTTGAGAAGGGCGTGTTCTTGAAAAAACTACTCTCCGACAATGGAGGTTTTCTACACAACGGGTTTTCAAACTTGCCGGATCATATTCTTGATAGAAAATTACATCTTCATCAGGAACAGGCGTTGATTGCTGCTTGTAAAAACAAAAAAAGCCTTATCGTTGCAACCGGTACTTGAAGTGGTAAAACCGAAACTTTTTTGTTTCCAATCGTTAATAGTCTTTTGAAAGATAAAACCCCGGAAAAACAAGGTGTTAGAGTACTTTTGATTTATCCGATGAACGCTTTGGCAAATGATCAGCTATTTTATCGGATTGCCCCTTTATTAGGCCGTTATTTGAAAAAGTACGACATTACTTTTGGCAGATACACTGGCCAGATTAAGGCATATACCGAGCGCCGGGAGGAAGAATATAAACTTAAAGAGAACGAAAAACTGATGCAGGCTTTGGGAAATTCAATTCCCTCAAACTGGTTGTTGACGAGGCAAGAGATGATTGATGATCCTCCTAAAGTTCTTATCACCAATTATGCCATGCTCGAACACTTGCTACTCCTGCCGAGAAACGCGCCTCTTTTTGCACACGACACCCTTCATACGATCGTACTGGACGAAATCCATACTTATAGTGGCGCACAGGCAACGGAAGTCGGTTTTCTTCTACGTAAATTAAAAAACAGACTTGGGATAAACAAGCCTTTACAGGTATTTGGAACAAGCGCAAGTCTTGCTTCCGGTACCGGTGCCGATGAGGCCCTGCTTGATTTTGCCGGACAATTATTTGGGGAAACCGTTCATAAAGTTATCCGTGGTAAACGGATACCCAATTACAGGTTATCACAGTCCCACGATGGGTTTAAGCTCTCACCTGAAGAATGGATTGAAATCGGTGAAATTCTTAAAGAAAGTCTCGTTGAAGACTACGACACGGATGATTGGAATGAATTAATTGAAGAGAAAAAAATCGGCAATGGACGCATCAAGGTTGATAACGGAAAAAAACTGCCGATTGCGCTTGAGGAGGTATTTTTCAAAAACAGAGAGGTAAGGGGCGTCGCAGAGATTCTTGATCAAGGGCGCATTTTTTCATTTGAAGAGTTAGCAAAAAATATTTTTAAAAATGAAAACCTTTTGGAGGCTGATCGTAACAAGGCATTGAGTGCCGTTATGCATTTAGGAATGCTCGCCAACCAATTGCCGGATTCTTTCCCTTTGCTGCCCAGCCGGTACCATATTGTTACGAACAGCATTGAAGGTGTTTGTGTTTCCTTAAACCCTAATAATGATGAAGGCTGGAACAAAATAAAACCATTCCGAAATTTTACAGACCACAAAAACATGCCTTATTATCCCCTTTTGGTCTGCCGTAGTTGCGGTCAACCATACATAGAAGGGTTTTCCAACAAGAAGCGGCTTTTTAACACTCTTAAAGAGACGGATGCTTCTGATAGGAAATTTTCACGAAAGGTCTATTGGCTGGGCAAACCAACCAAGTCCGAAACCCAGGATGAAGAGGATGAGGATAAGAAAAATGATGATAAGAAAAAAGAAACACATGGCCAGCTATTTCTTGATCCATCGACGGGGCGGTTTGAATATTCCAATAAAAATGGTGCCTATATACACTTATATGAAATTGAAACAACACGAGATGAGGTTGAAAGAAATGATTATGTACGAAAATGTAAAGCATGCGGTGGAATTGCAAGAGGTTCGCTTGCTGAAGTGATTTCTCATATGAGTGTTGGCAATGAGGCCTTAGGTGCGGTGGTTACCCAAAAAGTCCTTGAGGCGCTTCCTGGGGAAAAAGATCTTGATGATCCCAAGCCGATGGGTGGCAGGTCATTACTAGCCTTTTCCGATAGTCGCCAAAATGCGGCTTATTTTGCCCCATATTTTGAAAGAACAAGTAGTGAGCTTGCCCTGAGAACAGCTATTTTGCGTGTTATTAAACATGAAGGGGAACCCGTCAATTTTGAAGATATTGCCTATTTAATCATGAAGGATTGGCGTAAGCGGGGGCAGCCAGTTGTTTTTAGCAGCAGCGGCGAAATTATAGAAAGCCGCACCAGAAAACTGGATCAGGTTATAGGGTCTGTTGCCGCTGAATTTTGCACTCCCGGAGGGCGTCGCAATTCTTTGGAGGCATTGGGTCTTGTCTATGTGACTTATGAAAAAAGAAAATTACGCAAACTTGTGAAAGCGGTTCGAAACCTTCTACCAAGTACAATCAAAGACAGTGCTGACAGTTTGACCCATATTCTACTCGAGACAATCAGACGTCAAAAAGCGATAACCAATCTTTACGATGTAGACATGAAGAATCCATTTATTTGGGGATCATCGTACCAGGGCCATAGGTCTTTTGAACCTTATAACACAAACCCAAAAATCAAATACGCCTGGATACCTCAAGAGGGAAAAAGTAAAAGTCGGCATAAGCGTCGAACCTGGTTTTTAGTCGAAAGATTACATTTTTCTTGGGATGAAACCAGAAAAATTTTAGGTGATGTCTGGCAAGCTCTTGAAGACCAACGTTTTTTACGGAGAATGCATCCCGGTTTCGGCCTTGATGCCAAATTCATTCGATTTGTTGCCGGAACAGAGCATGAATTGTTCTATTGTGAAGATTGCGGCCTTCTGCAATTCGACACTATAAATAAGTGCTGCATCGCTTTCAGATGTCAGGGGAAAACAAAAAAACTTTCAGACGGTGAACTGGCGCAATATCATCGTAAAAATCATTACATTTTCAACATAGAAAATGGCGAAGCCCAAACGACACGCGCCTGTGAACATACTGCGTCTTTATCCACCGAATTGCGCCAAGATATTGAACAGGAATTCAGTCAGAACAAAATAAACCTGCTCAGTTGCACCACTACAATGGAGATGGGGGTTGATCTGGGTGAATTGGAAGCCATTATATGTTTGAACATCCCACCCGGAATCAGTAATTATCAGCAGAGGACAGGTCGCGCCGGGCGTCGGGCCCAGGCCGCACCTTTCTGCGTAACTACCGCGCGTAACAGCCAATATGATCAGGCGGTATTTGCAAATTTTGTAGAATATCTTGAACAGCCGGCTCTGGTTCCTCGTATTCATCTGGAAAATGCCAAATTGTTTCAAAGGCACCAAAACTCAGTTATGCTTTCCGGTTTTTTGCGTGCAAAAATAGAGGATCATAATGTCAATGCACCATCTATTGCGGATCTGTTCGGTGTCGAATTTGACGCCCATCAATATCATAATTTCAAGGATGCTGTTTATAATTGGATTGAAAGCGATGGTGGTCAGAAATATATTCAGGAAGCTGAATGGTTGACAATAACATTGCCTGACCATATTCGCGAAAAAATAGCTTTAAACGGCTATGCCTTAAAAGAAAAGTTTGCAGAGCAATTGCTTATGTTGGCGATAGAAGTGCGGGAGCGATGGAGTTTATACACTGACAAATATAAAGACGCCTATGAAAGTGAAAAATTGGGTGTGGCAAAGCATTGGCAAAACCAACGAGAAAAATTTATGAACCAATTTCTTGTAACTCAGCTTTCCTCATACGGGATGATTCCCACCTACAGCTTTCCCGTCAATTCGCTTAACTTGGATGTAACCAAGGAACATAGTACCCAAAGAGGTTTCTGGTCTGATAAAGATGTTTCACTGTCTCGCGACGCCATGCTGGGTATCGCCGAATACGCGCCCGGTGCCGAAGTTGTCGCCAATGGCAGAATATGGACAAGTCAGGGTTTAGCATATTATCCCAGGGATTTCATGCCGACACGCTATTATACCACCTGTAAGGAATGTCACCATGTGGAGGTGGGTGAAGATAAGGCAGATCTCTCAAATGTTTGTTCATTTTGCGGGAATCAATCTCTTGGTATGAAACGGGCGTTTATAGAACCACATGGCTTTGTAACCGCCTATAAAGATCGAAAAGGAAAAGATCCGTCGCTACATCGAATCAGGAAACAATATGCGGATGAGGCCCGCTTGATATCTCTGGCCAGGGACAACCAGTTTGTTCTTTCCGATAACCCCGTTGTATCAAAAGCCATACTGCGAAGCCATTCGCTGGATCCAGATGAACCTATTGGAACACTTTGCATTATAAATCGTGGCACCTTTGGGATGGGCTATCACCATTGTCTCTTATGTAATTATATGATGCCGGCAAAGAAATTTGAGTACAAATCAAAAAAACACGTTGAACTTCTGGGGGACAGGCGATGTAAAAATAGACATTTGAATTGGCCTAAAGACATGGCCCATACATTTAATACGGATGTGTGCATACTGCGTTTTAACCGGCAGCTTCCTATTTTGCCGAGTAATGCACAAAAAAGCGACCCGCAACGATATCTGAATGCCTTCTCACGTACGCTTTGCGAGGCGCTCAGATATGCCTCCGCCACGGTATTAGGCCTTCAGGTTGATGTCATTCGGGTTACATATAAAATGAGCGACCGCCGCCTATCAGTCATCATATACGACGCCGTTCCCGGTGGGGCTGGTTATTCCGCGCGTTTATTCAATGAATCCAAAGTAAATGATCTTTTAAAGGCGGCGATTAAGAGACTTGATTGTCCCCAAAACTGTTCATCCGGCTGCAGATCCTGCCTTTGCGATTACTTCAACCAGAGAATATGGGATATTTTAGACCGAAAACCCGTTCTTGAGTGGCTGCAACAACTTGTCCTGCATAATGTCGAACATCCTATTTTAAGGCAGGGTGCCGTTAAGTGGAAAAATCCAAATTATCACGGGCTGTCAGAGCGGCTTGAATCGTATAATCATATCCATTTGGCAGGTAGAACCCTTCTAACCAATCAAAGCACTTACGATGGGTCGGCTGTTAATTGGCTTTTATCCGAACTTAACAACGGTCGCCTAATAAATATACATCTTTTTGATGGTTTGGATATCAAAAAAATTAACACTTACCAAGAAAGGCAAATCCTCAATCACTTGAGACCGTTTATTGAGAATGGGCAACTAGTCATTGGAAAATTGGACATCTCCGAAGAGTTAGACAAGTGCCTAAGGGTAATACCTGAGCCTATTGACGGCGCACCCGTTTTTTATACAGATTTCCCTCTTCCCGCAATACTGGATCAAATTATACCTCAACCAGTGTATCAGTTGGTTGCACATGACCGCCTGGTAACTGACATAAAAGACCTCTTACATGCGTCTATGCCTTATAAGACTGAATATTTCTTCCCTCCAAGTAAAAAAATGCAGCGTTGGCAATTAGTCTCAGGCGTTCCCCGTGCACTTACAACATATTTTGACGAACTCAAGAACGCATATGTAGATAATATTGTAATCAAAGACCCCTATTGCTGTGCTGGCGAAAGCCAAGTTAAATCACTGCATCAATTTATTAAATTTTTAAATGGACAGGTTAAAAAGTTAAAAAAGATTACTATCCAGTGCAAAGAACATGCCTATAATAATCGTAATTATCAGCGACCGGAAGAAGTCCAAACTAAGCTGAAAAATGCTCTGAATGATGTTCTTGATATATCACCAACCATAAAAGTAATACCGTTTCGTTATGGAAATAAATTTCATGACCGAATAATTAAAGCCGTCACAATAGACAATGAAGGTGTTGAAACGAAACATTTATATGATCTGACAGGGGGCGTCGACTTTTTGATGGATAATAATCGTAGTACTGTTGTATTTTACAGCCAAGAATCAGACTAACAAGTTCGGAGGTGTCCCCGAAGGTGGTGGCAACAGGAATCGGGAGACACCAAACCTATTTATTTAGTGATTATCAACTATACAACTATCAGTAAATCCGCCAAGTTGCCGTGTGATTTATTATCGGGTAATAAGAAATGATGTAATTTTCGAATTTCAACGCGGAAGTAATGGCCAATATAATCACCGTATTCAACTTGCTGTCGTTCAATACATCGTTTTGAATCACGAGACCGGGTCTTCTGCCCTTAGGTTCGGAACCTTTCCCTGATGAAAAATCAACCCAATAAATGGCACCTTTTCGGATTACCATTCCTGCCCCTCATCTGCTTCAGCACCTTCAAACCACTTTGCCGTATCCAGTTGTTCTCTGCAAATTGCATCGTCTGAAAAAACAGAATCATACGCATTTTTTAGGCACTGCTTTTCCTCAGCAGCAATTTTTTCATGGAGTACCATGGAAATAAACTTACTTCGCGATACACCCTTCCGTTTGCTGATTTCATCAATGATTGATACCAAATCTACTGGTATTGATATGGCTATCTGTTGGGTATTCATCTTTTTATTCCTCTGGAAATGATAAAGATCATAAAGGGCTCATATCTCAGTCAGACTTTCGATTAAATTATGAGTGTGATCTTAAAGTTCATACTGATACTTGCCTCTCTACATAAGATAGAATGCAAATTGATAAAAGTCAATCAGGAACGAATTACGGCATTATTTCCTCAACGCAGCCTTAGAGAAAATATGCCTGGGAATCTCCTGATCGAACCGAATATTTTCGATGATGAACTCAGTCCCTTTCCCTTTTTTGAGCATGTCTTTGAATATCATCCGTTTGGGAAACCATCGGCCCTCGATTTGAGCTACGTCCTTCAATTCCAGCCGTTTCAACAATTTGCCGCTCTTGGCAAATAACTCCTGCTTCAATGGGACATTTCTTTCCCGATCTGTCCATAATTTGCGCGATTGATAGGCTATTGCGGGGGTTGTGGCGGTCAGTTCGACAATCCAGCAGGGACGTCCGTCGATAGTTTCCTTGCCGGTGACTGCGGCCTTGTAATGGCGGCTCAGTTCGGGGTCTTCCATCATATCCTCATACGACAGATCGGAACCCATCACGGACTGGCGCAACATGTGCCCGGAAATCCGGATAGTCCTGTCCGTGTTCGGGGAGTAAGTCCACAACATGTCTCCTGATTTCAGCATTTTGATCCCTTTTTCCCGGGCCGGAGACAGATATTCGGTAAAAGCCTCAGTTTCGCCTTCTGACCATGTTTTGGATCTGATTGTGCGTGTGCCTCTGCGTCCGTGAATCACCATCTTTGAAACGATAATCCGGTTTTCAGAGGTCATGTTCCGGTCGATGGCATCTAAAATCGCCTTGCCGGAAGGATAATTTTCCGCATACAGTGCGGAGGCGGTCAATAATAAAACGGTAAAAAAAGTAATAATGAATTTCATACTTCCAACTCCCTGAAAAGTTGTGAGGTTTGTCTTCGATAGATGCCTATGCCGGCGAACATGGTCCCTATCACCGAAGCGAAAACACCGGGTAGAAACCCGATATAGTAACTCACAGAGGTCACCTGGGCGCGCCAGACGCTTGATCTCAGGATAGCGGACTTTTGCATCATGGAGCTGAAGTCGATTCCGTTTTGTTGCAGCCAGTAGGAAACCGCAAGTCCTGCGGCAGTGCCCAGCGCGGAACCGGCAATGCCGATACATACAGACTCAACAATCATTGAACGATACAGCCCTCCCTTTGATTCACCCATGGCCAGGCGCACGCCGATCTCGCCGTAACGGCGGATTCCGTTCATCAGCCCCGCATTCCACAGCACTACAGACATGGCAAACACAAAGATCGACACGACAATGGCTACCATAACGTTAACGAGCCGGAGCAAATCCCGCATCATTCCCTGTTCGCCCAGGCTCTGCATAACCGGTTCGAATTCATCATCCGGATCGGCAAAATCACGGTTGAATGCGTCCGCGATGCCCGTCATGCGTTTGTCGTCATAGAGCATGTCGTTCGTGTATCCCATGATTTCACCGGCGCTATCGGCCATGTCCAGCGCCATCCGAACATCATCAATATCCGCAATCATCGTGCTTCTGTCAAGGGGCGTCATGCCGAACCTGACAGTTCCCGCCACTTTGAAATTATAGGTCGTCGTGGCTCCATACATGGTGGAGCCTAACAAAGTGGCGGTTTCGCCAATTTTAAGATCAAGTTTCCGGGCAAAAGAATCACTGATCAGAATTTCGGTTTTATGGCCGGGCATACGGCCTCGTACAAGTGCTTTTTCAAGGTTTAAAATTTTGGTATCCGGACTGTGGCGGGCTGACATATCGACACCGATTCCGAACACAGGCCCTTGAGTCCGGGTCAGCCCGTTTTCATCGGGGATATCAAGCAACCCGCCAAACTTGATTCGCGGCGTCCAGATCATGTCCGGATGCTTCCGTTTCAGTTTTTCAAGAAGATTCCCGACCCCCATCAGGGCCAGATCATTGGGCATCTGGTCCGCCAATTCGTTGTAAACACGAGTCATAATTTTTACATGTCCCGTATCGAACCGGGCGGCGGAATCCACCATGTCGGTGACGGTTCCCTTCATAGAGCTGTGAAGACACACGCACAGAAACGCGCCGGCGCTGACCATGAGTATCGGAAACAGGCTTCTGGAACGGTCCCGCAGCAAGCCCTTGATCGAAAAAAGAAGCATGGCATTTTTCACCTTAACACCTCCGTGGGTTTCATTCCTGTAATTTTTCGACTTGGCAGATAACTCACAATAGTGACCGCCAGCATGATAATCAAAATAGTACCGCCCACAAGCCACGCGGAATATACCGGAAAAAGCCTCACAGGAAAGGCAAGTCCGTATCCTTCCGCGCTGCTCGGGATAGGAATGCCCTTATAAGCTGAAAACAGCAGAATCGGTATGCCGTAAAGCGCGGCCATGCCGACAGCCAGGATTCCGTGCAATGCCCCCTCAATAGTAAAAACGGCAATGACCCCGGACCGTACCATGCCCAGCGCCATCAGGGTTCCGATCTCCTTGCGGCGTCTGAAAACAGCCAGCACCTGAGTGTCGAAAACAGCCAATAGTGCCAGGAACAACAAGATGGCATATAAAAAGAAACCGCCTACGCGTTTGGCTTTGATCATATCCGTAATGTCTTTTAAAAGGAAATCCTGCCCCTTGAACGGCCATTCCGGCAAATTGAGCGGCTCTTGAATATCGCGGCCTGCAACGATCAAGGTCGCCTCATCGGGAAGAAGCGCCATCTGTTGCAGTCTGTCTAAAGGTATCCACAACTGCCCCATATCAATTGTGGGAACGCGCGTATGCATGATTTCGACAATTTCACCATCTGCGGCATCATAAGTGCCGTTGGTATCACGCCAGCGGATCGTCAACACATCCCCGACTTCAAAGCCGTTTTTTTGCGCCATAAGGTATCCCGCCATGATCGGTAGGGTGTCGCTATCGGTAAGCAGTTTGGCAATTGGAATATCCAAAACGGTTTGACGGGGATCTATGCCCTTGAGCAGAACAGGTTGAATCCTGCCTTGGGGATAGATCGTTCCCTGGCGTATCAGGATCGGGGCCGCCCGGTTTTCTCGAACCAAAGCGCGTAACCGGGAGGGAATGATGCCGTGACTGTCCTCAACAGCCAATGGATCAAAGGGATCGTAGTTTTTATGCCAATACTGCCCGCCCGCGATTTCTTCCCTGATCACAAACCTGGAAGTCTGCGGGTACATACCGTTGAAAAGGCCCTGATGCCAGATAATCAAAACGTAAATAAAAGAGAGCACGCCCACGTTCAGCCAAGTGCGCAGTCCCGCCCCTACCAAGTTGCGATATGCCAGTTTTAATGCGATCATCACACCTCATCCCCGGCCACGCGGCCGTCTTCTAAGGTAATTTTCCGGTGCAGATATCGGATAACTTTGTCGTCGTGGGTGGCAAAAAGAAACGTGGTTTGCAACTCCGCGTTCAGGGTTTCCATGGTTTGCAGGATGCGATGGGAGTTTTTGGCATCCAGATTGGCTGTAGGTTCGTCGGCCAACACGATCTTCGGTTTTTTAACCATGGCTCGCGCAATGGCCACTCGCTGGCATTCCCCGCCTGAAAGCTGGGCCGGCTTGGATTTTTCCTTATCAGACAATCCCACCCATTCCAAGGCATCCAGAACCGCCTTCCCGCGATCCGCGGCCGGCATTTTGAGAAGCAGCAGCGGGAATTCCACATTTTCGAAAACCGTGTAAACCGGCAATAAATTGTAGGTTTGAAAGATAAAGCCAAGGTGTTCATTTCTCAGTCGGGCGGCGTTCTTTTCGGACAAATCGCCCACAGACTGCCCCAGAACAGTTGCTTTTCCCTGGGTTGGCGTATCCAGAGAACCGATGACGTTCAAAAGAGTCGTTTTCCCGGAACCGCTCGGCCCCACAAACCCGGCAAATTCACCCTTGCCAAAGGTGAGATCGACACCGTCCAGAGCAGTGAACTCCCCTTTGCCCATTGGAAAACGCTTGATGACGTTTTCGATGGAGATAATTTGATTATTTTTCATATTATCAGTCCTTTATAATTGTAAAAAATCGGATTTTTATATATTTCATTATGAGAACAGGTTCCAATGAGCTGGTTTTTATCTTTCACTTTCATAACCTGGAGCGAAAAATCCGATTTTTATAAGTTAATGGTTAAAAACTATGATAACTCTCACTCCCGTTCCAGAAAACTGCTCATCTCCTATCCGATCATTGGCAACCCGGTTTTGCTCCGGATTCCAAAATCCGCTGAAGTATATGCTCCAGTCGTCAAACATGCGCTGCCAGTTGATATAACGATACCAGTCATGATTGTCCCAGTCATAATTTACAATGGCTGTGAGATTATCAACCAACCCCAAAGGATAATTCACGGACACCGCGGATATCGAATCGTGCTTCGCGGCCTCGAATAGATTTTCCGAATACTCCCGCATGAAATGCTCTCCGATCATGTTAAGACCGTTTCCAAGGTCAAAAGTATAATCAAATCCCAAGTCAGTCAATAGTTGATAGCGCTGATCGGGAATATCGACATCTTGGCAGACAACGACGCTTTCAAACCACAACCCGATGCCTGCATCCCATTTTCCGTCCAAAGCATAACGCTGCTCGGAAACAACGTCACTGGAAGATAAGGGAGTCTCAGGGGACTGGTCTTTCAGGTCAACCTTGCGGTGATGAAACGTAGCGGCGATTTCTCCGTTTAAAAGCGGTACCTGGATTCGGCTGCCGTATTCCAACGTGTTTTCATCCGATGGATACGATTCCCATCCCTTGGTGTCATCATTGCCGTAAAGCCCCCACCCCCAGATATTGGCATTATTAAGAAAATAATAACGTGCCAAAAGAGCATATACGCCCTCGGTCAGGCCGAGCGGATCACGCGCGTCGATACGGTCGAACCACATCAAAGGGCGCATCAGGGTAGCTGAACCGAAATTGATTTTTTGCAGGCCGAGTCTGACCTCGAATTGTGAAGATGAAAACCGTGTCCATAACCGGTACGGTTTGATTTCGGCATCGGTCTCGGCATCGTCAAAATCAGTCTCAAGCGTTCCATAAGCATTCAGAGATGCCTCGACATCAATTATTTCATCATCTGTAAGGCTTTTTTCCGCCGAAAGAGTCGGAATGTAAAGGATGCCTGTCCGTATTTCAAAAGAGCTATCCGGATCAACGCCTGCATAAGCGGAAAGCTGTCCGCTCAGATTTGCCGGTTGGGCAAATACCAGGGAGAGCGGGGAAAAGATTATCTGACACAAAAAAGATATAGTCGTCAGTTTTTTCATATTTCATTTTTTTCGCTGCCGCATCCTGCCGTCATCGTATGCCACGTTCCTTGGATACAAATGCTGTGAATATCAATGTTCTTTATCCAACCGTATGCATGGTAATGTCAGCCGGGTTACCTTAAACTCAACTCCATATATTTTGTTGTCGGGTGCTGAAGTGTTCCGATTTCTTAATCATACGAATAGGCACATAGATAAGCTCGAGACACTCATAGTAGAAAAAATCGAAATTGTGCAGGCATAATTCGTGCCAATAAAAACCAAAATTGGAATACTATAATAAATTTTTTGAATTATCCGTCAGTTTAAGGCGTTCCTTTAGAAACACGCGCCCAGTTGATATTATCTCGGCTTAGATCGACAGGAATACCTTGAATATCGGAACGCAAAACACGTATTGTATTTTCAAAAAACGGGATGATTGTGCCGCCTTCTTCGACCACCAATTGTTGCGCTTCCTGATAGAACACTTTCCGTTTTTCCGGATATTGTTCTTTTCGGGCATCGCTTAACAGTTGATCAAATTGCGGATTGCTCCACAACGAATCGTTCCATTTCGCTCCTGAAAGGTATGCCTCGCTAAGAATCTGATCGGCAGTCCGTTCAGCCCAATACGAACCGCAGAAAGGAACTTTTATCCATATCTCATCCCAATAGGTTTTAGCGGGAACGAACCGAATTTTTACGCGAATCCCAGCTTTGGCCGCCATTTCCTTGTAAACAATGGCCATTATCACCATATAGGCATTGACATCGGCAACATACAATTCCACATCCAAACCGTCAGGGTAACCGGCTTCGGCCAGTAATGCGCGGGCCTTTTCAATATCTTGCGGACGCTCAAGCACCAGCCGATAAGGGTCATTCGGAAACACCGGATGATCATATCCGGCGACCCCATGTCCCCGCAACACCAGATCAACCATTTTATGACGATCCACAACATATTTCATTGCTTTACGCACGCGGACATCATTAAAAGGCACTATTGTGGTGTTCATAACCAGATTGTGCATATAGCCGTTAGGTAACTCCTGAACGGTAAACTCTTTGTTTTCCTCGAACAATTGAGCCTGAACAGATGAAATGTTTCTGACACTGTCAATCAGATCATCAAGCAGGGCATAAACCTGAGCATTTTTATCCGCAATACTCACGATATCAATACGCTTCAGCTTTGGCTGGCCGCCATGGTAATCATCGTTGGCAGCGAGTACCGTTGTTCCATTGACATCCAATTTGGCAAGCTTAAAGGGACCGGTGCCGATACCTGCCTTGCCGATTGCGGGGGCACTGCCTTCAGAAATAATACGAGTCTGTCTATGTGTGAGGAGCAAAGGAAAGTCGGCATGCGGTTTTCGCAGGTTAAAAACAACGGTATGTTCATTCGGCATCTCAAACGCTTCCGCATCAATAATATTTAATGCTGATGCTGCCGGAGAACCGACATCCGGATCCAGAATATGCTTGAAGGTATAAACAACATCTTTGGCTGTCAGAGGTTTTCCATTGTGAAACCGCACGTTCCGGCGGAGGTGAAAAGTAAATTTCCGGGAGGCCGGATCGGATTCCCACGATTCCGCTAAATCCGGACAGGGGTTGCGATCCTTGTCCAGGCGCACTAAGCGCTCATAAAGCATCAGGATGGCAGGGATAAAACGCTTCGATGATGCGGGATCAAGCGATTCCGCTCCCCCCCATTCGGCAACATGGGCGAGACGAAGTACGCCACGCTCGGATGCGGCCTGCGCGTCCTGTTTGCAAGCGATAAACAATATCATTCCGATGATGATAATATGGGGAAAATATGATAGCTGTTTTTTTAGCATTTCTTTTGCCTTTCAATACTTTTTTTCAATATAGATTGTGATGTTTGAAACGTGAAACGTGATGCGTGAAGTGTGTAATTCACTAAAGTAGGCCGGGTTAGCGATAGCGTAACCCGACAATATTGCCGGTTGATGTCGGGTTACGCTATCGCTAACCCGACCTACTGATGTTAAGTTGGCAGCCTGAAATGCTGTGTATGACGGCTCATGCCATGAATAAAATAATATTATGAAAAAACCAAAAACTTTGCAATAACAAATTGTGATGATTACGCTATCCTCATATTTTTAAAATATGAATATCATCGTTTTTTTCCGAAAATTCCTTGTATTTTATTAAGAAACTGTTTAGATAGGGTCTGTTCTTCTTCTTCCTGGGAAGAAACGATTTCTTTGGCGATATCAGTTTTCATTGCGCGTTCCGTCATTATTTCAATGAGTCGTTCTGTAATTTTAGATCGATCTTTTATGAACGGCGCAATATCGGCTTTGGTGATTTCATATAAAACACTGTCAGTAATGGCTTTGACGGTGGCTGTTCCGGATTCGCCGATGATATCTCCGGCCATCAGTCGGGCAACTTCGACTTCCTTGCAAGAATCATATCCGTTTTCAATTTGCACCCATATCCCGACAACCCCTTCATCTATGATAAAGAAAGAATCCCCGCTCTCTTTTTGGTTCATAAAAATCTCTCCGGATGACACGTTATGCCGTTGCATCCGTTGTCCTATAACAGATTTGACATCGGCTGTAAATGTCTGAAAAATTTCTGTTTTCTCTAAAATTTCCATAGGGTTATCTTTTTTGATGGCATTTTGACGGAATTGGTGTTGGTCACGGTCTTTGATTGCGAATTCGATTCCTGCGCGGTTCAGATGGTTCCAGACTTTATCCCAAACCTCTCTTTTATATGCCGTCCGTTTGGTGTAATCTTGCCCGGAGTAGTAAACCCAATAGTTTGCCGACCACTCATTCACGCCCCCAAACATGACCCAGGGGTCTAATCTGTCTTTCACCGAGAGGACGGCATCACAGAGTAATTTTTCCACCCGTGCGGGGTTATGGATCGGGTCTATATAGACCGTAAATCCTTCCCAGTAGGTATTATCAGGATATTGATAATTCTGAATACGGGACTCCGACACCGTGCCGTTCGGAATACTGATTTCATTCGCAAGCGGTGTCTGCAGTTTGGTTGTCCGCCAGGTCATATCTATGATTTTTCCTTTATCCTCGCCGATTTTAACCCAGTCGCCAATTCGAAATGATCGTTCAATGTTCAATACGATTCCGGAAATCATATTTGAAATATTGATTTGGGCGGCTAACCCGACAATCATTGCGAACATTCCTGAAGTTGCCAGCAAACCGGTGAGTCTCTGATCAAACACAAAAGCAATGATTCCGGAAAGTGCCATAAATAAAATCATAATCGCGACCGAACGCCGTACAATAGTAGGGATTGTTCGACTGAACATCACTTCTATAGGAATCCAAACACACCGTTCAATGGTCTGGATGATAAGCAAAGCGGGGATCACCCACCACAATATATCAAATAGTATGATAATACGTTCCTGGTAATAAAGACTGGCAATACCTCTCATCCGGTTTAAAACAACAATCTCGACAGAAAGAAGCATAAAAAGCATAAGTATCATCCGGGAAAGCCACAAATACTTTGTAAAGCGTTGAAGATGACGCCATTTGCCGAGCAAACCGATCAATACAAAAAGAACAATGCTGACAATCAGAATCATCACTGCAACGTCAACAGAAAACAGCCTTCGAAAAGAAATGGTGTCTTTTTTGATCCCGATTCCGAAATTAAAGCGGGAATAATCCGCTTTGCCCTTATTGAGATTGAGATATCTGGGTTTTCCAAGAGTCGGTTTTTCAATGATGTCCGGAAATAACCAGCTTCGACTGATTGTCCACCCATAGACCGGCTTGAGAGCCTGCTTCTGTCGCAGTTCTTCGTCCAAAGATGTTTCGGAAGTCAATCCCATGCCTAAAACATCGATCACATATATCAGTTGATTCCGGTTAAAATTCTTGTGACGGAAACTCAACCCTAAAATATGTTGTCCGTAAACGGGACGAATCGAAAGAAAATCAGCATAAAACTGCGCTTTGACGTTATAAAGCCGATAGGTAAATTCTTCACCGACTTTTTGATATGAAGGCTTTAGTAATTGAATGGGTTTGACAGCATTTAAAAATTCAATATCAGCAGGATTAAACGTGCCTCGAAAGCGAAACCATAAGGAAAAATCTATGGTACACAATAAATTTTTAATATCAAGATCAGTGATCGCATGAATATCTATTCCAGTATAAACAACGCTGGTTTTATGCATATACTTATCATCAACTGAAATGGTTTGTTCCGCTTTCCCCATATCCTCCGAGTCAGAAATACGACTTACCCCGGTCATCGGTTGAAGCTGAGTCAAGGCGGAAATAAAGTTTTGATTTTTAAAATATCCGATAAACGGCGCTTTTACAGCATTACCATGCTTATCAAAAGAAATATAGCCTTTGGTGCCTTTGGATAAAGCGTCTCTGAGTTTGCGGCGCTCTTGGGTTATAAGTTTCTGTTGCCCCTGTAGGTCTGCCATTTTCATCGCTTGAACGGTCACTAAGGCCGCTTCATAATAGCTGATTGCCATCCAACCGGGTTCCTCATCGTACTTGGCAGCATATTCATTCCTGAATTGCTGGGCTTTTGCACTGGCAACATCCGGTATAACAGGTGCCACTGCATAAATACCATCCGTAAAAAACCCGGAATCAGTCTGTTCTTCGGAATATTCATTAAACTTTGCCGCGAAGTTGTTGTCACTGATATCATCGCCCCCGATGATAGGCGCTTTCAGGCCTTTGCGCCTGATTGAAACTGTCAGCTTGACAGCCTCGTCTGAATGCGTTGCCAGAAAAATCATGCCCGTGTCGTCGGCCTGTTTCTTTAAATCACTGACAATCAGATCAATAATTTCATCCCTATTCAGAGCGTTGGCATCAAAACTTCGTTTATATTGAACCTTGCCCTCGGATGCTTTAAAAGCATCGTTAAAAGACCGGGCTAATGACGATCCATAAATATTCTGGTCATAAATGATGCTGACCGTATCCACGTTCAGGATTTTTTTTACATAATTTGCTAGAAAAGCACCCTGGGAACGATTGTCAAAAATGCTCCGGAAATACCAATCATTGCCGTTGGTCAATTCATCTGCCGTTGCCGAAGCGGTGATTGCCGGGATTTTCGCTACCCGATAAACATCCCCCCCCTTCACAGAAGTACTGCTATCCGAATGTCCGATAACCATGATGATATTCGGATGTTCCACAATTTCCAATGCCTTTTTGCGGGCTAGATATGGATCATTTTGATCGTCAAAGAAAACAGCTTTAACCGGTTTTCCATTGACGCCTCCCTCTTTATTAACCTGTTCAAGGCAAAAGCGGACGCCCCGGGCCATTTCATCACCGTATTTTTTACTTTTCCCGCTCATCGGCCCTGCCACCGCAATGTAGAACGCATCATCATTGGGAAAAGATATTTCCGAATTTCGGTCAAAGACAGAGATAAACTTGTCAGGGATAAATTTGTCAGGGATAAGCTTGAAGGTGAGCGCCAGATGAATGACCGCTCCTCCTATCAGCAGGAAGAGTATAATTTTAAAGCGTAGTGTAAGATGTGGCTTCATTTTTTTCCTGTTTCCATAATGATTATCTTCTAAACCAAAGGTTTTTGTGTCAAAGGCAGTGCCTCAGCATGTTTAACATTCTGAAAGCCGCGTGGCAGTTTCAACCCCCGACGTCCGCGTTCACCGCTGAATTTTTCCATGTTGCCCGGCGTCAACCGTAAATGGCGTTTGCCTGCATAGATGACCAGTTGGCATTCTGCCGGCAGGATAATCAGAACGGTAACAAATTCCTTACCGGATTTGATATTTTTCGGCAGAATACGAATGATCATATTGCCTTTGCCCCGTGACAGGGTTGGCAATTTATTCACACCAAATATTAACATGCGTCCTTCATTGCTGATCGCAACCAGCCGGTCTGTTTCAGGATTTGAAATTTCAATGGGCCGCAGCGGGTGTGAACCGGATGGCAGGCTTAATAGCGCTTTACCGCTGCGGTTTTTGGTGTATAGATCGGATAATCGGGTGATAAAACCGTAACCCGCGCTACTGGCTATTAAAAGCAATTTATCCGGAGATCCGCTTAAAACTGTTTCAATACCCGCGCCGTTGGGGATGTTGAAACGCCCGGTGAGCGGTTCGCCCTGTCCTCGGGCCGAAGGCAGGCTGTGTGCCGGCACTGAATAAGTGCGTCCCGTGGAATCTAAAAACACGGCTTGTGAATTGCTGCGGCAACGAGTGTATCCTTTGAAACGGTCTCCGGCTTTATAATTTAATTTGGCAGGATCGATTTCATGGCCTTTGGCGGCACGCGTCCATCCATTTTCGGAAATAACAACCGTTAACGGTTCAACCGGAATAATATCTTCATGGCTGAGGGCGCGGGCGTCCCGACGTTCAACCAACGGGGAGCGGCGGTCGTCACCATATTTTTTGGCATCCGCTTTCAATTCACGGCGCATCAGAGTTTTAAGACGCGCATCAGATTTCAAAAGATTTTCCAGCTGTTTCCTTTCACGCCCAAGCTTATCCTGTTCTGCTTTGATTTTAATTTCTTCCAACTTGGCCAGGTGGCGCAGACGCAGTTCTAAAATCGCTTCGGCCTGTGCGGCACTTAAATCAAACTGCCTCATCAATTGTGTTTTAGGATGGTCATGTTGGCGGATAACGGCAATCACTTCGTCAATATTCAAATAGGCGATAAGCAGAGCTTCCAGAATATGCAAACGGGTGACAACCTTGTTTAAACGATGCTGTAACCGCCGTATAATAGCGGCTTTGCGAAACTCCAGCCATTCGGTGAGAAGCACTTTCAGCCCTTTAACCTGGGGAAGACCGTTTAAACCGATGATATTCATATTCACGCGATAATTGCGCTCAAGATCGGTGGTGGCAAACAAATGGGCGATCAAGGTTTCTTTATCCACCCGGTTGGAACGCGGTGTGACAATCAAACGTGTAGGGTCTTCATGATCGGATTCATCGCGCAGGTCCGCAACCATGGGTAATTTTTTCGCTCGCATCTGCGTGGCGATCTGTTCCAGAATTTTGGCTCCGGAGACCTGATGCGGCAAAGCGGTGATCACAATGTCGCCGTTTTCAATATTATAAATAGCACGCATACGAATACTGCCGCGCCCTTTTTGGTACACCTTGATAATTTCATCAGGCGGAGTAATAATTTCAGCGTGGGTGGGATAATCAGGGCCTTGAATAAAAGTACCTAATTCCTGTGCATCAGCGTTAGGATTTTCAAGTAAATGAATGCAGGCGTTGACCACTTCGCGTAAATTATGCGGCGGAATGTCGGTGGCCATGCCCACGGCAATGCCGGTAACACCGTTTAATAACAAATTGGGCAATCGCGCCGGCAACACCGCCGGTTCCTGCAAGGTACCGTCGAAATTATTGTTCCAATCAACGGTTTCCTGCCCCAATTCGCTTAACAATAGTTCACTGTAGCGGGCCAACCGCGACTCGGTATAACGCATGGCGGCATAAGATTTCGGATCATCCGGCGCGCCCCAATTGCCTTGACCGTCCACCAGCGGATAGCGATAGGCAAACGGCTGCGCCATCAACACCATGGCTTCATAACACGCTGTATCGCCATGTGGATGAAATTTACCCAACACGTCTCCCACGGTGCGGGCAGACTTTTTATACTTGGCACCGGCGTTCAAACCTAATTCCGACATAGCGTAAACAATGCGACGCTGTACGGGTTTGAGTCCGTCGCCGATATGGGGCAAGGCGCGATCCAGAATAACGTACATTGAATATTCCAGATACGCTTTTTCAGTAAATTCCCGGAGAGGCAGTTGTTCGACACCTTCCATATTCAGTATTTTTGCGGTCATTTGAATAGTTCGTTTCTTTTTTGAATAATAGCTGGAGCAAGGGTAAATTGATACTCAGTAGATGGAAAATGCCTGAAAATACGGCATAGAGCGCAAAAATTAAGCGAAGCGGTTTTTTGCCGTCCCCTGAATCCGCCAGTCTCCGGGTGGAACCGGATGCTGAAAATCGTTGCACTCCTGAACTTTCCATCTACTGATACTGTATATTTATTTTTTCAAATTTTTACAATAGATATTTATAAAGGATTAAACCGCCAAAGATCAAAAAAACTCGTTACAGGTAAAGACCTGCAACGAGTTTTAAGGTATTTTGAAGGATGCCCGAACCTTGTTTTATGGCTTTAGGGAAGTCACAATAAATAACACCACGCGTCTTACTTGTCTTTCAGTCCGTCTTCTTCGTTGCGATAAAGCGCACATATCTCGATATGCACGCTTCATCACGCCTTGAATACGGAGCAAAATCCCGCGCAATATGCGTGGTTTATTTTCTGTAACTTCCCTTAAACAGATGTTAGACGGTCACTGCATCGGCCATCATATCACCCACTAATTTTGAAAAACGGGATGGATTTTCCACTTTGCCGCCCTCGCCAATAATCGCCATGTCAAGCAACAGCCATGTATAATCTTTCAATACTTCACTTTTTTCATCTTTTTCATGCAACGCTTTGAGTTTAGCCAGCACCGGGTGTTCCATGTTAAGTTCTAATGTTCGCTGCACCTCCTGAGTCTGTTGGCCTGTGGATTTAAGAATTTTTTCCATATAGGCGCTCATGTCATAATCTCCGGATGATAAACAGGCAATTGAATTTTTTAAGCGTGTGGAAGGTTTGACTTCCTTGATTTTATCCTGAAGCGTTTGGCGGATATAGTCAAATAAAGAAGTGAATTCATCTTTTTTCTTGTCATCCACTTTTTCAATATCAAGATCGCCTTTTTCGGCGCTTTTTAATTTTTTACCATCATATTCGGTTAAAGACTGCACCACCCATTCATCCACCGGATCAGTCATCAAAAGAACTTCGTAATCTTTTTCCTTCAGTTGCTCCAGATGGGGGCTGTTTAAGATCGAAGAAAGATTATCACCGGTGATAAAATAAATATCTTCCTGATCTTTTTGCATATTATCAACATATTCTTTTAAAGCAATACGTTTATCGCCGGATTTGGTAGTCTTATAACGCGCCAAATCGGCGACTTTATTGCGGTTTTCAAAATCAGTGTGAATGCCGATTTTCAGCACCGCTGCAAATTCTTCATAAAACGGGTCATATTTCTCAGCATCCATATCTTTTAAATAAGCAAGCACCTTTTTCACAAGGTTTTTACGAATATTGCTGACCAAAGCGTTTTGCTGTAAAATTTCACGGCTGACATTCAGGTCTAAATCAGGCGCATCCACCACCCCTTTAATAAAACTGAGATATTCCGGCATCAGGTCTTTGCAGTCATCCATAATAAACACGCGTCGGGAATACAAATGGATGCCATGTTTACGTTCCGCTTGAAACAAATCAAACGGGGCCTTTGAAGGAATATACAACAAGGCGGTGTATTCGGTGACGCCTTCAAATTTGTTATGCAGATGCGCTAAAGGCGGATTCCAGTCATGACTGATGTGCTGATAAAATTCTTTGTGTTCCTCTTCCGTGATCTCATTTTTATCCCTGGCCCAGATCGCTTTCATGGAGTTCAAAGTTTCTTCTTTGATCACTTTGCGCGTGGTCTCGCCCACCGGTTTGTTGTCTTTGTCGCGAATGAGTTCATTATCCGGAATCGGTTCATCTTTTTCGACATCCATCATCACGGGATAGGAAACAAAATCGGAATGCTGCCGGATGATTTGGCGAACCGTCCATTCATCCGTATAGTCTTTTTCATCCTTGCCCTGCTTTTTTAAATGAAGAAGGATAGATGTTCCACGGCTATCTTTTTCAGTTTCTTCAATAGTGTAGGAACCATCACCGGCGGATTCCCATTTTACCGCTTTATTGGAACCGGCCGCGCATGTGGTCAATGTGACTTTATCGGCGACCATAAAAGCACTGTAGAAACCAATCCCAAATTGACCAATTAACTCGTTGGATAGCGTGTTTTCTTTTTTAGATTGTTCAAGCGCTTCTATGAAAGCGGTGGTGCCGCTTTGAGCGATGGTGCCGATATTTTTCACCACTTCATCATGCGTCATTCCGATTCCGTTATCAATAACCTCAAGGGTTCGCGTGATACCATCGCGATTGATTTGGATTTTAAATTCCGCATCATCACCCAGAATGTCATCATCTGTTTGTGACTTGTAACGAAGCTTATCAATAGCGTCAGAGGCATTGGAGATCAATTCTCTTAGAAAAATATCCTGATTGGAATACATCGAATTGACAATCAGGTTTAACAATTGTTGGACTTCGGTTTTAAACTCATGAGTTTCTTTTTTATTTTCCATAGTAACTCCCTAATAATTATAAAACAG
>JAUCGF010000151.1 GCA_030378005.1 Desulfococcaceae bacterium HSG9 | reverse complement strand
CCGGTGGCTAAAACAAACGCGATTGCCAATAAAACAGATAATTTGTTTTTCATCTTTTCCCCCTTCTAAATTTTTACTAAAACTAATTTACACTGTCGCAGTACCGCCCTTTGCGGTAACTGCTTTTTGAGTAGCCGCCTTACAACAAATCCAAACGGTTGATGCCATGGCCGTTTAAATTCGGTTTTAAGCACCTGGCCATCATAATAACTTAAAGATGTTTATACTGATAAATCACCTCCTTTTTCTTATAAAAAAAATCTTGTTTATGTTAGCGACCTTATATCCATAACCGAAGCTCAACAGGAAAAAGTAACAAAAAAAATAAATTATTTTTGAATGACGCAATTTAATAAACCGGCCAAAGTGTTCCGAGAGCTGATTTACAGGATGAATATAAATTATCCGCTTTATATTATGTCAGCCGCTTTATATAGTTAACCGAAGCTTAACAGGAAAAAGTAACCAAAAAAATAAATTATTTTTTGGTGGCACGATTTAATACTACTTTGTCAGATTACCGGCTGACATCTGACCTTATTTTAAAATTTTAAACCTTAGTAGCTGAAACACTGTCCTGTCCTTTACCTTATTACCTTATTTTTGCGTAAAATATCCTGTTTCATAACAAAATGACGGTATCTGATAAGGTAATAAGGTTTCAGTTTATTAGATTCTCATATTCTACTAAGGTTTAAAAAAACTGAAATAAGGTTTTTACTCTTTGTATGAATACATCTAACGTTATGTATTAATTGAATTTTAATAAATTACGTCGAATTTTGTCTGATTATTTCAATCGGTTATGTTTACTCTGACAAAGTCAGTATTAATTAACAGGGAAGAGGATTCCGAGGGGTGATTTATGCGTTGAGGTTTGTGGCATAGATGCGCGGATGCTGCTTTATCCTTTCTAAACTGAATCCGTGTAATGTTGTGTCAAGTTTAAGGTGACAAGTGAGAATCAGGAGTGCTGACTTCAGTTTGCAAGTGTCAGCGCGCAAAGACGCAAACTGAAGTTTGCATTCCTTCCCGTCAGCTAAATATTGACACAACAGTAGATCGAAAAGTTCCTTAAAAGTTCCATAGGAACGGCATGTTTGTAGCAGATGTCAGCTCCGTACCCCTGAGTCCCGTAGGGACGGAATATTCCGATGCGGACATTCCGTCCCTACGGGACTCAGCGGACACGGGGATTCGGGTTCTACAAATATGCCGCTCCTACGGAGCTGAAAACAGATAGGCCGTCGTCACCTTTCAAAAACTTTTCGATCTACTGGATTTTGAAGATTCTATTCTGTCGGCAGAATTTGGCACAAAACCACAGGGAAACCGGATAAGAAAAGGAAAATGCTCATTCCTGTTCTTATCCGATGTCCTTGTAGTTATTATCTACAATCATTTTGCCTGCGCTGTAACCAGATTAACACCATTTCCCGGATCGCCTGTCAACACAAACGCGGCCCAGTAAAGGGGGTTGGAATATCTTTGGCGGGTTTTAATTCGTGCCTTTGCCAGCGCTTGGGCTTTGCCCATTCCTTGAGCAAGGAAACCGCTGAAGTTTTGCATGAAATAACCGGTGGCATCGTCATTGACTTTCCAAAGACTTGAAACCACACTTGGCGCGCCGGCATAGAAAAACGCTCTGGTCAGGCCGACAATCTCATCTCCGCGGCTATGTTTGCCTAAGTACGTATCACACGCGCTCAGAACAACAAGTTGGGCATTCTTCAAATAAAGCTTATAAATCTCGTGGACTTCAAGCAACCCGTCATTGGAAACGTCGGATGTCAGAACAAGATGAGAATGCAGGGGACTTGCGATATTATAGCGGGCATGTGAAGCGATAAATAAAATTCTGGCATATCCCGCCTTTGAAATGAGGGCGGATTCCGTGGCATCTTTTCCAAGATACGGAGTCGTCTCAAATTTTTCAGCAATGATCTTGATTTCACCATTCACGCCTTCCAAATCATCCAAACCGTGAGAAGTGCCATCAGGGTTTCCAAAGGCAAACACTTGGCCGGTTCCTGATTTCAGGTGCTTTTTCTGCAAAAAAGGCAGGATACTGGCGCTGGGAAGTCTGACAAGGGTATGCCGGTCTCCGAAATAAGATTCCCCATCAGGGGTCAGCGCGTGAAACGGGATATGGTGCAGGACACCCTGGGGAACAACACTCACGAACTGAGTTTTAAGATAGGGTTTGACCGGAACAACAAGCTTCTTATAGAGCAGTTGCAGAGCTTGCAGGGTGGGATAGTCGGCCTTTCCTGATTGCGGAAACCAGTGAATCGCCTGCGCCAGTTCGCTTTCTTTAATCGGAATTTCAATCACATCTGACGAGTTGCGCGTCAGGATAAACACGGCGGTTTTCGCGGGAGTGACAAAATAGGAAAGCAAGGTTGTATCATCATCAAGGAGTTGCTGCACTTCAGGAAGCGTCAAGGGATTCACACGGGTTAAAGAATGCGATTCAGCCTGATATATTTTCACAGCCCTGCTCAATTTATCGTATTCTTGCATTTTCGCATTGATTTGTTTATCCAGCAACTTTATTGTCGTCATTTTATTTTGCGATTTCTTTGAATGCGCTTTTTGAAGTTTTTTGCGTAATTGACCCAGTTTATTATCTAAAGCCAGCTTTTCGGCTGTTAACCTTGCCGGTGTGGTTTCAAGCAAGCGTTGTGGACGGTTTCCAAGTTGTTCCAGCAATGCCCGCGCCCGTGTGCGTTCGCTGAGGTTGAAAGCTTCCAGGGTTTGGCCCATTCCGATTCGGAGCAGAACCGCGCGTTGATACACATCTGTCGATTGTTCGGCCAGACTGATTTTGAATTCATCAATTTTCGATTTCCAGCGAACATCTTCCAGAATTTCGATGGATTTGCCATAATGGGCGAGGGCCTGCTTGAAATTATTTTTACGTTCATAAACATAGCCGATTTCACCCAGAGTTCGCGCTTTGTCTGTTGCCAGCTCATTTTTCAAAGCCTGCTCAAAATGGTTCAAGGCTTCATCATATTGCCTCAAAGCGGCATAAACCTGTCCCAAGTTGTGAAGGGTCGCACCTTTTCCGGCTTTCCCTCCGATCTCCTGGTCATACACTTCCTGATACATATTCAAAGCCTGCCTATAATAACCGGCTGCCTTTTGCGCCTGGCCTTGCCGTTCGGTAATCCGCCCCATAGTGTAATCAAGCAAACCCATGTTGTTGACAACGGCTAATGCGCTTGCCTGTTTTTCGAGAAAACGCATGGTTGCACCGGCTTGCCGAAAAACAGCTCTGGCCCGCTTATAGATAAGTTCGATATCCGCATACTCATTGCGCGCTTCCCGGATGCGCTTATAATGCACCAAAGCAAGATGGTTTTGCACGGTAGCTTTATAAAGCAGATAATCTGTGTTTTTCAATATGGCGAGAGCGCTTTGAAAATATTGCCGCGCCAGCGCATCCAGCCCCAAGAGCTGACAGTAAGCCGCTTTGCCTGTCAGTAATAGCGCGTCAAACAAACACCCGCTTTCAAGGCGGTCAAGGACAGCAAGGGCTTTTTGAAAAAATTTCATGGCCTCGTCATACTGGCCCAACTGGTAGCGCAGGGTGCCGAGGTTGGTGTCGGTCAATGCCTGAATTACGGTATTGTGATGATTTTTCAAGATTTCTTGGGCATTTAGAAAAGCGCGTTCGGCCGGTAAGAAATCGCCTTGCCGCAGATGGATTATGCCGATGCTGTTCAAAGTTTGGGCTGCCCGTGCGTAGGCACCGATTTCCCGGAAAACAGCCAGCATGTCACGCAGGTATTTCAGCGCCTCTTGATCACGCCCTTCGAGCAGCAGCAGGTCTGTGATTTCCTGCATGACGTCAGCCTGTTCTGTTTTTAATCGTCCGATTTTCTGAAATATTGTGAGCTTTCTGATTAAAGCAAGAATCGCACCATCACGGTCTTGCAGAAGTTTTCTGATTTCGATTTCCGGCAGGGTCATTTCCAATGAGGCCGCGTAATTAAGATTGTGCAAATAGTTTTCCGCACACTTTTTCAACGTATCAGCCCTGGTTTTCAATAGATGCGGATCATCTGTTTCAGGTTTGTCTTTCAATGCAAGCAGGCACTCGGGATTTAGCACAAGTGTGTGTCTTCTCAGCGGGCTTTGGGGTGAAGGCTGTATTCGAACCTGAATCGGGGTTGGATACGACGGCGGCGTCAGTGTCGGTCGGTCGCTCTGGCCGTTCATGAGTGCATCAGATCGGGTTTTATCAGTCTTTGGCAATTGGCTTGTTCTCGCCGATATGAACATACCAGCTTCGTGAACAATGGCTACGGCGCTTTGATAGGCTACCACAGCGGTTGTCGCCGGATCTGCATCTTCCTGAGATTCCGAAACTTTCTTATCAGGCTCGGTGCTTAACACTGATGGCGTAGTATTAAATTGGGTTGCCGTTGGTGCCGGTTTTGGTGTTGAGATTGAAGTCGGGGTTGCCGTTGGTGTTGGCGTTGGTGCCAATTGCGAAACACTCGCAGCCGTCGATACAGGGGGCGGAGTTGCCGTTGGCAGCGTAATATTCGATTTCGGCGGAACTGTGGTTGATGTTGTCGTCGAAATAGTGGTTGTGGTTGATGGCAGTGTGCTCGTTGTCGTCGAAATAGTGGTTGTGGTTGATGGCAGTGTGCTCGTTGTTGTCGGAATAGTGGTTGTGGTTGACGGCAGAGTGCTCGTTGTCGTCGGAATAGTGGTTGTGGTTGACGTCAGAGTGCTCGTTGTTGTCGGAATAGTGGTTGTGGTTGATGGCAGTGTGCTTGTTGTCGTCGGAATAGTGGTTGTGGTTGATGGCAGTGTGCTTGTTGTCGTCGGAATAGTGGTTGTATCTGATGGCAAAGTACTCGTTGTCGTCGGAATAGTGGTTGCGGTTGATGACAGAGTGCTCGTTGTCGTCGAAATAGTGGTTGTGGTTGATGTCAGCGTGGCGAGGAGTTCTGTTTTATCGCGGTGAATATCTTCTGAGTACATAAACATACCGGCTTCGTGAACAAGGGCCAAGGCTTTCAGATAGGCTTCCACGGCATCCCAATATAACCCCTGGCGATTGTCCGCTGTGCCGCTTTGCATATAGACCGTAATCTGATAAATATGGTCATCGGTCTGTTTCAGAATTTCAAGAGCATTTTCATAATATTCAATCGCAGTGCCATACTCTCCTTTGGCAAGATATGTTTCTCCGATTTTCATCAGGGTTCGGCCTTGACCTTCGAGGTCTTCGGCGTTTTGATACTGTTCCAAAGCCTGTTCATATTGGTCCAAAGCATCATCATAAAAGCCCTGGCGGAAATAGGTCTCGCCGAGGTTCATCAGAATCGCGCCGCGCAAAATTGCGGAATCTTTTTCAGCCTGCCCGCCGGTATTATCAGGAACAAGGGCTAATGCCTGCTCCATATTCGTTAAAGCCTGGGCATAATGCCCTTGAAGACGAAAGATAACGCCTTTTTGCAACAGACTTTTTGCTTTGCCGGCCAGGTCATTCAAATCGTTCTGAATCTCTATGGTGTCTTTCAGGGCATCAAGTGCTTTGCCATATTCGCCGGCATCCGTATATACCTGGCTCAATTCAAGCAGGGTAGCCGCTTTCAGATCGGAATCATGGGGATCATGGAATGCGACAATGCGTTTCAATATATGCATTTGCGCTTGTGTGTCATCTGATTCGCGATAGCGTTCCAAAGCGTCCTGCCAGGCTTTCATGGCTTCGGATTTATATCCTTGGGCCGCGTACAAATCCCCGATTGTTCTCAGTGTCCAGGCTTCATTAACAGTGTCTCCGGCAAGGCGAAAATGAAGCAGCGCATTCTTAAACTCGTCAATCGCACGAAAGGGATGTCCCTGCCTGCGATGGGAAATTGCCTGGCCGCGATGCGCCCGCGCCAGATTTTCATAGTCAGCGTCATCCAGCGATTGCAACGCCAGATTGAATGTTGTCAGATCATCATTCTCATTTTCTTTTTTTGCGGGATCATTCAGGTATAATTCTGCGAGGTAGAGCAAGGCGCGTCCGTTGTCCGGCTCAATCACCAAAGCGGCTTGCAATTGCTCAGAAGCCGAGCTATAATCATCCGTTTGCAGGTACGCCAGCCCAAGATCAGTCATAAGCCGCGCTTTGTCAGCGTTTGCAACGTCATTTCCTCCAATGTTCCAAGCCTCTTGCAGAGATTCAATCGCTTGCTCACTTTTTTCCTGTCGCAGAAACACTTCACCGAAAAGCATATATGTACGCAGTAATTCCGTGCTGTCGCCGCCGGATTGCTGAATATCCAAGGCACGGGTTAAAAGGTCGAGCGCTTTTTCCTGTTCTTCACGAGTATTATAGATTTCGGCCAGATCATTGAGAATCTTCACCTGTGAAGCGATGTCGCCGTCAGCCTCATATATCTCAAGCTTTTGATACAAAATGTTTGATTTTTTGTCCTGGTCGGTACAAAGCTCTGACGCCTGCTGCAAACTGTTCAGCGCATCCGCGGTGTTCCCCTGGAACCGATACAGTTCGGCGATCTTCAGCAATGCGGCAATCATCCCGGACAAATAATCCGCCTGCTCAAAAACGTCCAAGCTCTCCTGAAAAAGGTTCAACGCGCTGGCATAATTGTTTTGAAGCAGATAAATATCACCGCTGTCAAGCAAAAGAACGCCCTCTTCAACCGCGCTGTCTTCCAATTGCCGTATATACGTCAAGGCCTGTTCGTAAGCCTCCAGGGCTTGGGAATAGAGCACTTCCCGGCGGTGGATATTGCCGATATTGTGCAGCGCTTCAGCCTGGCCTTCGAGATCGTTTACATTTTGCGCGGTTGTGAGCGCATCGTTAAAATAGGCGTGCGCCTGCTGAAAATCGTTTTGGTTAAAATAAACCGCGCCTATGTTCATCCGCGTTCGGCCGGCGTCACGCATGCGATCCAATTCCAGCTCAATGGTTAAAAGTTCGCTAAACGTGTCAATCGCCGCAAGATAACCGTTTTGGCGGGTGTGGAGCATGGCGATTTGATTGAGCATCACTCCTTCCTGAAGCCGGTCTTGCAAATCGTGATATATCGCTTTGCCATCTGACAAAACATCGACAGCTTTCTGCAATCGGCCGGCCCCGGCGTAAGACAGCCCGATTCCGTTCAAGGCTTTGGCCTGGCCGGGTCTGTGTTCCGCGGAAAGATAAATTTTGCGGGCTTGGTCGTACAGTTCCAAGGCTTCCCAGAAAGCATCGGCTTTGTACATGGCGTCAGCTTGTTCCATTAACATATCCGCTTGGGCGACAGATTGCAGTGAATCCGCCGGCCAGGGCGGTTCGGGTACAGGCAGAGCGGTCACTTTGCCGCTGCCGTACAAGCCGATCTCAAGCGGATCATCGGATTTATTTGAGAAAATCCGGAGGATCGCGTGTTTCGGTAAAGGGGTCAGCGGGGTGAAGCTGATCTCAAAAGTCTGCGAAGAAAGCTTGTCTATCCAGTCGCCCTTTTGTAAATTTCTTACAACAAATTCCTCATTCAATTGCAGGTCTTCAACCCTGAGCTTCTCGTCGTAACAGTTCATCAGCGTAAATTGCATTATCTGCGAATCGCCTGTCATCACCGCGCCGAAGTCATGCACGGCAGGGATAACAGACGCTTCATGGCCCGGGCATGAGGCGGTGCCTGTCAGGGAGATCACCGACGGTTCCGGCAGTTCATCCGGAATATTCGTGGAATCTTTTGCGGAAAGCGTCGGCTCAATCAAGAGCAGGGTGTCTTTGTCGCCCATTAGATGGGGTTTGAATGTGATTTCAATAGTGCGCGTTTCACCGTGGGACAGAGGATCATCTCCGGATGGGTCAGCCACGCTGAATTCTGAATCGTCCGGGATGTTGTGAGCGAGCATAAACGCGGTTGCGCTGAAACAGTTGGTTACTCGCACTTTTGCCGTTGCGATTTCACCCATCTGGACTTCACCGAAATCAAGGGCCGGCGGTCGGATTAAAATCTGTTCCTTTTCGGCACAAGCTATGGCCGCGTCGGCATCTAAAATTCCCCAGCCGTAGAATGGATCCCAACCTGGTATGTCCTCGCCGGGGTCGCCGATTTCATCGAGTGCGGTAGTGCGTAACAACCAGCGCAGTTTCAGATCGAATGTTTCAAAAACAGGATCATGATCCTGAGATGCGAGGATGTCTAATAATAATGTCACAACCCTGCTGACACGCGCCGTTGCGAACGATGTGCCGGGTTTGTCTGTGTCCGGGCTGTCAGCGAGTGCCATCAACAGAAGATGTTCGCCGAAATTCGAACCGAAAAGATCATCCAGCCAGCGCTGATACGACGGGTCCGTGCCGCCGACCGCAATAGTTTCAGGCAAGGCGGCCGGAAAATGCGCCACATCCCAGTTGAAATTACCCATTGATGTGATCACGGATACATCCGAACGAGCGGCATATTGAAGCCATCGTTGAAACAGTTCTGCGATGCGGTACTGTTCCTCGGCATATTCCCCGATATCTGTGACCGGCGCTGATAAGCTGAGATTAATCACGGCTCCGGTATAGCCATGCTCTGTTTTTTCATCCACCGCGTACTCAATCGCTTGGAAAATCGCGTCAAAAGGAGCCAGGTTGTCATATTTCCGAATAACATTTAACACCAGTATATCAGTCTCGCCAGAATCTGCAATCCCGGCTACAAGTTCCCCATGGCCGGGAGGAATACCGGCATCCGGGAATGGACTTCTGAAATCATCGATTACGACTGCCAGGACAAAATCTGAACTGCGATTGACTTTCCAGCCATCCGTTCCATCAATCGGGTCGAAATTAGCGGGAAAATGATTTTGTGTGGCCGGATCATCAGGGAAAAAGGGAATATTTCGATCAAGCTGTAAATTTTCATTGTATGTACAATCTTCAACTTCGGAGAGCGCCCGTAACTCCAGAAGCAGATCACGGCTGGTGGTCGGAGCCGTTTCCAACAAATAAGAACGCGAAATGCCCAACTCCCACTTGAGGTCAATATCGCCTCTGTCGGTGTCGAACAAAGGTGTATATAACACATCATTATTATCAAAAAGTGTTTGAATCTTCTCATTGTCAATAGTGTCACCCCATTTATGTGTGAGAATCAAATAGTGACAATCGATTCCGCTACGTTGTAAACTGGTAGCTATACTCAGCAACCAGTCCTGAAACGCTTGATTGAGCGGTTCGCACAAGTCTGTGTCATTAAAGTGAAAAGTATGTAATTGGCCAAATGTTGTCAGATCGGCAGGCAATCGGCCGTTGAGCAGTTGATTTTCACTCAAGTCAAGAATTTCCAAATTAGTCAGGTTGACGATTTCGGGCGGCAGCTTGCTCAATTGGTTGGCACTCAAACGAAGTTCGGTCAAGTCAGTGAGATTGAAGATTTTCAACGGCAGGATGCTCAGTTTATTGTTATCCAAATTAAGGGAGGTCAATTTAGTGAAATTGTCGATTTCTGACGACAGGATGCTGAGTTCATTGTCACTCAAATCAAGGGAGGTCAAGTCGGTCAATTTGAAGGTTGCTGGCGGCAGACTTTCCAGTTTATTTTTATTCAAATAAAGGTGGGTCAAGTTGATAAGGTTTTCGATTTCTGATGGCAAACTACTAAGTTGATTATCCGTCAGATCAAGTTTTGTCAAATTTGTGAGGTCGAAGATTTCCAGCGGCAGGCTTTTTAGATTGTTACCACGCAGAGAAATCTCGCTTAAATCAGCGCCGTTGAAAATTGCCGGCGGCAGGCTGCTCAGGTCATTGTTCCCAATCAGAAGAATCTCCAAGTTGGTGAGGTCGCCGATTTCCGCCGGCAGGCTGCTCACCAGATTGTAAGTCAAATCAAGGCGTTTCAAATTTGTCAGATTGATGATTTCCGAAGGAATATTTCCATTCAGACCATTAAAGACAAAGTTAAGCTCTGTCACATTTCCGTTATCGCATGTCACCCCATACCATTCACATGGCGTATCAGTCAGCAACCAATCGTTATTATTCGCCCAGTTGTCACCATCTGTGCTGTTGTAGATCGCCACCAGTGCCTCACATTCGTCGAAAGGAATTTCGGTCACACTGCTGTAATCAAATGCCAGCACCGGACGGATGCCGAAGATTCCGAAAACAGTCAGCAGGATGCTCAGGGTTATGCTAATGCGGATGGTGCGGCGATAATCAGACCGAGCGTTTGTGTTGTGATTTTGCATGATGCGTCTCCTTGGCGGTGAAAACGGCGTTTGCGAGGCGGGCATAAAAAAAACCGGCTGAAAGAGCCGGTTTTGCAAAAAACATTGTATCTGTTCTGGCAACCCGGCTGTCTTACAATTATTAAGACCCGCAGTTTTCCGTGCCCACCTCACGATGGTTTTGGCTTTGTCTGTTGAACAACGCTTTGCGCGTTTATATCTTCAAAAAATATAATATATCTGAATACAATAATCATAAAAACATAGCCTGTCAAATAATATCTGATTTGTGTCTCCCCAAAATACAAGCTTGTAGGTCGGGTTAGCGATAGCGTAACCCGACATCAATCGGCAATATTGTCGGGTTACGCTATCGCTAACCCGACCTACCGGCTATTCACCTCAGTTCAGCAGATTGTAGGGTGCGTTAGGCGTCAGCCGTAACGCACCGAAATCATATCTCGGTCTGATTTTAATATTAACATGGTGCGTTACGCTACGCTAACACACCCTACATTTCTACATTTCATTCTGGAGTGCTGACTTTAGTTTGCGATGCTGTGACGCAAACTGAAGTCGGCACTCCTGTTCTTATCCATCGTCTTTTTATATCGTCCCTGTAGGAATTTTTATGCAGTGGCGGGGGCAGGTAAAATACCGTCCACGATGTTCGCATTCACGTTAAGAAATCGGATTTTTCCAAAAAATCCGATTTCTGATTTCTGATGCATCTGACAGCATTTATGTTTTGCCCACCATTTTAATTAAATAGCAAATCAATCACTCGCCGCATAAACATAATAAGCCACGCCTTCATAATGCCAACCGGGCTGTGCGGACAGCGTGTCCAGCTCATTCGCATCCATTGTGAACAGATGCGTCTTTAAATTTTCGCTGTACAGACGATAGACCGGAACGGTTCCGTCCGCATACTCAGGATCGACATAAAAAGCCACGCCCTCATACGTCCAGGCTTCTTGTAAAGAATACGCAAGCGTATCTTTCTCGTTTTCATCAATTGTGAACAGATGCGCTTTCAGGTCTTCATTGTAAAAACGATAAACCGGCGCGGTACCTTGTTCAGCATTCCGAAAAACGTAAAACGCAGTTTTTTCCAATTTCCAAACCTCTTCCGAATAGGTCTTGATAAGATGATTCTTCTCGACTTCATCGCAGAAGTGATGCGCGTTGAATTGTTCGCTGTAAAAGCGATAAACCGGCACTGGCACAGGCGACGGGTCCGGTTCAGGCGGCAGCGGCGTATAATTCACGTCGGAATCATCCTCCTCATTATCGTCTTCATCTTGGATATCAGGAGGAGTTGCAGGTTTATCACCATCTTGATCCGAACTATCAGGGGGAGTTGCAGGTTTATCACCATCTTCATCTGTGATACCAGGAGGAGTTACAGAACTATCATCGTCTTCATCTGTGATACCAGGAGGAGTTACAGAACTATCATCGTCTTCATCCAAGGTATCAGGAGTTACAGGTTTATCACCGCCTTCATCCAGGTTGACTATTTCCAGAACATCAGAAATAAACCGCGGCGTGACGTTTACAACTTCTGAGCGACAACCGTGGTTGTTTATCACATAGTAATAATAAGTCACCTCTGTTTCCACATTCCTGTCTAAGTAGGTAGCCCAGGTAGTCACATGTCCCGTCGCAATACGCTCATAGTCTGAGTCAGGTACCTCAACACTACGGTAAACATCGTAACTTGCCGCGTCTGTATGCTCCCAGGTAAGTTGCACCTGGCCCCGGTTGGCTCTGGTTTTCAAACCAAAATTGCACTCGGTATTCTGAACCCTGGCATACACAACAGGAGTTTCCTGTGGGATAGAGCAGCTAGACGGATCGTCTCGGTCGGTGCATGGTATTACCACCGCCCGGTTTTCAATATTCTGATCGTGAGGTGCTTCAGCGTCAACTTTTACGTCAAATTTAAGGGTCAGAGTCTTGCCGGGATTTACCATTTCAGGATACCGGTAGTCAAGCGTTCCGTCGGAGAAGAACGTGTCAGAGGCTGCCGCACCGTTGACCGTGAATGTATTCTTCACATACTCCGTATAACTGTCCAAGATGTCCGTGATTCTGAGGAACACACCCTGTGATGACTCATTATCATTTGTCGCGGTAATCACATAGCTGAACTCATCTCCTGGAAAAAGATCCATTTCTTCCGGTGTTCCGAGTATTCGATCTGTGGCAATCTGAGTTTTGTCAAAGCCGATTTCCAGGCTGTTTGTCGAAGAGCAACTCCCACTGGGCAGCCCCTCTTCCGGTGTTGCTGTGGCACAATTCTCAAATTTGGTGCCTGACGGCGTGCCGTCCGGCACAATAGTCTGAAAGTTAAAGAAGCCCTCATCACCGCCGGTTACCGGGTTTCCGTCATGAGGAGTTAATTCCTCGATCTCAATTTCAAGCCGCCCACCGATCTCTCCGATAGCGGGTTGTTCCACCACACTCCAGCCGGATGGAAGAGCGCCCACGATACCATCATATTTCAGAGCAGGAAGTTCGTCTATCGCTATTATGTTCTTTGCGACGGTACCTGAAGCATTCCACACTTTGATATTCCATTTGGTGTAGTATATATTATTTTTTTCAAAAACTTCAGTTTTTTTCTCGATTTTCACAACAACGCCGTCATTAACCTCTGTGGGCACATTCACGGTTTCTACCGGGTCTATGTCCGAAGTCGCTCCGAAAGCGGATGATGCTCCGGTCAAGGCGCGGTTCCATATCTGTTGTCCCTCTGGAGTATCATCGGGAATTTTAAAATCAATAGCGCTTAAAATTTTATCGCCAGGATTGAAATCCCATTGCGAGTCCGGATGCTTACGCAAACGGATACAT
Source organism: Desulfococcaceae bacterium HSG9 (assembly GCA_030378005.1). GTDB lineage: Bacteria > Desulfobacterota > Desulfobacteria > Desulfobacterales > JAUCGF01 > JAUCGF01. The sequence goes on along the minus strand of JAUCGF010000151.1, from coordinate 11,724 downwards.
CTGGCCTCTGCATTGATATTGTAGTCTGTTTCTACCTGAAACCCGGTTCTGTCCGTTTCCTTAAATCCCTCCGACATCTCTGTCCAAGTCACTCCCAAAGGATCCGCAAAACAGGTATCATCTGTCGAGTATTCCGCGATCACATCTTCGGCCGGCCGGTCAACATACAACTTGCGATATTCAGGAGTGAAATCGCTTTCGTTCAAACCTTCTTTCGGCAACCAGTCTATCCAGTACCAACCATTTGAAGGCGCGTTTCCAGAATTTATCAGTTCCAGGTTGTAGGTGAACAGATCGCCTGCCTTGCGGTTGACCGGTCCGGTTTTCACTATATCCAGTCCGGGCGTCTCAAGAACTGTAACAGACGCGGTTGCAACACAGTTGGAATCCGGCCATCTAACAGGATCAACCGAATTGTCCGCGCCTAAGGCACTGAGATCATTTGTACGACACTCGCCAACGAAGTCAAGCACGGTATTTGCCGGAGTCGTTTTCTTAATGAGTGCATTCAGGCGGAAACGAAACATCTGGAGGTAGTCGTCAGCAGGATTGTTATTGCCATCCCGGTATCCCCAGCCATTGGGTGGCTGACATGCATCCGGCACTTCCCACCATGCCATACAGGCAGTGTCATCCGCGCTTGTAGCGTTCATACATTCATCTGGATCGGGAAAATGAAACTTGATACCATCAGCTATATTATCACAACTCTCTCCCGTGACGTTTTGATTAGGCTTGGGGATATTCAATCCGTCTGTGAGAACCTCTCCTGTGACGTATTCAAGGTCAATGTAATCCCTGACATCATAAAGATTGACTGCCCAGCGGCCATCCACATATTGGCTAGCGTAATTACTGTTTTCAGGCGTCACAATGATGTGCGCATACTCGCCAGCGGGAACCTGATCCTTTGCGGGCCAGGCATAGACTTTGGGCCATGATTTTGATTCTTTATAGACCGTCCTTCCATCGTGGGGATCGCATTCATGTACCGTACCTGCCGAATTTGTGACCGTCTCGTAGGTGTATATATCTCCACCAACTAAAGATATGGCAGTTTCTTCCGGAAGTTCGGCACAGCCATAATCACCGTCACACACGCGCCATAGAAAACGCGGACGCCATCTGCCAAAGTCAGGGCCTTCCCACGCTGGGTTATCGTTGTCTTTGACACTCAATAACCGGCATCCCGGCAATGCCACAGCCTTCGGATCGTCATCGTCAGGCGGATTGATGAATGGGCCGGTCCATTCACTATCTATCGGTTTCCAATCGGATTGAGTCGGATCATTGTGATTAAAACCCTCGTCTGTGGGTTTCAGAGCCGTTTTGGTTTCAGTGCAATCTTTGTAAAACCGGGCATGAGTCGTTGGCCATGTCGAACGAATTCCATGAAAGGTTATGCCTGCGGGTATTGTTAACAGATCATAACTGTGAGTCAGGGAGACCGTGTGAGTACGTAACCATTCACCACCGAAAGGTGCCCAGATAGTGAAATATTCACCTGCTCTGAGGGAACCTTCCTTATGAATGTAAAATTCGCCTATCCCGGGCCATTTGTTATAGTTCATAGGGTCGTTTCCACTCATCGACCGGTGAACATTATTTTTCCCTTGCCGGCAGGTCTCCAGAACAACACTGTGTATGAACTCACGGTCATCCCATTCCAGGTTTCCACCTTCGGCTTTGGATTGAGTGCCGATTGTGTTACCTTCACTGCAATCATCAGGCACATCATAGTGTATTCTAATAGAGGTACGCCCAACTGATGATGGATAAAAATCGATCCTGTCAAAGCGAATAATTACCGGATCGCTAGCAGTAATCGAATCGCCTGCTTTAGGTTTGCTTACCTCTTGGTAGGAATATGTACTCGAAATATTTATACTGCGGAAAATCGGCATGCAGTCCCCGATTCCTGTGATAGTGAATGTAACATCCTCAACATCCGAGTTGTTTGTATCGGGCGGCAGATCATTAAAAACATAATAGTAGTCGGAAATATTGTCTGCACCCGGGCCGACATTGCCATAGTGATAATAATGTCTTTGATATTGACCACTAACGGATTTCACCTTTACTGGAGCGGATTTCGCTTCCACGGTCATCCGGTTGTCACATGTGTCGAAAGATACCCCGTGTTCCAGCACGGCCAGTGCCGCCAAAGTCTTGCCGTTAATGTATCCTCTGGGAATTTTCAGCGTTACCGTTACATTGTCGGAAAAGCCGTCGGACATATCATCCAGTTCCCATACCACTTCGCCTGACACAGATCCGGAAGCCGGAGCAATCGGCACTTTACCGTTCGGCCCGTTCGATGCTGACACAAACTCCAACGGACGATACTCCGCATCCTCAGCCAAACCGCCCGGCCCGTTAATATCATCCAGTGAAAACCGCAGCACTGGATTTTGGGTCACGGTGCCGCTGGATGACATCTGAATTGTAAAAGTGACCGTGTCACCGGCATCAGGTGTGTCAGTGTCGGCAACAATATCAATGGCGGTCGCACCGTAGGCTTTGCCATAAACCTCCCATGAGTCCGCCTTTGCATCGGTCTGGTCAGGCGACCATTCCAATCGGATAGCCGTTGCATCAGAAGGAATATCGCTTAAATCAATGGGTTGGTCTGCAGTCGAAATATTAACGGTTTTAAGAAGCGTCCCGTCATCGCACCTCTTAACAGCCAAACTGCCCGGATTGTCTGTATCCTCAAGGTCGATTTTCAAACACGACCATTCTTCAAATTCACTGCCTTCGGGCTGGGGAAAGCTGATACAGTTGGAAACCGCTGTGGCATTCGCTGTATAAGATACAAGCTTTCCGTCGATAATGGCAATTCCGTGACTCGCTATCATGTTGAGACCGAGTGAATTTTCAAAATCGTCCTTGTATGAATAGGCATCGTTTTCATAAGAATAGGCATCGTTGAACGGTGCTGTCAGCAATACGGCAAATACAAAGCCGATATACATAATAAAATGATGTTTTTTGCTGTTCATCATATTTCTGAGTTGTTGCATGATTAAATCTCCTTTCAATTTTGTTTGTAAACTTAAAGAAACCGGATTTTTTGAAAAAATCCGGTTTCTGAGTTTCAGATTAGTAACGGGGACGAAATAACTTCCCCATTCGGAGTGCTGACTTCAGTTTGCGATGCTGTGATGCAAACTGAAGTTTGCACTCCTCTTTTTGAAAATGGGTAAGTTATTGTATTCCCATTCCTTAGTTTTTCACCATAATTTTTTTTCTGACACCGAACATTCCCGCAAGACCGATACATAAAAGCAGCATGGTCCCGGGTTCGGGGACAGTGGATACAGTAAGAGTGCTGGCCAAATAGATGCTCGCACTGCTGTCAGGATCGGTATGGAAAAGATAAAATCCGGTTTCGGGCGCGATGTGTGACAAAGTCAGGCCAATAACGGCTTTCTGACCTGTATCCAGGGAAAAATCCCATCCCATGGCCATCGAGACATCGTCCAGGATTCCGGATGCGAAGCCGTTATCATCATTATCCAAGGTTCCATCCAATACATTAGCGTATATGTCACCGAAGCCAATGACATACCCCGGTTCGTCGATTTCCCATGACTGCCCGGTCTCTGGCAAACCGCTGAAACCGCCGTATTCATTAAAGAACGTGTTGATATCAGCATCAATCTGATGATCGAACCAGGCCAGAAAAGAATGATCGCCCGCCTCTGCGGTAGTCCAGGACAACGTGCCGAGACCATCCGTTAATTCACCTGTTAATTCGCCAGTGAACATGTCATCACCCAAGCGAGCTTCAGAAACGTCTCCGTCAATGTTAAAGGCCCAGTCAAAGAGTTCAAAAGGCAATGCCGATGCACCCGATGTGCTGAAAATAAAACAAATCAAGCCGAAAAATAAAATCTTTACTTTTTTCATGTTCATACCTCCGTGTATTCGTTAATAATTCAAATTCATATAATTTTATTGCCATTGTTTGCTGATTTATCACCTCCTTTTTAAATGCAGTAGGGTGGGTAAAATGCCGGTTGAGATGTTCGTATTTTCCACAAATCTTTGTCGGCATTTTGCCCACCATTTTAACAAGCCATTATTTTAAATACGTTTTTCCGTTGTAACGCAAAGATGTATCTTTAAAATGGTGGGCAACGGTCGATTCATTTAACAGCATTTACGTTTTGCCGTCTTGCCAGGTAATAAATATCTGTTGAATCATGCGGTTGCCCACCCTACAATTCAGGTATATTATTTTAAGGAAATCCCTTAATCCGCAAACGACCGCACCGCCTCTTCCGGGGTATTAAATATTTCGACAATCCGATGAATGCGCAACAATTCAAACAACGTCAAAACAGATTTGCTGACACGGCATAATTTAAGGTCGCCGCCGGAATTTGTAAGTGTTTTGAGACAGGTCAGCAAAACGCCGCACCCGGAACTGTCAAAAAATTTGACATGGCGCATATCAAATACCAGTTTATCACTTCTTTGCAAAATAAATGCAACAGATGTATTCATAAGTTTTGCTTTATAAAAATCGTTGCTTAATGCCACGATGGAAACATCGCCAATATCTTGAATGCTTATTTTCATGTCAAATTCCTTTGTGCAATTAAGTAATCCCTTTTTTATATCAGCCACTTTATATACTTAACCGAAGCTCAACAGGAAAAGGTAACAAAAAAAATAAATTATTTTGCATAAGGGATGGGTTAATCAACCGGGAAAAGGGTTCGGAGGGGTTGTTTATGCGTTTAATTTACAACGCGGATACACGGATAGAGCGGATTTTCGCAGATTGATTTTTTTTTCTTTGACATGCAATGCAAAATTATTTAGCATGTAGAATATCACTGATAAGAAATATGATAAAAACATCCGGCGGAACTGATGACTGATAAAAAAAATAAAAGCGACTATGCTTTTGCCCAACGGTTATGTGTGGCTTTGCGTAATATTCAAGAAGAAGTGATCGAAAAACTTTCTAAACGCTTTCACCGGCGTTTCCTTGCTTTTGCCAAAAATCGGTTACGTACTTTAAGCGCTCATTATGAACAAGATGCGTTGAGCGTGTTGAACAAATACTGGATTGAGCTTTCGAAAGGCGATTATATTTGTAAATATGAAGGCAGGGGAACGCTGGAGAATTATATGATGCGGCGGTTAAAAGCTCGAATCATTGATAAAAAACGCAAAATGTTAAGAACAAAGGAAGATTCTTTTTCCCAAGTTCTTGTGAACCCCGGAGACGACCGGCCTGAAGATGATCAAATCGACGCCGCCATTTACAAAAATGATCCCCAAGGGCGCACACCTGATCAGCAGCTTGCATCTGAGCAGCTCAAACAAATCCTCTATGAATCTCTGTTTGAGCTTAAAACAAAATATCCTCGTGATGCGGATTATATCAAAATGTATCTTGACGGTATGACTTACAAAGAAATGGCGCAGCATGAATTAGCGAGTTGCAATCCGGATGAAGAGACGGTCAGGAAGAGAACCAATACGATTAAAGTGCGATTTACGCGCAAGGAGACAGGTTCACGCGTTCGCTATGAAAAGATATTGGTGCGCAATATGGAGAAATATGGCATTGATGCAAGAAATTTGCCGCTTGACGGTTTTTAGTTTGGACTTATTCCATAATATTTAGCAAGGAACTTCGCGGGTCAAATCCTTATGACCTGTTTTTCAAAGAAACATTTTCAAGAAAAGAGGTGGCGTCAGGGTTTCTCCATGAATATCTTCCTGAAGATATTTTGCGCAAAACCGACCTTGATTCATTGGCTGTTGTCAAAGACAGTTTCGTGGACAAAGAAGAAAAAATCAAAAAAAATGTTACCTTTTGCCTGTTGCAATCGGTTATACATATAAAGACGTTCAGAATAATAATTGAAACAATATAAAAATGGTGCCAACCGATATGAACCTGAGGATGTGCAAAATGGATTCCAAACAGCCGCGAAATACTGAAAAAGCTGCCGGTGCATTGATAGAAGCGTTTCGGCAGGCTAACCTTAATCGACCTCCTGATTTTGATGAAGAATGCGCTATGTCCGATAAAACTCTGGCTTATGCGCTGGATGAGGCGGAGCCGCAGGAGCGCGCTGAAATCAAAGAACATCTGATTACCTGCCGTGAGTGCGTGGATTTATATTTTGATGTGCGCATGTCGAAAAAGCAGGCGGAGGCGTCGTCTCAACAGCCGGTTCCGAAGTCAGCGGAATCACGGGCAGTTATTCACAACTCATCTGCGCCCGCTTCGGTTTCAATATTTCAAAAAATCACCGCTGATGTTTTGCGTTATTTATCTTTTCTTACAACCCGGCAAAGATTCGCCTCGGTAACCGCCGGCTTTGCCATGGCTTGCCTGGCGGTTTTCTTTTTCATGCCGAGGCCGTTAGAAATGGGCATTGCTATGACAGCCAAACCAATGACCGTCAGAGGCGCATCTTCGCTGGAAGCGCCCTTTCAAGTCAAAGAGGGGGATACGCTCAAAACCAGTGAACGGTTTCAAGTGAAAATCACCACAAACAAAGATACTTACGGGTATGTTATTCTTGCAGGCACTTCCGAGCGTATTAACACTTCCGGGCGTATTAAAACGCTTTACAGCGGTGAATTTAAAGCGGGTGAACCATTGTTTATTCCCGATTCGGAGAAGTGGGAAAAGCTGGATTATCACAGCGGAACGGAACGTATTTATCTGATCGCCACAAAGCGGCCTGTTGGAGATTTTGATAAAAAAATAACAGAGTTAAAGTCTGTGGATGTGGAGAGTATCGAAGAGTTGTTTCCAGATGCCTCTTTGTATGGTTTTGGATTTGAGCATGAATAGGCGGTATTTTATTTAAAAATCGGAATCCTTTATGATTGGGATTTGGGCAAACTATATCGTCCATCACTCTTGTGCTAATTCTCAAGAGTTTTCACATGCACTCCGATTACAGAGGAAACCTCTTTGACAGGGAATTTATTCGCTAACATAAGAAGCGCTATAAATCTGATTTTCAACCGTCCTTCTTTCTGGCAGTCTCTGTATTTTTTTAAAATTTAAATTTCCGTTTTTAAAAATTATATTCTGATAATTTCATAAATCCTCCTCATTTAATTTTAAAACTCATATTTCGCACATTTATAATAAAAAGTTTTTGTTTTATCAAATTTATTTATGATGTTAAATGTATTCCAAATCTTTATTGTTTAGCAAAATCAAAATAAACAGACGGAGGTACACTCAATAAGCGTGGAACCAAAATATGAATATCATGAAACCCCTTTAGTGTAAGCTTTACAATACGATTTTTGACAAAAATCAGTGAAAGGTAAACGTTTCTGAAAAGATAACGTATATTGTTCCAAGTCGGTCTTTCAGTTTGCATTTTTTGAGGTGGGATCGGAAGGTTTTCAATGAATTCATTATCCATTTGTTTGCGAATAGCTCTCTCCATAAGGCTGATAACCATCAACGCTGCAAAGTACAAAAATACTACGGCTTCAATGCGTGATGATTTTTTAAGAAAAATCGGATCTGTCTCCAATACGGATTTGGTTCTGCTGAAGCGCTTTTCGAGACCGGGCCGCCGCTTGTAAATACGAAGGACCACGGCATCTCGGCTTATCCGTATTGGTAATTAACAGAAAGGTACCGTCGGTAAGAGCCTTACGATCAATAGCTGTCTGATTTCTCTGCCGGTGTGATTCATAGGCGATCCGGACACGATCTTCATAGATGCTGTCAGGGCCTGGTCGACTGCCGCCGATTTTTTTTTGTAACAAGTTTTGTGCTCTGTCAGATCGCAATTTATCAAGTCTTCGGTGTTTTTGAGCACTTTGCCAATCGCGGATTCGATCTGATTTCGCGTTTTCAAATTATAACGATTGAGTTTTCCGGCAATTTTGACCGGTTTCGTTTCAGCTTTGGTAAGGCGACGCTCGCGTGTTTTCAGCTCTTGCCAGGCCTTGGCGGTGCTTAATATCCAAATCAGTCGATAACCTTTTTCGGTGAGGTCCCCTTCATTTGATTTTATGAGTTGAATTCAGGATAGAGCCGTTTAAGTTTGATACGAGCATCGTCGGTTGTAAATTGCCAATCAACATTTTTTTGGTGTTCATTCCGTCTCCTCTCCCAGGCTTCAGTTTCATTACGCAATGTGTCAATATCCGGAATCCGGCGTGTGAGACATCACACTGTCAGCGCGCTGAGTTCGATCTCGGCAATGTTCTGCCAACTCCCGTGTTTCGGTGTATAATGAATTTCAAGACGTTCAGCAATCCGCCCGGCCTGTTCGGGTGGTGACACCTCATAAAGAGAACCGATCTTATGGTGTTCAGATTGTCACATACAAGACGAATCGGTCCGGCTTCGGGATAACGGACCACCGCAAGTTCTCTTACCTCCTCAGCCCGGTCCGATGCTGTTCTCCTTTCTGTCACACTGACATGCCTATGACCGGCTGGAGGTTCGATGAATATGAATATATTTGCTGTTCCGCAGCGTTCGTATTCATAATCGGAGCGTTCGGGTTTTCCGGGTTCGGCAGGAATAATTTTCCTTGTCTCACCGATCGGTTGTCGGGACTGTTCGTCCATACACACCATGGGAATTGCAGGATCGTACGGCAGGCGGCACAGATCAAGAATATCTTCCATGCGTCCCGCGAATTCCCCGTTATGTTCCGGCGGAATCACCTGACATTTTCGCAGATGAGGTTTCAATTCGTTTTTTTTAATGTCCGCCTCACGGTTTCATGGGAAATTGATCCGGCAATCACCGGTTCAGCGACCTTATCTGCCGGAAGACGCTGCGTCTGTCGGGAATTTCCCACCGGCGGGGCGCCGCAACTCAGAGCGATCAGACGGGCCACCCCTTCTCCATCCGGTATTTTTCCCGGGAAGGAACGGATTGCTTTTTCCGACCCGGAGCGGATTCCGGTCCCTCTTCGACAAAACGCCGCCGGATTCCGGCAACGGCACTCTTATATGCGGAGAATGCTTTCGCTATCTGTTCGTCAGTCCATCCGGCGGCATCCGCATCGGCTTTCAGGATCATATCAGCATGTCTGATCTTATATGCGGTGGATTTCCCTTTCCTCACCAGTCCGTTAAGATATTCACGTTCCTCATCTGTCAGTCGTACAATATATTTCTTGTTCATGTATTCCCTTCGTCCTATAATTTCCATTTTTTACAATTCTGACAGAGGAATGTAATCATTCAACTCTTGAAATCAAATTTGACAAGGCAATAGCCTTTGAGATAAACCACAGTTCCGGTTTCTGAAATATCAGCCGATGACAGGGGGATGTCACCGGTGCTGTCAGGATTTATAAGACGGTTCGGTTTCAGGCGGGTCATCCTGGCCTGTCCGCAATCCCGGATAGTTTTGAGATTTTTCAGTCCCGCATACCGACTGTCTGAAAGAACGCACTCAGGTTTGAAACTGTGTATTTTCGCTTTCAACAGCATGTCCGAAAAACAGTCATTTTCAGTTCAGCTGTCTTCGGTTTTGTTGTAAATCCGGTAATCACAGGGAATATGAGCATCACCGTCACTCCACAGAAGAGTGACAATATCGATGCCTTTGGCCGCTCTGTGGTGTTTCCCGGACTGATGTCTTGTAACCGGCCCGATTTTCAGGGCATACGGTCAGTCCGGGGGGGAATCATCTGATACCGGAACTCCTTTGCCGCAGCTGACTGAACCGGACGATTCCACCCTCTGAGAAGCCGCATCAACGGGAAATCTGTGAAGTGGACGGTTAACAGAATCATGAGAAGGACCGTTCTCCTGATCCGGCTGTACTTTTTCAGCTTCAGTACAACTGAATACTTTCGGTGTTGCGGTCAGAAAATCGATATAGTCGTATTCATTGCATTTCGGAGGATTCATAATGTAAATATCATAACCATTTTTCGTCATTTTGTCGAACTGCGTAACTCCTATGTAACCAAAATTAAGCATATTGCTTTTCTTTTATATTAAAGGAATTATAATCATCAGGGAAAAATTCATTCTCTCTTGCCTGAGCGTTAAAAAAATCCTGATACTTATCCCAATTCTCACTTTTAAAAACAGATCGTAATCTCAGGATCGACTCTGCCCCGTCAATACCCCATCGATCTCCTGAAATTTCCATTCTGTCTTTGACCGGATGACCGCAGGCGGATTCAATAATCCCGGTTCCTATCGGATATCCATTCGACAGGTATTCATCATATTTCATGTACTGTCTATGATTTTTGAAATAAGTTATCACTTTTTTGAATTTTTTCTGATAGGATTCCCACTCTCATCAGCCACTCTGCATTTCCGTCTGTAATTCCATAATATAAGATGCGATTTTCCCTTTTAATATAAGTTTCAGTTTTTCAAATACATATTCCTTCGCATCATCACCACCTTCTTTGTATATTATATGGGCAATCATCTGAATATATTCAAGAACATGTATAATATCCGGGATGTAAACTTTGTCAGCAATATCTTTGAATACAGTTTTCAATTGAGTCCATAGATACGGTGATCCGTCCATGAGGCAGAGCAGAGGAATTTTATTGAAATCATCATCTTTCACCGCTTCATAAATTTCCCACATCACCTCTTTTTCAGGCTTCGCTATGCTTGCAATATACCTGATATTCTGAGCTTTTTCCTGTTTTTCACCATCTGGTTTCACTTCTTTTTTTTCAGGATATACCAGATTGTTCGCAACATCATCGGCAGTTCAGATATTCGCGTTGATGTTATATTTTACCCCTGCTGATGATTCTTTCTTTTTCTGTCTTTTTTGCCCTTTGCCTTGTCTGCCTTTAATCTTTGCAGCTTCTTTCTTAATCATCGGAACTCCTTTTCCGTCTGAACTCACTGCTGTATAGTCTTCTTTTTCATCAGATCCGCAGATTCATCAAGAATATCTCTGACTTTATAATATTTTTCAGTAATTTCCGGTATGGAAATTGCATACAAGTAGCAGATATATTTCGTAAAAATAAATAAAATTTTTTCTTGACATTGGGTCAATAACGTGCGGACAATTTTGGTATTACAAATAATATCAGGAGGTTACACATGCCGCACACATTAGTTCCTTTCAGGAAGAAATTTGAGTCTGATTTTGATCAATTATATCAACCTGTTCAAGACGCTATGATCGGAATGACACCACTTGAATCAAGATGCTGCCGGCCCTTGCAAATGTCCTTTGACGAACATTTAAGAGCCCTGTTCTGTTTTCATCTTGAAGAACACACATCCGCTCAGCATTCACTTCAAATTCCAGAAGAAGATGACTTTGCCCGTGAAGTCATCGCTCCTAAAGACGGTATTAAAAAGAGCGGTTTCTCAGAAGCTGCAAATTATCGGGGTCTTGAACAGTTCTTATATGTTTTTCAAAACCTGCAAAAGCAAGTTGCTGGAATTTTGCCTGACAGCTATCCGGAACTTGGTGAACTCGTCGCTATAGACGGCTCATTGATCGATTCCGTCCTTTCTATGGACCGGGCGGACTGCCGAAAAGGCGCTGAAAAAGCTGAAGTCCATGTCGGTTCGGACTTAAACCGCACTATCCCACGGAAAGTCTTTTTAACTGATGGTAAGGGCGCTGAGCGTCCTTTTGTCAGCCGGATACTTTCTCCCGGTGAAACCGGTGTTATGGACCGAGGCTGTCAATGCCACGAGTCTTTTGACAGCCGGCAAAAGGAAAAAAACACTTCGTATGCCGTATCAAGG
>JAUCGF010000080.1 GCA_030378005.1 Desulfococcaceae bacterium HSG9 | reverse complement strand
CTCCGAAATAATCCGATGTTATCTCTGCCTGATATGCACGTTTTTCAAAACCGGCCGACCTTTCAGCCGCATCTTTTATTATTGTTCTGGTTTCGTCACTTAACTTTTTCATTTGTTTTTCATTTCCTCAAAATATAAAATAACATACATTTGTCCTGCACTTTGAAAAGGTACCATAATTCCAGAAAAATGGGTAGATTAATTATTGTGAAATCCCTGAGTGAATTTCCTGTTTTCGGCCGGATTTGAGACGAATATCGATATCTCGAAATCCATGAAATTTACAACCGCATTTCGCACCCCATGCTTTCAATACCTCCAGGAAGGCCGCACCGGATAACAGAGCATTGAGTGTGTTCGTAATTTCACGCTCCGCTTTCTCTTGAAAACTGTCATATACGCTTTGTTCATAGTCGGCAAAGCTATCTGTACCTGACATTTCAATAATTGCGTCTGCCACGGCCATTGCCGATCCTTTCATTTCTGCAGCTTGCCGGCGCTGTCCATACAGCATTCCCTGAAATTGCGTCGGTGAGGAAAAACCCGAATGTCTTTGATTGACACCTGAGTTTTGAGCGGCGATCCTGATGAAGCTTAGTCAATGATCGAGACTCCGACTTACGCAAAAGCATTCGGCAGGCCATGTCTTTAATTCAGCCGTCAGGGTGTTGCCAGTTCCAACGTTTTGATAATTCAATGTGTAAGCGAGATCTGTTCCAATCGGGATGCTCTTTAAGAAGTTCATTGATCTCGTCCGCACTTGACTCGGTTAGAAGACGTCCTTGTATTTTTAACGGCCACTCCATAATATTGCATATTACACCGTATGCTATAATTGAGTACAGTCCTTTATCATAATTTTGCAACTTTTTTGTGTTGCACCCGGCGCATGCAAGAAGTGTGCCGAACGGTTTTGGTTTTCTACATTCTTTTTTAAAAATAAAAGATCGCTGTCGTCGGTCCGGTGAGTTCCTCAAAATGATAGGTGACAAAGTTTGGAATGCCTGTCACTCAGATAATCCAGCTCAGTTTTCACAACGAATCAGACGGTTGAGAGAATGGGCTTCGGACTTTGAAGACAGTCCGGTAAAAAAGGCCGTTCTGAAGCTATGTGCCAAGGCACCTGATAGATCGCCACCTAAATAATTTCAAATCCTCTAAAGCTCTATGCTATGCCACTCCTGCACAATTTCTAAGTTTTTTCATCACGCAAATAACTTTGTTATCATCTTGCATATATTTTTTAAACGTTTTCACAACGGAAGTGCGTATATCATCAAAAGTTGGAAAAAATTTGCAGTGAGTGGCATCTCTCTTTGTATTTTTCCATAATTTTTCAATCGGATTGAAATCCGGAGAATATGATGGCAAACGATAAATTGACAATCGATCTTGTCCTTCGTTTTCTACAAAGTTCTTTACCACTCTCGCACCGTGATATGGCGCACCGTCTTCAACTGGTATAACAGGACAGTTGTATTGTGATAATGCTTTCTTCAAAAACGTTGTGTAAGGCTCCCCATTGAATTTACCTTCCATCTCCATATAGTGAAAAGAGCCCCTGAAAAATTCTATCACCCCAAAAATTTTCAATCCTTTTCATTTTCCTTCAGTCTTGACTTTCGGTTGTTGTCCGATAGGCCCCCATGTCCTTGAAAGCGATCCCTGTCAAGCGAATGTGACTTCATCTTCAAACAGAATGACAGCGTCAGTCACTTCAGCTTTTTTGAGGATTGCCGGCTGTTTTATTTCTAACTGTTCTTTTCGTCACTTCTCATTATCTTCTGTTCGTTCCGCTTCGAAAGCGGCTTTTTGAAATGAAAGGCCGATTTTTTTTAAGAGTCGACATCAATAGTTCGGTAAAAAATTAAAAATCTAATAATTTAAATATGTTACAAAAACAAGATTGTAAAGCCTTTTATAATAATTTCAGATAGTTATGATTTTTAACACGTTAAATCAGAAAAAATTACCGAACCATTGGACATAAATACCTGGGATTATATCTTACTTTAAATTCAAGCCTGATTACCACCGCGATCATCGGTGAGTTCCATACGCCGCTGTCAAAACCATATTTTTCCGGTCTGTCGCTGACAATTTTATATAATTTATCCTTTTGTTTTTGAGACAGTTCAGATTTGACTCCACGTCCTTTATAATGAAGGCTGTTGAGCCTGGTGAATCTTTCATACATAAATCTCTTCAACCGGTTATAAACAGTCCGCGCATTCACTTTAAAAAATTCCGCAATATGTTCAATGCTATAACCTTCTGTGACCATTAAAAGAGATTTTGCTGGTTTGAATAATCTTAAGTAATTATTAAAAAGGTTTTTACATGTTAAAAATAAGGTGTTATCCTGATAAAAAAAGTCAGGAGGTACATAATCTTATGATTTATGCTGAAATCTGGCAGAATGATGCGGAACCCATAAAACAGGAACTCAGACGTTCCGGAGATTCCAAATGGTATCGCCGAATGAAAATCATTGATCTTTCGGCACAGAAAAAAAGCGTTCCCGAACTTTCCAGCCTGTCAGACGTCTGCCTGGCGACTGTACGGGATTATATCAGACGTTACAATAAAAACGGCCTGGACGGTCTCAGATCCGGCTACGGGGTTGGCTGCCCCCGCAAAATCCCGTTCAGCAAAGAAGAATGGGAAGACCTGCTGCATCGCAGCCCCTGCGGATTCGAACAGTTAAACACAGGATCCCGAAACTGGACGCAGAAACTGCTGGCGAAATATTTCCGACTGTATCACAGAATTACAGTGAGTCAGCCGACAATATCCCTGACTCTGAAGCAGTCAGGATTGAAATGGAACCGGGGGTGGCTGAAAGTGACTTCTCCCGATCCTTTATATATTGTCAAACGGGAACGGATAGAGGCATTAAAAAAAAAGCCCTTGAAGGCACACTGACCAGCCATGATGCTGAAAATGCCGATTTGTCCGTTCCGGCCAGACCTGCTCGGCTGGTTTTCTCAGATTCAACAGATTTGCACTGGTGCCCCGATACAGGTGACAGTTATGTCCTGCCGGCGGACAGTGCGCTGTCGAATCTCCGGGAAAGGAAAATCCTTGGAATGCTTTATTCGGAAGCATTGTCTATCCGACCGGGGAAGGTATCTATACTATCCATGAGCGGAAGCGGCACGAAGAAGTCAGAACCTGTCTGAAAATGCTGACTGAATGGCATTCAGATGTCTTCTGGTTTGCAGTCATGGACAATGCCTCAGCACATACAACTCCGAAACTTGACACTTTCAAGGAGCAAAACAGAGATCGCATGGAACTGGTATATCTGCCCACATACAGCCCCAACCTTAATCTGATTGAACGGCTGTGGCGGTTTATGCGTGGACAGGTTACAAGAAATCAGTTCTACCCGACACTGAAAGAACTTTGTGAAGCTGCTGCTGACTGGCTGAACAGGCTCCCATTTTCCCGGTTCTGCTCTGTCATAGGAACTGATAAAGCAGATTTGTAATTTGTCAAAGAACCTTTTTAATAATCACTTAAATTATTAAGTTTTAAGGCAGTTTTTACAGTTTTTTCCAAACGTTTTATTGTTCTTTTGGTAAAAGTGATTTTCATCTTCTCAGACTCCGTTTATAAGGTTATCGTTTTAATCTGAGATTTATTTCCCATAGAACTGTTAAAAAGTCACGTAAAAACTGAAATTATTTATATGACAATCTATGAGTTTAAAGAGGGGCTGAAAAATCCGGATATGCATCGCACGAACAATATGGTAGATCGTTTAATGAATTATCAGGACCGACTCCTCTACGCGATGCGATATTTCCGGTTCTGAAGATACTACCCGCTTGTCTCTTCGCGCCATGGCTCTCATATGGAATTTTCATCCTTATGGGCAAAGAGCTGGAATTAACAAACCTGACCTCATTTCCCCTTTTTACAGAGTTAACAAATTCTGTTATCACAAAAACTGGCTACAAAATTTCCTTGTCGCAAGTTCTCTGGGAGGATGGCGAGGTTGACCACAAAATCCGTTAGAACCAGAATTACGATCACATATTTTTCAAATGTCAGCTGACTAACAGTCGCGCAGTATCTGAAAAGCTGTGACTCCGCTCTGATCCATACAGATTACGGGTTTAAATATTTTCGACAAAAATAATGTTCAGATGTGATAGTCTTTTAGTCTATTAAAATTAATAGGTTAGTGGAAAATTCTAAAAATGTGTTAAAAGAACCGAACTTTGCCCACCATTTTTAGTTATGATGGTGAGTAACACCGACAAAGGTTGAGCTTGTTGCCAATTTGGCGTTAACGGGCTGTTCCCGGTTATCATTGCCGTATCTCTCTTTCACTGATTCCCATCAAATAAAGCAGTCCGTCCAGTCCTACGTTGGATATTGACTTATGGGCATTCTCCTTTACAACGGGTTTGGCATGAAATGCGATTCCCAAGCCGGCGGCGTTGAGCATCGGAAGATCATTGGCGCCGTCACCGATGGCGATGGTCTGTTGCAGGTTGATATTTTCCACTCGTGCGATGGTTTTGAGGATTTCAGCTTTTCTCGTTCCGTCTATAATATCACCAGTGACGTTTCCCGTGATTTTGCCATCTTTGATTTCAAGTGCGTTAGCAAATACGTAGTCAATACCCAGTCTTTTCTGTAGGTATTCACCGAAATAGTCAAAACCTCCGGATATGATCCCGATCTTGTAGCCGAGTTTCTTCAAAGTTTCTACCACACGCTCGGCTCCTTCGGTGAGATCAAGATTCCGGGCGACATGATGCAGCGCTTTTTCATCAAGACCTTTGAGCAAAGCCACTCGCTGAATAAAACTTTCTTTGAAATCCAATTCACCCTGCATGGCGGATTCTGTGATTTGAGCCACCTGTTCCCCTATGCCGGCCTGTTCCGCCAGCACATCGATTACTTCACACTGAATCAAGGTGGAATCCATATCAAACACCACCAGCCGGCGGGCATGACGATAAATGTTGTCCAAATGGAAAGAGATATCTATGCCGGTTTCTTCGGAAATTTCAAGCAGCCTGCCACGCAAAGGCAGATGATTATCCTGTTTGCCGGATACGATAAATTGTACGCACGATATGGGCTGTGAATCGGAATGTTCTGACGAAACTCGTCCGGAAAGATTGGTAATCACATCAATATTCAGATGATTGGCCGCAATGACGGCAGTGACTTCAGACAACTGCGCGGCCGTCAGTTTTCGACCAAGAAGCCTGATGATTCGGCGTTGTCCGTCATTTTGTAAGGCCCAATCTTTATAGTTTTCTTCGTCGATAGCGGAAAACCGAACTTGAATGCCCAGTTTATGAGCTTCAAACAGAATATCTTTAAGTATGGAAGACGATGCATGCACCGAGGGAATTTCCACAAGGATGCCAAGGGAGAGGCAGTCATGGATAACAGCCTGGCCGATATCCAGAATGATGACTTCATACTGGGCAAGGATATTGGTTAAGCTGGATGTTAAACCGGGCTTGTCTTTTCCGGTAATGTTTATCAAAATGATTTCTCGCATTATTTTAAATCCTTTTCAGATAAGAATGATCTTTAATATCCATAGGTTGATAGCCTATAACTTCAATCAGTGTTAAATTCAAGGTTCTTTTTGACATTTTTCATAAATCGGTTTATACTTTTTCCTTTGCATTTAAAATAGTAATGAGGACATAATATGAACAAAGGCTATATGGGTAAAATTCTGATGGCAGATTTGGGGACCGGCCTGATTGAAGACATTGTGATTCCGGAAACCGTTTATAAAAACTATTTGGCCGGCATGGGTTTAGGCGCTTATCAGCTTTACAATCAGATACCTGCCGGCGCTGCCCCACTGGGACCGGAGAATATACTCGGATTTGTCGCCGGTCTGTTGACAGGCAGCGGAAGTTATTTCAGCGGTCGCTGGATGGCAGTGGGTAAATCACCGCTTACCGGCGGATGGGGAGAATCCAACTGTGGCGGCAATTTCGCACCGGCCATCAAACGATGCGGCTATGACGGCATTTTTTTCAAAGGCGTTAGCGAAACACCGGTTTATCTAACGATACAAGACGGCAAGGCCAAATTATGTGATGCCTCTCATGTGTGGGGTCGGGATACGGTGGAAACCGAGCTTTTGCTGATGAAAGAGATCGGAGGTAAAAAAAAGGCGCGTGTGGTCTGTATCGGCCCGGCCGGTGAAAAATGTTCCCTTATCGCCGGTATCTCCAATGATCGGGGAAGAATGGCAGCGCGGTCAGGCTTGGGTGCGGTCATGGGGGCTAAGAAACTCAAAGCCGTGGTGCTATCCGGCTCAGAAAAAATATCTGTGCATGATAAAGTTGAAATCAGGCGTTTAAGCCGCAAGTGCAAGAAGTATGTGAAGTGGCAGCCGCCATTTGTTTCCGGTCCGCTGACTGCCTGGGTAGGTGCATTGATGCGCTTTTTACCGACTCAATTGGCTATGGACGGTATGTTGTACAAAATTATGCTGAAAAAATGGGGAACTGTCAGCATGAATCAGATGTCCGTGGAGATCGGCGATGCGCCCATTAAAAATTGGAAGGGAACCAACCGGGATTTCGGGCCTGACAAATCTGCGGCAGTCAATCCGGATGCCATTATCGCGCATCAAAAAAGAAAATACCACTGCTATTCCTGCCCGCTCGGGTGCGGCGGTATCTGTACAGTTAAGGGAAAACATCCCGAAACCCATAAACCGGAGTACGAAACGGTGCTGTCACTGGGCGGCTTATGTATGAATGCCGACGCCGATTCTATTTTTTATCTGAATGAAATGTTGAACCGGGCCGGTATGGATACCATTTCCGTGGGCGGAACTGTCGCATTTGCCATGGAATGTTATGAAGCCGGCTTGATAACAACTGCGGATACGGATGGCCTGGAACTCACTTGGGGCAATACCGATGCTATTGTCGCGTTGATTCGTAAAATGATCAAACGGGAAGGCATTGGCGATCTTCTGGCGGATGGCGTCAAACGCGCGGCTGAAAAACTAGGTGAAGATGCGGCGGCATTTGCAGTTCATGCCGGCGGCCAGGAACTTCCTATGCACGATGGCCGAAACGATCCCGGTTTTGCCTTGCATTACAGCGTCGAACCGGCACCCGGACGTCATAACACCGGTTCACAGCTTTATTATGAAATGTACCGGCTTTGGAAAAAAAATAAAAACCTACCCAAGCCGTGGCTTTTATATTTCAAAGGCCGCAAATATAAGACGAATCGTAAAAAGGCGGTCATGGCTGTTGCCTGCGGCCAATATATGAATGTCTTAAATGGTGCCGGAGTCTGTATGTTTGGCGCTTTTATCGGAGCCGACCGGATACCGGTGTCAGAATGGCTCAATGCGGCGACCGGTTGGGACAAAACGCTTGAACAATACATGGAAATCGGTGAACGCATTCAGGCTGTAAAACAGTTGTTTAATTGCAAACACGGAATTCGACCTGAAACTTTCATGCCAAATCAGCGGACTTCCGGACATCCACCACTCACTCAAGGCGCTAACAAAGGACGGCGAGCAATACTGGAGCCTGTCATCCGCGACTATTATGAGCTTTTGGGGTGGGATGTTCACACAGGTAAACCGACTTCTGAAACGGTCAGACGTCTAAACGTCAATTAAGGTTTGAAGGCGTTGTAGGATGGGTGAAGAGAAATGAAACCTGCCGAATGCTGATTAATGGCAGGTTTCGTTTCTTTTTATTCACTATATTGGGGGCAATCTATTAACGTTTCATGAACTTCAAAGCAGCCTGGCGCAACGGTTCATCGCCACATTCAAAAAAGGCCTGAGCGATGATCCGGCTTTCTTCTTCTTTCATTATCTTAATCATTTCAGCGGTCATGTTTTCCTGGCCTAATCGCAAAAATGCCTGAATCGCATATTCGGTTCTGAGCATATCACCGGACTTGAAATCAAGCAACAGGATCTGCTTATTGACTTTCCAGTCGTCTAGCACGGTTCGCTCTTGCCCAGTCGCTAAATAATAGTGGACGCGTTCTGATGCGAATTTAGGTTGCCATTCCATCGCATTAAGCCCTCTGGCGGCGAGTTTGCGATTTTTCCAATCCGCCAGTGCGTTTATCAGCGGTGCTTCTGCGCTTTCCTCCCACATATCGCCTAAGATCGCGATGGCAGCACGCCGCTGCAATTCATCCGGGCTTTCCATTAACTCAATGACCGGTGCAAGCGCCGGTAGGCCAATTCTGGCCAGAATATTTTCCCAGGGTGACCGGAAAGCAAGATTTGATTGCCTTAATTCACTGATCAACGGTTCAACCACGGGTTTGCCGATTTGAGCTAATGCGTCCGCAATCAGCGTGTGTAATGTGGCATTGTCTGCTTTATGAACAAGTTCGATTAACGGTTCAACTGCGGTGGTACAGGTTCGAGCCAGCACATTGGCGGTCAAAGCGCTTTTATATGGCTCATTCGGATTGGCGGCATCTCTTTCCAATTGGTTGAGCAGATGGGGAATAGCTTTATCGTCCAGACTAACCAGCGCCTTGGCGGCCGCTTTACTTAATGTCGGGGAATAATTATGAAGAAGTTTAATGAGCGGAAGAACAGCACTTTCATCATAAAGTTGGCCCAACGCATGCGCCGCATTGATACGAACTTTGATATCAAAATCTTCCAGTGCCGCAATCAAAGGAGCAACGGCCTGAACATCACCAATCTTGCCCAACACCGAGGCCGCTGATTTGCGCAATGCGGGCGAATCACCGTTTTTCAGGATTTTCACAAGTTCATTAACAGCAGGTTTGCCGATTTTTGCTAAAGATGCAGCCGCCATTTTCCGAACAACCGGAATTTCATCGTTTAACGCAGCAAGTAACGCCGGAATCGCTTTTTTATCACCGATTTTTCCCAGAGCGGCTGCCAATGATATACGGATAGCATTGGAATCCGTTGTCTTAAATACATCGATCAAAGATTCCGTGGCGCGTGGGTCGCCGATTTTTACCAATGCGGCGACGGCAATTCGCACCACATCGGGATCATCGTTTTTAAGCTCCGCAAGCAACGGTTCCAAAGCCGATGCGCCGATTTTAACCAGAGGTTCCATGGCTAAATGGCGTTCTGCCGAAAATTTATCCTTCATCACCGCAATCAAAGATTTAATTGCCAGCGGATCACGGATATCTCCAAGGGCTTTCACCACCGCCATGCGCACTTTATAAGACGCCTTTGGGGACAACAATTGACATAAAGGCGTTACGGCCTGAGAATCACCAATTTGACCTAAATTTTCGACCAGCAGAGCGACAAATTCAGTGTTATCGCTATCCAACCGGGCGATCATTGCTGGAACGGACAGCGTTCCTAATTTTTGCAAAGCCGCGGAAACAGAATATTGTATCATCGAATCATTATTTTTCAAAGCCTCGACCAAAGGTTCCACCGCACGGATATCTGCGCTGGCACCTAGCAAAGCCGCTGCACGTGAAACGGTATTCAGGTCCGTCGAATTCAAATCGGCTATATTTTTAGCCAACGCCTGTTGATCCGACATTTTTTTGGCAAACACTGTTGGCACACTGAATACACCGATAATGCACCCAAGCAACAGAATTAATCCTGCAAGCCTTGTTACCTTCCGCTGCTGACAAACCCTGACCGATAAACGACATGTTTGTTTCATAGTCATGCTCCTTGTAATATAGTTGTTGTTTCCTTTGCTGTCATCATGTATAGCATTCAAAATTATTATCTTTAAAAAGGAGGCTTACATGAAATTAAAACAAATATCAATCTTTATTGAAAATTCTCCGGGACGTTTATATGACGTTACCAAATTGTTAGGGGACGCCGGTATTAATCTAAGAGCGCTCAGTCTTGTGGACAAAGGCGAATTTGGTATCTTGCGCCTGTTGGTTTCCGATATGGCCCGAACACGCCGGATTATTATGGAAAAACATTTTCCGGCTCAGGTGGATGATGTGGTTGTGGCCGCCATTACGGACAAAGCCGGTTCGTTGGCTGAGGTGCTTAAAATGATACAAGATGCCGGTTTAAACGTGGTTTATATGTATGCTTTTAACGGATTTACCACCGACAAAGCAGTGATGATTTTTCGTTTTTCCGACAATGACCGCGCCATTGAAGTCTTACAGCAAAATGATGTTGAATTATTGAATGCCGAAACTTTTGGTATGATTGATACATAAAAATAACCGCCAATTGTTAAACTGAATATATTATCAAAGAGCTATCAACTGACGCATGAATATCGGCGAGCTAATCTTAAATACTCCAACTGTTCTGGCCCCTTTAGCCGGATACACCCATCTGCCTTTCCGCCTTTTGGTAAAGGAACTTGGGTGCGGCATGGTATGTTCGGAGATGATCAGCGCCAACGGTCTGATATATGGCAGTGCTAAAACTGACCGGATGCTGGTTACATGCAAGCAAGAAAAGCCGTTGTCTGTCCAGATTTTTGGTTCCGAACCGTCGATTATGGCTGAAGCGGCCCGAATGGCAGAAGCCGCTGGCGCTGATGTTTTAGACATAAATTTCGGTTGCTGGGTGCGTAAAGTAATCAAGACCGGCGCTGGCAGCGCTTTGATGAAAACCCCTGATTTGGCGGCAGCGATCATCAAAGCGGTACGTCAGGCGATAACTATACCGTTGACCCTAAAAATACGAAGCGGTTGGAAGTCTGACGGTTTCCAGGCGCTGAAAATCGCTCAAATAGCGGAAGAATGCGGTGCAGATGCGATTGCGGTCCATCCGCGCACCGTTAAGCAGGGATTTAAAGGCTTCGCGGATTGGTCTGTTATTAAAAAGGTAAAAGAGGCTGTTGCGATTCCCGTTATCGGCAACGGTGATATTTTGACACCTGAAGATGGTGTTCGTATGTTCAATCAGACCGAGTGTGATGCGGTTATGATCGGACGCGCGGCGCTGGCAAATCCGCTGATTTTCACACAGGTTTATAATCTTCTGCAAGGAAAAGAGGCGAAACCGATGGATAGCAATCAGCGCATCACATTAATGAAACGCCTTGTGAATCTGCATATCGACCATTTCGGTGAAAAACGCGCCTGTTATATGTTACGCGGTCGTCTCGGATGGTTTGTAAAAGGATTGCCCCATAGCAGTAAATTTCGGGAATCTGTGAGCCAAATCACAACGCAATCCCAAGCAATGGCACGCATAGATGTTTATGCGGCTTTTCTTGAAGAAAATAAGGCTTTTTTATAGCACATTATCCCCAAAATACGGCTCAAACAAATGACGAATACGCGCCAGGGATTCTTCAATGACCAGCGGCAACGCCTGAGTGTAAACATCAAGTAAAATGATTGCATTCACAGAAGAATCAGTTTCAGATGCAGCTCGCAAGCGTTTTGCAATTGCAATATTCACTGTACGCATATTGTGGTATATTGTTTTCAGGCCCTCAAGTTCAAAGTCTGCTTCAAGGCCATCATTTTTTCGGAAATATTGCGCCATTAAATAGGATGTGGTGGCGCGGTAAATGGTTTCATCGCGGCTTGCCATGGGTTGATGAAAACGTGCCATGGGTTTGAAAAAAGCGGTATGCGGGCATCCACTGGTGGCGATCATCAATCCCATCAATGCGCTAACCCCTCTTTGTACAGTGGTGTCCTGAGAAACTAAACGTCCTTCCGATTCGACATCCACATGTACCTTATTATAAGAAATCAGTCCTTCAAATCCTTTCACAATACTGACAAGGCTGACAGCAATCAGACAATTGGGATGTTTCTGATTTGAAAGCGGACAATTAGGGCATTGATGAAATCCGAGGTCTGTCCAGATCGGTAAATCTTCCTGTTTTTCCGTAATCAATTCAATTTTATGCGGGTCCAATCGGAGATTAAACACTTCCCGTGAGCCATCTTCCATAGTAAATCGGTAGCAAATCGTTATGGGTTCCATTGACTTCAACGCCTTCCAAGACTGAAATGGATGTTATACCATTTAAAAATAATCACAATAAAAATTAAAGCACCTTTCGTAACTTTATACTGTAATACAGTTTTCAGCCGAATTGTACAACCTTTTTATTTTTAGGTACCGATAAATAAATAATTTATTTGTCCGAATCGAGCGGTTAATTCTGATTGTCTATAGATTATGATTCTCCATAGTTTCGGAACTCTATTTTTTATCTTTGATAAGTTTCTGGGAGATGTATGCTTTAAGATCATTATCGGATACATCCGTGCGGATGCCCGGGCAGGAGGACGCCATGATGCGCCAGTTGGTAACATCCGTTAGCACACTGTTAATAAATGGCCATGTTCGGCACATACCGGGTTTAACCGGATGAATGGTGCATTGCAGGCCGCTATCCCAGAAAATACAATAGCCATTCGATCCTTGAGCGATAACAGGCTTGCTTCCAGACATCTGGCAATAGTCAGTAACGAAATGATCTTGATTCGTTTGGAGATAGTCAGAAATTGCGTGTATATCTTCAGGCGTTACAAAAACACCGCCATAGCCTTTACAACAATCTCCGCATTCATGGCATTTAAAAAATATTTCAGTTTCCATTTCATTTTATAACATAGCGTGTTCTTAACGCGCGCTGCATGGTCATCTGATCCACATATTTCAGATCGCTGCCAATCGGAACACCGGATGCGATACGTGTCACTTTGACCGGATGGTTTTCAAGCAATTTGGCGATATAAGAAGCTGTGGCTTCCCCTTCCACATTTGTGGCTGTGGCCAGAATAATTTCTTCAATCGGAGCATGGGTCGGATCGTAGGTGATTTTATCCATTAATTCTTTGATTCTAATATCATCCGGCCCCACACCATCCATTGGAGAGAGAACCCCCTGAAGAATATGATAAAGCCCTGTAAAACCGCCTGATTTTTCAATCACAGCCATATCACCAGGTTGTTCTACGACGCACACAATTGAAGTGACACGATTGGGATTGGAACAGATTGTGCAAATTTCAGTATCACTCAAACCGAAACAGCGGCGGCACGACCGAATCCGGCTTTTAAGTTCCAATATACTTTGAGCCAACGCTTCTGCTTCTTTGTGTGGCGCATGAAGGATATGCAGCACGAGCCGTTCGGCCGTTTTTACACCGATTCCGGGAAGTTTGGTGATATTTTTAATCAGATTTCGAATCGATGCAGGATAATGGTGCATATCATGTTAATCCGGGAATATTCAAACCGCCGGTTAATTTGCCCATTTCTTCGGAAACCATCTCTTGGGATTTCACCAAAGCATCATTAACCGCTGCCAGAACGAGGTCCTGCAACATTTCAACATCTTCCGGATCAACAACTTCCTGTTCAATTTTAACAGATAAAATTTGTTGCTTGCCATTGGCGACAACACTGACCATCCCACCGCCGGCAGTCGCTTCAACCTGTTTATCCGCCATTTCATCCTGAAGTTTCACCATTTTAGACTGAAGCTTTTGAGCCTGCTTCATCATTTTACCCATACCTTTCATAAAAACCTCCTATAAAATATTCACTTTTGTAATTTCACCATTAAAAACATGAACGGCTTCCATTACCAAAGGATTGCTTAAAGCCTCTTCATGCAATTGATTGGTTGGATTTTGGGGCCGTTTTGGGGATTGTTTTTGGGGTTGCTTGTACTCAGGTTGTGATTTGTCATCGTCCTTGATAATTATTTCCATATTTTTACCAAAGGCCTCATCACAAACTTTTTTTAAATCAGATTTGTTTTTATCGCGCCGCATCATTTTCGCTGTAAAAGCATTTGCACTGATTTCAATCTCAATGCGATTATCTTTAACAGTCGCAATTGAGCTATGGCTTAAATGTGCTGACAAGCTCGGATGCCGTTGATCTGCCAGTTGGATAATCAGGCGCAATATCTGTTCATTAGGCATATCATCTGTTAAGACAGGGGAAGTTGAAACCGGTTTGGGTTCTTTAACCCGCTTATCAGGAACAGGAGGCGGCATTGACGAAGCGTTGTATTGCGCCAGAGGTGCTTTTACAGTCTGATGATTATCTGGCGGATGTCTGGTGGTGGCGGCACTTGCTAAACCGGTTGCATCGTGTGCGCCTTGCGTTCCTTTGATTTCATTTCTTAAAAGATCAAGTTTTTCAATCAAAGAATCAATGGACAGTGCCGGCGCCAGATGGGATATACGGATAACGATGCTTTCAAGTGCCAGTTTAGGATGGGAAGCGTAGCGTATAACCGCTTCTTCTTTAAATAGCAGATCAAATAGCTGGCTTAACAGCGATGCGGATACGGATGCCACCTGTTCTTGCATTATCTTGATTTCATGGGCCGGTAAATCCACAAGCTGCTTCACTTGCTGTCCTACTTTGACAATCAAAAGATTGCGGAAATGTTCCGTGAGATCATCATAGAGCTTACGCATATCCAAACCACGGTTATAAATATCATCTAAAACTGTCAAACAGGTAGCCATATCCCCCTGTAAAATCGCTTGTGCGCATTGAAACATAACGGATCTGTCAACCGCTCCCAATATTTCTAAAACCCGCTCATGAGTAATTTCTCCGGAAGTGCAGGCAATCATCTGATCCAGCAGACTCAAAGCATCACGCATACTCCCGCCGGATTCGCGCGCAATCAGCAACAGACTTTCCTGGGTCATTTTAACGCTTTCCTGATTACAGAGCGTTTCCATGTGTGCGCAAACAGCCTCAATATCGATTCGCCGTAAATCATGTCGCTGACACCGGGAAAGAATGGTAATAGGAATTTTGGCCGGTTCGGTCGTGGCAAACAGAAACATAACATGGGCGGGCGGTTCTTCCAGGGTCTTTAGCAACGCGTTGAACGCCGGGATGCTCAACATGTGCACTTCATCAATGATATAAATCTTATAAGGGCTATGCGCGGGCATATATCTTATATTTTCACGCAGTTCCCTGATATGGTCAACACCATTGTTGGAAGCGCCGTCTATTTCAATCACATCTGATGCGCTGCCGGTCGTAATGTCTGAACACGATTTGCATTGGTTGCAAGGTGTGACGGTAGGGCCTTTTTCGCAGTTCATTGCCTTGGCCAGCACCCGGGCGACTGTGGTTTTACCTGTGCCTCGCGGGCCAGCAAACAAAATGGCATGAGCGACACGTTTGGATACAATCGAATTGGCCAGCGTTTGAGTAACATGGTTTTGCTGTACAACCTGATCGAAAGTCTGCGGTCTGTATTTACGGGCAAGAACGAGATAGGCCATTGGATGCAGGACGGATACGAAGTGTAAAGTTTGAAGTGCAAAGTTTGAAGTTTGAAGTTTGAAGTTTTGCCATTATGATTTATTTGAAAATTGTTATTTGGTTTTTGCTTTTTTACAAGTTATGGCGGAGAGAGAGGGATTCGAACCCTCGGTGCCGCTATTAACAGCACACACGATTTCCAGTCGTGCTCCTTCAGCCAGCTCGGACATCTCTCCGTAAAAAATAAGACAAAAACCTGAAATATAACCCTGCTCGTGGCGGAGAGGGTGGGATTCGAACCCACGATCCCGTTTACGCGGGATACCGCTTTTCGAGAGCGGGGCCTTCAGCCACTCGGCAACCTCTCCAATTTTCATCTTCGAAGTTAAAACGCCTTTATACACTGATAATTTAATTCTGTCAATGATCTTTCACAAATCTGATGAAGAAAAATCGACATCTTTTCTATCTCTGAAACCTGTTATTTTTAAATACATTATGAATCTGTCAATTTAATCTTGCTATCTATATATAAAATTAATATATGCAAATTTTAGTATGTTTGTTGTATAATTGGGAATGGAGTAAAAAAACGGAAGGAGGCATTATGAAGACATATACCAAAGTTGTTGTGATCGGCGGAGGTGCTATCGGTGTCAGTGTGGCCTATCATCTGGCTAAAAATGGTTGGGAGGACGTGGTTCTGATCGAAAAACACGAGCTGACTTCAGGGTCCACATGGATGGCAGCGGGCAACTGTTCTTTTTTCCACGGCAATTATTATTGCACTCAGGTCAACATGAAAAGCGTTGAAATATACCAACAACTGGAAAAGGAAACCGGCCAGTCAACGGGATGGCACACCACCGGCTCTATCCGCACGGCGGACAACCCCGGACGCATGGAAGAGTTGGGCTATATTTACAGCATGAACCGTTGTCTGGACTTAAACGTTGATTGGGTAACTCCGGCAGAAATAGCCGAGATGCACCCGCTTATGAACACAGATGGTTTGACAGGCGGTCTTTACTGGCCTGATGACGGCGATGTTGATCCCAGCAGTGTTACTCAGGCAATGGCTATCGGGGCAAAAAAATATGGGGCCGAATTCAATACGCACACCCAAGTTACCGGTATCGATCAAAAACCGTCAGGAGAATGGACAGTGCATACCGACAAAGGCGATATTACCTGTGAATGGGTTGTCAACGCTGCCGGTTTGTGGGCTCCGGAAGTCGCCCGTATGGTCGGCCTGGACATTCCGTCTATTTCAGGTGAACACACTCATATTCTTTTTGAAGCCATCGACGCAGTGGAAGAACGTGAAACCATGCTCCCGTTGATTCGCGACCCGGATCGTTCCGTTTATATTCGTCAGGAGATGAACAGCCTTATCCTCGGCCTGTATGAAAGTAAAGTCAAACAATGGTATCCTGATGGCGTTCCCTGGAAATACGCAATGGAAGAGTTGGAGCCTGATATCGACCATATTGCCGATTTTATCGAGAACGGGATTTACCGTTTTCCGGTTATGGGGGAAACCGGATTCAAACACGTAACCGCCGGACCGATCACCTACACCCCTAATGGAGACCCCTTGGTAGGCCCGGCCTTTCCTTTGAAAAATTTTGTTCATGCCTGCGGATACAGCTTCGGCATCACTCAAGCAGGTGGCATCGGCCATTACCTTGCCGGATGGATGATTGAAGGCGAACCGGAAATCGATCTGTGGGCTGTGGATAGCCGTCGTTATGGTTCGTATGCCAATTGGGCTTATAACCATGAAAAGATCGAAGACACCTATCCCCGGCTTTATTCGATTATATATCCCAATGATTGGCGTGATGCCGCCCGTCCCAATCGAACAGCCCCGATATACGAATATCAAAAACAAGCCGGTGCGGTATTTGGCGACTATTACGGCTGGGAATGTCCCAATTACTTTACCGATAACGAAGCGGATAAACGGGAAACCCCTGCATGGAGCCACAGCAACGCCTTTGAATATGTAGCTGAAGAGTGCCGCCATACAATGAATCATGTAGGGTTGATTGATCTGACCCGTTTTGCCAAAACTGTAATCAGCGGACCCGGTGCCGAAACATGGCTAAACAACATGACCTGCCAGACTGTTCCTAAGGAAACAGGACGGATTTCACTAAGTCCGATGTTAGACAATAAGGGTGCTTTCAAGTCTGATATGACCGTCACCAAAGTTGGCGATCAGGAATATTTTTGCGTAACCGCCAGTGTTGGCAAACGGCACGATCAGCATTGGATGATGCTGAATTTGCCGGATGACAACTCCGTGCGCATGGATGATGTCACCTACCAACTCGGATGCTTCATCGTGGCAGGCCCCAAAAGTCGGGATATGCTGCAAGCGGCGTGTTACGGCGATTTATCTGATGATGCCCTTCCATTCGGGCGCAGCCGTAAAATTTATATCGGACGCACTGAATGCCGCATCAATCGAATGAACTACGTCGGCGAACTGGGGTATGAAATTTTTCATCCTATCGAGCAACAGCTCGCAGTTTATGACAGCCTGACCAAAGCCGGACAGGCCTATAATCTGAAACTGGTTGGCATGTACGCTATGGATTCTATGCGATTGGAAAAAGGCTTTTTGGCATGGAAAAGTGAAATGAACGTCCACCACACACCGCTTGAGACCAATGTAGCCTGGACCGTAAAATGGAATAAAAATTTCATCGGCAAGGATGCGTTGTTAAAACAAAAAAGAGAAGGGATTAAGCGGAAACTCGTTTGCATGGTTGTCGATGCTTCTAATGCGGATGCCTGGGGCTATAATGGCATTTATAAAGATGGTGTCCGTGTCGGCATGACA
Organism: Desulfococcaceae bacterium HSG9; assembly: GCA_030378005.1. Classification (GTDB taxonomy): domain Bacteria; phylum Desulfobacterota; class Desulfobacteria; order Desulfobacterales; family JAUCGF01; genus JAUCGF01. The sequence goes on along the minus strand of JAUCGF010000080.1, from coordinate 73,320 downwards.
TCTTCCGGCGGATACGGCCACAGAGTGGCAAAGAGCCTCGCTTTGGGATATGTTCCCACGGAATTGGCCGCACCCGGTACAAAATTAGACGTTGAGATTTTAGGAAAACTATGTCTGGCGGAAGTTGTGTCAATGCCTCTTTATGATTCCAAGAACGAGCGGATGAAAAGCTGATATATTCAGAAAACCGTCGAGGTTTTGGAAACTTCGGCGGCCTGATGTGAATTTAAATTACGAACATGAAAAACAGAACAAAGGAAAAAACGTTATGCAGATTTATGTATGTATTAAACATGTGCCTGATACGGCGGCAAACATTAAAATTACGGGTAGTGACAGTTTTGATGATGCGGCCTGCAAATTCGTTGTAAATCCTTATGACGAATACGGTTTGGAAGAAGCCGTTCAGTTAGTTGAAAAACAGGGGCAAGGTGAAGTTGTGGTGATTACGGTCGGCAAGGAAGCCGCAATGGCATCTCTTCGCAGCGCCCTGGCCTTAGGCGCACACCGGGGAATCCTTGTAAAAAACGATAGCCAATTTTTAAGCAGCACCTTAACCGCTCAGGCGCTTAAAGCCGCTATCTTGCAAGATGGCACACCTGATATTATTTTCACAGGCAAAGGCTCGGTGGATACTGAGGGCTTTCAGACGCAATACCGTTTAGCCGCCGCAATGGAACTGGCCGTTGTTAATGAAGTCGTTGATCTGAAAATCGGCGATGGGCAGGCGACCGTGGAAAAAGAAATCGGTGGCGGCTCCAGAGAAGTGCTTGAAATGAAACTGCCATGCGTCATCGGCGCGACTAAAGGTTTGAATGAACCGCGTTACCCAAAGTTTCCCGATATTATGAAAGCTAAAAAGAAACCGGTCAAACAAACTGATCTCGCCTCTCTGGGACTGGAGAGTCCGGCTGATAGCGTCTCATTGCTTAATCTGGAAGCGATGCCTGAGCGTTCCGGCGCTAAAATACTGGACGGTGATGTCAAAGAAAAGGTTACAGAGCTTGTCAGAATCCTCAAAGAGGAAGATAAGGTTTTATAAAAGTTAAAAGTTTTAAGTTTAAAGTTACAAGTTGTTTTGTAAATGACTGCCAATCTTATTAAATCTGGCATCAAAACTTAAAACTTGCATTTATTTTGACAGTTTTAATTAATTCAAGAGGTTACAGAATAACTTGAAATTTGTAACTGTCGAGTAACATCCGCAAGCCAAGTGCTGCGCGCTGATGAAAAGGGAGAAAAGAAAATGGCCAAAGTAGGTGTGTTAATTGAAATTGAGAATGGTGAGGTAAAAGAAACTGACTTGGGTGTTCTCACAGCCGCTTGCAAAGGTGGTGGTAATGAAGTTTTTGCCATAGCAATGCAGGAAAATACGGATGCCGCCGCATCCGTCCTGGCGGAATACGGCGTTAATCAAATTGTTCAAGTTGTCACTAAAGGAGGCGACATTAAGGGCAGCCCTGACTTCGAAACCAGAATTTTGGCCGAAGCGGTGAAAAATTTTGAGTTGAACGCGCTTTTAGGACTTGCCAGCGCCAAAGGGCGTGATTTGTTCGCCAGACTGGCCGCCTTTATGGACGTTCCGTTGGTTTCGGACTGTATCAGCATCGATCTTGATGCAAAAACGGTCCGAAAATCCCATTTTTCTGGCAAAACGGTAGCCACATTGAAGGTAGAATCCGAACTGATGCTTTGTACAATCCGGCCCAATGCCATTGAGGCTCAAACAATGCCTGTCCAAGCGCAAACCGTTGTTTTTGAGGCGCAAGCGGCAGATCCGGGCTTGACAAAAATTACCGACGTAAAACAAAGTACGGGCGGCAAAGTCGATCTGACCGAAGCCGGAATTATTATTACCGGCGGTCGCCCCATTGATTCAGCCGATAATTATAAAATGCTGGACGAATGCGCCGCGCAATTGGGCGAAAGCACAGCCGTGGGAGCATCTCGCGCCGCTGTGGATGCCGGCTTTGCACCCCATTCCATGCAGGTCGGACAGACCGGTAAAACCGTCAGCCCGAAACTTTATATCGGATGCGGTCTTTCAGGCTCGGTGCAGCATTTTGCCGGTATGAAAACATCCAAAGTTATCGTGGCAATCAATACGGACAAAGATGCGCCGATTTTCAACAAATGTGATTACGGCATTATCGCCGATATGTATGATGTCGTACCTGTGCTTACACAAGTATTGAAAGAACAGAGTGATTAACTTCCCCCACTTGGAGTGCTGGCTTCAGCTTACGTTACTATCGAAGCAAACTGAAGTTTGCGCTCCTGAACTTTCCATCTACTGATAATGGCAAGTTAAATAATATTACAAAATTTAGAAAAACAGCAAATACTTGTTTTCTGATTATAATTCTTTTACAGGTTTATATCAAAGGTATATCGGCTAATATGCAAAATAGCGTATTAGCCATAATCGTATAATAACTGGTTATACCTAAAAAACAAGAGTTAAGAATATGAAAGATAAAACTGTTATCATTACCGGGGCTACTATATAGGGAAAAAATTTAAATCAATTTGGTAAATAAGCTTACGATGCGTTAGTAGCAGACATCTAACCAAGATTGTTCATAAAATTTGGAGGATATTTTGAAGATTCAATATAAAGCTTCTGCCCTGATGACCTTGCTTGGAGTTGTCATAGTAATCTTGATCTCGGTATTCTATCGCTTAAATAACCAGAAAGTTGCTATAAACACTGAGTTGAACAAATTGAAAATCATCTCTAAGGAAGTTGCATTCCACATGGAGTCTCATCTTCAAGAAAAAGCGAATATTGCAGTCACTATTTCCTCGGCACCGCATATCCGGGATGCTTTGTTGAAAAGCAATTCCAAACTTGAGCCATTAACTGATAAAATCAGAAAAGATGAGATTGAAAGACAAAACCGGCAATGGATGGAGACAACTGACATTAATGATCCCTTTATTCAAAAATACATGAAAAATGCTGTTGGAGAATTTTTAAAGCATCAACAAACGCTTCTGCCGGGAGAGTATGGTGAAATTTTTCTCACCAACCGCTTTGGGGCCATGATTGCCACTACGGGAAAACTGACCACTCTTTCACATGCTCATAAATATTGGTGGCTTGAGTGTTACAACGATGGCCAGGGCAGAATATTTTTTGATGATCGTGGATTTGATACAAGCGTTGAGGGATACGTACTTGGCATGGTTGTTCCAATCAAATATAAGAACCGAATCATTGGCATATTGAAATGCAACTTTAATATTATTGGGCCTTTGACCGAGGTCGTCAAAAAGTCCAGTTTGAGTGTTTTGGCCATGTTGAAAATCGTTCGTACAGGTGGGTTGATTGTGTACGAAAATGATCGCACGCCCCTATCGACACAAGTTGACAAGAGTTTGATTGAATTGTTATGGCAAAAAAAGGATAGTGTGGCAATCCTTCCCGGAACAAATGGAAATCAACTGGTGGCTTATTCTTCGATACCAATAACAATAGGTTCGGATCGATATGGTTTTGGCGGTAAGAAGGGGTCCATTGATCACATTAAAGGAAATGAAGGGGAAGCCTGGCATATTGTCGTTTCTCTTGATGAAGAAAAAGTTATTGAAGCAACGCACAAAACAACCAAGCTCATCATTATTGTCGGAATTATTTTCACTTTTTTTACCACTGTTGCGTCTTTGCTTTTAGGCAAATGGATAGCGGTGCCGATTGTCAGATTGTCAACAAAGGCTCGGATGATTGGAGAAGGGAATCTTGATATACAAGCTCCCATGGGCTCAAAGGATGAGATTGGTTCCCTGTCCAAATCGTTGAACAAAATGGCGCGGAATCTTAAAAACACGATGGCCTCAAGGGATGAGTTGCTATATGAAATCGAATTGAGGGAAAAGACCGAAGTGGAACGAGACCGGATTCTCTCTTTTTCAAATGATTTGATCTGTATCGCCGGTATGGACGGCTACTTTAAATACGTCAACCCGGCATGGGAGAAATTATTGGGCTACCCCACAAAGGAGCTGTTATCACGACCGTTTTTAAGCTTTATACATCCCAATGATCATAAAAAAAACGGTGACGAGGTCGCAAATTTGGCTGAAGGAAAGGAAACAGAGCATTTTGAGAATCGATACGTCTGCAAGGACGGATCGATCCTTCATGTTGAATGGAAAGCCACACCAATCATCAAAGAAAATCAAATGTACTGCATCGGGCGGAATATTACCGAGCGCAAACAATCGGAGAACAAGCTGATTTCTTTGGAGAAAAGAAATCGAGCGTTGCTCGACCACTCACCCGTTTGCCACAAAATCGCGGACCTCGATTTCAATCTGCAATATATGAGCGCCAACGGATTTAAAATGCTGCAACTTGATCAAAATGCCGAAGTATATGGAAAACCGTATCCGTTTGGGTTCTTTCCGGAAGCGTTTCGCGATGAAATGACAGAAACAATGAAAAGGGTAAAAGAGACCGGCGACACGCTCACCATTGTGGGCTTGACCAATGACGTTAAAGGCAATGAAGTGTGGCTTGATTCGACACTCGTACCCGTTCTGGATGATGATGGTAAAATTGATTACATAACGGTCGTATCGGCAGATATAACTCAACAAATGCGAGATGAAAAGGATAAAAAGCGCCTTGAGGAATACCTGTTCCATGCCCAGAAAGCAGAAGCGATAGGAACTCTTGCCGGCGGTATTGCGCATGATTTTAATAATATCCTGTTTCCCATTACCGGTATGTCTGAATTATTACTTGAAGACCTGGCAGAGGACAGCCTTGAATATGAAAACGCTTTGGAAATATTAACGGCGGGAAAAAGAGGTGCTGAACTTGTCAAACAAATACTTTCATTCAGTCGCCAATCAGAACACAAAGTGGTGCCAACCCGCATTCAGATAATTCTCAGGGAAGTTTTAAAGCTTTCAAGGTCAACCATTCCTTCCTACATTGAAATCATTCAAGACATACAACCCGACTGCGGTTTGATTATGGCGGACCCCACACAAATTCATCAGGTCGCCATGAATATTATCACCAACGCTTACCATGCCGTGGAAGCTGACGATGGTAAAATAACCGTCCGGTTAAGGGAAACGCAATTGGAAGAGGCGGACCTGCCTGTAATCAATCTTGAGCCGGGTGAATATGCGATTTTATCTGTTTCCGATACGGGAAGCGGAATTTCGGCGGAACTTATGGATAAAATTTTTGACCCATATTTCACAACCAAGGAACGCGGCAAAGGGACTGGTCTCGGCCTTGCCGTGGTGTACGGAATTGTTCAGAAACACAAGGGCGATATTAAGGTTTACAGCGAAATCGGCAAAGGGACGACATTCAATGTATATCTGCCTTTGATGGATAAAACGGCCAAATCCGATACGAAAGAAGTGACCGAGAATCTTCAAACAGGGGATGAGAGGATTTTGTTGGTTGACGATGAACCTTCCATTGCAAAACTCGAAAAACAGATGCTTGAACGCCTTGGTTACAGCATTACCATGCGTATCAATAGCATGGAAGCGTTGGAAGCGTTTAGAGAGCGTCCTGACTCTTTCGATATGGTCATTTCCGACATGAATATGCCAAATATGGCGGGTGATCAACTCGCGAGTGAAATAAAATCGATCAGATCCGAAATTCCGTTCATTCTTTGCACGGGTTTCAGTCACAGAATGAACAAAGAAAAAGCCGATATTTTGGGCATAGCGGGGATTTTGATGAAACCAGTCATTAAATCTGAAATGGCCAAAACGGTTCGAAAGTTATTGGATGAGGCTAAAAGAGCAAGTAGGGTGCGTTAGCGAAGCGTAACGCACCTACTTGCTGACTTCGGTTTGTGTATTCCACGCAGAAACTGAAATACCACAGCTATTTTAAATCAATCAAAATTCATGTTGGCTAATATGTGAAATTTCATATTAGCCGGAAAAAAACCGTATAACAACTGGTTAAGTTTTTTATAAAATTTTTGTTTTAAAGGGGGGAACCAATGTCTGCAAATCAAGTTTTTTGCCATATTATTAAATGGTAATGTTACCATTATATCTAATATTAACGGGGGAGTTCACCAATGTTGTATGTCCTTAATTCAATAGGATAAAGTCGGGATGCAATCTTAAAATAAAATCATCTTCTGGTTTTTTAGATGTGACTCTTAAACTTGCCACAGACAAAATATCAGATGGAAAAATGAAAATGCGTACCTGTGAGTTTATAACTTCATCTCCATTTTGAAAGGAATTCTAAATGCAGGCGATTTTGAATGTCAAACCAAATGAAATTGATGATAACCTATTGGATATTATAAAAAAATTATTATCAAAGAATGTGGATATAGTGATCAGAAAGGAATTTATAAGACTTGAAGAATATGATAAAAATATACCTTTGGAAAAAGTGATGGCGAATTTTTCAGAAGCGGATTACAGTGAAGAATTTCTGAAGGATTTGAAAGAAGGCTTTGAAACGTCAACTGTGTGTACTCAGAAATGAAAATAAAACCACTGAAAGACAAAGTAAATAAATATCTTAAGAAACATCAGCTTGAGAGAAAATTTCATAAGGCAAAGGAATTTTTTGAACAGGATACAAATCATCCATCCCTGAATATCGAAGTTCTGGAACCGAAACATCTGAGGGTATATTCATTCAGACTGGATATAAAATACAGAGCCGTTTTTATTGTTGTCGACGGTGAAGCAGAGATATTAACAGTTACAAATCATTATCAGTAGATGGAAAATGCTTAATTTTTGCGCTCCTAAACTTTCCATCTACTGATTATAAGTGATAAAACAAGAAGAAGCCTAATCCACCAGCAAAGCGGACGGGGCTTACAGCATTTTGATATTCTGAAGGTAACGAAAAGGTCTTAATATGAAGCGGTTGCCGTTAATAAACGCCCCCGCCGCTTACTTCAGCGTTATACATTAATCAAAACCTCAAAATCAATTTATCATATTCAACAATGGCTATTAATGAGCAATCAAATCACTGAAAAAATCAAGAAGTTCATAGAATTTACGAAAAGTTTGGAAGGTTATGAAAAAGGCGAAGCGCAAACTTTTCTTAACAGACTTTTTAAGGCATTCGGCCATGCTGATTGCCATGCTGCCGGCGCAAAATTTGAAAAAAGAACGAAAGTAGGCAAAAAAACCAAATTTGAAGACCTCTTGTTACCGGGAAAAGTTATAGTTGAAATGAAGTCCGGCGGGAAGGATCTGCAAAGCCATATACTTCAGGCAAGAGAATACTGGAATAACAGCTATGGTGACGACAAAACGCCTTTTGTCATATTATGCAACTTTGACCAATTCTGGATATTCAACTGGTTTATGCAGGATGCTCCGTTAGACAAAGTCAAAACTGAAGAACTTGAAACCAGATGGAGAACTTTAGCATTCTTATCAAAAGAACCCATAGAACCGATTTTCGAAAATAATGTCGAACAGGTTACAAAAGAAGCGGTTGAAAAATTACTTCAAATCTATCATTCGCTGATAAAAAGAGGAGAAGATAAAAACAAAGTCCAAAAATTTATTCTTCAATTGCTTGTTTGTCTGTTTTCAGAAGATATCGGCTTATTCCCCATTGACGGTTATTTTTTAGAATTGGTTCAGGATTGTAAAAAAAATCAATCCACTTATGATTTGTTTACAGCCCTTTTCAAACAAATGAACAGTTTGGAAAAGGCTGAAGGCGGCCGATTCAAAGATGTCCTTTATTTTAACGGCGGCATCTTTAAAGAAATCAATCCGATTGAATTAAATGATTATGAATTGAATTTATTGGAAAAAACCGCTAAATTTGATTGGAGCAAAGTGGAACCCGCCATTTTCGGCAATATTTTTGAATATAGCATGGACAATATTGAAAAACATGCTACGGGCGCGCATTATACTTATGAAAAAGATATAATGAAAATCATAAGGCCCACAATTATTCAGCCGCTTCTTGAAAAAATTAAAAAAGCGAAGACTTTGGAAAAACTTCTTAACCTAAGAGAAGAATTAAGTAAATTAAGCGTGTTAGACCCTGCCTGCGGAAGCGGAAATTTTTTATATGTCGCCCTTAGAGAACTTAAAAATCTGGAATTGGAAATTCTGTCAAAAATTCAAGAAAACTTTTCACGTTATCAGATTCAAGATGTTTACTCTGTCATACGAATGAATCAGTTTTACGGAATCGATATGAATCCGTTTGCTGTCGAACTGGCAAAAGTCACTTTGTCTTTCGGGAAAAAAATATTTAACGACCTGTTTTTAGAGTATATTAAAAAGCATCAGTTGTCATTTTATTTTGAAGATAAAACATTACCGTTTGATGATCTTGATCGTAATATAGTTGTAAATGACGCTCTTTTTTGCAAATGGCCTGAAGCGGATTTTATTATAGGCAACCCGCCTTTTCTTGGCGGTAAATATCTTCGTGTTGAACGAGGGGATGAATATGCTGAAAAAATTTATGCTGCTTTCCCGGATTCAAAAGGCCAGCCTGATTTTTGTGTGTTTTGGTTTCAAAAAGCGCATCAAAGCACTGCTAAAAAAATCGGATTGGTCGGAACCAATTCCGTTGCTCAGGGCGTTTCCAGAAAGTCTGCTTTAGAGTATATAACCGCTGATAAAGGCATTATAACAAATGCGGTTTCAACACAGGTATGGAGCGGAACGGCGAATGTGCATGTCAGCATTGTAAACTGGGTGAAAAATAAAAAAAATGTCCCTTCGGCAATATATCTTGATGACCGAAAAGTAAGATATATAAATTCAAGTTTAAAAGCGGAAGCGGATTATACCGGCGCAAAAAAAATTCCCGAAAATTCAGGCAAGTCTTTTGAAGGGTGTCAATTAGGGGGAAAGGGATTTGTTATTTCTGCTGAAACTGCAAAGGCTTGGATAGAGGCAGATAAAAAGAATCAAGATGTTTTAAAACCAAGATGTTTTAAAACCAATGATTGACGGTAAGGCTCTTGTATCGCCATGTGTGGAACTTGACTGGATTATTGATTTCAAAGAAATGCCTTTAGAAGATGCCGCTATATATAATCTTCCTTTTAAGCATGTGAAAAAATATGTGAAGCCTGAACGGGATAATAACAAAAGAAAAACAGCAAGAATTTTTTGGTGGCAATTTAGAAGCAAAAGTATAGGAATGAGAAAAGCATTGAAAGGATTAAAAGGTTATTGTTGCCTGCCTAAAGTAGCAAAATATACATGCTTTCGCTTGATTGATATTTCAATTTTGCCTTGCGAAGCCAATATGGTAATCGCAAGTGATGATTTTTTTATTCTTGGAATATTAAACTCCAAACTGCATTTGGATTGGGTCTTAGCACAAGGTTCAACATTAAAGTCAGACACAAGATACACGAACACAACTTGTTTTATGACTTTCCCATTTCCGGATAATGTAAAAAAGACTCAAAAACAAAAAGTCAGAAACATAATGCAAGAGCTTGAAAGTTTTCGGACAAAGGAAGCAATATCACGCAAATGCACAATGACAAAATTTTATAATGATTTTTTCCATGAACCTTCAAGTAACCTTTTTAAATTGCACAAGAAGCTTGATAAAGCTGTGTGCGCTTGTTATAGCTGGAAATATAGCCGTTCAAAATCTTATAATGATGCGATATTCAGATTAAATGCTGAGAAGACAAAAGACCTTAAATAACAACAAATCAGCAATTTATGCATTTCACACTGCACTGGATCAATATCTGAATTATAGGCGTGCTCTCATCAAAAAGGAACCAGAAAGAAAACTCTATCTTGCTATTCCAACAGAAACGCACAACTCTTTTTTCAATTTGCCGTTTATCAATGAATCAGTCATTGAATACGGTATCAGACTGATAATATATGATGCGGAATAGGAAGTCAGCACAATTGTTGCTGTGCTGCCGAAACTGCTGACCCGTCATTGAAGCGAACAGGGGCTTACGGCGAGTGGCATTTACGAGGAAATATTATGTCGTTACAGCCCAAAACAAGCTAAGTGCCTGGCCAAAAGTTTTCTCGCAATATCTGAGTAAAAATATTTTTATCCCGCTATTCTTCCGGTTTTGACGGATTTTCGTACCGTAATCTTTCCAGATTGCGCTCCTCTTTCAGCCTCCCAGGTGATTTACCACGAGGTTCAGGCGCTTTCGCCGGTGTTCCTGACTCCGAAATAATTCGCAGCATGTCTTTTTGCACCGTCGAAGGCGTCAGCACGTAGGGTGCGCTAACGGAGCGTAACGCACCATGTTGATATTAATAAATTTCGGTGCGTTACGGCTATCGCCTAACGCACCCTACTGACTACTGACTGCAAATCAGGTAGGGTGGGTAGCGCCGGAAAAGCAATCTGTATCTGCTGTTGCCTTTGTCGGCGCTGCCCACCGGCTTAATCCCGGAACATCGGCTTTTATTCAGGACAGGTGGGCAAAATGCCGATAAAGTTTTGTGCTGATACGAACATCGCAGACGGCATTTTACCCACCCTACCTGTAAGTCAAGCACTTTGGAATTATATACTTTAACGATTTGCAAAGGAGGATTTTATAATGTTCATAAATTTTATCAAACAGACTGTTTTTGTATTGTTTGCAGGTATCATACTCTCTCTAACAATTCTTGTATAATATCAAACCGATACGTTTTGACCAGCCCGGCCAGAGCATCGGCTAACGCTCCATCGTGTTCCCGCATACGGTCGATAGCCGCGTTCGAGCCTTTCGGGTCGGTTCTTATAGCCGCAACTTTCAAAGCGGCGAGATGATCTTCGGGCAAAGCGTTTAATCTTGCGGAAGTCAGGACGTTTTTATCAGCGCTTTCGTCTCTCACAGAGTCGGTTTCGATACTTTGTTCATACACAAAACGAACACCGAGATGCTTTGTCATCTGGTCGATAACCTCGGATTCATTGAAGGGTTTGCGCAAAAAATCATCACAGCCCGAATCCATAACGGTGGCCAGCTCCTCTTCAAAAGCGATGGCCGTTACGGCAATAATCTTGGATTTACGAATCAGGAATTCAGAATCAGGAATTGAATAAGAATCCGCTGTTTCAGATTCCCCATTTCCCATTCGTAATTCCGAATTCCTAATTCGCTTTATCGCTTCGGAGCCGTCCATTACCGGCATACGAATGTCCATCCAGATCAGGTGCGGCCGCCACTCCTTCCATATTTCAACAGCTTCCCGTCCGTCAACGGCTTCTTTCAATTCAAAATCGAACCGATTCAATAGTTTGATAAGAAACCGGCGATTGTCCTTTTTGTCATCAACGATCAGCATCCGATAACGGGTTTGGCTCGGTTCCATAGCGATTGCTTTCCGAGCCGGTTTCCCGCTTTCAATATCGGCGGTGTCAACCACCTTTGCTATAATTTGAAATGTGAATATGGCTCCACGCCCGATTGCGCTTTCCGCCTTTAGCTCTCCGCCCATCAATTGCACAAATTTTCTGCTGATAGCCAGCCCCAGCCCCGTTCCTTTCTGTGACTCCCGTCCTGTTTGGGTCTGTACAAAAGCTTCAAAGAGCATGTTTAATTCATCAGGGGCGATACCGAGTCCGGTGTCTTCCACTTCAAAAGTTATAGAAACCTCCGAGGTTTTGACCTCTTTTACCAGTTCTGTCTCGAAGGTCCACTTTACGCGCACAGTAATTCTGCCTTCTTTGGTAAATTTTAACGCATTATTGAGCAGGTTGATCAATATTTGGCGCAATTTGACTTTATCTGTTCGTACATTTCGGGGTGTATCCGGTGAATATTCAAACAGCAGTTCAAGCCCTTTATTCTTTGCACGCAGCCGAAACATCTCTTCAGCCTCATCCAGTAAATTGTGGAGATCGAAATTCGTTTCATTGAGTGTGATGTGTCCCGCCTCGATCTTTGACAGATTCAGCACTTGGTTGATGAGGGTCAGCAAGTGTTCGCCGCTTCGACGAATTGTGCCCAAATGTTCCTGCTGTTCCGAATTGAAATTTGTGGCGTGGCCCAACAATTGGGAAAAGCCCAGAATAGCATTGAGCGGAGTGCGCAGTTCGTGGCTCATGTTGGCGAGGAAGGCGCTTTTGGCACGGTTGGCGGATTCGGCGGATTCCTTGGCTTCATACAACTGCTTTCTGGCATTTACGATAAACAGGGAAAAAATCCAGGAAAGTAAAGCGGCGCATGTGATGCAAAGGATGACGGCCGCCGCAGTCCAGAGGAATATGCGTTTTTTGGTGTGCCATACAAGGGCGTAGGCCGAATCATAAGGTTCGACCACTGCCACAGCCCAATTTATATCCCGAGTCGTGGAAAAATTGCCGATATATGAGTTTCCTTTATATTTGAAGGTTTCCAGTCGAAAAAACCTGGTTTTTCCTTTAAGGCTTTCCCGTATTTTTTCAATAATCGGTAATTTGAATCCGTTCTTTCCCGAAAGTTTGTCCCGTATATTAGAAAATATAATAGCACCGGATTGATCTGCAATATAAATCTCCTTGGTGTCCAGGGGCAATTCATTCGCCATCAGGTGAAACATCGTCGTTAAATCATAAATACAACGAAGCCGGGCATTTTTTCCGCCGCCCCAGTTGATTAAAAACTCAATCGGCAGGAAAATTTCACTGCCGTCCTTCAGAAGAATAGGAGGATGTATGAACACCCCTTCACCGGTTGAAACGGAATTGTTGATTTTGAAAAAGGAAGCCGCTTCTTCAGGATTGTTTTTCATCAGGTCATGAATCCGTTCCTCTTTCAAAAAGTGCAACGGCGGTTCGGAGCCGGGTGAAATCAGAGATAGCGCCACCATCTCATCCGAATTTTGAAAAAAAGCGTTCAGAAGAGAATTACGCGCGGATTCCTTGTATGCAAATTCATAATCCAGGGCCGCGTGCAATTGGCTGAGATTCGATATAAAGCGGCGAATATATCCCAAATCGATTCGGTCAGCGATTTTTTCCGTGAGCAGATAATATGATTCATTCAAAGAGCTTCTCATCTCATTTTCAACATTTGTCAGAGTATTGTTTGTAACGATGACAAAAGGAATGAATCCGGTTAAAAGAAACGCCGCAAAGAAGACGAAAAAAAGAGATTTTCTGTTTATAATGCTGAAATCCATGTTTTCCTTTGTTCAATATGATTTTTTGCCTACTCAAAAACGCAATCTGAAAGATCACGGTACATCACAAAAGGCTAAAATTGCGCTTAGGAACTTAGGACAAAATAACTTTCCCATTCTGGAGTGCTGACTTCAGTTTGCCATGCTGTGACGCAAACTGAAGTTTGCACTCCTCTTCTGAAAATGGGTAAGTTGTTTAGTCATGGTTACTTAATTCGATTGGTCTGCCATTATGGCCAAACAGTTTGGTTGCCCAGATAATCCTGAATCTTAAGAGCTTTCATTTTGACTTTCCCTTTCATTCCGGGTGGGATGAAGACACTGCCTTCATATTTTTTTTTCACGCTATTTAGTGTAAGCGCGCCTTTGACTCCTTTATCCTCCGGATCAACGGAAATCGTAAAACTGCCGGTTCGGGCCAGACCGACGCCGTCATCTTTTGCGAAGACACGGCATGTAATAATATTACCGCCTTTAACCGCAGGATGGGAAAAAGAGTAGTCACCAATTTCCGGCGGTTTTGTGTCGCGGAAGATATTGATTTTTTTGGCGGACATGTTGCCAGCGTCATCCTTTGCCTCCAGTTTGTAAATATTTTCACCTTCCTTCAATTGCACGGTCAAGTCAAATGTCTTTTTTTTCAAAGGTGCCGGTGAACCGTTGACCGAAAAAGTGACATGTTCGGAAATCCGTCCGGAAAGGCGTATTTTCGGCTTGCGTGTGAATTTGGGAAAATCATCCGGCAAAATTTTCGGCGGGGTCTGGTCCACTCGGATCATAACCGGCAGGGTTTGCACTTTTCCCAAAGGGGAGGTCGCCTTGACGGTGATCGTGTGATCTCCTTCGGGAAGTTTCAGAACATGAGAAAAATCGCGTTTTGCTTCGACCGGCTCGCCGTTGATTTCGATTTTGGTATGAGGCCTGATTTTTCCCGTTATGGCGACTTGGTTCAAATTCACTGTCATCCGGTTCGGAGTGTCCAAGTAGATGAGCTGTTTCTCTGTGTTGCGGATCACTTTTCGTCGAACAATCGATCTGTTGCCGGCGGGGTCCGCGGCGATTATCGTTATAATTTGTTCTCCCGGCTCAAGTTCTACGGAATGGTTGACCCCCCCATTTTCATCGCTATCAACCGGTTGATCGTCAATCGTGATCTTTGCACTTTTCTCAAATGTTCCACGAACCATGACGCTTTCGGACAATATAACATCGCCGTCCATAGGAGAGCGCACGGTCAGATATGGCGGGGAGACGTCAACGTTTGCAAAAAAACTGACCGGGGCCGCAAAAGGCCCTGAAAAATTATCCCTGTCAATCGAATAAATTCGGCAGTAATACACGCCTTTGCGGGGAACGCGCCATTGAAAGTGCGTTTTGGCGGTTCGGATATTTTTTAAAATATCGGTAAAATCCCGGTCGGCGCTGATTACCAGTTTATAAAATTTGGCATTTTCCACCTTTTCCCATTCAAACCGGATCGTTTGTGAAAAAAATATCCGATCATTTAACGGGGGTATAAACACGGGCGGCGGGAGCAGCTTACGCGGCGTTTCGGGTTTTTTTCCATAGGCGATTTTCGTTCCTTCATCCTTTTTCACGGTAACAGCGCTATTGCCGGCCTTCACATCAATTTCGCCATCGTAATTCGCAATGCGCGTAGCTTTGCCCGTGTCACGACCAGTTCTAAATTTTCGGGAGCGAACAGCCGTCTCTACTCCCGGGGCCGTGATGTTAAAATCTTTCCGCCCGCCTATGGAGGAGATATGCGCCAGTACTTCTCCTTGCAGGACGGTCACATCGGCTTTGAAGGTGTTTTTAATCAAATTCTTTCTCATTTCGCCGATAACAGCCAGAGAATTTTCATCCATATAAATACGGCTTCCGTCGATGAAAACGATTCCCGCTTCGGAATCCGCAAGCGTTCGAATTCGTTCTTGTTCGATCAACTCCTGATCGGTCATCGTATTGATCCAAACTGGTTGATCCGGTCTCCGGCTTTGCACCGTTTTCTTCTTTTTTTCCAAAATTGCGGAGACCGTCCGAATTTTTTTGGCTTTTGCCTCGGCCAGGGCTTTTTCGGCCTGCTGAACTGATTCAAGTGCCGTTTTTTCCGCCAATTCCAGCTTTCCCCGTTTTTTAAGGTCCGTCGCGCTGATGTGTAGCCGGTTGGATGCCTCAATACTGTCTTTTGCCAGTATTCCGGCACCTTCCATGTTGGCCAGATGCGAAATTTCACCGGCCTTTTTCAAATATTTTACAGTTCTTTTAAACGTCCCTGTCGGAATCGTCAGTTTCATTGCGGGTCGAAGTTCGGAAGGGTGTTTAAACCCGTTATAATAAAGAATGATTTCCCATGCATTCGGGTCGCCAAGATACTCTTGGGCCAGCGAACGAAGGGAAACATCCTGTTTAAAAACCACTTCCACTTTTTCTTGTGTCCGGGTGAAACCGGCTCCAGGAGCTGATACATGCCCGATCATCAGGGTCAATATGATAATGATAAATTTTTTATACACTTTGTCTGCCTCGTTTGTTTCTGAATATCGACGTATCACTCATCCTACAAAAATCCTACAAAAATACGTTAAGAAATCGGATTTTTCTGAAAAATCCGATTTCTTTCTAAGCATCCTCTAACAATTCTTGTATAATATCAAACCGATACGTTTTGACCAACCCGGTTAGAGCGTCTGCCAACGGTTTATCGTGTTCCCGAATATGGTCGATAGCCGCGTTCGAGCCTTTCGGGTCGGTTCTTATAGCCGCAACTTTCAAAGCGGCGATCTGCTCTTCGGGCAAAGCGTTTAATCTTGCGGATGTCAGGACGTTTTTATCAGCGCCAGCGTCTCTCACAGAGTCGGTTTCAATGCTTTGTTCATACACGAAACGAACACCGAGATGCTTTGTCATCAGGTTGAACACATCAGATGTATTGAAAGGTTTGCTTATAAAATCATCACAGCCCGAAGCCATAGCGACACCTCGATCCTCTTCAAAAACGCCGGCGGTTACGGCGATAATTTTGGAATTGCGACTTTGGAATTCAGCATCAGGAATTGAAAAAGAATCCGTTGTTGCAGATTCCCTGTTCCCCATTCGCAATTCCGAATTCCGAATGCGCTTTGTCGCTTGGATACCGTCCATGACCGGCATACGAATATCCATCCAGATCAGGTGCGGCCGCCACTCTTTCCATATTTCAACAGCTTCCTGTCCGTCAGCGGCTTCTCGCAGTTCAAAATCAAACTGATTCAATAAGTTGATAAGAAGACGGCGGTTGCTCTCTATGTCATCGGCGATCAGCATCCGGTAGCGCGGCTGGTTCGGTTCCAGATCGATGATTTTCCGATCCGGTTTCCCTGTTTCAATATCGGATGCATCAGCAGTGCCGGCCGGAATTTGAAATGTAAACGTCGTTCCCTGCCCGACTTCGCTTTCCGCTTTAATCTCTCCGCCCATTAACTTCACAAATCTTTTGCTGATGGCCAGCCCCAAGCCCGTGCCTTTATGCGAATCTCGCCCGGTTCGGGTCTGTACAAAGGCTTCAAAAAGTTTGTTTAATTCATCCGGGGCGATTCCGGGGCCGGTGTCTGAAATTTCAAATCGTAAATATGTAGGGGCGACTTCTTGCGGTTGTGGAAACCGGGTTTTTTGTAAAAATCCGGTTTCTGCGGCATCTACGCGCACGGTAATTCCGCCTGTTTTCGTAAACTTCATCGCATTGTTGAGTATATTGATCAATATTTGGCGCAATTTGACTTTATCCGTTCGCACATAACGGGGTATATCCGAAGCGCGTTCAAACAGCAATTCAAGCCTTTTATTCTTTGCCCGCAGCCGAAACATCTCTTCCATTTCATCTGACAAATCCCAGAGATCGAAATTCGATACATCAAGTTCGGCGCGTCCCGCCTCGATTTTTGACAGATCAAGCACCTGGTTGATGAGAGTCAGCAGGTGGGCTCCGCTGCGACGGATAGTGCCAAGATGTTCATGTTGTTCCGAATCAAGGTTTGTGGCGTGACCCAACAATTGGGCAAAGCCCAGGATGGCATTGAGCGGTGTACGCAGTTCGTGGCTCATGTTGGCGAGAAAGGTGCTTTTGGCGCGGTTTGCGGTTTCAGCGGCTTCCTTGGCCAGTTGCAATGTTTCTTCCGCCTGTTTACGCACGGTGATGTCCCTGCCGGTGGCATACCATATAGCTTCTTCCACTAATGTCACAACTTTCCACTCGATCCATCTGTATGAACCATCCTTACACTTAAATCTGTTCTGAACATAGAGTTTCCGTTTCCCTCTAATCGCTTCACCCAATGCCGCCAATGTTATTTCAATATCTTCCTTGTGTACAAAATCAATGAACGGTTTTGCAAGAAACTCTTCATCTTCATAACCGAGTATCTTTTTAAAAGATGAATTTACCTTGGTAAAATAGCCATCCAAACGGCCTGTGCTAACCAAATCCGGGGAAAGATTAAAAAGTCTTTTAAATTCTTTCTCGGCTTGCTTGTTATCGGTAACATCCCGCCAGAGGCTGATGATAACGCCTGCCTCCTCTTGGGCGACCCGCTTCAGGGAAGAAGCATTGACGTTGAGATATATTATCCCGTTTTTTGATGGTATTTGGAAATCGACATTATTGCATTTTCCCTTGATACGGACACGCTGTTCCAGGTTTGTCCACTGCAACATGGCATTTCCCTCGAATTCCCCGAGCCAGGTGAACAGACTGGTTTCAATCATTTCTTGTTTTTGCCTGCCTATAAATTTGCAAAAACGCTCGTTGACCAAGATGATACTCTGATTTGCGTCTGTAATCAAAATCCCATCGCCAGATGCTATAAGCAGCGTTTCAAAAAATTTGATTGTCTGCCGCATTGCCTCTACTTCATCTTTTCTCAATTGGCTTTTCATAAAATGTCTCTATTCTTTTATGGCATCCTTCATCGGCCGCTGCTTTGGCTATTCTAACAGCGCTGAACTTGTACGCCGGCTGTTTGGAATGCATGTCAAACATTTGGTATTTGGCAGAGATGCCGTCGGATTAGTGGTCAGAACCCATAAAGCGCGTACGTCGAACAAAAATTGGCGGATGGTTAGCCGGCAGGATGCAAATATCCCCGTCATTGGCCGGATGGCCTTTCATACCTGTAATTTTTACGACCTTACCCTTTTCCACTCCCACCATCAATCCGTAGCCAAAACCGCAGTAAGGGCATGTTGATTTGGTCCAATGAATACTCATTTTTTTTATCTCCTTATTCGGGTCCGTTAATAAATCAGGTTTTTCTAAAAAACCCGATTTCTTTTGAAACATCCTCTTTAAAACTCCTCTGAGAAATCGGATTTTTCTAAAAAATCCAATTTCTTTCTAAGCATCCTCTAACAATTCTTGTATAATATCAAACCGATACGTTTTGACCAACCCGGTTAGAGCGTCTGCCAACGGTTTATCGTGTTCCCGAATATGGTCGATAGCCGCGTTCGAGCCTTTCGGGTCGGTTCTTATAGCCGCAACTTTCAAAGCGGCGAGCTGCTCTTCGGGCAAAGCGTTTAATCTTGCGGAAGTCAGGACGTTTTTATCAGCGCTTTCGTCTTTCACAGAGTCGGTTTCAATGCTTTGTTCATATACGAAACGAACACCGAGATGCTTTGTCATCAGGTTGAACACATCAGATGTATTGAAAGGTTTGCTTATAAAATCATCACAGCCCGAGGCCATAGCGACACCCCGATCCTCTTCAAAAACGCCGGCGGTTACAGCGATAATTTTGGAATTACGACTTTGGAATTCAGCATCAGGAATTGAAAAAGAATCCGTTGTTACACATTCCCTGTTCCCCATTCGTAATTCCGAATTCCGAATTCTTTTTGTCGCTTCGATACCGTCCATGACCGGCATACGAATATCCATCCAGATCAGGTGCGGTCGCCACTCTTTCCATAGCTCAACAGCTTCGCGTCCGTCAGCGGCTTCTCGCAGTTCAAAATCAAACTGATTCAATAAGTTGATAAGAAGCCGGCGGTTGTCCTCTATGTCATCGGCGATCAGCATCCGGTAGCGCGGCTGGTTCGGTTCCAGATCGATGATTTTCCGATCCGTTTTCCCTGTTTCAATATCGGATGCATCGGCAGTGCCGGCCGGAATTTGAAATGTAAACGTCGTTCCCTGCCCGACTTCGCTTTCCGCTTTAATCTCTCCGCCCATTAACTTCACAAATCTTTTGCTGATGGCCAGCCCCAAGCCCGTGCCTTTATGCGACTCCCGCCCGGTTCGGGTCTGTACAAAGGCTTCAAAAAGTTTGCTTAATTCATCCGGGGCGATTCCGGGACCGGTGTCTGAAATTTCAAATCGTAAACATGTAGGGGCGACTTCTTGCGGTTGTGGAAACCGGATTTTTTGAAAAAATCCGATTTCTGCGGCATCTACGCGCACGGTAATTCCGCCTGTTTTCGTAAACTTCAGCGCATTATTAAGTATGTTGATCAATATTTGGCGCAATTTGACTTTATCCGTTCGCACATAACGGGGCGTATCCGAAGCGCGTTCAAACAGCAATTCAAGCCTTTTATTTTTTGCGCGAAGCCGGAACATCTCTTCCATCTCATCCAGCAAATCACAGAGATCGAAATTCGAGACATCAAGTTCGGCTCGTCCCGCCTCGATTTTTGACAGATCAAGCACCTGGTTGATGAGAGCCAGCAGGTGGTCTCCGCTGCGATGGATAGTGCCGAGATGTTCCTGTTGTTCCGAATTGAAGTTTGTGGCGTGACCCAACAATTGGGCAAAGCCCAGAATGGCATTAAGCGGTGTGCGCAGTTCGTGGCTCATATTGGCGAGAAACGCACTTTTGGCCTGGTTGGCGGCTTCGGCGGCTTGTTTGGCTTTTTCCAGTTCTTCTTCCGCACGCTTGCGCTCGGTGATGTCTTGCGTAATCCCCGATAGAGACACTGTTTTCCCGCTTTCGTCTTTGATCGCCTCGCCGATCGCATGCACCCACTTTTGCGTTCCATCCCTTAAAATCAAACGATGTTCAATATCCCAGGACTCGCCCAGTTCCAGTCCGCGCTGGATATGAGAGACGTCGTATTCCCGGTCATCAGGATAAATAACCTCGACAAATGATTCTAAAGTCGCTTCATCACGGCTGAGTCCGAATATGCTGAAAAACTCGTCAGACCCTGTCACTTTCATGTTTGCTGTATCCAATTCCCAATAACCCAAATGTGCTATTGCCTGCGCTTTATTTAGATTTTTCTCGCTTTTCCGCAGCGCTTTATCAGTTTGTTTACGTTCAGTGATGTCCTTGAAAATACAGGCAAATTGTCCTTTTTGGGGACTAAAGGCGGTTACATAGAAATATTTGCTTAATTCACGGGAGAAATTCTCAAAAAAAACGGGTTTGCCGGTGATGGCAACATGCCCATATCTTTCAATCCAGTAGGATTCGGTATCGGGCAATGCTTCAAGAACAGTTTTATTTAGTATAAACTCACGAGTTAAACCCGTCAATGTTTCAAAAGCCGGGTTAACATCAAGAAAACGATAATCAACCGGATTATCATTATCATCGCATATAATTTCATGCAGGGCAAATCCATCTAACATTTTATTGAACAGAGTGTGGTATTTTGCTCTATTCTCCCGCAGCGCCTCCTCTATCTGCCAGCGCCCGATAATCCGTCCCAGCCGTTCGGTAATAGCGTCAATCAGTTTTCTCTCTTCTTTCAGGAAATGCCCCTCATCACCGGCATCACCAGCCGGTTTTTCTGCCAGATAACAAACCTCCAAATTGCCTGCCGGTTCGCCTATCACGATGATGTCGCTGGTCAGCTTCCAATCGCTTTCCACAAAGTTGTCTGTTTTAAACTGTTGATCGTTTAGCATGATTCGAGCGCAGGTGATCTCCGGATATTGCCAGGAAACAGGGATAAGTTCAACGGTGCCCTGTATGATTTCTTCCAATGAAATATCCGGTTTCTCAACGAGGTGGGCAATGCCATAAAGACAATTTAATTCTTTGACCCGTTCGTTAAGGGCATGTGTTCGTTGTTGCAGTGCTTCCTCCACCCGCTTGCGCTCGGCAATCTCTTGCTTAAGTTGGGCATTTTGTGCCTCAAGCCGCTTTTGCAGATTACGGAGGAAATAGTTCCAGAGCACAATGAAACCCACCACCAGCCCAATAGTTAGCAACGCCCACCACAAACGTGTGTAATCCACCTTTTGGGCAACTTCGACCGTAAAGTACTTGCGATTGATGACGCTGCGTTCTTCCGGTGTGATGGCGGCCAGCCCTTTGTCGAGGATAGCTGCGAACTGCGGCCAGTCATCACGCATGGCAAATGCCTGGGTGTGGTCTCCCAAACCGGTGGTCGCGGCGACTTTAAGGTTGGTGAAGCCCAGGTGAGCGATATGGTATTGAGCAATCGTCAGATTACCCACATAAGCGTCTGCCTGGTTCTCACTGACCGCTGCCAGAGCTTCGGCGGCATCTTTGAATAGACGCTGCCTGATCTGCGGGAACTCTTTGGCCAGCCGCTCTTGCATGACATAACCCTCCTCAATGGCAACGGTTTTGCCAAAGAGGTTTTCCAACGCAAAGATAGCATTTTCATTTTGGCGGGTGAAAATGACCCAGGGAAGTTTCAGGTAATCCCGACTGAAGATCATATAGGTTTCTCGCTCCGGGGTGCGCTTGGCGGTGAGCAGCAAATCAACATTTTCATGGCTGCGGATGCCCGCCACAGCATCAAGCCAACTCATGCCCTTCAGATACTCCACTCGAAAACCTATTTTGTCTGCTATGTGATTCAGCAAGTCCACCGAAATTCCTTGTGGCCCGTTGTCCCAAAAGTGATAGGGTGGGACATTGCCGACACGGGCGCGAATCACCGGTTGGGTGCCCAACCAAGCCCGCTCTTCCGGTGTCAGGGCAATTGTTTGGGATTTAGCAACGGTAGCCGGAGGTATCCACTTTTGCTGAATGGCGATATTTTGTTCAGCAGACATGGCGTTCAGCCCCTTATTAATTATCGAAATCAGGGGCGCCCATTCCTGCCGTGTCACCATTGCCTGGCTGTGATCGCCAAAAGGCGTGGAACCGGCGATCTTCAGATTGGTAATGCCATGGCGTCGGAGCAAGTAATCGGAGACAATGATATTTCCCACATAAGCTTCTACTTTCCCCGTGGAAAGCGCCAGGAGAGCTTCCACCGTGTTTTCCTGAGGCGCCAGGTCAATTTCGGGTTCGGTGGTTTGCAGCAGATTGTGCATGACATATCCCCGTTCAACAGCCACTTTTTTCCCCCGCAGGGCTTCCAGACTGAGGATGTCCGACGTCTCTTGACGGCTAAAAACAACCCAGGGCGAATGAAGGTAATCATCACTCATGGCAAAGTAGGCCAGGCGTTCTTCAGTGCGTTTAGCCGCAGGCAAAAGATCATAATGCAGATGGTCGCCGGCCATGTCGTTGAAACCGTCGACCCAGGCTTCATTTCCGGGGAAAAATTGAAAATCGATGCCAAATTGTTCCCCGATGATTGTTAAATAATCGACAGACATGCCCTGGGGTTTGGGCGTATTAATCTCCCAGGGCGGAGCATCCCCCACGCGAACGCGAACGGTGTGTTTTTTTTGCAGCCAGGCGCGTTCATCTTCCGACAATACGACGGAGGCGTATTCATCGACTTCCGCGCTAAAACCCCGCGCGGACATACACAGCAACAGCACGGTACAAGCACACATGCGCAGCCAACCCTTGTTTATAGACATATCACTTCCCTCCTAAAAATATTTTGTTTTCATAATGGTTTTATCCCTTTACGTTTCACCGCAAATTTAGGATGGAACCAAATGCCTTTCCTCCCATCATAAAGTTTTCCACCAGAGACTGGATTTCCTTTTCAGCATTTTTTATCGTCTCCCTCAAACAATTCTTGTATAATATCAAACCGATACGTTTTAACCAGTTTGACCAGAGCATCGGCCAACGGTTTATCGTGTTCCCGAATGCGTTCGATAGCCGCGTTCGAGCCTTGCGGGTCGGTTAAGAAATCGGATTTTTCTAAAAAATCCGATTTCTTTCTAAACATCCTCAAACAATTCTTGTATAATATCAAACCGATACGTTTTAACCAGTTTGACCAGAGCATCGGCCAACGGTTTATCGTGTTCCCGAATGCGTTCGATAGCCGCGTTCGAGCCTTGCGGGTCGGTTCTTATAGCCGAGATTTTCAAAGCGGCTGTCAGTTTTTCGGGTAAAGCGTTTAATCTTGCGGAAGTCAGGACGTTTTTATCAGCGCTTTCGTCTCTTACAGAGTCGGTTTCAATGCTTTGTTCATATACGAAACGAACACCGAGATGCTTTGTCATCAGGTTGAACACATCGGATTCATGGAAAGGTTTACTTATAAAATCATCACAGCCCGAAGCCATAGCGACACCCCGATCCTCTTCAAAAGCGCCGGCGGTTACGGCAATAATTTTGGAATTGTGACTTTGAAATTCAGAATCAGGAATTGATTTAGAATCCGTTGTTGCAGATTCCCTGTTCCTCATTCGCAATTCCGAATCCCGAATGCGCTTTGTCGCTTCCATGCCGTCCATTATCGGCATACGAATATCCATCCAGATCAGGTGCGGTCGCCACTCTTTCCATATTTCAACAGCTTCCTGTCCGTCAGCGGCTTCTCGCAGTTCAAAATCAAACGGATTCAATAAGTTGATAAGAAGCCGGCGGTTGTCCTCTATGTCATCGGCGATCAGCATCCGGTAACGCGGCTGGTTCGGTTCCAGATCGATGATTTTCCGATCCGTTTTCCCTGTTTCAATATCGGATGCATCGGCAGTGCCTGCCGGAATTTGAAATGTAAACGTCGTTCCCTGCCCGACTTCGCTTTCCGCTTTAATCTCTCCGCCCATTAACTTCACAAATCTTTTGCTGATGGCCAGCCCCAAGCCCGTGCCTTTATGCGACTCCCGCCCGGTTCGGGTCTGTACAAAGGCTTCAAAAAGTTTGCTTAATTCATCCGGGGCGATTCCGGGACCGGTATCTGAAATTTCAAATCGTAAATATGTAGGGGCAACTTCTTGCGGTTGTGGAAACCGGGTTTTTTGTAAAAATCCGGTTTCTGCGGCATCTACGCGCACAGTAATTCCGCCTGTTTTCGTAAACTTCAGCGCATTATTAAGTATGTTGATCAATATTTGGCGCAATTTGACTTTATCCGCTCGCACATAACGGGGTATATCCGAAGCGCGTTCAAACAGCAATTCAAGCCTTTTATTCTTTGCCCGCAGCCGAAACATCTCTTCCATTTCATCTGACAAATCCCAGAGATCGAAATTCGTCACATCAAGTTCGGCGCGTCCCGCCTCGATTTTTGACAGATCAAGCACCTGGTTGATGAGAGCCAGCAGGTGGTCTCCGCTGCGACGGATAGTGCCAAGATGTTCATGTTGTTCCGAATCAAGGTTTGTGGCGTGACCCAACAATTGGGCAAAGCCCAGGATGGCATTAAGCGGTGTGCGCAGTTCGTGGCTCATGTTGGCAAGAAAGGCGCTTTTGGCCTGATTGGCGGCTTCAGCCGCATGTTGTGCTTCCAAGGCGGCCTGTTTCGCTTTTTTGAGTTCCTCCTCGGCCCGCTTGCGTTCAGTGATGTCAGTGAAAATATATCCAAGACCGTCTCCTACTTTGAAAACCTTTGTCTCGAAACGCACTTTCCCAAACTTTGGATGAGGTATCAGATCATGAATAAACAATGAGTCACCTGTCTCAATCACTTGTTTATATTTATCGTATCTGCCTGTTTTTTTAACATTTGGAACAATATCTAAAATATTTTTACCAATGATATTTTTTCGATCTGATTTTGCCACTTTCAGCGCGGCATTGTTGATATCAAGATAATTTAATTCCGAATCAAAAAGTATGAATCCGTCTGTAGCCGCGTTCATAAAAGCACTTAGTCTTTCCTCTTTTTCCTGCAAAGTTTTTTGCATTTGGATTCGTTCAATGATCCTGCCCAGCCTTTCGGATATAGCGTGAATCAGTTTTCTTTCTTCTTTTATGAAATGATATTCATCATTTGCCGATATTTCTGTTAGATAATAAACACTCAAATTGCCGGCCACTTCATTTTGCACAATGATATCGCTGGTTTGTTTCCAATCGCTTTCGGCAAAGTTGTCGGTTGCAAATTGTTTGCTGTTTAAAGTGATTCGGGCGCAAATAACATCGGGATGCTGCATGGAAGGCGGGATAAGCTCAACTGCGCCCTGCATGATCTCTTCTAATGTCACACCGGGTTTCTCAATGAGGTGGGCGATGCCATACAGACAATTTAATTCTTTGACCCGTTCGCCAAAATCATGGGTTCGCCGCTGCAACACCTCCTCAGCCTGCTTGCGCTCGGTGATGTCGGTACAAAATCCGGTAAAATGTACGACATTGCCCTCTGTGTCAAATGTTGCTGTTACAAGCAACTCGATTGGAACAACCACGCCATCTTTCCGGATATATTCTTTTTCATAGAGAACACTTCCTTTGCTCTCGATCAATTCATGAAGTTTTTCGGCTTCGATGTCGTTCCATCGAGGGGGAGTTAGGGTTTTATTCCAGTCAATCGCTTGTAATTCCTCTTCTGTATAGCCGGTCATTTCTGCTAAAGCTGCATTACAATGTTCCAGCCGCCCATCAGGATATCCAAAGGCTATTGCTATAGGTGAGGAACGTACGATATCGGCCAGTTCTTTTTCTCGTTTTTGACTCTTTTTTAATGTTTCTTCGGCCTGCCTGCGCTCGGTGATGTCTATGGCGATCTCCATGCGCACCAAACGACCGTCTGTCCAGCGGATAGCCTGATCGCGAAGTTCGTACCAGCGACCGGTGACGGTGTTTTGGAGATGCCAGACATAGACGTCGGTCGCTTCGTCGGTCGCGTCAATCAAGCGATTGTTGGTGCAAAATTCACATGGGCCGTGTTGCCCGTCCTGGAGTTCTTTCCAACACATTTTCCCGACCAGATCTGTTCCAAGGATGTTTTGCGTAAATTTATTGACAAACAACAGTTCATACGTCTCCATATCCGCAACGTACACAACAGCTTCCAGACTGTCCATCACGGCGCTAAAGCGTTCGTGCGATTGCCGCAACACCTCCTCCGCCTGTTTGCGCTCGGTGATGTCCATCACCGTGCCAAAAACTTCACAAGGCTGCCCATCCTCATCAAAAAAAACTTCAAACTGATCGTGAATATGACGAATTGTCCCGTCGTAGCCAATCAATCGAATATCAAGAGCAGCGTTTCCCCCCCCTGCCAAAGTATTCTGAAAAGCGGTATGTATTTTGTCCAAATCATCAGGATGGATTAATCGATTGATTTCTTCCAGACACAATTGCCGTTCATTATCGCCAATTCCGGCAATGATGCACATCTCCTTTGACCAGACAACGATACCGGTTTTCAAATCATGACGGAAATTGCCCAATCTGGCGATTTTATGGGCTCTGGCCAATTCGGTTTTGCTCTCCCTCAGCGCCTCTTCCGCCTGCTTGCGCTCGGTGATGTCGCGGAGTATTTCAAGTTTTGAAATGCTGCCATCGTTATTTTTCAGCGGCGCGTCAATAAGGTCATACGTTCGCCCGTTCTTCGCAACATGAAATTCCCAATGAACGGTTTTTCCGGCAAACACTTCCGGATTTTTGCACCAGGGACACACGGTTGTCCTCTCATGGAAATAGGCATAACATTTTTGCCCCTCATCAGAACCGAAATCCTTTTGAAGTACCGGATTCACATATTGGATGTCATATTGCTCGTTTACGATATAGATGCCGTCATCCATCGATTCCATAATATTGCTGAAATTGTCGCGCTCGATATGCAGCAGAGCCTCAGTCTTTTTGATTTGCGCGTAAAGTTGAGCGTTTTGAATGGCAGAGCCCACATGAACGCCGATAGCGCTGACAAGGGACATATCCCGCTCATGTAAAACGACCGGCGCCCGCGAGATGATATTCATTACTCCAATGATTTTATCATCGGCATACACAGCCACGCCGATAAACGAGTTTAGATTTTCATCAACAATAACCTGCCGGGCGATTCGCGAGTCATGGGAGGAGCTTTTTTGGATAAAGATCGGTTCACCGCTTTGGAAGATACGACCGGTGAGACCCTCGCCCGGTTTGATCGCCTGGTTCTCATATTCGGTCACAAAGGCGTCTGACAAGCCCATAGAAGCTGCCCAAGAAAGGCCGTCGGAACTATCGTTTTTAAGAAAGAGCATGCCAACTGACGCCCCGATTGTTTGTATGACGCTCTTTAGAATTCGCCGTAAAAGTGTTTTTAAATCCAAGGTGGAAGTTGCCAGTAAACCGATGTCTCTAATAGCCTCCAAATGTTTTTGATGTCCCTGAATGGCCTCTTCCGCCCGCTTGCGTTTGGTGATATCGACTATCGAACCTTCCAGGTATCCTTGTTCAGGAAAAATCGTTGCTGAAAATATTATGTGTTTCCGGGAGCCGTCTTTTTGATTGACTGCTGTTTCGTAATTTGTGACAGAGCCTTTATCCCGCAGTATTCTCATCAGTTCGTCACGGGCGGCGGGTTCTGCCCAGGCATCAGCCACATTAAATTCCGCCATACAGTCCTCTACAGTCGGATAGCCGGCCATATTGGCATATCGTTTATTTATTTCAATAAGCTTGCCGTCTGAAACAGCGGTCCTGAACAAGGCAACCTGGGCGTTTTGGAATAATGCTTTATACTTTTTTTCGCTCTTTCGTAATAATTTCTCGACTTGCTTACGTTCAACAATCTCCTGTTGGAGTCTGACATTTTGCTCTTCAAGCTGTTTTTGCAACCTGTGGATGGTCAGATGTTTGTTAATCCGAGCCACGGCCACTTCCGGCTCAAAGGGTTTGGTGATGTAATCTGCGGCGCCTATTTCAAACCCTTTGACCTTATCCACCGCGTCTGTACCAGACGTGATAAAGATAATCGGAGTATCCTTTGCAGCATCCAAGGCTTTTATGCGGCGACAGATCTCAAAGCCATCGATACCGGGTAATTTTATATCCAGTAGAATCAAATCCGGCCTGGTACGCCTGACACGTATAAGCGCCTCTTCGCCGTTTATGGCGACCAGTACCTTAAAGCCTGATTTTCGCAGATAATCATGCAACACATCCAAATTGTGGGGTTCATCATCCACAATAAGAACGGTGGTCGGTCTTTTTGTTATCATAATGTCATATCTCCTTTCGGTTCCGTTAAGAAATCGGATTTTTCTAAAAAACCCGATTTCTTTCTAAATTGCGCGGTTCATCATCCACAATAAGAACGGTGGTCGGTCTTTTTGTTATCATAATGTCATATCTCCTTTCGGTTCCGTTAAGAAATCGGATTTTTCTAAAAAATCCGATTTCTTTCTAAACATCCTCAAACAATTCTTGCATAATATCAAAACGAAACGTTTTAACCAGCCCGGTCAGAGCGTCGGCCAACGGTTTATCGTGTTCCCGAATGCGGTCAATAACTGCGTTTGAGTTTTGCGGATCGGTTCTTATAGCAGAAGTTTTCAAAGCGGCTGTCAGCTCTTCGGGTAGGGCGTTTAATCTTGCGGAAGTCAGGACGTTTTTATCAGCGACGGCGTCTCTGACGGAATCGGTTTCAATGCTTTGTTCATACACGAAACGAACACCGAGATGCTTTGTCATCATGTCAAACACATCGGATTCATGGAAAGGTTTGCTTATAAAATCATCACAGCCCGAGACCATAGCGACACTCCGATCTTCTTCAAAAGCGCTGGCGGTTACGGCAATAATTTTGGAATTGTGACTTTGAAATTCAGAATCAGGAATTGAATAAAAATCCGCTCTTTCAGCTTTCCTGTTCCCCATTCCCAATTCGTAATTCCGAATGCGCTTTGTCGCTTCGATTCCGTCCATTATCGGCATACGAATATCCATCCAGATCAGGTGCGGTCGCCACTCTCTCCATATTTCAACAGCTTCCTGTCCGTCAGCGGCTTCTCGCAGTTCAAAATCAAACGGATTCAATAAGTTGATAAGAAGCCGGCGGTTGCTCTCTATGTCATCGGCGATCAGCATCCGGTAATGCGGCTGGTTCGGTTCCAATGCGATGATTTTTCGAGCCGATTCCCCTGTTTCAATATCGGACGCGTCTGCCATGCCGGCCGGAATTTGAAATGTAAGCGTCGTTCCCTGCCCGACTTCGCTTTCCGCTTTAATCTCTCCGCCCATTAACTTCACAAACCTTTTGCTGATGGCCAGCCCCAAGCCCGTGCCTTTATGCGACTCCCGCCCGGTTCGGGTCTGCACAAAGGCTTCAAAAAGTTTGTTTAATTCATCCGGGGCGATTCCGGGGCCTGAGTCTGAAATTTCAAATCGTAAATATGTAGGGGCAACTTCTTGCGGTTGTGGAAATCGGGTTTTTTGGAAAAATCCGATTTCTGCGGCCCCTGTGCGCACGGTAATTCCGCCTGTTTTCGTAAACTTCATCGCATTGTTGAGTATATTGATCAATATTTGACGCAATTTGACTTTATCCGTTCGTATATAACGGGGCGTGTCCGAAGCGCGTTCAAACAGCAATTCAAGTCTTTTATTTTTTGCGCGAAGCCGGAACATCTCTTCCATCTCATCTGACAAATCCCAAAGATCGAAATTCGTCACATTGAGCGTGGCGCGTCCCGCTTCGATCTTTGACAGATCAAGCACTTGGTTGATGAGAGCCAGCAGGTGGTCTCCGCTGCGACGGATAGTGCCGAGATATTCATGTTGTTCCGAATCAAGGTTTGTGGCGTGACCCAACAATTGGGCAAAGCCCAGGATGGCATTGAGCGGCGTGCGCAGTTCGTGGCTCATGTTGGCGAGAAACGCGCTTTTGGCGCGGTTTGCGGCTTCAGCGGCTTCTTTAGCTTTTTTGAGTTCCTTCTCCGCTCGCTTGCGCTCGGTGATATCGCGTGCGATCTCGATTGCGCCCACAATATTTCCGGCGGCATCTTTCACCGGAGCCGCATTTACCTCCCATGAACCTTGATCAGCAGGCCAATGATGCTGATTATCGGGCGTTAATACGTCTTGCTGCGGCATGCCGGTGTCTATCGTTCTTGAAACCGGGCATTCCATGCATACCCTGTCCAGTCCCCAGTTATGGTAACATTTTTTCCCAACCACCTCATCGAGCGACTTGCCAAGCGAGTCCAGATAATGTTGATTTGCCCATTTCAGATTGTGGTCCGTGTCGTGATAGGCGATGATCTCGTTTGCGGTATTGAGAATCAGGTTCTTTTCTTCCTCGCTTTTCCGCAGCGCCTCCTCCGCCTGCTTGAGGTCAGTAATATCCTGAACCGTCCCAACAGACCGAAGCGGATTGCCATGCTCATCATACTCAGTCCGGCAAATCTCATTAGCCCATTTAATCGATCCGTCTTTGAGCAACAGTCGATGAGCGATTTCATAAGGTGTTTTGTTTTCTAATGAATCTCTATAAGCCTTGTTTACCCTATCCCGATCTTCGGGATGAACGAGTTCCAAAAAAGTTTCCAAGGAACCTTCAAATGTATCTTCATAAGTGTCGGGGTCAATACCAAAAGTCCTGTATATTTCTCCGGACAATGAGCCTGTATTCGTCACCAAATCCAAGCTCCAATAACCTAATCGGGCTATTCTCTGAGATTGCTTAAGCCTGCTTTCGTTCACTCGCAGCGCTTTCTCCGCCTGCTTGCGCTCGGTAATGTCTTGAACAATACCGGTGAGTCCCACGACCTCTTTGTGTTTGATAATAGGAGCCGCATTGAGGTAAACAGGAAATTCGTGCTCGTCTTTCCTCCGGACCGTTATTTCGCCTTCAACATTTTCACCGGACAAAATTTTACTGACGAGTTTATGACCCTGTTCAAGTTGATGATCAGGAAGCAGGATTGAAAAATTCTTGCCGATTATCTCCTCATTCGTAAAACCTGACATTTTGGCATAAGCAGCATTGGAAAAGGTAAAATTCCCCTGAATATCCAGGCTGGCAATACCAGCTGATGACGTTTCGGTTACCAAGCGGCACTTTTCTTCACTTTCCCGCAACGCCTCTTCCGCCAGTTTGCTTTCGGTGATGTCTATAATCATACCAAAGGCTTCTACAATGTTTCCTTCTTGATCGAAGTTCATTTGATTTGTGCCTCGCACAAATTTAGCAATATGATCAGGTGTCAAAATCCGATACTCAAACAACATGGGGCGTTTTTCAGATAACCACAATTCGGTTCTCTTTTTAACATAGTCCAGGTCATCCGGGTGAATGAATCGCATGGCGGTTTCATAAGTCCCATCAAAATTTTCAACCTCAATTCCATGGAGACGGCATAAGTTATCAGACCAGGTGACCTTGTCAGTTTTAAGTTCCCATTTCCAACTGCCGGCTTTTGCTGTTTTTTCAGCAATAAGCAGTATATCGTGAGCCTCTTGCAGCTTCCTTTCCGCCTGCTTGCGCTCGTTAATATCCCGAAATGTTAAAACAACTCCACTGATCTTGCCTTTTTCATCCAGTATCGGAGCAGCGGAATCGTCTATCGGTATCTTTCGCCCATCTTTAGCAATTAAAATGGAGTGATTTGCCAGAGCCTCAATTTTACCGGAGGCAAAAACTTTTTCTACAGGGTTTACGATAGCCACTCCTGTTTTCTCATTGATAACACGGAATACCTTAGTTAATGCTTTGCCCTTAGCTTCATCCTGGGGCCAGCCGGTCATGCCTTCGGCAATGGGATTCATAAATTTGATATTACCAGCCGAATCGGTGGCAATTACAGCCTCACCAATGCTTTTAAGAGTGGTGAGTAACCATTGCCGGTTTTCCTTTAGTTCTTTATCAATCCGAGCTTTGTAGAAAGCCATTTCGACGATGGAGCGAAGCTCACGTTCCTCAAAGGGTTTTAGCACATAGCCGAAAGGTTCGGTGATCTTTGCCCGCTCAAGTGTCTGGGGATCGGAATAAGATGTAACATAAACGACAGGAATATCGCACTCTTCACGAATTTGAGCGGCTGCCGCAATCCCATCTATTTTCCCCTTTAGTTTAATATCCATCAACACCAGATCGGGCTGGAATTCTGCTGCCCGGACAATAGCGTCTTCTCCTGTAACACTTTTGGCGACAACAATATAATTCAACCTGGAGAGGATACCTGCAAGATCCTTAGCCACAAGGCGATTATCCTCTACAATAAGTATCCTCTTTTTACTCATGATCTTCTCCTTTTACAGGAAACGTTATGATGAACGTTGTGCCCTCTTTGCTGTTAAGTTCTATTGTACCCGACAGTTGCTCGGCCATCATATTCACCAGTTGCAAACCGAACGAGTCGGTATCACGAAAGTCAATCCCCTCGGGAAAACCGATGCCGTCATCACGTACAGTTATAACAAGATCATTATCATCAGTTGGACACATAGTAATATAAATATTTCCCGTTCGGCCCTCGGGGAAAGCATATTTCAGAGCATTGGAAATTAACTCGTTGATAAGTAAGCCGCAGGGAATAGCAATTTTAATATCGAGAAATATATCCTCGGCTTCTATGATAAATTGTATGCCGGTCTTGAGGTAAGAGCGAAAAATATTTGACGCCAGGGTATAGAGATAATCCTCAAACTCAATCTGTGCCAGATCGCTGTTTCCATACAGTTTTTCATGGATAAGAGCCATAGATCTGATACGGTTTTGGCTTTCTTTGAACAATCCGCGCATGTGCTCATCCTCAATTTGATTGGCTTGAAGGCTTAACAAACTGGAAATTACCTGCATATTGTTTTTGACCCGATGATGGATTTCTTTTAAGAGTACTTCTTTCTCCCGAAGGGCGGCTTGCACTTGTTCCTCAGCCTGCTTGCGCTCTTCAATTTCCAAAGCCAGCTTTTTATTGCTCCGGCTTAAGTCCTGTAAGACATTCATAATCGCCCATCTCTGCCGCTCGACTTCCTCGACCGTCCGGCTCAACTCTGCCGTGCGCTCTTCGACAAGCTCTTCAAGATGATCGCGATATTTGGCCAACTCCTCTTGAGCCTGTTTATGTTCGGCGACTTCGTTTTGCAAAGTGACATTGGTTTTGGCTAATTCCTCCGTCCGTTTTTCGAGCGCCTGCTGCGTTTCGGCCAACTGCACGGAAAGTGCCGCATCAGCGCCCACAATTATATCCACTTTTCCACTGCGAATGGCTTGAAGATATGATTCCGCTTTGGCGAGACGAGCGGCAAGCGCTTCGTAGCTCGGTTTTGTTTCAGCCATGTTATCACTCATTTCCGGCGACTCCGAGTGCGGTCAAAACGTTCTGCGTATCGCTCAGATCGCCGATAATCGTGACTTCTCCATGAGGCAGCGAGGCAAGCAGGGCCGGTGATGCCAAAATATCGTTATCCAAGGCCGCCTGGAAATTCTGCAAAATATCAATAATGATGATCTCAAAGTGTTCGGTGAAACAGGTCTGGCAGATCAGCTCCAGATTGCGCCGGGCCGCCGCCGAGTTGGGTTTATTATCAGCGACAAACAAAGTAAAGGTGTATATCCCATTGTTGCTATTATCAGTCGTCATATTTCAGGCCTCCTTTATCTTGTTCCAACACAAGGCTATTATTATCCGATCCCCGACTTGTCGATCTAATGTTGCGATCATCACGCTGAATCTGTTCGTTTTCCTCCATGATCGCCAGTTTCGTGCGTCGGGCCTTGAGTTTTGCCTCCATCGCCGCAATTGTTTGCTGCAAGAGCAATTCCTCACCGCGAATTTCCAATCGTTCCACATCAATCGTTTGCCGTCGTGTTTCGAACTCGGCCAATTCCGCCGCTTCCTGTTCCTGGCGGGCGGCTCCGGTCAATACGCCGCCTTTGCCGAGATAGACGTCGAGAATGTCGATCCCGTTATCTGTGATGCGATATTCACGATATTGATTCGAGTGTTGGGAACCGCGCGATTTTGCCACCAACAGCGTCCGGTTGATCTCGCCGCCGACTTCGACATAGCGCAGAAAAACCACGGTATCCAACAGCGACGAAAAATCGGCATTGGTAATGTCGGCTTTAAAGTCGTCGATAAAAACATTGCCCTGGTTGGCAAGCACACACGTCTTTCCAAACCTCTTGCAATGGTTGACCAGCCGGAACAGATAATCGAAGAACTGCTTTTCCGAACCCATGCGCTTACAGGCGGAGATGGCATCCACAATAATGTGCTGAGGTTGAAATGTCCTGATCAGTTCGAAGGCGTGCGCCAGATGCTCTTCCACCCCCATAGATTCAGGCAATTCCGCCAGGTAACACAAGCGCCCGGAGTCTGTCGCCTGTTGGAGATCAATACCCACGCTGCGCATATTCCCCATAATCGCCTCGGCTGATTCCTCAAAAGCGATGTAGAGCACATGTTCCCCGCGTGAACAGGCGGCTTGCGCAAACATATTGACAAAAGTGGTCTTGCCGGTGCCGGATGATCCGCTCAACAAAACACAGGCCGACTGGCGATAACCTCCATCCATAATAGTATCGAGCCGCGGCAGGCCTGTCGATATTTTTTGACCTAACGCATGGTGTTCGATTTGGGTGGGGGAAATCGTGATTATCATAATACCGTTGTCCGAGACGACAAAGGAATGTTCGCTGCTGGAAAAATCCGAGCCGCGATACTTTTTCACGGTCAAGCGGCGTGTTCGCAACTGTTCGAAAATGCGCTGATCCAGGGAAATAACACAATCCGACAGATAACTGAGAAACTCATAAAATTCCGTTTCAGCAGAGTTTGCCACGGATTTCATGGTCAGGATCGCAGTCAGATTGTGTGCCATCACCCAGCTATGCAGCTCACGAATTGTCAGCCGCCTTTTGGCCGGATCATCAAATATGGTGATAAAGGCGTCTAAGGCATCGATGACAATCCGGCGGCAATTCATCTCTTCAGCCTTGCCCGCGATGATTGCCAGCAGGCCCGCCGCATCGAAATTTTGGGATATAATCACATCAGTTTTGGGTCGGGCATCCAGGATGAAAAGCGTGTTCTCCTTTTCAAGCCTGGCAAGATCCCAACCCATTGTCAGCGCATTTTGGCGCACTTGCTCCGCGCTTTCCTCAAAGGCGATAAAGATACCGGCTTCTCCGGCCAATGCGCCTCGATACAGAAACTCCAACGACATGACGGTCTTGCCACAGCCCGACTTGCCGCGCACCAATGTCACCCGCCCGGCAGGCAAACCGCCGTGCAGCACCTCGTCAAGTCCCCTGATTTGGGTTTCAACCTTTGGCAGTTGAAACTGTTTTGCAGTTGTGTTTTCACTTTCAGTCATAATTTGCTCCTTTTTTATGATTTAAGAGAGTTTCCTCAAAATAATCTACCTGAATTGTAGGGTGGGTGTAGAGACACGAAACCCACCGAATGCCGATTAATGGTGGGTTTCGTGTCTCTACACCCACCCTGCATCACTCACCCCGTCCATTTCAGGGGTAGGTTTTTTTTGTCCCTGCCGGGGCGGAACGCCAATAGCCCACCGATTTATCGGTGGGAATACAGGCATAAATTTTATCCCTGTCCCGGAGGGACGCCCGCCATTATCAGGTCGGGACGTTGGCGGCAGTCCCTCCGGGACTGTCAACAGGCAGCCGCCTTTGAACCCACCGATAAATCGGTGGGCTATTTGCGGAAGCCCCTACCGAGGCGGAAAACAAATTCATTCACGAGTATCAGATTTAAGCCGGAATTTCAAACCGCGCTTCTTTACTTTCTGCCATGCTCAATATCTGGCCATAATGCTTCCGTTAAGAAATCGGGTTTTTCTAAAAAACCCGATTTTTTTTGAAACATCCTCTTTAAAACTCCTCTGAGAAATCGGATTTTTCTAAAAAATCCGATTTCTTTCTAAACATCCTGAAATAATTCTTGTATAATATCAAAACGATACGTTTTGACCAACTCGGTTAGAGCGTCGGCCAACGGTTTATCGTGTTCCCGAATACGGTCGATAGTCGCGTTCGAGCCTTTCGGGTCTGTCCTGATAGCCGAGATTTTCAAAGCGGTGCGCTGCTCTTCGGGCAAGGCGTTTAATCTTGCGGAAGTCAGGACATTTTTATCAGGGCCAGTGTCTCTGATGGAATCGGTTTCAATGCTTTGTTCATACACGAAACGAACACCGAGATGCTTTGTCATCAGGTTATACACATCGGATGTGTGGAAAGGTTTACGCAAAATATCATCGAACCCTGAGGCCATAACAGGGGCCAGCTTATCTTCAAAAGCGATGGCCGTTACAGCAATAATCTTGGAATTGCGACTTTGGAATTCAGAATCAGGAATTGAATTAGAATCCGTTGTTGCATATTCCCCGTTCCCCATTCGTAATTCCGAATTCCGAATGCGCTTTGTCGCTTCCATGCCGTCCATGACCGGCATACGAATATCCATCCAGATCAGGTGCGGCCGCCATTCTTTCCATATTTCAACAGCTTCGCGTCCGTCGGCGGCTTCTTTCAGTTCAAAATCAAACTGATTCAATAAGTGGATAAGAATCTGGCGGTTGTCCTCTATGTCATCGACGATCAGCATCCGGTAACGCGGCTGGTTCGGTTCCAAAGCGATGATTTTTCGAGCCGGTTTCCCGGTTTCGATATCGGATGCGTCAGCCATGCCGGCCGGAATTTCAACTGTAAACGTCGTTCCCTGCCCGATTTCGCTTTCCGCTTTAATTTCTCCGCCCATTAATTTCACAAACCTTTTGCTGATGGCCAGCCCCAAGCCCGTTCCTTTATGCGACTCCCGTCCGGTTTGAGTCTGCATAAAGGCTTCAAAAAGTTTGTTTAATTCATCAGGGGCGATTCCGGGGCCTGAGTCTGAAATTTCAAAAGTCAGTAAGCCCTCCGAGCTTTTGGCCTCTTGTACCGGGTTCGGCTCGAAGGTCTTCTTTACACGTACAGCAATTCCGCCGGTTTTCGTAAACTTCAGCGCATTATTGACGATGTTGATCAATATTTGGCGCAATTTGACTTTATCCGTTCGTATATAACGGGGTATATCCGAAGCGCGTTCAAACAGCAATTCAAGTCTTTTATTTTTTGCCCGCAGCCGAAACATCTCTTCCATCTCATCCAATAAATTACAGAGATCGAAATTCGTCACATCAAGTTCGGCGCGTCCCGCCTCGATTTTTGACAGATCAAGCACCTGGTTGATGAGAGCCAGCAGGTGGTCTCCGCTGCGATGGATAGTGCTTAAATGATCCTGTTGTTCCGAATCAAGGTTTGTAGCGTGACCCAACAATTGGGCAAAGCCCAGAATGGCATTGAGCGGTGTGCGCAGTTCATGGCTCATGTTGGCAAGAAACGCGCTTTTGGCTTGATTGGCAACCTCGGCGGCTTGTTTGGCTTTTTTGAGTTCCTTCTCCGACCGCTTGCGGTCGGTGATATCAAAATACGTGACGACCACGCCATATTTTTCAAGAGGGATTGGGGCGGCGGTTACGTTAATCAAGGTGATTTCTCCGTTACTTTTTACGATCCCCATTTCTACATCCCCAATCAGTCGATTTTCTTTTAGTGCCCTGACACTGGCGTATTCTTCGGGGAGCATGGGAGTCCCATCGACGTTGACAATTTTCCATTCGACGCCATCAATTGCCCTCTGTTCGTGTTCTTCATCCGAAAGGCCCAGAAGCTTTTCCGCCATTTTATTGGTTTCGATGATTTCGCCTAAATTATTTGAGACAGTTATACCAAGGGGGAATGCCCCAAAAAGAGTCTCATATTTTTTCAGATTCTCATGCAACGCCTGCTCCGCCTGCTTGCGTTCGGTGATGTCAGTGAAAATATATCCAAGACCATCTCCTACTTTGAAAACCTTTGTCTCGAATCGTACTTTCCCAAACTTTGGATGAGGTACCAAATCATGAATAAAAAGTGGGTCACCTGTCTCAATCACTTGTTTATATTTATCGTATCTGCCTGTTTTTTTAACATTTGGAACTATATCCAAAATATTCTTTCCGATGATATCTTTTCGATCTGATTTTGCCACTTTCAGCGCAGCATTGTTGATATCAAGATAATTTAATTCCGAATCGAAAAGTATGAATCCGTCTGTGGCCGCGTTCATAAAAGCACTTAGTCTTTCCTCTTTTTCCTGCAAAGTTTTTTGCAATTGGATTCGTTCAATGATCCGGCCCAGCCTTTCGGTTATAGCGCGAATCAGTTTTCTTTCTTCTTTCAAGAAAGGTTCTTCATCACTTGCCGATTTTTCCACCAGATAAACATTCAAATTGCCGGCCACTTCATTTTGAACAATGATATCGCTGGTTTGCTTCCAATCGCTTTCGGCAAAGTTGTCGGTTGCAAATTGTTTTCCGTTTAAAGTGATTCGGGCGCAAGTCACCTCGGGATGCTGAAAGGAAGGCGGGATAAGTTCAACTGTGCCCTGCATGATTTCTTCCAGTGAAATACCCGGTTTCTCAACGAGGTCGGAAATACTATAAAAGCAATTTAGTTCTTTCAGACGTTCATTTAGTTGGTGAGTATAGTTTTGTATAGCTTCTTCTGCTATTTTCAGTTCGGTGATATCCTGAATGGTTCCCCTGAGGAAATGGCCGGCTTTGCCTTTTTTCTTTTCAGGTTGACAAATGGCATGAATCCATTTTTCAATCCTGCCGGATAGTTTCAATTTTAAGGTAATATCATAGGGTTTTCCGTTTTTAATTGCTCCCTGAAAAGCTGTGATGAATATGGCAAACTGATCTTCGTCGTAAATCTGTTTATATTCGTCAATGTTGGGCGGCCCCTGTTGCGGGGCTCTATTGTAAATCTGATAGACTTGATCTGACCAGACAGGAATACCTATTTCGGGATCAAACTGCCAGTTTCCGATATTGGCGATTTCCTGTGCTAATTTTAAATCAATTAGGCTTTCTTCTATTTTTTTTCCCATCAGCTTGCGCTCGGTGATGTCTTGAATATTCACCAGCGCCATTTGCTCGTTGCCTATTTCGATGCGATTAGTTGAGATCAAAATGCAAAACTTATGTTCTTTGCCGTCTCGTACAATGGGGAATAATGTTTCCACTTCGCTGTGCGCAATGCCTGTCTTAATCGTCTCCAAAGCGGACCGGCGTACAAGACACTCCGGGCAGTTCGGGCCAAACCCGCATCCCTGGGGATGGTCATGGACATGAATGCAGTTGAGGGCGTCTCCGCAACAAGAATCCTGCATGTTCTCTTCGGTTTTTCTGGAAAATACACTGGCCGCCCGATTGGTTCTGCGCACGCGCCTTTCCTTATCAAGCACAAGCATGGGCGTTTGTGCGCTGTGGAAAATAGTGGAAAGCTCACATTCGCTTTTCCGCAACGCCTCCTCCGCCTGCTTGCGTTTGGTGATGTCACTGATGGCTGTGTGGCATTGGCTGAAATGCTCTTTGTCTTTCTGAATAAAAACACTTTCAAGTTGCACATAGAACCGTGAACCATCCTTCTTTACCAGCCTGATTTCGCAAATCTGCCGGGCTTTTGTCTCAAAAAGCCGGCGAAGATGGTGATAAAAATTGTCCCTGTCTTCTAAAACAATATAATGATAAAAATTTTTCTTGATAAAAGTGACTCTTTCAACACCTAGTTGGCAGGTGACCGCCAAGTTTGCTTCCAATATGGTTCCAGCATTATCAAAAGTACAATAACCAACGGGGGCTGAGTCATACAGATTAACATAATTCTGGTGAGATTCTTCGAGCAGTTCCTGAATCGCGAGAAGTTCTTCATTATTAGCGTGCAGTTCTTCATTTTGACTTTGCAATTCTTCATTGTAAACTTGCAGGCCTTCCTCGGCTCGTTGTAAGTTTATCCGGGTTTTGGTGTGCGCCACCTCCACCCGCTTGCGTTCGGCAATCTCCTGCCGGAGTCTGTCATTTCGCTCCTCAAGCTGCTGTTGCAGTTTGCTGATGGTCAGATGTTTGTTAATCCGAGCAACGACTTCTTCCGGTTGAAAAGGTTTGGTAATGTAATCAACAGCGCCTATTTCAAGCCCTTTTACCTTATCCACCGTATCAATTTCCACCGTGATAAAAATAACAGGAATATCCTTTGAGGCATCCAAGGCTTTTATGCGGCGACAAACCTCAAAGCCATCAATGCCGGGTAAATTCACATCCAGCAGAATCAGGTCCGGCATGGTACGCCTGACACGTATAAGCGCCTCTTCGCCGTTTATGGCAACCAGTACCTTAAAGCCTGATTTTCGCAGATAATTATGCAATACATCCAAATTGCGGGGTTCATCATCCACAATAAGAACGGTGGTCGGTCGGTTTGTTATCATAATGTCATATCTCCTTTTTATTTATATGCGGCGCTAACCATTCACTGATTTGGCCCAGTTGATAGATTTTGATTAAACGGTTCATCTTGTTTATAAAAGGCTCCAAGCGGGCATCTGACTGAGCCAGAGCGCTCACACGTTCCGCGAGTTCACCGATCTCGCCATCCATAGATAATTCATACAATTCCGCAATCGTCTCCGGCGGAGGAAATATGATTGGCCGGTCGCTGAGATCAGGCGCTTCGACCGGTTTTCGTTCCAGCCAGGTCAAATTCAGATGATGCTCCAACTGCTCAAACAGATTCTCTGCCTGCACCGGTTTTGGCAAAAAGGCGTCACTGCCCGTAGTGACACTTCTTGTCTGATCTTCTGCAAAGGCGCTCGCCGAAACTGTAAAAATAATTGTTTTTTGTAATTCAGGTGATTGACGAATGCGGCGAATCAATTCAAAGCCATCCATTTCCGGCATCACCAGATCGGTGATGATCACATCCGGCTGAGAATCTATGGCCTTGTCCAGTCCGTCCCGGCCATTGACCGCTTCTAAAACATTAAACCCAAGCGGCCTCAGCATATCCAGCAACACCATTCGATTTTCCCGATTATCATCCACTGTCAGAATTGTCGGCGGCTTGCCTTTAATGCCGATAATCTGACGTATTTCCTTAATTTCACTTTTATATTGAACGACCGGCAAGGTAAGATCAAACCTGAATGCGCTGCCCAAGCCGATTTGACTCTCAACATACAACTTGCTGCCCATTAATTCTGCTAAATTCCGGCTGATCGCCAATCCTAATCCGGTTCCTTTGGCCTTATAATTATGGTCGCCTGCCTGTTCAAACGGATCAAAGATACTCTTCTGATCTTCGGGAGTGATGCCGATACCGGTATCTTCGACAGCAAAACGGATTTTTGAAATTTCAGATTTCGGATCTTTCAGATTCAGATTATGATTAAGATTATGATTATGAGCGATAAGCGGCTCTTTCAAATCCGCACTCTGCAATCCGCACTCCTGAATTCTGAATGTCACGCGGCCTTCAATCGTAAACTTGATAGCATTACCAAGCAAGTTCAATAATATTTGGCGCAGTCTTTTTTCATCGCCATGAACGTAGGCAGGCAGATTAGCGGACTTTTCAAGACAAAACGTAACTCCCTTTCGTTCGGCCCGAATGCGGATCATTTCGCTCACGCCTCTGATCAGAGAGTTCAGAGAAAAATCGGACTGGTACAGTTCGATTTTGCCGGATTCGACTTTTGCCAAATCAAGCACATCGTCGATCAGAGTCAGGAGATGGCGGCCACTCTGCTCAATGACATCAAGACCGTGCTGCTGCGTCGTCAAATCGTTCGGATCGCGTTTTAGAATCTGGGCATAACCCAGAATGCCGTTGAGCGGGGTGCGCAGTTCATGGCTCATATTGGCAAGAAATCGACTTTTGGCCAGATTCGCCCTGTCAGCATTCTTTTTTTCTTTTACCAACTCTTGAGTTCTTGCCGCCACGATTCCCTCTAAGTTTTCTTGATGTGACCGCAGCTTGACTCTTGATTGCCTGATCATGTCGATCATATTATTCATAGTGAAAGAAAGAGAGCTTATCTCCGAAGAACCGGAAACAGGTATGTTATTCAGAGGAATCCCATCGCTGTCTGCATTTGAAATAAGATGGGTTATTTTATGGAGAGGGTTAACCACAATAAGGCGAATACTGGCAAGTAAAGTTGTAACAAGGAAAAGTGAGAGGATTATTCCGCTCATTATCGATACTCGAATAATTGTATTCAACTCGATAATCATGAAGCGGTCAGCGCCATATACTTCCACAGTCCCGATAAGATTCCCATTGTACACAATATCGTTTTTTACAACATAGCAATTTTTCTTTAACAAATTTTTGTGAAGTTCGTTCTGAGAATCAAAATCAATAATTTCCCATTGATCATTGCGTATTTTACCATTGACAAAAGTCTCTTGTCCGATAATTTTGCCCATATTATTATCATTAATGATAATTGCCAGGATATCGTTGCGTCCCATTTCACCAATAAGAACTTGCTCATACTCATTTACATTGTAGGAAGCAATAAGTCCGCCTACAACTTGATGGGTCACATCAATTATCAACTGGGAATGTTCTTTTATCTCTGCAAACCGTTTCTCTTTGGTGCTCTTATAGGTGATAACTGTATATATGGTAATGGTCAAAACAACTGTGATAATGACAGTTATTACCAATAAGGTATTGAGAGATAAGTTACCTAGGTGCTTTTTCAACATTGTGTTTTACCTCCTCTTTGTCCTCTATGCCAAGAACGTTCTTTCTAATCAGCGGTATTTTTTTTGAGATTTATTGTGTTCCCGAATACGGTCGATAGCCGCGTTCGAGTCTTTCGGTTCCGTTAAGAAATCGGATTTTTCTAAAAAATCCGATT
The DNA here is from genome assembly GCA_030378005.1 of Desulfococcaceae bacterium HSG9. Taxonomy (GTDB): domain Bacteria; phylum Desulfobacterota; class Desulfobacteria; order Desulfobacterales; family JAUCGF01; genus JAUCGF01. Next base: position 30,434 of record JAUCGF010000080.1, on the reverse strand, counting down.
TCTTTCTAAACATCCGCTAACAATTCTTGTATAATATCAAAACGATACGTTTTAACCAGACCGGATAGAGCGTCGGCCAACAGTTTATCGTGTTCCCGAATATGGTCGATAGCCGCGTTTGAGCCTTGCGGGTCGGTTCGTATAGCCGAGATTTTCAAAGCGGCTGTGAGCGCTTCGGGCAAGGCGTTTAATCTTGCGGAAGTCAGGACGTTTTTATCAGCGCCAGCGTCTCTCACAGAGTCGGTCCCAATACTTTGTTCATATACGAAACGAACGCCGAGATGCTTTGTCATCATGTTAAACGCATCGGATTCATGGAAAGGTTTGCTTATAAAATCATCACAACCCGAGGCCATAGCAACACTCCGATCTTCTTGAAAAGCTCCGGCGGTTACGGCAATAATCTTGGAATTGCGACTTTGGAATTCAGAATCAGGAATTGAATTAGAATCTGCTTTTTCAGCTTTCCTGTTCCGCATTCGTAATTCCCCATTCCGCATTCGCAATTCCGAATTCCGAATACGCTTTGTCGCTTCCATGCCGTCCATAACCGGCATACGAATATCCATCCAGATCAGGTGCGGTCGCCACTCCTTCCATATTTCAACAGCTTCCTGTCCGTCGGCGGCTTCTTTCAATTCAAAATCAAACTGATTCAATAAGTGGATAAGAATCTGGCGATTGTCCTCTATGTCATCGACGATCAGCATTCGATAACGCGGCTGGTTCGGTTCCAAAGCGATGATTTTCCGATCCGGTTTCCCGGTTTCAATAGCGGATGCGTCAGCCATGCCGACCGGAATTTGGAATGTAAACGTCGTTCCCAGCCCTGCTTCGCTTTCCGCTTTAATATCTCCACCCATCAACATCACAAATCTTTTGCTGATGGCCAGTCCCAAGCCCGTACCTTTATGCGACTCCCGCCCGGTTCGGGTCTGTACAAAGGCTTCAAAAAGTTTGTCTAATTCATCGGGAGCAATTCCGGGGCCTGTGTCTGAAATTTCAAATCGTAAACATCTATAGGCAACTTCTTGCGGTTGTGGAAATCGGGTTTTTTGGAGAAATCCGGTTTCTGCGGCATCTACGCGCACGGTAATGCCGCCTGTTTCCGTAAACTTCATCGCATTGTTGAGTATATTGATCAATATTTGGCGCAATTTGATTTTATCCGCTCGTATATAACGGGGCGTGTCCGAAGCGCGTTCAAACAGCAAATCAAGCTCTTTATTCTTTGCGCGAAGCCGGAACATCTCTTCCATCTCATCTGATAAATCACAGAGATCAAAATTCGTCACATTGAGGGTGGCGCGTCCCGCCTCGATCTTTGAGAGATCAAGCACCTGGTTGATGAGAGCCAGCAGGTGGTCTCCGCTGCGACGGATAGTGCCGAGATGTTCATGTTGTTCCGAATTGAAGTTTGTGGCGTGACCCAACAATTGGGCAAAGCCCAGGATGGCATTGAGCGGTGTGCGCAGTTCGTGGCTCATATTGGCGAGAAACGCGCTTTTGGCACGGTTGGCGGCTTCGGCGGCTTCTTTGGCTTTTTTCAACGCCAGTTCGGCTTTTTTCTTTTCGGTAATGTCCTGAGTAACACCGGTTATTCCAACGACCTCACCGTTCTTGATAGCCGGGGCCGCACTGAAATACATAGGGAACTTGCTTTCATTTTTCCGCAAGGCTGTAATTTCACCTTCAACGCTTTTCCCGGAGAGCAGTTTTTCAAAAAGGGTGTTACCTTTTTCAAGACTGCTTTTATCGAGCATCGTTGAAAAATGCTTGCCAATGATCTCTTCACGGGTATAGCCAAACATTTCAGCAGTGGCGTCATTGGCAAAAATGATGTTTCCCTGTATATCCAAGCTTCTAATACCCAGCATTGACGTTTCGGTGATCAAACGATATTTTTCTTCGGATTCTTTCAGCGCCTCCGCCGCCTGTTTATATTCGATAGTTGTGCTTAAACGTTCAGCGACGGCTTTGAGCAAGAAACTCTCTTCTTTCAGTAATTTACCTTCATCCGCTTCCGGTTCCGGAGTTTGATAACTGACTTCCAAAAAACCCTGTTTTTCACCATGAACAATAATATCGCTACGTTGTGCCTGCTTAGATGATGCATAATCCGCTGTTTTGAACTCCTCGCCATTCAATACCAATTTTGCCGAGGTGATATCCGGATATCTCCAGGCTGGAGGAATCAGTTCAATAACACCGTGTAATATATCGGAAATAGTGTTGTCGGGGTCTTCCACCAACCTGGAAAGCCCGTAAAGGCAATTCAACTCTTTTACGCGCTTTTGAAGTTCATGCTCTCTTTTTTCAAGTTTATTGTTCGTTTCTTCCAAATCCATGGCCATATTCATAACGGCCTTTTTTTGCCGATTCATCTTTTCGACCGCTTGTGTCAGTTCGAGAGTTCGTTCAGCCACTGATTCTTCGAGGTGTTCTTTATGGCGGCGCAATTCATCATCTTTGAGTTTACGTTCGGTGATGTCATGCACGCATACACTCACCCCTGAAACGAACCCGTTGTCCTCAAACAAGGGATAATAGCAGACATCCATATAACGCCGGCCCGAATCCGGGAAATCAAACCACGCTTGATAATTTATTTTCTCACCAGACAGACAGCTATCCAGTTTTTCCTTTACAAGTCGTTCAAAGACATCCACACCGAGAAGATCGGCTACGGAATGGCCGATGATTTCTTGGCGCGTTTTTTTGTTAGCTTTAAGATAGGCATTGTTCACGGCCCGGTACACATAATTTCGGTCAAGGAATGACATGTGATCCGCGGTGGAAGAGATGATGTGTGCATATTTCTGTAATTCCGCTTCCGAACGCTTTTTTTCAATCATTCGTATTTTGGTACGCCTGAAGATCAACCCGAATGCAATCATTCCAAACAGCCAGATCAAACTATACGTTATCACCAATTTCCTGAGGGTATTATTTTGCAGGTTGTAATAGGCGGACAGAGGCACGGCCATGGAAACTCCGCCTCTCACATCGCCTGTTTTATAGCCCTGGTGCGCGTGGCACTTCAAACATCCTTCTTTTGTGACCAGGGGACGTATCAGGCGCAGATGATCTCCATCAGATGAAGAAACAATTTCAAAAACCTCTTCGACTCCGTTCTCAAAACTTTTCAAAACCCGGCGCTCCCAATCGTCCGGCGCATTGTCCGGATTTAAGGACTTTAAGCTGGTTATATGTCCGCTGACATTATATAATTTGGAATATTCTTCCATTATCTGGCGCAACATGTAGGACGGGTTCATCAGGGTCAGTTTTTTCCCGGAGGGTGCTGTAATATCCCGTTCGGCAATATGTTTCAGATATTTATTCGGCGGCGTTTTCTCTGTGGCAGGAACGTAAACCCCGCCATGTATTGTCCCCCAATACCGGAATGCGATGTCCTTACTGAAGACAGTCAAAGCCTCTTTCCTGGCCATTTGCAGTATCTGTTCGCTTGAGTGCATATAATTCCATGCAAATAAAGCGGCGAGCATCGCAGTCCAGACTGTGACCGCAATTACAGAATTTTTATAAAGCGAAGTGATTCCCATTTTTTCGGATTTTAATTCAGTCATAGTGATATCCTCTTTATGATGACAGTTGATTGACAGCCTAAATCAGCAAAAGCTGGAAAAGTATTTCCAATTACTGTTGCCGTACCGCAATCTGGAAAGATTACGGTACATTCAACAGCACAATATGGAAAAATGACGGTACGGGGAGGCGCAATCTGAAAGATTACGGTACACTCAGCATTTGATTTAAATCAACACCTTTCTGAGTACTGCCTTCAAGTTTGCTATCTTGTAAGGTTTTTGCAAAAACGCCTGCGGCAGCACAGTATGATGGCCGCGCATCGCCGTTACTTCGTCATAGCCGCTGGCGAGGATAACGAGCATATCGGGGCGAATATCGCGGATGGCGCGTAGTGTCTCCCACCCGTCCATTCGAGGCATGGACAGGTCGCTTAATACGACCGCAATCTCCTTGTGTTTCTCACGGAAAATTTCCACAGCTTCAGCGCCGTCTGCGGCTGTCAGCACTTTGAAACCCAGTTGTTCCAGCATGATTTGGCAGATGATGCGAACTCCTTCTGTGTCTTCGGCCAGCAGAACAGCGCCTCGAACCGTAATATCCGTAGCGTCTGTATCCGAGGCCGACTCGGCTGAGACTGCCGGTTCGCCTGCGGCCGGAAACATGACCCGCACGGTTGTGCCGGTACCCGGCTTTGAAGAAACCGTGACAACACCTCGATTGGCCCGAACGATTCCTGCGACCGCCGCCAAACCGAGACCGCGTCCGGTGAATTTTGTAGAAAAAAACGGGTCGAACATTTTTTCTATCGTATCGGCATCCATGCCGCACCCCCGGTCAGTCACTTCGAGATGCACATATTCTCCGGGCATGTCGTTTTCGGACCATGCGGCACTCTCAAGGAAAGCCCGGTCACATGAGGTTTTTCCGGTGGAGATTTGTATGGTGCCGGCGTTGCCGTCTAAAGCCTCCCAGCCGTTTTCCACAAGATTTGTCAAAATTCTGCGAACGTCGTCCGAGCCGATTCTGACAACAGGTAAGCGGGATAGGAGTTTCATGCGCAGGCGGATGTTGTCAGGCATTCCTTCCTTGATTAAGGGAATCACTGATGCCGCCTCATTGGAAAAATCGTGCTGCGAACTTTTGCCGAAATCATGGCCTATGTAGGTCAACATCTTGCGTCCCAGTTCAGATGATCGGCGGATTGCATCTTCCGCCGCGTCCAGATGTTTTATTGCCTGGTGTTGCGGCGTCAGTTTATCCCGCATCAACTCCAGATTGCCGGAAATGACAAAATTCAGGTTATTGTAATGATGCGCCACGGAACCGGCCATGCGGCCCAAACTTTCGGCCTTTTGCGCCTTTTGAAGTCGCTTTTGAAAATGAAAACGTTCTTCATCAGCTTGCTTGCGCTCGGCGATTTCCTGCTGCAACAGGACATTTTGCGCTTCAAGACGTTTTTGCATCTTCCACAAGTTCAGATGGGTTTTCACGCGGGCCAGCACCTCTTCCTCTTCAAACGGTTTGGCGATATAATCCGATCCGCCCGTGGAAAAGGCTTTGAGTTTGTCAGCGGTTTCATGCAGCGCGCTGATAAAAATGATCGGTATGTCGCGAGTGAGCGCATCCGCTTTTAACTGTTTGCAAACCGCATACCCGGATTGACCGGGCATCATAATGTCTAACAAAATCAGATCGGGCGGATCTGACCGAATTGATTTCAAGCCGATCTCTCCGTTGATTGCCATGCGCGTATCGTAACCCTGTTTTTGCAGCATGGATGAAAGAACATTAAGATTTTCGGGTTTATCATCGATAATCTGGATGTTGCCTTTGTTTGTGTCTGACGTGTTTGTACTCATGATTCATAACTCCTTATGATCGTGAATGTGGGGTTGATAGTTTGTTTAATGTACCCTAATCTTTCAGATCGCGCTACATCAACATCTTATGTTTATCATTTATGTAACAATGTTCATCAAAAAGATAAGCTTTACTAAATTTTGAAAGATTAGTAAAGTTCTGTGATTTTCCGGGTTAATTACTTATTGTGAGATGCTTGGAACCATCTTTTAATCAATGACACGAATAAGATTAAGATTAAGAGCAAGAGTAAGATTAAGAGTAAGAAAAATGGGTAAGTTATTTAATCACCGTTCCTTAGCCAGCTATCCACTTCAGAATGCAAAAGCGCTTTATCGATCTTAGAAATTCCTTGCGGATCAAAACGAAGACGGTAATGCAGCTTCAGAATTGATAAAAGCGGTCTGATATTGAAATTATGATCCGAAACAACTTGAATTCGCTTCACCCATGCTGTTAGCGTTTCACCGGAACGTCGTGTAAACCCCTGAGCATGCAGACGCTCCTCAATACGATAAAAATGAGAATCAGTTCCGGGAAGGCTGTCTTTTACCATTTTTACCGGCTGACGTGTCGATGTGCGTAACACCCGTTTTTTCATGAAAAGGCGGCGGCCTAAATATAAAATCAGCGGTGCCAGCAGCCATAGCCAGACGGTGCGTTTGCGATTCCCCTCTTCTTTAGTGCGCCATTCGGAAAACTTAAACCACGCATAAGCGAAAAAATCGCTCAGTGACTGCCATTGGGAAGCGTTTTCAGCTTCAATGCCGGGCCAATCAGGCGGTGTGGCATCAAAATTTTGCCATCTTCCATTTAGATAAGCCAATGTCCAGGCATGGGCGTGACGCTTACGAACCACAAAACATTTTTCCAAACTGCTGAATTCATCCACAAGATAGCCGGTGGCATAGCGTGCCGGTATGCCGGCGGAACGTAAAAGCAGAGTTGCCGAAGTCGCAAAATATTCGCAATGTCCTGCGCGGGTGCGCAATAAAAATTGACTCAAAGGCGAGTCTTGATTCTGGGAGGTTTCCAAATGCAATGAATACTTAAAATTGTTGTAAAAGAAATGTTTGAGTATTTTCAGTGTTTCAGATGGAGACGTTTTTTCAAGTTTTAACGCTTTGCCAATTTGATAAATTGCCGGCACTTCGTTTTCAGGAACTTTCAGGTCGCTTTGATCAGGGGGGCGATCTCGCGCAATTTCAGGATGATAACGTACAATGTAATTGACCATATCAGGGCCGTCTTCAATTCTGACAGCACCATAAGGATTGGCTTCCATTGTCATCACCGGCAGGTTGGAAATCATCCAGGCACCGTCAGGAAGTTTCAGCAATCCCTTACCACGCCGTAATTTATCACTGATCATCATGCGTAAGGATGTGTCAGTTTTATTTTTATGAAGCGTCCAGGTTTTGCCATCAGAATCAGGCGATAAGCGTTCAAACGTGGCTTTTCTGGCAAACCACATTGAAACGTGATAAACATTATAGCTGGTCTCACGTAGTAGTAACGGGATGGTCGCTTCCGAAGATGTGCGCACGCGAAATAAAATTTGCCCTGATAATTTTAACTCGCCGATATCACCGATGGCGGTCCGACTACGATACGGATCGGCATCTGCATCATTTTTATTTAAATACCAATTGAGGACTGTATTTTCCAATACTCTCTGGAATTGATGCAAACCGACGGATCCCCAATATCCTGCAGCAGCAGCCATAATAAGCAGTCCGACCCATAAACTCACTGCGTAGCGACGGGAACGCATGCCCTGCAATGCATAAGCCGCCAGTATTAACACACCCGTATAAAAACGCAAATCACGTATATTAGCAGCGCTGGCACTCAACACACATAAAATCAGGAACGGATAAGATAAATCCACAAGAGGCTCTAACTTCGGTTTTTTATTTTTGGTTTTTCCGAAAGTCAAAAAAAGCGCCCAAAGGTGAATTCTTTCTTTTTTACTGTAAAATTGAGCAATTATAATTGGCGCAGTAATCAAAGGCAGCCATTGGATAAAAAGCACACCGCGAAGGGCGACCGTCTTATTGGTGCTAACGATAATGATAACAAGGAAAATAAAAATATCACTAATGATAGCCACCCGACGAAAATCAGCAAAATCCAATGGCCAGCGAAATTTGATAAAACGGGCGCCTTCCAGAATAACCGCAATAAAAATCGCAGGAATAAAAAAATCAGCCAGCCATCCCCAAAAGAGGACACCGGTACCGATAAGAAACGGACGGTTCGTAATTGTCAGATTGTTTTCCATATAATTATCCATTTATCAAATTTAATACTGATTCAATAGAAGATAAGCTTGTTTTTCGTCCATTTTAAATATAGTTTTGGAATTTTAGATGAGAAGAGTTTAAGACGAAAACCACGCTCTGCCAATAAAGAATCTATAATCAGTAGATGGAAAGTTCAGGAGCGCAAAAATTAAGCGCAGCGATTTTTTGCATTGCCACCCGGAAAGGCTGCGGATTCAGGGGCCGGCAAAAAACCGCTATCATGGCAGTCCCCTCAAGGTTTTCATTACCGGTAAAAGTAAACCTGCTTTTCGTACCGTAACCTTTTCAGATTACGCTCCCTGGCCGTACCGCTATCTGGAAAGATTACGGTACGCAAGTGTGCAATTTGCATTTCTAAAAGAAACGAAAAATTTTTGCCCAGATACTTATCAAAAAAATGGCATACAACTTCAGTAGATCGAAAAGTTCCTTAAAAATTCCGTAGGAACGGCATGTCTTCATCGGAATATGCCGCCCCTATGGGACTCAGCGGACACGGGAGATTCGGATTCTACAAATATGCCGCTCCTACGGAGCTGAAAACAGACATGCCGTTCGTCACCTTTCAAAAACTTTTCGATCTACTGAATTTCCCTCTTTGACAGTTAAAATTTTAGCTTACCAAAGAAAAAAAGGTTTGTGAAGCATTTTTAGAACTGAACAGCCCTGATTGCTTATTATATTCATATTATAACTTCTTCATGCCCGATTTTGGCTATTTTTGCTTAATTCATGGCTCAATTTATCCGAACCATGGTGCGGGTGATGAAACCCTTTCTTCATGGTTTCCATCCGCATCCGTCAAACCCCTCCCTTGTATATCATTTATGGCTACCCACATAAGGCGGGACATTCGTAGGTTGGGTTGAGGAACGAAACCCAACATCAGCCTGAATTCGTTGGGTTTCGTTCCTCAACCCAACCTACGACTACATTTAGTGTCCCAGCTTATGTTGGTAGCCTCATTTATCATCTTATCATCGGCCGATTTGGCTTGAGAGACAGCAATTAGACAGATCAAATTTTTTCCGCCTTTTTACGACATTGTAATTTTTTTCTTGACAGGATGTTCACTATCATATTTTATTGTTACGTAATTTTTAAAGAGGCTGTAAATTAGAGTTGTTTGAAACCCAAAACCCAAGGAGGAAGTAAAATGAAAGTGTTGTTGAAGACCATTTTTAATCGTGGATACGCAATAACGGCTCTTATGGCCGTTATAATCGTGTCATTTGCTATGCCGGTTACGGCAACTGAGCCGGCCCTTGACCAAGTGCATTTTTTGATTCCGGGCGGAGCCGGTGGCGGATGGGACTCTACCGCTCGCGGTGTCGGCAAAGCGCTTCGAGATGCTGGTATTATCAAAAAGGCGTCCTATGAAAATATGTCTGGTGGTGGCGGAGGCAAGGCACTTAACCATTTGATATCAACGGCACGCCGTCAGCACGGCACGATGATGGTGAATTCTACACCAATTGTGATTCGTTCGCTTACGGGTGTGTTTCCCCAGTCTTTCCGGGATTTAACCCCGATTGCAGGCGTTATCGCTGATTATGCGGCTTTTGTTGTGCCTAAAAAGTCAAAGTATCAAAGTTGGAAAGATATTATTGCGGACTTCAAAAAAGATCCCAAGTCCGTTCGTGTGGCCGGCGGTTCAGTTAAAGGGGGCATGGATCATCTGGTCGCCGCATTGGCGTTTCAGGCGGCCGGCGAGGATCCGTTAAAAGTCAGATATGTCCCATACGATGCTGGCGGAAAGGCCATGGCCGGACTTTTATCTGGAGATACCCAAGTGCTGTCCACCGGTTTTTCAGAAGCCGTCGGTTTGGCCAATCAGGGTGAAGTGCGCATTTTGGCCGTCACTTCGGAAAAGCGGCTTCCCCAAGCACCGGATACGCTTACGCTGAAAGAACAGGGCTGCGATGCCACATTTGCTAACTGGCGTGGATTTTTCGGAGCGCCGGGTCTGCCAGAAAAAAATGCGGTTGCATTTCAGGAAATGCTTGCCAAGATGTACAAAACCCCGGAGTGGGAAAAAATAAGAACAAGTCGCGGTTGGCAAAACCTGTATAAGCCTGGCAAAGAGTTTTACACTTTCTTAGAGAAGCAGGAAGAGGTCATCGGTGGTTTGATGCGCACATTGGGTTTTATCAAATAAAGCTGATAAAAGTGCTAAGTCAGGCTTAGTTCTGACTTCGGCCATTTAAGCCCTCCCCCTTGATGGGGGAGGGTTTGGGTGGGGGTGAAAACAGATGATATTCAGTCAGTTTCCCCTCCCCGACCCTCCCCACCAGGGGGAGGGAGTATTGAATAGAGGATATCCAAAATCCTTAATAAAAAAGAGAGAGCTACCCATGCAAAAATCAAAAATGCCTATTATTACGAATCCGGGAAAAGTCGGCGCGCTTTTTTTTCTGGTTCTATCCATTGGGTATGGCTTATATGCGTTTAAAATACCACTTACCTTTCTGTCGCAGGATGAAACCTTTAATGCGCGCACCATGCCATTTGTCCTGGCCATTTTGGGTGCGGTGTTTTCTTTGCTGATGATCATCTTGCCGACCATGGAATCTGAAGAACCGGATTCGGTCAAGGATATCGTTCAAGGATTGGACTGGACACGCGCCTGGCAGTTCATTGTTTTAATGGTGGCGTACGGCATTGCCATAACCTGGCTGGGATTCATCATCTCTTCCATTCTTTTTTTAGGCATAGGCTTCTACCTGACCGGCGAACGGAGAATAAAAGTCATGCTGATTGCTTCTATCCCGCTGGTTATCGGTATCTGGCTATTAATGTCCAAAGTTCTGGGGATGTACATTGCCCCGGGCGAAATCTTTTACATGATAGGGGTGATTAAATAATGTGGGATGGACTCGTAACGGGGATGATGGTCGGAATCCAAACCACTTTGATTCCGTTTAATATAGCAGTGGTGCTATTCGGCTGTTTTGTTGGCAGTTTTATCGGCATGTTACCCGGTCTGGGGCCTATCACCGCTGTGGCTTTGATGATTCCGGTCACTTATGGATTGGAACCGTCTTCAGGCATGGTCCTGCTGGCTGGTGTCTATTATGGAGCGATTTTCGGAGGCAGCACATGCTCAATCCTTATCAATGCTCCGGGCGAAGCGGCTACGGTAGCCACCGCCTTTGACGGTTATCCGCTTGCCCAAAAAGGTTATCCTGGGAAAGCGCTCGCCATTGCAGCCTATTCATCTTTTTCTGGCGGCACTATCGCTGTGGTGCTGTTGATGCTGACCGCTCCTGCTATGGCCCATGTGGCGAAAAGTTTCCAGTCTTGTGACTATTTTGCCCTGATGGTCTTGGGGCTCACCGCGGTTTCCGCTTTTGCGGGGCGAGGCGGCTTTATAAAAGCGCTGCTGATGACCGTAGTGGGACTGATGCTTGCCACCATCGGCACTGATCAAACCTCAGGTGTCCAACGCTTCACGTTCGGCACCATTAATCTTTTGGACGGACTCAGTTTCGTGATGCTGGCCATGGCGACCTTTGCCATCACCGAGGCACTGATGATGATCCTGAAGCGAGAAGACACGACCGAGGTGTTTGGTTCGGAAAACGTCAGCAACATCAGTAATCTGAAAGTTACCAAAAAAGAATTTAAAAAGATTGCCCCCACGATTGGGCGCTGCTCTCTGCTGGGCTTTTTCATCGGCGCGTTACCCGGCGCAGGCGCTACCCTGGGATCATTTTTATCTTATGGAATGGAACGGAATCTTGCAAAATCAGAAGATAAAAAAGAGTTTGGCAAAGGTAGCATAATCGGCTTGTCAGCTCCGGAAACCGGAAATAACGCGGCAAGCTCCGGCTCTTTCGTTCCTCTTCTGACGCTGGGTATTCCAGGCTCCGGAACAACCGCTGTCATGCTGGGCGCGCTGATCGCTTATGGCATTGAGCCTGGTCCGCGAATGTTTGTCGAACGGCCGGAGATATTTTGGACAGTTATCATGTCTATGTATCTGGGAAATGTCTTTTTGCTCGTCCTGAATCTGCCGCTGATCCCCTATTTTGCAAGGTTGTTAGCTGTGCCGAGAACGATTTTGATTCCCGCCATCGCCTTTTTTTCGATCATCGGTGTTTATTTGGTGACCTTCAACACCTTCGACATTTACATGATGATCGGCATATCCACAGTGGCCTTGCTCGCCAGGATGTTCGGTTTTCCCATGGCGCCGATTCTTTTGGGATTTATTCTGGGCGGTTTGATGGAAGACAATCTGAGAAGGTCTTTAATTATCTATGATGGCTCGCTCTCCTTTCTATGGGAACGGCCAATCACCCTGACTATCAATTTGATTACCATCGCTATTTTTATGACGCCATTGATTCAGTTGATTTTGGCCAGTGGCAAAAAATCCAAAACAGATTAAAAAATCGGGTTTCTGGATCATTGTGATTTTCGTGGCTTTTTCACACTTCAGGAACCCGATTTTTGCCCTGCGATTTGCACAACCCCCTCATTCAGCAGCTCATCAATTTCATCATCCGTATATCCGATACTGCGATATATTTCTAGTGAACATTCACCGATTTCAGGTGGATGATTGCGCAAATCAAATGTCGATCCATTAAGCCGCAACGGGATTTTGGGCAGCTTTGCGATGCTTCCGTCAGGGGTCTTAACCGCTGCGAGACTGTCAGATTGGTTAATATGGGGATCGTCAATAAGATTGACAGGCTGATTCACCGGAGCAAACGGAATTTCCGCTTTTTCAGCCAGGGCCATTAAGTCATCTTTCTTGAGCTTGCCCAATCGTTTTTGAAGTTCGGGAAAGAACCATTCACGAGCATCAACTCGCCTCTGGTTGGACGCCAATCGCTCGTCTTGGGCCCAATCTGAAAAACCGAAAAATTCGCATAAGCGTTTCCAATGGCGTTCAGAAGTGACGCCTATAAACACTTGCTCGTTATCTGCTGTGGAAAACAAGTCATAAACGGACCAGGTCCGACCGCGTTCAGGCATTGGCGGAGGCGCTTCTCCGGAAACGGCGGCCACGGCGATATGCTGCCCTACCAAAAAGGCAACTGATTCATATAACGCGGCCTGCACAAGTTGACCTTTCCCAGTGAATTCACGTTGATACAAAGCAGTCAGAATGCCAATCGATCCATAACTGCCGCCCAAAATATCGGTAATAGAAGCGCCGGCTCGAAGCGGACGGCCGGAAGGGCCGGTCATGTAGGCTAATCCGCCCATCATTTGCACAACCTCATCCAAAGCCGGGCGGTTTTGATATGGACCCGGCATAAAACCCTTTAACGAGCAGTAAATCAGCCTGGGGTTGATTTTTTGGCAAATATCATAACCCACGCCAAGCCTTTCCACAGTGCCGGGACCGAAATTTTCGATCAACACATCAGCATTTTCGACGAGTTTTAGCAAAATATCTTTGCCTTTTGGGGATTTCAAGTCGATGGAGATGCTTTTTTTATTACGGTTTAAATAAGTAAAAAACCCGGAACCGAAACCTTTGAGCCAGCGGGTATCGTCGCCTTTACCGGTGCGTTCCACCTTGTAAACATCGGCGCCCATATCGGCCAAAATCAGGCCACAGGCAGGTCCCATGACGGTATGACCCAATTCCAGCACTCTGATTCCTTCAAGCGGCAAGCTTTTTTCAGGCATTTTCAATCCTTTCCTATTTTCAGGATGCACTCTCTTTAAAAAAGTGTAAACTGCTTTTTAAACAGTGCAGAGCGATTGGGTTTTAAGAACTCTGTTCATGCGCCCCGGAAGGCTTCTTCCTAACAGCAACTCATACTTGTCCACAACTTGGCAGAGTTTAGATAAATTGATACCCGTTGCGATTCCCATAGATTCAAACAGATGAACAGCGTCCTCAGTAGGCACATTGCCGGCAGCGCCCCTGACAAATGGGCATCCGCCCAATCCGCCTGCGCTGGTATCGAAAATTCGGATACCGGCTTCATATCCGGCGATCATGTTGGCCATCCCCAATCCTCTGGTGTCATGCAGATGCAAAGACAACACAGCATTTGGAAGTGCTTGCATCACTTTGTACACAAGCCGCTTGACTTGAACTGGGTTGCCCATTCCGGTAGTATCCGCCAGATTGAGTTCACCAGCGCCCGCACTGGCCATTTGGCAGAGTGTGTCAACAACCTTATCTTCAGAAACAGTGCCTTCGTAAACACAGCCAAAGACGCATTGGGCGCCCGCACGAACATCAATTCCCGCTTCGTCAGCTTCCCGAATCAATTGGAATACAGAATTAATGGCTTCTTGAGAAGATTTGCCCACATTTTTCATACTGTGGGTATCGCTGACAGAAGCTGAAAGAGTGATGTGTTTAAGGCCGCTGGCCACGGCTCTTTCAAGCCCTTTAGCGTTTAAGACCAGTCCTGTTGCCAGGGTCCCCTGTGCGCCAATCACACGGCTGGCCAGCATGTCGGTGTCTGCCATTTGGGGTACCACTTTGGGATTGACGAGAGAACCGACTTGAATGCGTTTAACACCCGCAGATCGAAGCAGGTCAAAAAGCATAAGTTTTTCTTCAATGGGGATGATCACTTTTTCAAACTGGAGACCATCTCGCAAGGATTCATCTTCTAAGATAATTTCTGCCATATTAATTATTTTCCTTTCAAATCAAGCAAATGCGTAGTCTTTATCAATAATATTCAGCCCCATAATGTAATGGTGGATATATTGTCAAGAATAAATTTTAAGGGTTCCCGTAAAGTATAATGGGAACCAGAAAAGGTGAATGGTTATAAAAAAATCTTCCTAATCGCTCAATGTAGGGAGAACCTGTAATTTAATCCTTGGGAATAATTCAGTACAAATAGGATAGAAGCAGGGCAATTGCATGAAATTTTAATTGCAATAAATACAATTGATTATGAATAGTTATTTTATAATTCGGATACGTTAAGCTTGACGGTGCCGAAAGTAACATATTAAATTCATTATCAATCAAAATTCATGCCAAAGTTTCATGCAATTGCCCTGAGGATAGAAGGTTGACATATAAAAACTATATGTTAAACATGACACCATGTCATTTCGGCACTGTCGCTCGTGGGTATAACCTTGCCGCTTCATGGGGGATTATATCAAGCAAAGTGGGTCGAGGTACGATTGTGGGTCAATATCAGAATATTGATAAATATACCATGGAAAGTTCTGAATACGGACAACACGGTACCGCAGCTTTCGCGTATGCCGTCAACAATATCGGTATCAGTCATCGAGGGATTTTCAAAGATTACCGCTGACGTTTCGGCATTGAGACGGGTTACCGTAGCGATTATCCCGCAGAGAATGATCAGGCGTGGCTTAAAAATATCCGGATCCGGCAGGCGGATACGGATATTATAATTGAGCATGTCTCGGTTCCGGGGACTGAATAACTCATGACAGGGTCGTCTTTAGCGACGATTGCCCTGATAATATATTAAGCCAGCCAATTAATTCAATGTTCGATATTGAACATTGGATGTTCAGCTTTTCAAAAGCCCGACCCTGTTGTTGAAATCGGTGATCAAATCATCAATGGCATCTGCCTGATCGAATATGGAATACCAATAATTATCGTGATCATACCACTGCTTGTTGAGTTCTTCGACATCCCGGCCCTGTTGTTCGATCCAAGTGTAATACTTGAGATTGTGAATCGTTTTCCGGTCGTAATAAGACAACTCTTTGGTGTGATCCATTGTTATGGCGTTGACCAGTTCAATATCTCTCTGGGCCTGAACTTCTGTGTAAACGCCTTTTTCCTGTTCCAGTTCCTTCAACCGTGATTCGTAAAGCTGCATCGAATCCGTGGCTACAGAGACAACCACATCATCTTCGGTCAACTCATTGTATTTGGCAAATTTGATGGCCGCCGCCATGTTGCCGATGCCGGAGATGCCGAGAAGGTCGAGGTTTTCCGTCAAAGCTTTATCAACTCCTGCCGCACATAACGCCTGGCGTCCCAAAGGCTCGTTGAACAGGCGCAGCACCCGCATAGGAACTTCATCATCCACGGCCACGACAAAATCAGTTTCTTTACAGTTATGCACCCAGGGAACATGTTTGTCGCCGATACCTTCGATGCGATGGCCGCCGAACCCGTTATTTAGCAAAGTGGGGCACTGAAGGGCTTCCGCAACGACAACTTTGGAACGGGGGAATTTTTGCTTCAAATAATAACCGGCTCCCAGAGTTCCGCCGGATCCCGAAGAGGCGACATATCCGGCAAACCGTTTTCCGTCAGCGATGTATTGCTGCAACACGGTTTCAACGGCATTTCCGGTAACGGTATAATGCCACAGCGGGTTGCCCATTTCATCAAACTGGTTGAATATTCTGAGGTCTTCGCCGGAGTTTCTCAGTTCCCAGCATTTGTCAAAGATTTCCTTGACGTTGGACTCGCATCCAGGGGTGGCAATAATCTGGCCGGCAATAGTCTTAAGCCATTCAAACCGCTCTCGGGACATCTCTTCGGGCAGGATAGCAATGGCATTGCAAGCCAAAAGGGCGGAAATATAGGCTCCGCCACGGCAGTAGTTACCGGTGGAGGGCCAGACAGCTTTCGTTTTGCGAGGGTCAAATTGTCCTGTGACCAAAGCCGGAGCCAGGCAGCCAAAAGTCGCGCCTACCTTGTGAGCGCCGGTGGGAAACCAACGGCCTGCCAGCATAATGATACTGGCTTTACATCCCGTGAGTTCCGGCGGCAAGATAAAATGGTTGACCCCGCCAAAAAGTCCGCCGGAATCTTCAGGTTCATTGTTCCATGTAATTCTGTAAAGATTGGCGGAATGGATGTCCCACAGGCCGATTGTTTTTAGCCGGTCTTTAATTTTTTCAGGGATGGTCTCCGGGTTTTTCATCATGGAAAATGTGGGCAGCGTAATGCCCTTTTCCCGACAATAGGCAATGTTGTTTTCAAGTGTTTCTGGATGAATGGTTAAATCAATCATGAGTCAATCCTTTTTTTAAAAATATGGTAATAGTTCAGCCACTAAGGCACTAAGTCACAAAAGTTTAAATATTATTCATTTGATGCCGAATATGCTATTTTTTCAGCAATAAATTCTTTTTTTATTTCAAAGTTTTTACTTCATACATTTTTTGTGTCTTTGTGTCTTAGTATCTGAACCATTACAAACAAAATTTTAACTGACAAATTTCACATAAAACCAAGTAATTTAGGTATGGTCAAGCTTATGGCCGGAATGTAAGTAACAATGAAAATGGCAACAATCAGCGCTATAATAAACGGCCATATCTCCTTTGTGATGCCTTCAAGGCTCACACGTCCGACGGCGCAACAGGTAAACAGACAGGCCCCCAACGGAGGCGTGGCCAAACCTACCGTAAGATTCAAGCACATGATCACTCCGAAATGCAAAGGATGCACCCCTATTTCAGCCGCTAACGGAGTGAAAACAGGACCCAATATGATTAATGCCGGTATGCTGTCCATGAAACATCCGACAAATAATAATATGCCATTAATCATCAATAAGACCAAATATTTATTCGTTGTTATGGATAGAACAAACTCTGCAATTTGCTGAGGAACCTGCTCGGTTGTCAAAAGCCAAATAAAAATTCCGGCGGTTGACAAAACAATAAAAGCGATTCCTGAAGATTTGGTCATGGTGCAAAGCATTGTGTATAAATCCGCAAGGCCGATATTGCGATAAACCAAAACGCCGATCACTAAAGCATAAAGCACCGCCACCGCCGCGGCTTCGGTGGGCGTAAAAATTCCACCTAAAATGCCTACCAGAATGATTACCGGCATCATCAGTGATAAAAATGCTTTTTTGAAACCGGAAAAAACTTCTGGAATGGTTGCCCTATGCTCTTCTTTAGGGTATTTTCTTTGGCTGGAAATTCTGTGCGAAAAAAACATGAGCGTTATTCCCATGATTAGGCCGGGAATAATGCCCGCTGCAAACAGGCCGGCAATGGAAACCTGCATGAAGGCTCCGTAAATGACCATGACAATCGAAGGTGGAATAATCGGGCCGATACAGGAAGATGCGGCCGTTACCGCAGCGGCAAAATTCCTATCATAGCCCTTTCTTTCCATTCCGGGAATCAGCATGCTTCCCAAGGCAGCCGAATCAGCCACGGCGCTTCCGGTAAGCCCGGCGAAAAGAATACTGGCAAGTATGTTTGCCTGCGCCAATCCTCCGCGCCAATGTCCGACCAATTTCGTTGAAAAATCGATCACTCGGTTTGTTATTCCGGCCTTATTCATTATCTCTCCAGCCAAAATAAATAGCGGCATAGCCATCAGCGGGAACAGATTGATACTGTTAAAAAAGCGCATCGGAATTAAGGAAAAAAGCGCTGTATCTCCGAGTTGAAGCATAATGAATATCGAAGTTACTCCTAATACATAAGCCACGGGCATACCTAAAAGGAGACATGCAAATAAAAGAATTAAAACATATATTGACATAATTCACCTGCGTCTGATTTTGTTGTTTGTTAAATAAATTATTCCACAGTCATATCATACGGAGATATTTCACTTCCCCACCTGAGCATATCCAACAGCATTTGTAACCCTAGCTGTATCATAGTCAGCAATCCGCCAACAGGGATGCAAAAAAGAGGGTAAAACATCGTAATACCGATGGACGGAACTATCTGCACTTTAGCTTTTAGCGCCATTTCCATTCCTTCGACGACCAGAATGTAAAGAAAAATCATCACCAGCAATTCGGTAAGGAACTTGACAATTCGCTGTAGAAATATAGGAAATTTGGTAACCAGAAATAAGACACTCAGATTTTCACGATTGCGGGCCACAACCGACATCCCTATTAGTACCATCCAGATCATCAGAAATCTTGAAGCCTCTTCCGTCCAGGCAAGGGGATTCTGCATCGCATAACGGGCAATAACTCCGGCGATTACGATAACAACCATCGCCCCTCCCATCAGCACACTGACTGCCAAACTCCATCGTTCTAAAACAGAAGCGACGGTGTCGATCAAACCAGCTATTTTTTTTGACTTATTTGATTTTTTTCCCATTTTTTATCCTTTTATGGGCATCCTTCATTTTTCGGTTTACACTTTTCTACATTGGCCAACCACAAGGGATTGCCCGATATGCAAATGGAAAAAGTGTAAACTGCTTTTGGGCTGATATGAAGGATGCCCTTTTATGAATACAAAAAAGTGTAAACCTAAAAATGAAGGATGCCAGATTTGTACAGCTATTTAACTTGAACGTATCCGCAGATTAGGGCGCATAGCTCAATTTCTTTTTAGACTCCTCCACAGCCTTGACATAATCATTAAGCAGGTCCACTCCCTCTTGGCCTAATGTTTCAGTTATGTATTTTCGCATTGCAGGGATAGTTGCTGCCGCAAATTCTTCAATTTCAGCAGGAGTCGGCTTATAAATTTCCATATCTTTTTTAAGAAAAGGGATTCCCTTTTTCTTGTCCGCATTAACAAGCGAATTCATTCCGCGCGCAGCGGTTTTGGCGACTCGGGAAGCATCAAGGACAACATTTTTAAACTCCGGCGACAATGATTGAAACCACTTGTCATTAACAAGAAAGAATCCTACCGCATACATGTGTCCAGTCAACGTCATATACTTTTGCACCTCTTGAAGCTTGCCTTGAACGATATAACCCACCGGATTATGCTGCCCATCAATAACACCTGTTTGAAGGGAGGTGTACAATTCAGCCCATGATATCGGAATAGCGGACGCGCCCATAGCTTCAAAAATCTTAATGTGGCTGGGCAGGGTCATTGTACGAAATTTAAGCCCTTTCATGTCCTTTATGTTTTTGATCATTTTTTTATTGTTCGTCAGATGATAGAATCCGCTTTGAGCAAAAAAACCCAAGCTTCTTAAACCTGTTTTGGCAAATATCAAGTCATCAACTTTTTTCCCGTACCATCCATCCCATACGTCATAAGCGACAGAATAACTTGGAATCAAATAGGGAATATCGAACACCCCATAAAGCGGAAAAAATGATCCCATGGAACCGGCCGTAGCTAAGTGGACGTGGATCAGGCCGCCTTTTAACATTTCCATCATTTCACGTTCTTGGCCCAGTACGCCGCCTGGAAAAAGACGCACTTCAATTTCATTGTTAGTGCCTGTTTCAACCAGGTTTTTAAAAACCACCGCAGTAGCGCCATCAACGCTTACATACGGGTCATCGCTACCTATGAAAGCCACCTTTATGACACTTTTGGCAATTGCCTGTGTGGCTGACAATGATGTAAACAGCGCCAAAATAAGGATGAATGACAGGCAATAAAAACTTGTTTTATTGCAAATTTTCCTTTTGTTAATCTGATTTTTTTGAGCATTTGATCTAAACTGTTTCTCCATTTTAAAATTCTCCCTTTTTAGTGTTTTAATTTTCTTTAGTGTTTTAATTTTCAGGCTAAAAATAACATTTTTTGGCATCCTTCAAGTTGACCTTAGCCTTGGAACAAAAAATAGTTTACCTTTTTATTGCAGAACAATTCTGCAAATCATTCACGCAGTTCGATTCTAAAAAATTCGACTATTTCACAAAAGCGGTATTCGGTAAAAATAAGGCGATATCCGGAAATGTCACCAGCAAAGCATCGAAGGAGCGGCTCCTATAAGCTTGAAAAACGTATCCTTATAATACATCCTTAAATCGCTTTTTAACGATGGCCGAATATACATAATCGATCATGGTTAAAAAATCATACACCGGCAGTCCCGTAGCACGCTGAAGGGCTTCGCTGTATGGCGGAAGCATACTGCATTCCATAAGAAATGCCTTGATTTTAGGATGCGCCGTGATGAGTTCTTTTGCAGCAGCAATCACCTCCTTTCTTATCCCATCACTGTCTAAAGTTCCAATTTCATCAATTACCGCGTCTTTGAAATTTTTTTCATTTTCCAAACCGCGAATTATCAAAGCGTTGTCATTACTTATGCCGATCCTGTCGAAAACTTCAGAAGTCAATGACTGCGAATTGGCCGTCAGGATGCCGACTTCGGCGTTAGCTGCAAGAGTCGATCTGATAAACGGAATCTGCAGAAGGCTGGAAAGAAAAACAGGGATGCTGACAGATTCTTTCACCTCTTTATGATAAATCGCCATAAAACCACAATCGCCTGTAATCGCCTTTACACCTTCGCGTTCAAGTTCTTTAGCACCTTGGATCATTTTTTCAACGAAACTGTAGTCATGTTTGAATATACGTTTCGCTGTTAACCCATCTACCTTTTTATACCTTACAGGATATTCATAGCTGGTCGCATTTCCGACATCACCTTGAATAAAAGGCGTTCTGGTTTCAAGCAGAAGAATGCCAATCGCCTCGCCATAGCTGGTTTGCCCTTTATTGGCTGTAAAAATCATTTTCTTTCCTTAATTATTACTGAAACTTGTACCATTAAATTTTAATCAGTAATGTAGGGTGGGTGTAGAGAAACGAAACCCACCGAATGCCGATTAATGGCAGGTTCCGTTTCTCTGCACCCACCCTACAATTGGTGAACTATCTAAGTTTAATCAACTCCCGCGAGGCTATGGATAACACTTCATAACCATCCTCTGTCACCAAAACATCTGATTCTATGTTAAAATGCCCATAATTCGTAGCTACGGTAGGTTCTATGGTTATCACCATTCCAGCCTTTATTTCGGTATGATCAAAAAGAGCGATATGAGGCGGTTCTGTGGTTGCCATGCCTATTCCGTGGCCGATCCTGTGCGCTTTGTTCGACTGAGGCGAAGAGCAGTCGCCTTTTCCCCAAATATCTTTTATCCCGGCCTTCTCAAACTCAATATTGCATAATTGGGATAGATCCGAGGCTTTTATTCCAGGCTTTATAGCTTCAACACATTTTTGGGTGATGCCGTCAACAATCTCATACATCTTTTTTTGTTCGTCTGAAAAATGACAGATAGCGGCCATTCTTGAAAAATCGGAGGAATATCCGTTATGCTGACATCCGGTGTCGAACCAGAGCAGATTTCCTTTTTCCAGGGTATAGCTGCCGGGGTGGAGTAAAAATCCGCTTTCATAGTTGTAGGGTCCGGAATTGCTCACTACCCAGACAGACGCTCCTCCTTCCTCTACGGTTGCGTCATATAAAATCTTGGCCGCCTCTTTTTCCGTCATTCCCGGTCTTACATTTTGAAAGCATTTTTCAAAGGCTCGACTGCTTATTTCGCACGCTTTTCTTAAACAATCAATTTCCGCCGCAGATTTAATCATCCTCAGCTCCCACAAGATATCGGATGCATCAATGAATTCAACGTTTGGCAACTCTTCGGTAATTTTGACAAAATCGTTATAAGACATTCCTAAACGCTGTTCCCTTCCTAATTCAGCGCCTATCTTGCCTGCATTGATTCCCAGATCGCCGCATACACTTTTTAAAAGTTCAACAGGAAAACCTGAAATTGATGTATATGGTCGAATATCCTCAACCCATGATTCTCTGTGCTGGGAGGCGTCAAAAAAATCATGAACCATCACAACCGGTTCTCCCTTTTTGGGCAGAACCATGACCGTTGGCCTTGAAAAAGAGAAATCTCTGTGGCCGCCGCTAAAATAAGTATAGTTGTTAGCCTCGGTGATCAGCAAAGCGTCCAACCCGTTATCCGCAATCAGCTTTCCGGCTCTCTCCCATCGTTTTTCATATTCTACTTTTGGGAAACGTTTATATTCTAAAGTCATATCAATTTTTCTTTTCATTTTATGTTTTTTTTAATACATTTACAACGCTTAATGCAACCTGATAAGGAATAGAAATTAAATAAAGGTAACATATAATCATAAAAGCCAGTTGATATTTTATAAAAGCATTTAGCACTGGACTTTTTCCTAAGATATTGGCAATTACGACAGCAATATCAACTCAGAAATGCGGAGCTGTCGACAATCATGAAAAATTCAAAAACCGGACCTGTGCTGTTATCGCCCTATAGTCCAGAGATAGAAAAAAGATGAAAGACACATATATCAGTTTGTCGGAAAAAGAAAGAAGAAAATACGCCGCTGTTGAAGCGATAAAATTGCCACATGGCGGAATAACATATATCGCAGGGCTTTTCAGGTGTGGTCGAAAGACTGTTCATATCGGGATAAAAGAATTAAATGACCCTGAAAATACAGATAAAAACAGAATCAGAAGAGTCGGAGGCGGCAGAAAATCGGCCATCGATACGATTCGCAATATAAATGCGGTTTTTTTAGAAGTTATAGAAAATCATACTGCAGGCGATCCGATGGACAGCAATATTAAACAGACAAATTTAAGCCAAAGGCTGATTGCTGAAAAAATGAAAGAAAAAGGCATTGAAATCAGTGCCGCTGTCATAAAAAAATTGCTGAAAATCAATAATTTCAAAAAGCGTAAAGCGCTAAAAAATAAGGCGACAGGTTCAAATAACAATCGTGATAAACAGTTTAGAAGAATTGATGAATTGAAAACCGAGTATCTTGAGTCTGACAATCCGATACTTGGCATAGACACAAAAAAAAAGGAATTTTCAGGCAATTTGTATCGGGAAGGAAAGTTATATCACACGGAATCCGTTGAGGTTTATGACCATGATTTTCCTCATCCGGCTGATGGGGTTATCATACCGTATACAATATATGATTTGAAAAACAACGAGGCATAAGTTAATATCGGAACTGGTATGTGACAGCCTTGGAAATCAATTACAAGATCACTGGCGGTGTCATTTTAAAAAAGTACGAATTTGTCAAAGAGCTGATAGAAAACACTTCAACTTCAGCCGGTTTGAAAGTATCGGCTGACATTTCCAAAAAGATTTATAAAACAGGCAGAAAATATGCCGATAACTTTAAGGTGACAATGAGTATAATTTCAGATACCATATCTCGGACAATGGAATTATAGGGTTGTTCCTGAAAATGGATAATATTGTTTACTTTCCACTTGAAGAATTGCAACATTATGATATAATTGAATAAATTTAGTAAGTGATTGGAAAAGTTTGGTGGGATAAAAAAACCGACTTGCCGACTTTGGGCAGTCGGTTTTTTTATTATTATTAACTAACAAACAAATGAAGTACAAAATTATTTTTGGCAGCAAAAGAGAGCTGGAAAAAAACAGCAAACAAAACTTAAACGCCACCAAAGGTCAACTGCACGCCATGTTAAAGGTAAGGGAACCGGCAATCAAAAAACCCATTGTAAATACGGGGCTGTCTTGGCCATGAAGAATGCAAAAACCCGCTTAACAGATACGATGAGTGCCTTAATAGGTTCTTACTCATTAACTTTCTGTCCAAAATTCAAGCGGCATGTGAACATTACCCGGAAGCGTGGGTTGCACGGTCCAATCGGCTGGCAGAGTGCCTTTGACATAAAAGATCATCGGCTTTGTGTTGACCATGGGATTGACAATCTGCACCAATTTTTCCGATTTTAAAAGCCGGCTGACCTTACTTTCAGGATCATTCAGATCGCCAAAGGTTCGCGCTTTGGTAGGGCATGTTTCCACACAGGCCGGAAGTTCGCCGCGTTGGAGGCGGTGCAGGCAAAAATCGCATTTATCCGCCAGACGGGTGGCCGGATTGCGGTAACGGGCGCCGTAGGGGCAGGCGCTGACGCAGTTGGCGCATCCGATACACTTATCCGGATCAATCACCACCAGACCATCTGTTTCCCGCTTGAAGGTTGCGCCGGCCGGACACGCCGCCACGCAAGAAGGCGCTTCACACTGCATGCACTGGCCCGGTTGAAAATGGGTGCGTTTGCCTTGCTGGCCGCCCGTATGTCTCACCCAGTTGCGCCAATAGCCTTGGGGCACACTGTTTTCCACTTTGCACGCCACCATACACGCCTTGCAATCAAAGCATTTGAATGTGTCTATTATAATTGCGTATTTTTTATGATTATTTGTTTGCATCGTTTAGCTCCTCACCGCCGATATTTTTTTCACGGTCACAAAGGTTTCGTGCATGGCCATATTGCCTGTGACTTCATCCGCATAGTCTTCAATAATTTCCGAATTGCTGGCACCTTTGCCGAACACATTGCTCAATCCCCGCGAAAGTGCGCCAAAACCGGAATCCATATAAACCGTATCTTCCCGGATTTCATCAGTGACCCGCGCAGGCAATACGCCTTTGCCGACCGAACTGGTCACTTCCACCCGGTCGCCATGGCGAATGCCTGATTGACGCGCCGCTTTCGGATGAATCCATAAACTGTTTTCCGGTTGCAACTGGTGCAAAATAGCATTATTGGTGCTGGAACTCTGGGTGATATAGGCATTGCGCCCGACGACCAAACGAAAATGATTCGGAGGCGTTTTTTGGGGCGGATGATACACCGGCATGGGATCAATGCCTTTATCCGGATAACGCTGATTAAACAGTTCAATTTTTTTGGAAACCGTTCTGAATGGTTTGCCTTCATGCTGTCCCGGTGTGACGCCCGGTTCGTTGTACACGCCCTCTTTTTTAATGGCAGCCGCCACTTCGGGCAACTTTTTCAACTGTGCGGCGCGAAAATCTTTAATGGTGAAATCAAAAAATTCACCGAGTTCCAGCCGTTGCGCCAGCGCTTTGACAATATTGAAAAGCGGTTGGGATTCATACATAGCAGGAACAATCGGATCACGAATAGTGACACCGGAACACGCCGACGATCCCTGAAATGAGGATACCGGGTCTTCGCGTTCAAGATAGCTGGGTGCGGGAAGCACCAAATCGGCCATCCAAGCGGTGTCGCTCATGGTGATATCCACAGTGATCATAAAATCAAGTTTATTGATCATTTCGATTGTTTTATTCCGGTTGGCGCCGGTTTGCATGGGATTGGTTTTATAGGTGAGCCATCCCTTGACCGGATAAGGCTTGCCTTCAATCACCGCATCACGCGTGTGTTTAAACGAACCCTCTTCATCAAACATCATCTTGGCACGTTCGGCATCAACCCGGTCATCGGGATTGCTATCGTAAAACGGCGCATCATAGGGAATCGTTCCCACTTTGATTTTATGCGGGTACATCATGCCGCCGGTGCGGTCCCAATTGCCTAACAAAGCGTTGACAATCGCATACGAGCGACGAATCTGAGTGGAATCTTCATAGTCAGAACTGCGCCGCCCCGGATAAACCATGGCCGCCGGTGCTGCCGCGGCAAGCTCCCGCGCCATACGCACAATATCTTTTGCCGCGATTTCACACTCCAATTCGGCCCATTGCGGCGTGTATTGCTGGACGTGGTCGCGCAGTTTTTCAAACCCGAATGTTTTTTCAGCTACAAATTTTTTGTCATACAGTTTTTCATTGATTAAAACGTGCATGACAGCCAGGAAAAAGGCCATGTCGGTTCCCGGCTTGATGGCATGCCATTCAGTAGCCAGGGCCGCTGTTTTAGTATAACGCGGGTCCAAAACCACCAGTTTGGCTCCGTTTTGCATGGCCGTCACAATATCCATGCTGTCAGGCGTCACCAGAGCTTCAAAGCGGTTGGCCCCGGGCATGATAATATATTTGCAATTCAGCGTGTCCGGTATGGGAACAATGCCAAACGTATCCAAAAAAGCACGGTTGCGGCTGATTAAGCAATTGGATTCATGGGAGAGAATATTGTAAGAGCCATACACTTCGGCAAAGCGATGAACGAAAGTGGACTGCAAATCCGTGCCGGCCATGAACATAAACCCGCAGCGTGTATATTTTTCGCCAATGGTTTTCATTTTTTCAGCCGCCAAATCCAAGGCTTCATCCCATGAGATTCGCTGCCATTTGCCCTCACCGCGTTCACCTTTCCGCAAAAGGGGATATTGCAACCGGTCCGGGTCGTACAATTGAGCCACGCCAGCATTGCCGCGTGCGCAGAGCATTCCGCGGGATTTGAGATAATTGGGATTGGGGTCGATTTTCCTGATATTTCCGCTTTTATCCACCCGCGCGATAATGCCGCATTTATTGAAACACATATCACAGGCGCTGAATATTTTCCGGTCGCCTTCGGTTGCTTGGGAAGCCTGATCAGCAGACAACGCGTGCAACAGATCG
Organism: Desulfococcaceae bacterium HSG9; assembly: GCA_030378005.1. GTDB lineage: Bacteria > Desulfobacterota > Desulfobacteria > Desulfobacterales > JAUCGF01 > JAUCGF01. The sequence goes on along the minus strand of JAUCGF010000080.1, from coordinate 3,685 downwards.
GCACGCCCTCCCAGCGCCGCGCCCGCCGCCGCAGCGCCGGATATTTTCATAAAATTCCGGCGGGATATGGGGGGATTGATTTTTGATGCCATTATTTTTCTCCTGTTTTTCCCGGAGTGCAAACTTCAGTTTGCGACACAGGCAAACTGAAGTTTGCACTCCAAAGTTTGCACTCCGAATGGGGAAAGTTATTTGGTTTCAGTTGCCTTTTTAGTGGCCAATTCCAACGGCAGCTTGGTAAAACGACCGCCGCTTTCAATGGGATCGCCAGCGTATCCCAGGGCTTTAAAATCGATATAATCGGTTTTGCCAACCAGTTCGGATACATCCTGCCCTTTGGCGGCCAGTGATTTAAAGTCAATGCCTTTATGCACCAGGGTGCTGAAATCGACTTCCGGCCTTTCCTGATGGCAACTGCCGCAATAAGGCGCTTTGGTCAAGGATGTGTGACATTCGGCGCAGGACAGGGCGTCTTCCTTGGGAATCACTTCATGAGTAAGCCCCCAATACATGACCGTTTCGACAAATTCGTACTCGCCGCTATAAGTCATGCCCGCAGCCTGCATTCCATCCCGTGCGGCGCGGTCCCAATCCCAGTGTTTCCAATACCCGCCAAAAAGTTGAGGTGTGATAAGACATTTATTAACCGCATCCGAAATTTGCTTGCCGCGATGAATTTTAAAAGGATAGATACGCGCCGAAGGATCACGGTAATCACCCATGGGTTTATTCAATTCGGTAACGCCATCAGTATTGATGCGATCTCCCAGTATATAGCGTTTAACCGTTCCATTATACCACATATAGGAAGGCTTGACCGCTTCTTTCCATTTGAAAGCGCCTTTTTTCTTTACATAGACAGGCATGCCGTATTTATCTTTGGGGGGTTTAATATCTTTGCCGGCCGCCGACCAGTCCCAATAAACTTTGGTGGGTTTGTTTTTGGAATAGATCGGAATATGGCACGTCTGGCAGGCGATATGCTTGGAATGCTTGTTCAAATGGTGATCAATCAGTTCCCGGCCGATATGGGGTTTGTCCGTGTGGCAATATTCACACGAAAGATCGCCTTCGGCCGCCGGCACCGAAATGCTGCGGCCGGCAATCAGATGATTGCGCGTACGATGGCACTCCTGGCATTTGAAATCCATCCCGCCGTCAGAAATCCCCATGTGGACATCCGTAAATTTGGAAGAATCCAAAAGGCCGCGATTCATATCACCGTGTTTGACCGCATCACCGCCGCCGCCTACAAAATGGCAATTCATGCCGCAGGTGTCACGCGTGGGGCGTCCCACATTTTGGGCAACCCGAATCAGATCTACATTTTTTTCAGGAAAACCGGCCGCCGGCGGCGCTTTTTTATACGTTTTGGTGGTGTCGTGGCATACCAAACAATCAATTTTGGTCATATCGGTAAAATCAAAGGACTTGTCTTTCCAGCCATAGCCGATATGACAACTGGTGCAACGCGGCCAGTTGCCATTGATATTGATGCAAAAGTTATTAATTGTATTATGCGCTTTGCCCAAATCGGTGCGGGCTTCATGTCCGACGGTATAAGGTGAAGAACCGTGCCAATTCCAATGGGATGATTTTAAAATCGCCTTGCCCTCTTTTTCGTGACACGAAAGACAATTTTGTGTCACTGCCAGGGCGTCGGCCGCACCATCCAATTTCACCAGGTTTTTATGGTCAGGCACTTTTTTAGGGTGACAAGAGAGGCAATCGCTCGGCGCCCGTGTGCTTAACGTATGCGCCACCGGACCTCGCACCATGGCGCTGTAAGCTATCGGCCCTCTGCGGTGTGCTACCTGCTCGGCTTCCCGATGGCAATCCATACATAACTGATGATACGCGCCTTTCAAACCGGGAACATGCAACTGTTTAGGGTCAAACGGTTTCAGATGACAGGTCGAACAGCTGTCAGGCATTTTCTCAAGTTCCTGCAAACGCGCCATCGTAACCGGCTCGCCATACGTGTCGCCTTCTTCACGGGCAATCCGATGGTGGCAGATAGAACAATCGTTCAACACGTTGGCGTGCTTGCTGTGCATAAAACGCACCGGTTCATAAATATCGCTGTACCTTTTAATCAAAGGGCTGCTGAGGTCAATCACTTTGGGCGCATCTTTGATTGAAGGTATCCGCGTTTCAAACACCGGCAAGGGCTGTTTGGCAGTATTCGCGGATTGAGCGGCTTGGGCGCTTCCATTAAATCCCAGCGTCAGAGTCAAAGCGACAAATAGCGCCCCGGTTGCAGACATTTTTTGGGTCATCTTTTTCGGTTCCGCGCCCAACACCGGGAAAATAAAAACACAAACCCGGTAAACAAACATCAAAGTGGCAATCAGGCCGATAGTGATAAAGATTTCTCCCACAGCCGGAAAATAGGATTTAATAATATAAGGCGGCGTGTAACTGATCAGAAAAACATTGATACGGTTAAACAGGATTCCCAGAACAAAGAGCGTGGATGCGAAAAAGAGCAGGCCCGGCGAACGGCGCACTCTTCTGAATAACAGCAGGGTGAAAGGCAACATAACGCCGAAAAGCATCTCCACAATAAAACAATTGGATTGAACCGTGCCGTCAAAAAGATAAATGTATGTCCCCCGAACGATCATATCTCCAATCTTGACAAGCATATATAACCCCATCAAAACCGGCATATATTTAGCCAGAGGCGTCAGCACCTCCATTTCCGGTTCACGTCCGAACGATTTAGATACCACAATCGATTCAAAGACCACCATAGGATAGCCGGCGGCAAATGCGGAAAGCAGGAATAACAAAGGCAAAATCGGTGTGTACCACAACGGATGCACCTTATATGTAGCAATCAGCATGAGCGTGCCAAGACTTGATTGGTGCAAACAGGAAAGCACAATGCCGGCGATAATAAAGATAAACATAATTTTACCCATAATTTTATCGGCAATAGCAAGTGCTTTTTCTGCCAGATTGTTTAATCCGGCCAAAGGGCCTGGCAAATTGACACGTCCCATGAAGCGTTCCGTAACAATCGGAATAAACTCAATATAAAGAACGTGCAGATAAATCATCACACATATAGCCACTTCAAACAGCACCGAATTGCCGTTATGGTTGAAAACTGGGCTGGTGATGTTCCAATAGCGGCCAATATCCACCAACAAGCCCAATACCACAAACGTATAGCCCAGCATGGCTGTGAGCAACGCCGGACGGATAACGGCATGATACTGGTCACGATTAAACACATACGCAATGGCTCCGGTAGTGAAACCGCCGGCAGCCAATGCGACGCCCGTGGCAATGTCCACGGCCACCCATATTCCCCAGGGATATTGGTTGTTCAGATTGGCGACTCCGCCAATGCCGGTGATAAATCGCACCACGGCAAAGGCAAAACCGACAAACATCAGGGAAAGCAAAATCATTACACCGGGCGTTAAAAATTTGTCTTCCACAGGTGCGGCAACATCATGATGCGCATTCATTTTCAGTCTCCTTTTGCAAGTTTGAAAATAGAAGTTTCAAGTTACAAGTTTTAAGTTTCAAGTTTCAAATTATTACATAAGTATTTGGACAAAAGTTTTCGTGTATTTTACGCGCTGTTCAAGGTAGGTTTGCAAATCACCGGCTAATGCAGCCGGGTTGCAAACTTGGCGAGAGCGATGCTCGAAAACTTATGACCAAGTAT
>JAUCGF010000150.1 GCA_030378005.1 Desulfococcaceae bacterium HSG9 | reverse complement strand
GATAAATTCAAACGTCCGCTCATCCGTTTTGAACGGAATGATACATATTTTTTCGGGCTTCATTGCATTGCTTTTGCGATGATTAATCTCCGAAATTTAATCGGAGAAAAAGTTTAAACCAGTTCAATATCTTTTATCGATTCCGCTTCTTCAGCCTTGAGGCGTCCGTAACTCATTGCCTTGTGCTTCGAGGTGTCAGCCTTAAATTCAGAACCGTCTATACTTACGTGGCCTGGCGAAGCCATACCGGCTTCCATGGCCGGCTGTACACTTTTCTTAAAACATTTCTTGAAAAATTCATGGTTGTTTTTCCTGAAATCACTTAATACCCTGAAATCAGGACAATTTAAATGCGATATGAACATAAAACCAATATCTTCATCACATCTCTTTTCTATCTCACGAGAACTGAAAACTCCTTGGCTATAAGAATATATCGATATGCCGGTTATGAGTCCCGGGTGATACGCATTCTGACCTGGTATGCTGCAGTTTTGCTCAACATTCGATGTATCAAGCTGATCGAATATATCTCCATACACAAAACACTGATGATCACTCGGCAGCAAATCGAAAACGTTTGAGGGAAACAACAACCTTTGGTCTGATTCAACCGGATCTTTTTTGAAAGGAACTGGCATTGGCATACTCCGTTTAATGGCTGATATTAAAGGTATTTTACTTTTATTTCAATATGTTGTCAATAGCTGAATATCAATAAGAGGAAGTCTTTAGCCATATTTTTTAGCTTTGAAGCTGTCATCGAAAAGCTATTCTCGGACAGCATACTAGGGGCCGACAAAAAACCGCTTCGCTTAATTTTTGCACTCCCTGCCGTATTTTCAGGCATTTTCCATCTACTGATATTGTGTTACACACGTATCGAAAATATTTTTCCCTGTTAAGATTTTTTTAAGATCAGGACAATCCTTCCGGAAGATTTATAAGAGTATAACCTTTTTCAGTTTTTTTATCTGAATCATTAAAGCCGCATGAATTTTCACTTTCATGCGGCTTTTTTATTCAGAATGTCACTATAGTATTCATCAGCAATGCCTGATGCTTCAAACACACCGCCATAAAGCCCGCTTCTTTCCAATTTCATATGCCATTCCCACCAAATAAGCATCCCAATCATTACTTGTATAAACCGACCTGAGTGGAAGTGTCGATTCAGCTCCTTTTATGGACTGTCTGAGTCCAGCCCCTTACATTCGGTCTTTTACCGTATGATTCCACGACTCCGCCACCTATTTGGAAAGCCCCCTTCCGGATATTCGTCATAAACCATCTGTCAGCGATGATTCTCTGAATATCGGATGACTTTCTCTATCGCATTTTTTACTTTTACTCAGCTTTTTTCGTTTTGTCAGCGTCTGTCACAAACCTCCGATAACTCGACCGACATCACCTTGTAAAATTGATAAAAGCCACTTATAAACCTGTTTCTCCGTTTCCGGCTGATTTTCACCATATAGCGCATTACCCGCCACCCATAAATATTCCACAACATGGATAATATCCCGGATTCCCACATAATCCGCCCCGCTGAACATTTCAGTCACTGAATTCCATAACCACCGCCCATGGCCTCAGATCATCAGAATTCCCACTTTCAGCATCTTCCATAATCACTTCCGCCACATCTTTTTCAGTCCTTTCAAGACTGGCTGTTCTTCGAATTAGTGCGGGTTTTCAGCACCCGAACCCTCGCTCCGACCTTTGGCAAACACAGTCGGATCGTCTCAAAAGTCGCGTTCGCGAAAGCGGTCCCTCCGAGGATTTCGGTTTTCAGCGTATGAATAAAGACATAAGCCGCCGAGTGTGGGAACAGTCTGCGCTGACTCGCCGCGAATTCACAGCATGAGGTGCGGTCGGATTTCAGATACTGTTTATGATCTCGGATAAACAGCTCGTCCTCGCCCCGTGCGCGGTATATCTGTTTATACAGCACGGAGGCTTTGGCCGCTGCCATGTCGGTGACGATGCGGCGGATATTTCACCCCGAGTCGGTGACTGTCGCTTTGACGACGACGCGGCTGGGTTTATCCCATCATGCCGGCCTGATAATAAAATGAATGGAAAAGAACGACTTTTCCACCACGCCACACATAAATTCCGACAGCGCGGCCGATAACGTCTTACTTAAAAATTGCAATCCATACGTCGCCAATGAAAAATCAGCTTGGCGATGCTTTGAGTGGCGAATTTTATGAGATATTGACAAAAAGGTGACGAATTTTATAACTATCGTGAGAATAAATCGCTTCATTTTCAATTTCCACAAGCTTATTCTCTCAATTTCAGGGTGGTAAGGGCACACCTCTCCTCTCAATTTATGATTTCAATTATTTTAAATCAGGATTATTCTATCAAAACCAAGGAAAACCTGACAAAGCGATAGATTCCTCTATCTCAAGCCATTTCGATTTGAAAAAAAAGTTCTTTTCCAATCTTAAGAACCATTGTCTGCCTCTGCACATAAGCCTGCCAGGCACACGAATCAAATATAGCCTTATGGTATACGGCTCTTCTCTGAAACCTCTTTCGGTATTAATCCACATCATCCATACCATCAGGTTGTACGCCAGGATACAGATTTGGAAAATTGCTGAATCAGCCTGGAAGCTATCAGTCAAAATGCCACCTGCCGCCATCTGATTTTTGGCCTGATCAATCTGATTCTCACCGGTAGAACGTTTACCGTAATATTTATGAGTTCCCCACGGACTTTTTCCCATGTCAGTGACATAGCAAAAGTAATAATATTCGGCTTTTGTAACTGGAAGCGGCTCGTTTTCAACTTCAAATTCGATGATCTGACGAACTGCCGCAAACCGACGGGATTCACTCTGGCTTTTACATTTGTATTCGAATTCAGCGGATTCAAATCCGGGCCGGCTCCTTATCTTCTTCCATTTCTGTCCTTCAAGAAGGGCTGTCTGGCCTTTCATTTTGACTTTAATGGTATATCCACAGTGCGATTCTTCCAAAAGTTCTAAAAGTTCGCCACTGAAAAATGCACTGTCCGCCCTGACTGAAACCTTCCATACTCTTTCAGGAATCTTGGCAAAGCATTCTTTCATAAATTCCGCACTGCCGTTTGCAGAATAGGCGTCGCCTGTCCGAAACCGGCTATGGAGACACTCACGATTTTCAGCAATAAAGCAAAGAAGGGGATGATAACTCTTCCGCCCCCTGTTTTTGGGATTATATCCTTTAGCAGCGCCCTCTTGTGTGCCAAAGACTCCTTTTACAGCGGAATCCATATCAAAAGTGATTCGACCTGACCATTTCTTTCCCCATACTTTTTCCGGACAACAGATTCAATTTCAGAAAGTTCATTACAATGGCAATGAGAAAATAATTTGAAAATTCGGCTGAATGTGCTGTTAACCGGGAACTTCTCCCAATTAAAAATTGCCCGTAGTACTGAATCTGCACGGATTATCAGCACATGACTCATATGCCAGGCTCCGGCAAGCACTGCCATAATCAGCATGATGATAACATCTTTCGCCTGATAGTCTGCATTGGAAGCCCGTTCTATGCTGATAAGATTGGAAAAAAGGTCGGGCAGCCCCAGTTTTTTGATAAAGCGACCAAAGCAGACAAGTCCTGCATTGCCGGTAAGATTTTTTTCCGTAAATTCCACTTTAATATTTTTCATCATTTTGGTGAATCCTTTTAATTTTACAATTTACCGGAATATATTATATTTTCATAGTTTTGTACATAATTTCTTTATATGGATTGCAATTTTTAAGTCTTAGGCTTTTCATTTCAATCGGGAACCACCGGTCAGACCTATGACTTGTGAGATACATCGCATTTTCAATCTCTTCGATATAATTCATCACTGTTGGATATGCGTGATGACTGTCTCCCCGGAATATCATCAGGGTTTCCGGCTGTCACGCATGAAGACTCTCGACCCGGCTTTTTACAATGGAAAGTGTCTGTTTTCCATCACCGCGCTTACCCGGCCGGAGAACAGTCGTAATCAGTTTTTCGCTCATCCCTTCATAAACATGGAGCGGCATTTGACAGTGACACCCATAGTAACCGCAGAAAAAATTCAGCTGCCGATTCCCGTGCCCCCTGTCTTCGGTGTCGTCGAAATCCGGTACAATCACGGGAGGAAGGGACACATAAGAGTTGACGAAGGCATCGACGAACACGACAGCAAGATGAAAAAGCGTCGTGTGCGTCTTTGTATCCGCAGGAGTTCGACTCTCTGTATCAAAAGGTCGGTGAGCGTGTGCCTGACGTAACGCGTGTCCCGACTGTCGGGAATGACCTCGGCCACAGCTTTTATCAGCCCGATCAGCTCCTCTGCCACCCGGATAAGCAGGGCACCGCCATCCGAGCTTATATCACCGCCGTCGAAATTGAGTGATAAAGATTTGTCGCTGATATCACCGATTGTGATTTCATTTTTCGGCTGAGGATAAGTGAAATCAAGGGTGATATCTTTGTGTGCGGCGGTGGAATTATTCATCCGGCTCTCCTTTATCAGCGGGGAAAATGATGCGTTTTAAAAAAAACTCTGTTTTGCAGATGAGCCAGCTTAACTATCAGATATATCATAATTTACATGAAATTGAAATAAGTTTATGAATAATTCAGGTTAGAAAAAGGGCTTTGATCGAAACTGTTAATGATCAGCTTAAAAACATTTCCCTGATTGAACATACGAGGCATCGGAGTGCGACTGATTTCATGGTTAATATTGTCGCAGGCCAGACAGCTTATACCAGGCAGCCGAAAAAGCCGTCTCTTAATCTCAGCCTGATTTCCAGCGAATTATTGCCAATTGCAGTTTGATTTATGTCGAACTCACGTTAATATATCGTGGATATAAAATGTGTTGTAAATTCCCAAAAAATCAAAACCAAATTTGAAAACTTTGGAATAAAGCAGATTTCAAAGCATACCTTCCTCTCATTCTTTTATAGAAACACTGATAATCAGTAGATCGAAAAAGGAGTGCTGAACTTACAGTTTAATGCTGTTTCATAACCTACATTTTTAAATTCGGTACTCCTTTGTCAGTATTTTATGATAGCTTTTCGAGCTACCAGGCATTAATAATTTTATTAGTATTGTCAATGATATATTTTTATGCTAATATCCTCGGTAAGAATAGTTTTCAGTAACATCAGAGAGGCGGACAAATTATCGGAATTTCTGATTACACTTATGGGATACAACCCGTCGATCAGGCAGGATAACACCCTGATTTTCAAACCCACTTTTTATCAATTCATTATGTATAGCGCCAGAAAGATAAAATCTGTCATTGACGGAAACTCTGTTATTATAACAGGTAATTACATGTTTGTCGTAAAGCTGATCAAATTAATTAAATCTTGTGAAACATCAGAAACATAAACGGGTATAACTATACGATTCAGCGGGCGTAAAGGACGCTCGCCGGTGATCTTGGCCGTTTGATAATATGAAACTAAGGTAAAACAATCACATGGAAGGCATATGAAAACAGATTCTAATCATACGAACACTTCGGAAGTAATCCCTTTTTGGAATGACCCGTCTAAACGCGCTCTTTTTTACCAAATAGGCGTTTTGGCAATGGTAGGCTGTTTGAGCTACTATTTGATTTCCAACACCATCGCCAACCTCGAACGTCAGGCGATTGCCACGGGTTTCGGATTTCTTGACAGAGAATCGGCTTTTGAGATCGGGGAATCGCTGATTTCCTATTCCGCTGCCGACACTTACGGACGTGCCTTGATTGTCGGCGTGTTGAATACGTTAAAAGTATCCTTTATCGGCATTGTTTTAACGCTGGTGTTGGGAACGTTTATCGGCGTGGCGCGCCTTTCTGCCAATTGGCTGGTGGCTAAGTTGTCAGCAGGCTTTATTGAAGTGTTTCAGGATATCCCGATATTGTTGCAACTGTTTTTTTGGTATGCGTTTTTTTATGAAATGCTGCCATCACCACGCCAGGCTTTAAATCCGATTACGGGCGTTTTTCTAAGCAACCGCGGCTTGGTATTCGGAATACCGGCAGATCATCCGGCGCATAAATATATGGCAATCGCTTTTGCAGTCGCTTGTGTTTTGGTCTATATTCTCACCCGCTGGGCGCGTAAACGACAGGCGCTGACCGGGCGCATATTTCCTGTCGGACGCACTTCTCTGGCACTTCTAATCGGTCTGCCGTTGCTTGTCTGGAGCGTAGGTGGTTTTCCCACAGCTATGAATATGCCTAAATTGGGGGGCTTTAATTTTGAAGGCGGCCTGAACCTAAGCCCTGAATTTGCCGCGTTGCTCATAGGCTTAGTGCTATACACCGCCGCTTTTGTGGCGGAAATTGTACGCGCCGGCATCCAGGCTGTCAGCCACGGACAAACGGAAGCCGCCATGTCTTTGGGATTGAGAAAAAGCCACATTTTAAATTTGGTTATTCTTCCACAAGCGTTGCGGGTGATCATTCCGCCGCTGACCAGCCAGATGTTGAATCTGACCAAAAACAGTTCGCTGGCGGTTGCTATCGGCTTTCCCGATTTTGTTTCGGTCGCCGGCACTGCAATCAATCAAACCGGACAAGCCATTGAAGGCGTGGCTTTGATTATGATCGTTTATCTTTGTTTCAGCCTATTGACGTCCGCCTTGATGAACTGGTATAATAAAAAAATGGTGCTTGTGGAAAGATAATAGAAAAGGTGTCAGACGATCAGAATCTGAACACGAAACCTGAAACCTGAAACCTGAAACCCGAACATTGAAACTATGCAGAGTAAAACACAGATAACAAACGAAACGGACGCAATCAAACCGCCAATCACATCTATTGGTGTTATTGGCTGGATGCGGACAAATCTGTTTAATGGCTGGTTCAATTCCCTTTTAACAATTATAGTTATATACTTGCTATGGAAAACGGTTCCGCCCTTTGTGCGCTGGGCGCTGTTTGACAGCCTTTGGGTGTCCGACGGCACTGCTTGCCAGCAAACAGATGGTGCATGCTGGTCGGTGGTCACCGCGAATTTGCGTTTCATCATTTTCGGTTTTTTCCCCCATGACCTCCAATGGCGTCCTTTGCTGGCCATGCTGATTTTAATCGCCTTGCTTTTTTATAGTCGAGATCGCAAGCGTTGGAAAAAATCACTTGGATATACCTGGGTTGCAGCGCTGATTATCATGGGGCTGTTAATGAAAGGCGGCTTGTTCGGTTTGGAATCAGTGGAAAGCAGCAAATGGGGCGGTTTGCCGCTTACGCTGTTGCTTTCGGTTTTCGGACTGACGGCAGCCTATCCGCTGGGAGTGGTGTTGGCATTGGGGCGTCGCTCCCGAATGCCGGCAATCAAAACGTTATGCGTCATTTACATTGAAATGATTCGAGGCGTGCCGCTGATCAGTCTGTTATTTATGTCTTCCGTGGTGTTCCCCCTGTTTTTACCGGAAGGTGTCACGGTCAACAAAATTTTACGCGCTCAAGTAGCGATTATCCTGTTCACCGCCGCTTATGTTGCCGAAGTGGTGCGCGGCGGTCTGCAAGCGATACCCAAGGGACAGTATGAAGCCGCCGAAGCAATCGGTTTGAATTATGTTCAAACCATGCGTTTGATCGTTCTGCCTCAAGCGCTTAAAATCATGATTCCGCCGACTGTCAGTGTTTTGATTTCGGCCTTCAAAGATACTTCTCTGGTGGTGATCATCGCTTTGTATGACTTACTCAAAACCACACAGTCGGTATTATCGGATCCCAAATGGATGGGCTTTTCAGCCGAGGCTTATATTTTTATCGCCTTTGTCTATTTTATCTGCTGCTTTTTTATGTCTGATTACAGCCGTCGTTTGGAAAAAGAACTGGCAACCTAACCATTAGCTATAGACAGTCACATATTAAATTTCACAAGGATAGAGGGAGAAGGCAGTATTGTAATACGCCGACGACTGATAACGCAGTGTGATTTAATATGTGACTGTCTATATTTGATTAAAAGAACTGAAACTTATGAATCTGAAACAATCAAACTCTGAAAAAATTTCGCCGTCCGACGATGCCATCATCGAAATCATTGAAATGCACAAATGGTTTGATGATTTTCATGTGCTTAGAGATATTAATTTGCGGGTGGGCCGCCAGGAGCGTATTGTGATCTGCGGTCCTTCGGGTTCGGGCAAATCAACGTTAATCCGTTGTATCAATCGATTGGAAGAGCATCAGCGCGGCCAGATTATCGTTGATGGTGTCGAACTGAACAAAGATATAAAAAATATTGAAAAAACACGCGCTGAAGTGGGCATGGTTTTTCAGCATTTTAATCTTTTCCCGCATTTGACAATTCTGGAAAATCTGACTTTGGGACCGATTTGGGTTCGCAAAACCCCAAAAAAAGAGGCTGAAGAAACGGCCATGTATTTTCTGGAAAAAGTGCATATCGCTGAACAATACCTCAAATATCCGGGCCAACTGTCCGGCGGCCAGCAACAGCGTGTGGCGATTGCCCGAAGTCTTTGCATGCGCCCCAATGTGATGCTGTTTGATGAACCGACATCGGCTTTAGACCCGGAAATGGTCAAAGAGGTGCTTGATGTCATGATCAGCCTGGCGCGTGAAGGCATGACCATGATCGTAGTCAGCCATGAAATGGGCTTTGCCCGCAGCGTGGCGCATCGCGTGCTTTTCATGGATGCCGGTAAAATTGTGGAACAAAACACACCGGACGAATTTTTTGACAACCCTCAAAGTGATCGAACCAAGCTGTTTCTGAGTCAGATTTTGCACTGAATATTGCTTTTTTAACATGTTCCAAGTTAAAATCTGTATATAACACAAAATTTTCCCTTATTCCGAGATCAAAAAGGGAATAATTCTTATCACTCGGCAGTGGCGGCCGGGGCATGGGGCCTGATGATAAACAAAGTAAGACAGCATTAACTTTAATAATATTCAGGAGTCAGGGATGAACCTTATCAAGCGTCTTGTTAATCTCGGCAGAAATGAACAATATGAAGAGGCTATCCGATATTATGAAAAATGCCATTATAAAAAGGCGATTAATCTGTTCAACGAAGTCTTACGCCTCAAAAAAGGAAAAAGCAGCCCGCTTTATACGCTGGCGAAATTTCACTGTACCCAAGCTCATCAACATCTGGGCAAGTTTTTTATGGTCTCATCTCACTACCAGGATGCATCTCTGGAATTTGAAAAAGCATTGGAATTAAAGCCCGATTGCTCGGAGATGAATCAATATCTGGGCATCTGCTATACTAACCTGAATCAACCCGCCAAAGCCTATGCCGCCTTTGAAAAAATATTACAGCAGGATCATGATCGCCTATCGCCCAAATTTCGTCTAAGCATTATCTTTTTTAATCTCGGAATCTGGGATAAAGCCCGGAATGCCTTTTCCGTTATGATTCAACGCAACCCGGAACTGGCAGATATTCATTATCACCTGGGCCTGGTGAATTCCGGTTTATGTCGGGCCAAGGAAGCTATCAAAGCCTATGAAAAAGCACTGACTATTAATCCGAATTATATTAAAGCCCGTATTAAATGCAGCATCCTTTATGCTTACAGAGGCAAATTGGATGACGCCTTGGATACGATGCTGCCTGTTGTCCAAAAACACCCCTCTTTTGCTGATGCTCATTATTTATTGGGTCTGATTTATGCGGCACGCAATGAAACAACTCAAAGTATTGAACATTTGAAACAGGCCATATCAATTAATCCTGATTACAAAGACGCCCACACCCGATTGGGATTTTTGTTATTAGATTCAGGTGTGCGCCTTGAAGCCCTGGATGAGTTTAAAAAGGCCATCCGAATCTGTCCTGATGATAACCCTCTACTGACGGCTTTGAAAATATATGATACAATTGGCGATACTTCGGAATATCATTCGTGGGAACAAGAGTTGTTTTGCGAAGGTCCGGATGATGAAAAAGCGCCGCTTTCCGATAAACGGCAAGATTTGATGAATTATTTTATTATCAGCCCTGGCTTTGCGGAAATGCTGTCTATTTTAAAAATGCTGCCGCAGGATATCGCATTCTTCCATGAAGAACTCATTCCTTTTTTAGAAGAAATCCTGGCCATCCATCCGGACTATTCGGATGTTCATAATAGCCTGGGCACCTTTTATTTGAAAATCGGCTTGTTTGATAAAGCCATCGCCTCTTTTCAATCAGCCCACAAAATCAGTCCCTGTTATCTTAAAGCACGGGTCAATTTATTCAATGCCTTAAAAGAACAAGGCGATTTGGAAGCGGCACTCAAAGAAGGGCAAAAATTGTTTGATGACCAGTTATCTTATCCCGATATTCTGCTTGCCATGGGTGAAGTCTATCTGGCTCAAGGCCGGTTTGAAGAAGCCCAAAACATAACCCGACGGGCTTTAGCACAAAATGATAAGTATGGTCCGGCCCAGTTTCTATCCGCTCAAATATTACACAAAAGCGGCCGGCCGGATGAAGCTTACGAAGCCCTCCGAAAATGTGTGTACATGGACTTTTCCCATTAACGAGTCTGACTGCAACGTTAGGGTTATAAATGGCAGCCATTCCGGTCGATATTTATAGTATCCGGTATATTGAATCAAATCATCCGATTTTGTATAAACTAACTGAGGAGTTTATTGATGAATTTTTTATGGAATATTTTGTTGCTCGCCGCGGCCGTCTTCATTGTGGCCAATGTCATGCCTGGCATAAAAATCAAAAATTTATGGACAACTTTAATAGTGGCGGCAGTTTACAGCCTAATCAATTTTTTTGTAGGCTGGTTGCTTCATTTTCTTGCATTGCCATTGATTATCATCACTTTTGGTCTGTTCAACTTTGTGGTGAATGCGGCCATGCTATGGCTGACGGATATCATAATTGATGATTTTGAGGTCGATGGGATTTTAAACACACTGATTGCCGCGTTTCTGATTACGATTATCAATAGCATCCTTAGGTGGTTGCTTCTATAGTATACTTGGAAAGGTCATAATTGGTGATTTTGAAATATGGCTAATACTTGTGATTTAAGGCATTGGTGAATTCTAAAATTACCAATTATGGCCTTCGAAAGTATAGTACTGCAATTCGGAAGTTCGTAACCCCTTTTTTAAGTTGTAAGGAGGCGGCCTTTATAAGTCTGTTTGAACAGCTTTGCCGTGGTTCTGCTAAAAAATTCGATAAATTTCAAAATTCGGTTTTTAAGATGCTCTGTTGAAGAAAAATTTCCATATTTAACGCATTTTTAGGATCTTCCACTAACCTATTTCTTCATATTGTATGCTTTACGGTATCGACTGAATCATGGCAGCCGTCGGAAAACTGACGAATTCAACAGCTGAATGGAAACTTATCATGATTCAAAGCGGTCTGATAAAGACTCGCTGTCCTTAGCTGTTATCCCGCCCCGGCGCGCACGGTGGGAAAGAGAGCAGCGGACATTGATGTGACTGCGTATTGGATGCCCAGGCCGTTTAGCACTGACTGTCCGGATGCCGTTCGGCTGTTTTTTTGTCATCCCAGTCCCATAAAGAATATAGTATCAGTATTTATGTCCTCTTGAATGAATACTCAGTAGATGGAAAGTTCGGGAGCGCAAAAATTAAGCGCAGCGATTTTTTGCATCGCCACCGGGAAAGGCTGCGGATTCAGGGGCCGGCAAAAAAACCGCTTCGCTTAATTTTTGTGATCCATGTCGTATTTTCAGGCATTTTCCATCTACTGATACTATATTTTCTTAAAAATTGGGTAAATTATTTCTTCGGAAATCCCTTATCACTGCAAGTTCGGCTATTACGGTTTTGACAGATCGCGGATTTTCTCTGAGCGGTTCGACAGCTTTGTTTTTCTCCGCCACTGTAAGTTTTTCCGGCCTGCCGCTCCGAGGGCTGTCGGGTGACCCGTCGAAGCCGGATTCCACCCATGCATCGATTCGTGAGGAGACGGCTCTTCTATCTGTTTTGAAAATATTGGCTGTTTCGTCAATCGTATAGCCGCCCACGCTCAGAAGTCGGATTCTTTTTCTTTTTCTCATAATTTTTTTTACTGACAATAGTTAAATCATATCCTATGTTCCTCCAAAATCTATTAGCAGGCATTTTTTGTTATGTTAAGGTCTTTTGCGACAATTATTTTTAATTATTACCACCAGCCTTTGAATTTGTTATATTAAAATAACGTGCGTCAATCGTGTACTTTTTTACTTTACATACCAAGATAAGTAATATAGGGGTTACTTGGATTTCCACTAAAATATGGCCTACAATTTTCAGCAGGCCAATGGTTTCGAAGACACGCCTTTGATGAGTAATAATTGCAACCTCACCGAGGCTGTCGTGTCGAAATTTAGGTAACATCATAGAGGTAAACGAGTTAATTATGGGAAATATTAAAATTGCAATCGTTGGCGTCGGAAATTGTGCAAGCTCCCTGGTGCAGGGTATCCATTTCTACCGAAACAAAGCTTCGGATAATGTAAATGGTTTGATGCATTGGGAAATCGGCGGCTATATACCTGGAGATATTGAAGTCGTTGCCGCATTTGATATTGACAGGCGTAAAATCGGATTGGATGTTAGTAATGCCATCTTTTCCGAGCCTAATTGTACAACAGTCTTTTGCCCTGACATTCCAAAAACCGGAACAAAAGTCCGGATGGGAAGGATATTCGATGGTTTTTCCGAACACATGGCTGACTATGCGGATCAGCACACATTTACACCGGCGGATGACCCGGAACCGACAAGGGATGAAATGATCGGATGCTTAAAAGCATCGGGGGCTGACGTTCTGGTGAATTATCTGCCTGTTGGTTCGGAAGAAGCCACTCGGTTTTATGCTGATTGCGCACTCGAAGCCAACGTTGCTTTTGTGAATAATATCCCGGTGTTCATCGCCAGTGATCCGGAATGGGAAAAACGCTTTATGGATAAAAATATCCCAATTATCGGTGATGATATCAAAGCGCAACTGGGTGCCACCATTACTCACCGAACTCTAACGGATTTGTTTGGAAAACGGGGTGTCAAGTTGGACAGGACATATCAGTTGAATACCGGGGGCAATACGGATTTTTTAAACATGCTTAACCGTGTTCGACTGGCTTCCAAGAAAGAATCCAAGACTGAAGCAGTGCAATCCGTTGCGTCCAGACGGATGGAAGATGAAAACATTCATATTGGGCCAAGTGATTATGTTGCCTGGCAAAAAGACAATAAAGTCTGTTTCATCCGCATGGAGGGAAAGCTTTTTGGGGATGTTCCCATGAACTTGGAACTTCGCCTTTCCGTGGAAGATTCTCCCAATTCAGCGGGCGTCGCTATGGATGCCATACGTTGCGCAAAACTTGCATTGGACCGCGGGCAGGGTGGCGTGTTGGATGCCCCGTCAGCCTATTTTTGCAAACACCCTCCTCGTCAATATACTGATAATGAGGCATTTCGGATGGTTGAAGATTTCATTAACGGCGAGTAATACGATCAAATGGTTTATTAAAGAGATTGAAAATGTCGATATTTGAGCGTAACAGTATAATTTATTTGTGCTTAATTACCGTAAATGTTTATTTGGCATTACACGTTAATATCATTCTACTATTGATATGGCCTTCATTATTTTTTTGAATTTTAGACGGAGAAACGTCTTCCAGCAATGTTATGTTTATCAAATACCGGAAAATTTATATATGCCATGTGCCTAACGTGACATATTCTCAGAATATTTCCCGGTAATGTCTGCATAAAATGCCTTTATTTCAATCATTTCCGATTCCATATCACCCTTCGGAACAATCATGCGGCCGATCCCCCCAGTTTTTCGCCTATAATCCAGAAATCCGAGCATAATCGGAATATCGGCTCCTATGGCTATGTGGTAGAAGCCGGTTTTCCATCTCTTTACTTTTTTTCGGGTCGCCTCCGGAGCAATCACCACCACGAGATTTTCGGTTCGGTCAAACGCCCGAACTACCTGTTCTACCATGGTTCCGTGTCGGCTACGATCCACCGGTATCGCCCCTAGCCAATTGAAAATGGAACCGCAGGTCCAATCCAGCACTTCCTTTTTCATCATGGTATAAACCTTGATGTTCAGGGCAAATGATATCAACAACACCAATACAAAATCCCAATTGGACGTGTGAGGCGCAGCAAGGAGTATGAATTTACGCGTATCCGGTATATCCCGGACCACCTTCCACCCAATGCTCTTCAGAATCAACAGGGAAATCCACCTTATGAGAGGCTTTATCACGGGAGTGTCAAATATCGTGCGTTTTCTGATTTGCATTACATTTTTCCTTTCAGATTGAATTAATGAAGTGCGTATCATTATTGCGGGAAACGCTGTGGAGCATCGTATCAGAAATCCATTCGACACTTGACTTTGATTACGAAATTTATACAGCTAAAAACCTTAGCCGCTTTGATAAAATATATGAAATTTTTCAAAGTATGGATTGATTGGATAATAATCTCAAATTTTAGCCGTTATGTAGGGTGCGTCAGGCGACAGCCATAACGCACCGAAATTATTTGCTTATCAATCACGCCCGCCAAAAATCCTTAACATAAACAGGAACATATTGATAAAATCCAGATATAAGGACAGCGCGCCGATAATCGCGCCTTTGCGGACAACCGCGGCATCCAATCCGGCCGGTTGGGTGACTGCCATAGTTTTCAGTTTTTGGGTGTCATACGCAGTGAGACCGATAAATACCAGAACACCGATGTAGCTGATGATCATATTCATCGCGGAGCTTTGGATAAAAAGATTCACAACAGTGGCGATAATAATACCGATAAGCCCCATGAACATAAAACCGCCCAGCGAAGTCAGGTCTCGTTTTGTGACCATCCCATAAATACTGCACGCGGTGAATGTCGCCGCACAGATAAAAAAAGTCGATGCGATGGATGACATCGTGTAAGCCATAAATATGACTGAAAGCGTCGCACCGTTTAATGCGGCATATAGGATAAACAACGATGTGGCTGTACCTGCCTGCATTTTCTGAATCCGTGCGCTCAGATAAAAAACAAGCGCAAATTCACCGATAATCAATCCGAAAAAAATAATTTGATTGCCAACGATCATGTGTAATAGTGTCGGACTGCTCGCCACAAAATAAGCCACAAAACCGGTTAGCGCCAAACCGATAGACATCCAGTTATAGACGCTGCGAATAAAACTGTTTACCGCCACTTGTGTCTGAGTTGTCTGAAGTCGTGCTGATTCCATAATTACCTCCTTGTTTAATTGTTAAAATTATTGTATAAATAATTATAACACAGGCGTATTTTTTTTCAAGCTTTAAGTCATAAACTTTGATTAATTAAGGAAGCAGGCTGGTATGAAGCCCGAAGAACTTTATATACATCTGAAAGAGCTGTCTGAAAAGCTGGGCGTTACGGTCGCAGAACATAGTTTTCGCCAAACCGGAATCAAGGCTAAAAGCGGGCTGTGTAAAATCAAGGGAGAGCAGATGTTTATCGTCAATAAACATCTATCTGTTTATCAAAAAAACAAACGGTTGCTGGCTTTTTTGAAAAAGATGCCATATAAAAATATCTACGTGCTTCCGGCGATTCGTGAGCGTTTGGAAAAAGGAAAATAATTAAAAATCGGGTTTCTTGGTCATTCTAACTCTCATAGGCTCATGGACAAAATAACCACCCCTTATGTAATTTTTGAAACGTGAAACGTGATGCGTGAATTCACGTTTCACGAATCACGTTTCACGGATGGTCAGGAAAATTATTTAGTCCTCATTCCATAGCTTTTCTTTGCTTTAGAAACCCGATTTTTTGATAGCCTTAAATGTCAAGCGGAAAGCCGTTCCGCTTAGAAAGGAAGAACATGAACCATCAACCTTCACTTTTCGACAATAAAGTAACATCAACACCCAAACGAAGTGTCTATGCCGTATCCGAGTTGACTTCAAAAATTAAAGCGTTACTTGAAGACAAGTTTCCATTTATCTGGATTTATGGAGAAATATCGAACTTTTCAGCACCGCGTTCAGGCCATTTTTATTTTGTTTTAAAAGATGAGCAGGCCCAAATCAGCGCCGTGATGTTTGGCGGCCAAAACCGCCATTTGACGTTCAAACCTGAAAACGGAATGACTGTTACCGGTATGGGGCGCATTGCCGTGTATGAACCCCGCGGTGCTTATCAAATCATTTTAGAATACCTCGAACCTCGCGGAATTGGCACCTTTCAACTCGCCTTTGAACAACTTAAAAAAATCCTATCCGAAGAAGGGCTTTTTGATGACAGCCATAAAAAGCCGCTTCCCCTGATTCCGTCGAAAATTGGCGTGATCACTTCGCCCACCGGAGCGGTTATACAAGACATCATCAAAATCACAGACCGACGCTTTGCTGATATTCCGATTGAAATCGCGCCTGTGAGCGTGCAAGGTGAAAAAGCGGTGCAAGAAATTGTTACCGCAATTGACCATTTCAACCGGCGTGCGGATACGCCAGAGTCCCCGGATGTCGTGATTTTGGCACGCGGCGGCGGATCGTTGGAAGACCTGGCAGCATTTAACAGCGAGGCGGTCGCCCGCGCGATTTATGATTCTTCCATTCCTATCGTGTCCGCCATCGGGCATGAAACAGATTACACAATTGCTGATTTTACAGCGGATTTGCGTGCGCCTACGCCTTCCGCCGCCGCCGAACTAATCACACCCGTCAAACATGAACTCTTGCAACGCATTGCCGAACTGAACAACGCCCTCACGGCGTCTGTTCGACGTCAGATAAAAACACGCCGTCAACGTCTCGATATGGTTCGCCAACACTTGGTAAGCCCTCGCACCAAAATACAGGATTTGCGTTTAAAAACCGATGATCTGACCTGGCGAATGACGCACTGCACTGCCAATCATATTCAAAGGCGGCGAGAACGATTTATCCAAACACTTGATAAACTGCATCAAAACCGCATTGGTAAACAGATTGAACTTTTTAAAATAACTCTTAAACAATCAGTTGATAACTTAATAAATTTATTTGAAAAAAATGTTGAATCCAAACAACACCGATTACGGGAACTCACTACCCATTTAAACGCTTTAAGCCCCATTGCAATCCTATCGCGCGGATATAGCATTACCCGCAGCGTTGAGGATGGATGTGTCATCACAGACCCGGATGAGGTTGCTGTTAATCAAAACGTTCATGTAATGATTGCCAAAGGGAAACTAACATGCCGTATTGAAAGGAAATATAAAAATGCCGAAAAAGAAGACCTTTGAAACCGCACTGAAAGAACTGGAGAAAATTGTCAACCAACTGGAAACCGGTGAACCGACACTGGAACAAGCCTTAAAGCAATTTGAAAAGGGAACCCAGTTATCCCAATTTTGCGCTGCCAAATTGGATGAAACCGAAAAGAAAATAACCTTGTTGATGGAAAACCAGGCCGGCGTGTTCACCGAAACCCCTTTTATTTCTGATGAAAACGGATCATGACGGTTACTTCACGAAAAGTAAGGTTGGATATGCTTGTGGTGAATCTAGGGCTGGCGCAGAGTCGTCAGCGCGCTCGTGCCATGATTATGGCCGGTAAAGTGTTGGTGAATAATCTGCCGATCACCAAACCTGGTTCAGCCTTTGCCGATAATGCTGTCATTCGATTGAAAGCCGGTGATATTCCTTATGTCAGTAGAGGCGGTCTCAAACTCGAAAAAGCCCTGAACGAATATCATTTGAATGTCAAAGGCATGACCTGTCTGGATGTGGGCGCTTCCACCGGCGGCTTTACCGACTGTTTGCTAAAACATGGTGCTGAACGTGTGTATGCTGTGGATGTGGGTTATGGCCAATTGGCCTGGCAGTTGCGTCAGGATAAGCGTGTTGTGGTTATCGAACGTACCAATATCCGCTACATGCCGGCCGAATCCGTACCCGACCCAATCGACCTGATCACGATTGATGTGTCTTTTATATCCCTTAAAATCGTCATTCCTGCTGTGCGCCAGTTTATGCAGGCTGACACGCGCATTATCGCGCTGATCAAACCGCAATTTGAAGTCGGCAAAAAAAAGATTGGCAAAGGCGGCGTTGTCAGAGACCCTGCCATGCACACCGCTGTTATTGATGAATTAACCGATTATTTTCAAAAGCATGAACTTGAATGTGAACCTGTCCTCACTTCCCCTGTTCAGGGACCCAAAGGGAATAAAGAGTTTTTAATATTGATGCGTCCGGCGAATTGAAATTCCGTTCAGCATCATTAACCTTTTATTTCTTCGCGATCATAAATCGACATAATAGTAGCGACCATTGTAGCCGTTAATTTTTCCCTGCCATTTGAATAAGAAAACAGCTCACCTTCGGTTACCGTGATAGTTTTACCGGATTTTTTGACTTTTCCAACAACTCGGAAGTGTTCTCCTTTAGTCGGTGATAACAGATTCACTTTAAATTCAATCGTCAGAACAGCGGCATTCTCCGACATCAGCGAGAAAGCCGCATAACCGCATGCGGTGTCAAGCATAGTTGAGACGATACCGGCATGGATGAAACCGTGTTGCTGGGTTAAGCTTGAATGATATGGAAACTCCAATTCCATTTCTCCCGGACGCACACCTATGATTGACGCATTAACTGTTTTCATCACTTCCTGCCGGTTAAAACTTTCAATTATTTTCTCTTTATATTCGGAATTACGTGGTTTGAATTGCGGAGTCATAATTTATCCTTCATTTTTTGTAAAAGGGGCCTGACAAAATATCAAATAACTTAAGAATAAGGACGAGATAATTTCCCATTTTCAGACGAGGAGTGCTGACTTCAGTTTGCCTCAGCAGGTCCGCAACTGAAGCCTGCTGCACTCCAAGTAGGGAAGTTGTTTCGTCTTTGATCTTTAGAAGCTGTTTTAAAAATATTTCGGAGCTTCGATACGCGACAATTCAGGACGTGATTTTGTCAAATTTCAACGAAAATCATCAAATTTCAGTCCTGTCCACCTGCCCATCTTGAAAACGGGGGCAATAAAAGTTAAGCTAGAAGCTTTTTAAAAAAAATCGCAGCCTCTCGCGGAATCGATGTAAACGTGAAAATAAATACTGGTGGTGTATCAGATAGTGTTTTGGTCACCTTGGCATACAAATCTGTTGTAATCGTCTGGCCCGCACCATCGTCAAGCGTGAGTTTGAGATCGGTCAGCATCCGAAAATTGCGAGACGCCCGCACTTCGGCCATGGTGCCGGCGAGTTTGACCAAATCCCCTTCATAGTTCCCTATGCCTGTGTCTTTGCCTTGGAGAATGGCAAGTCGAACGGGTAGCGGCGTTTTCAGTTTATATAAAGTAATTTTCTTTTCAACGGGCAAATAAAGATTGAATTTATCACCGATTCCTCTGACATTATAAATGGTTATCGGCTCGTGCATTCCTTTGGGCATCACTTCAATCTGGTCATTGACAGTCAGCTCGGCGGTGCATGCCCGGAGGGTGTTTTCCGAGATAAAAACCTGTCCCCCCACGGTATAGGATTCAACCCGGGAAGCGACATTGACATGGTACCCGATAACATCATACTTAATCCGCTTTTTAGAGCCGATGTTGCCGACCACCACTTCACCTGTGTTGATGCCGATTCCCTGGCTGATTGCAGGGTAGCCCTTGTTGCGACAGCGCTGATTGACTTCATCCATGAACAATTGCATTTCCAGGGCGCACGCCACCGCGCGTTGAGCGTCATCATCACGAAGAATCAAGGCACCGAAAACAACCACAATCGAGTCGCCGATCAGGGCGTTGATAGTTCCTTTGTATTTAAAAACGATATCGGTCATCACTTCCAAATAGATGTTGATAATATTCACCACATCTTCAGCCGGAAATTGCTCGCTGATCGCTGTAAAACCCCGCAAATCCGTAATCATAATCGTCACCGTGCGTTTTTCGCCTCCCAGTTTCAAGCCTTCGGGTGATTCCAGAATGCTATCCACAACATCATCGGAAAGGTAACGGCCAAAGGTTTTGCGAATGAAATGATAGGCTTTTTCGAGTTGCGTCATAACTTCGTTGCGTTCCAGCCAATTGATATAGCCTCCGGAGTGATGGCGGATACGGGCAATCACTTCCAACTGTTCCGGGAATTTGACCATATAATCATTCGCGCCGAGAGCAAACGCTTCGGCCTTGGTATGCGCCTCTTCTTTGCTTGAAAGCACAATCAGCGGAACATGCCGGGTGGCGTCATTGGCACGGAAATAGCGCAGCAGTGTCAATCCGTCAATTTCGGGCATCACCAAATCTTGCAAGATAACTGTGGGAGAGACGCGGTCAGCTATTTTAATCGCCTCAAGCGGGTTCTGACAATAGTGAAAATCAATGTCCTGTTCGTCGAGCAGCATCGTTTTGACCGCTTCTCCCACTATCGCCTGATCATCGATTAACAGCACCGTAATCCGATGGGGCGTTATGAGCGAACCTTGCTCAGATGTTTCTGATTCTGTTATCATTGTAAAAGTTTCCCTGTTCAGGTTTCAGGAGCAACAGCCTGACACCTCACCGACACCTTCGCCTTAAAAGCGCGGACGTAATTTTTTCGGCCGGCAATATTTCCAAAGCGGCACCCAGTTCCTTGGCTGCGCGGGGCATTCCGTAAACAATGCTGGTGTGTTTATCCTGCGCTATGGTATGCCAACCGGCTTGGCGCAATGCGGCCAGTCCCAGGGCGCCGTCGCGGCCCATCCCGGTCAACAGAACGCCGGTTCCTTTGTGCGGCCAGCAAGCGGCGACCCGTTTAAAAAAAACATCCACGGATGGCCGAAAAGGCGTATTGCGGGGATGCGGGGTGTAAATAAAACTGAGATCATGGGCCAATGTCAAATGATCGTCAGTTCCGGCAATATATATCACGCCGGCGCGAGGTTTATCTCCGTTTTCAGCCAATTTGACCGGCATTGGAACCTGGGCGTCTAACCAGTGTGCCAAACCCCCGGAAAAGGCTTTTTCCAAATGCTGAATAATGACAATTGCGGACATATAGGTCGAAGGTATCCCCGCCAGAATCGGTGCCAATGTTTTCGGACCTCCGGTTGAAGAGCCGATTACGGTCAGCGCGGCAACTTGCTTGGCATCGCTTTCAGCTTTGAACGAGCTGCGGCCGCTTGTGCGACAATATTCCGAAGATGAACCTTGCAACCGAGCGATTGACCTGATTTTTCTCAATAAAGCGGTGCGGTCAGACCGCGCTGAAGTGCTGCGTCCTATTCGCGGCATATTGACCGCATCCACAGCACCGCAACCAATAGCCTGAAAAATTTTAGCCGTGTTTTCGTTCAAATCGGATGCCAATATCAAAATCGGACATGGCGACTGCCGCATAATTCGGCACGTTGCTTCCACTCCGTCGATCACCGGCAGGTCAAGGTCCATCAATATCAGATCGGGGCGGTCCGAAGCGCATTTGCGAACAGCATCATCCCCCTGGCGCGTAATCCAGGCAATTTTGTAACCGCCCGGCTCTGTTTTTTGAAAACCCACCGGTTTTTGTAAAATCATTCCTTGAGATCGCTCCTTCAGAATGATCCTTTCGAGGCTATCGGGCATAGAATTGCAGGCAATAGCGATACGCATGCTCAAGCTTCTCCGATCATCTCAGCAACCATTTCAAGAAACGAGTTGTCTTCAAAACTGCTCTTGGTCAAATAGCGATCAGCACCGGCGGAAATCCCCTGGTTGCGGTGTTTCTCCGAATCTTTGTAAGATATGATAATAATGGGAATTTTTTTCAAATCGTCTTGCTGTCTGATGCGTGCCACCAATTCGATGCCGTTCATACGAGGCATGTCCACGTCAGTCACCAACATGTCAAAATGCTCGGTTCGTATGGCATTCCAAGCTTCTTTGCCATCAACAGCCAATTCGACCCGGTAGCCTTGATTTTCAAGCAATTTGCGCTCGATTTCCCGAACCGTCACGGAATCATCGACTACCAGAATCCGTTTTAAAGATTTCCTTTCCGATGAATCGCCCGCACACCGAACTTTACGCAGGCGGCGGCGAGTCAGCAGGCGATCAATCGAATTCGTCAAATCTTCCAGATCAAAAATCAGAACCGGCGCGCCATCCATCATAACAGCGACAGCATTGATATTCGGCACATTGCCCAAGCGCGGATCCAAAGGACGCACAACCAGATCATATTCGCCGATAAATTTGTCCACGACCAAACCGTAGGCATCTGAACGATCGCTGACAACAATTACAGGAATCAGGCCATCACGCGGAATGGTCGCATTCATTTCAAGGACATCGTAAATATCCACTAACGCGACATTATAATTGTCCATACGGAAATATTGCCGATCTTCCACAGTTTCGATATCGGCCTGCGCAAGCATCTGACACCGGTCAATGCGGGCTAAAGGAAACGCATACGGTTCGCCGTTAATTTCAACCAAAAAAGTGCGAATCACAGAGCGTGTCAGCGGCAACTCTAAGTAAAAAGCCAATCCTCGTCCGGGTTTGGAATCGACGCGCACAACGCCGCCGATTTCGTGAGCCATGGTGCGAACAACATCCAGGCCGACACCGCGTCCGGAAATTTCGCTGACATTTGCAGAAGTTGAAAAACCGGGTAAAAACAAAAAATCCATGAGTTCGGGTTCGGCCAATTGGGATATAATTTCGGGGCCGGCAATTCCCTTGCTCAGAATTTTTTGGCGCAATTGCGCAGTATCGATTCCCCGGCCGTCATCTGTAACGCTTATCAGCAGCATACCCGATCTATGGGAGGCGTGCAAACGCAGCGATCCGATTTCAGGTTTACCGGCAGAAATGCGTTCGGCAGGCGATTCGATGCCATGATCCAAAGCATTGCGCAGTAAATGATTCAGCGGAGCCTCTGATTTTTCCAGAATATCACGATCAACTTCAGTCGCCTCGCCAATTATCTCAAAACGAACTTTTTTACCCAGTTCACGGGCTAAATCGCGCACCATTCGTGGAAAATGGCGGCATCCATCGGCAAAAGGACGCATACGCACCGAGATCACTTCGTGATAAAGACGATCCGACATGGTTGCGGTCGTACTTATAAATTTATCCAGACGGCTGATGCAATCCGCCAGATAAAGGTTGCATTGTCTGGTTTTTTCACGCGCCAGAAGTGCCAACTCACCGGTGTGTTGCGCTGCTTCTTCCAGAGTAAAACGGCTTTCCGCTTTAGATTCAGATTTCAAATCAGACTGCAATTGCTCAAGCAAAACAGCCAATTTGGCGTGCCTGCGCTTGAGTCCCATTAAGGATTCGGAAAACGGAGTCAGCCAGCGCGCACTGACAACGACTTCACCGGTCAAACCCATGATTCGTTCAATTTTTGCAGCCGTGACACGTACCATACGGTCTCTTTCATCTTGGGGGCTAACCGGAGCCGGTGTATCGGATGCGACTATTGCCGACGCTGAGGGGCCCGATAAAGCTAAAGCGGTATTCTCGGATTGGGTCGTATCAGCAACGGGAATGGCGCCTTTTCTATACAAATCTGGGCGGCCATCAGAGAGCGCGGCCATTTTATTTACCAGTTCATCAACGGCAGGCGAAACTTCAACGTCAGTGCTTGTATCTTTGGAAATTTCCCGTAAAACATCCACTGCGTTTAAAAGAGTGTCAATATCTTCCGATTTCAGTGTGATTGCGCCGTGTTGGGCGGCGACAAAGCAATCCTCCATCACATGGGCAATTTTTACCACGTTATCTATGCCCACTAACCGGGCCGCGCCTTTGATAGAATGGGCCGCACGCATCAAACTTTCAAGTTTATCCGCAGCCCGCGGATTGTTTTCCACTTCCAACAAGCCCTCACTCAAAACATCAGTATAATTGGACACTTCGTTTTGAAAAAGGTTTAACATGGACGTATCGGCCATGCCCGTTTTTTTGATAGCGGGAGGCTGTTCAGGCGGCGCGGATTCGGATTGATGTGATAAGACAGCAGGTTCGGGCGTTAAAACTTGTTCCGTGTGTTGCGCTCCTGACAGTGCGTCCGGCATATCCGATTTTGACGCTTGCATCAAAGCGGCTGTCATTGCTTCAATTTCTTGCTTATGATTGTCCATCCAGCGGGTTAATTTCGGGCTGGCAACTTGGGCGACCTGTTTGAGCAGGCTGATACTCTGGTTTAAAAGGTCTTTAGGCTTTGCTGAGAATGGTATGACGCCGTGATGAATGTCCCCAAGACAACCTTGCATGGCATGGATCAAATCGGCAAGCGCTTTAAGGTCTGCAAGTTTGGCTCCGCCTTTAATCGCGTCTGATCCCTCTATAATATGCTTGAATCGTTTTGCGTCGTCGGGATTTCGCTCCAATTGTGGCAGGTCTTTTTCCAAAGCGGCTACACAGTTCCCCACTTCTGAACGAAAAAGGTCCAGAATTGAGATATTGCGTCTTTCGTATTGTTTTTCCTGCGCCAAACTGTGCTCCCTTGCCCAAAAAATGATGATTAAATACTTATATGAAAAGCATGAATAAAAATCAAGACAAAATCAGGCGTCCTTTATTTATCAGTTTCACTTTAACCCAGTTAGGGACATAATATCTCTAACCTGAATTATTCATAAATATTAGGAGTTACGCAGTTGAATAAAATTTTTTAAATTGTTATGGGTGACTGATTATGAATCCAATTAAATTTAATGAATACGACTATATCAATTTTTTAACAGCCACTCCTATAGCTTATAGTTAACCTGAGTTCGACGAGTTTTTATTTTACAGTGGCAAGAGCTTTTTCAAGGTCACCCCCCCTCATTTCAGGTTTATCAGGGTAATAAGTGTAAGCGATGAGTCCCGTAAGCACATTGTTCATAAACCCTGCTGAAGAACGATGTCGTGAGCGCTCAATTTGAAAGTGATTTTTCAACAAATCGTCAGCTGTTTCAACAACAGCTCTTTTTCTCAGGAGAAAACGATTGAAATGTG
>JAUCGF010000149.1 GCA_030378005.1 Desulfococcaceae bacterium HSG9 | reverse complement strand
GAAATATTAATGGTAAATCCATAATGGTTGATGATACTTGTTATTTCATTCCTTGTGCGTCTGAGGAAGAAGCTGTCTTTGTAGCTGATTTGTTAAATTCTAAAGCATCCATAAACTTTATGAAATCGTTAGTATTTTTTGATGCAAAACGGCCTGTCAATATTGATATTTTAAAGAGGATTGACATAAAAAAACTGGCCGAAACAGCAAATTCAACCGAAAAAATCATTCAGTATCTTAAACATGCTCAACAATTTATGTCACCACAGCAACTGCTTGTATTTGAAAAGGAAAGAATTTGATTGCGGCTGGTCGCAATAAAAAAGGATTGACAGAAAGACAGGTCGAACAATGTCAACTTGCGTGGAAAATTATATGTGGTGGAGAAACCAGGGTTAAATTAGACACTTCAGAAGCACATAAAAATATGTCAAGAACTCGCTTTATTGAAAAAGAGTGCAAAGTAGTTCTTGGTGCAGATGTATTACCAGGTGAGAATGTTGTTGATGTAAACTCAAGAATGAGTCTATTAGCATGTTTAGCTCATGAATTTGCTCATGCAGAACGATATCTTTCGGGGTATGATCGTCCAGTTAAATCACCAAATTTTTTGATTGATGAAGCGGAAACTAGTCTTCATGCATCTTTTATAACTGTTATCAATAAAAAAGATCGTGAAGATTTACGGGAAGATGCTTATTTTCGTTTGACAGAATATCTTAAAATAAGGAGTAATGAAAATGAAAATTGAGCCAAGCGGAGTAGTAATGATAGGCAGGTGTAATATAAGAACAGAGGCTTGTACCGCAAAAAATGTTGGCCCTGTTACAGCTATCTGGTCTGGAAATAATCAAATTGATGTTTGCAGAGAATGTCTTGATGAAAAAATTCGGCTTGATGAATGGCAGATTGAAGGGGCAAAAATACTTCCTGGAAAAATAAATGTGGAAATAGTAACTGAAAAAGATGTTAATGCAGGGATAATACTTAAAGCAGTCGCAAAAAATGATAAGAATGATATATTAATGATTGAAACGCTTGAAATTCCATATTCAGGTAGGAAAAAATTTGGCGATGAATTTCTAAAAAAAGACTTGGAAATAAGTATTAAAACATACGCTCAAAAATATCTTACAACAGCAGATTAAAATTAAAATAGCGAAATCATCTGTTTTAATCGGACTTGCATTAAGCGTATTTGAATATTACAATTTGAAATTTATTTAAGATAAATTCCAGAAAAGAATTTACCCGCTTAACAAGGAATGCTGACTTCTGCCAGTGTATTCTGTGCGGAAAACTGAAATCGAAATACGATGGCTATTTTAAGGTAAATTAAAATTCATGTCGGCTGATATACGATATTTTATATTGGCCGATTAACTCAGATATGAGATAGAGTAATGAAAAACATAAAAATGATCGGCAGTAGTATTTTTCAACAGTGGGGTATTCCTAACTGGGGAGATGTTAATGTTTTCAATGATGCAATTAGCGGTACCACAACAAGCTTCTGGGCTGAGAATATTAATGAGTATATATCATCGAATATTTGTAATTATGCCGTTTACTGTGGAAGTAACGACTTGAGTCAAAGAATATCGACACAGTCCATTATAGACAATCTTGCTATGATTTTTGATGCTATAAAATCTAAGAGCAGAAAGTATCAAGTAGCATATTTTTCAATAATGAAATGTCCTCAAAAACGAAGTCAATTCGAAATCATTAACAAAATTAATACTGTAATTAAACAAGAATTGTCTGAGCAAGATATTTTCATCGATATCAATTCGGTTATTAATCAGGATTTAAAATGGTACATTGAGGACCAAATTCATCTGAAAAAAATTTGTTATGTTGAAATCGAGAGTAAATTTGGTCACAAAATTGATCAATGGGCCGTTTAGCGGGATTGTCGAAAATGTATGAATCCAAAATTGATGGCTATTTTAAGGTAAATTAAAATTCATGCCAGCTGATATGCGATATTTTATATCAGCCGACAAAAATCGTTTTGTATGTCGGATAACAACAAAAAAGACGGGATAGGCGGGTTCGCCTAATAACTGGTTAGCTCAACACAGGACTATACTGATCCAATTTCGGTTTTTCTAAATTAGAGGAGTGCAAGCTTCAGTTTGCGTGTTCCACCGGTAAAAAACAAAATTGGAATACTATACATATCCAAATGGAAAAAATATTTGAAATAGCTGGGGCCGTATCCACTCCACTTGCACTTAGTGGTTTTGTTGCATCAATATTTTTCTTTTTATTTAAGCAAATTATTGCCAAAAATATATTCCCGATCTTAACCAAACAATTATCTTCTGACATCATTAAGCTAATAATACATTCTGTATTTATACTTTCTCTTGTCGCAATGATGCTAGGTTTTTTTGGTTATATTCTATCAATAACTGCTGACAGTTCAATCCCTGCACATTCATCAAATGACTCCTTGGGTAATACAAAAACAATTAACAATAACGGTAATAATAACCCATCCAAACTAATAGTACTTGTTTCTTATCAGGGCAGTAACTCAAAAATTGAAGTAAATATTGATAAAACTAATCAACTTGATTTCAATTTAAATGTCGGAGTAAATGGCACCGACAAAGCAGTAATCAATTACTCATATAAATATCTGCTCAAACCCAGCAATATTGAAATTCAACCAAAAGTCAAAAATGATGATAGATGTTCCCAAAACGAATCGGACTTTGATATTACCCGTTGCTATCTTCAATACAAATTTGATATGAACAAAGAAGACGCTGAAGCATTAATGCTTGTTATCAGCTATTTTATAGAAGGTATCCAAGATAAAATTAGTTATCTTGCTTCATCTAATGATAATATTGAAATAAAAAGCGAACAAATAAACAACATTATTAAAAAATATTTTCTAAGTGAATATTCTTTAGTTCATATTCCGCTCATTCAGAATCAGCAGCGCGAAACAATTACGATTAAGGAGTATCTGTCATCTTTAGCAAAGCTAAATATCCATAAATACAAGAAAATCCAATTTTCTTTTGATCCTCAGTATTTAGGATTTAATGCCATAGATAAAATTGGAGAGACAAATTATGAAATATCAATAAGTGTTTGGAGAATTTTACAGATGTATTCTAATGGCACTTCTATCGACTATCAAGATGCTACAAAGATGAAATTTCGAATTGTTATTTCAGTTAATAAAAATAAAGTTGTGATGAAAACAAGAGAGCTGATTGCATCTGAAACAATAGATATCGATAAATATTTAAATAAACGTATAGAAAAAAAGTAGTGCTAACAATTTCTTCCAGCAGACGCAAAAAGCCGCATCGCTGAAGAGTTCGTTATGGTACTAGCTTCAATAAAGGGAGGAAATATTGGAAAGTATTTTAAAAATTGCTACTGAGGTTTCGACACCTTTAATGGTCTCGGGGTTTTTAGCTGGCGCATTTTTCCTTATTTTAAGGCAAATATTAGAGAAAAATTTATTTCCGGTTCTTACAAAGCAATTATCAGCAGAAATAATAAAGTTGATAATAGAACGATTATTTATTTTAGCTTTAATTGCTCTTATATTCGGTTTTATGGGTTTCGTTATAACTGTTTTTGTTCATACAAACAAAATTGATAAAACCTCCACTACAATGCTACAACCAGAAGATATTATAAAAATTGAAAAAGAAAGAGAAAAAAGATCTCGTCAAAACACAGCAAATAAAAAAGTTCGAGCATCATTGCTTAACTTTAAAAAATATCTTGATGCTGAAATTGGAGAATATCAAGGTAATGATTATTCACCTAGAGTATCTGATCTTGATAAAAGTATACCAAAAGGTGCGCTTTCAAATTTAAACATCATTTCTAACGTGTTGGACGAAACAAATGGATTGATTCCTAAATCAATTGAAGAAAAAATAGGTAAATTTCTAAATAAATATAGCATATTAAGGAGTATGCAAGAATTAAAAACCATAGAAGAAATTAGAGGAACAAAAGATTCTTCAACATCTGGATTGAATAAATCACTTTATAATCAATATAATAAAGCTTCAGAAGAATTAAGAACTATAATAGCGAAATTAAGTTAAAATAAAAAACTTTAAACATGATAAACACCATAACAAATCAGTAAACCGGACCCGAAAAAGCTCCGTTTCACTCTGCTTTTTCAGGCCGGTTTACTTCATCTTTGGCTGGCACAAAAATTGATTTATAATTCAAATTATCAACAGAGATAGAATCAATACTTCGGACAGTTTTGATAAGCATCTGTTTTTATTAGGTTTTATTTTTCAGTCTTTAAAAAATTAAAATCTAATAATTTCAGCAAGTTATCTTTTTAGCGATGCTCTACTTTCAAAAAGTGTCTGAACTATTGAGAATAAATATTATGGATATATCAATATTTTTAAAACATTTAGGAGAAATTGCGTCAAGCCCATTTGCTTTTATCGGATATATTGCAGTTTTGGCTTCGTGGATATATGTACTCACGTCTCAACAAAGATTAAAAACTATATCTAAAATAATTAAAACATTACCTGAAAAGGATAGAACGACAATTCTTTGAAAAGCTGGTTTAACATCTGAACAATATTTAAAATCTCGAAAACAAATGTTGTATTTTATAATGTTTCTATCAGCTTTGATATGTGCGATACTTTATATAACCAACTGGATGTTCTGCCATCGCACCCTACCTGCTGAATAAAGTGCGTCAGGGGCAAAGCAGCCTCAGTTAAAACGGGCTAAAGGTGCTGATAAACCCAAACTGAAAAGGTAAGCACAAAAGCTACGCGATTTGGTGCGTAGCTGATGCATTCGTAGATTTTTAAAACTGATAAGACAGATTATGGTGAACCAAACGAAAAATGAACGGAATGATAAATTTATATCTCGCCGTGCAGTCGGCTTATGCAGTATGTTCTTTTAAAGCTCGTTACGAAGCTTCGGCCTCGTAACGCACAATGACAGGCTCTGCCCGCTACAACGGCGTGAGGCAGAGCCTCAGTGATCTATCCATTACGAGGCAGAGCCTCGTAACGAGCGGAATAAAAACTATAATGTCTGTGTATTGTATTTCAAGTTATGGATACTGCGATTCTGTGAAATTCAGCGGATATTACAGAATTACTGCCATGGTCGGGACAATCAGTTATGGCGAATTGAATAAATCAGAAAGGAGTGGCGAAATGCTGAATGTCGATATAACGAAAGCCGGAGACTGT
The DNA here is from genome assembly GCA_030378005.1 of Desulfococcaceae bacterium HSG9. Lineage (GTDB taxonomy): Bacteria > Desulfobacterota > Desulfobacteria > Desulfobacterales > JAUCGF01 > JAUCGF01. The sequence continues at coordinate 20,034 of JAUCGF010000149.1, read as the reverse complement.
CTTCCGGAACTGGTTGCTCAGAGTATTGACGGAAACAGAGTTGTAATCACCAGAAACGGAAAACCTGTGGTGAAACTTGTTGCTCTGGCCGGCAAAAAAAGGAAACGGAAGTTCGGAAGTGCCAAAGGGCTGATAAGAATATCCGATGACTTTGACGAACCGCTTGAGGATTTTAAGGATTATATGTGAATGAAAGCATTGATTGACACAGGCAGCTTTCTCTGGTTTGTTGCCGGAAATGACAGACTGAGCCGGGAAGCCAGGGAAGTTATGGAAGATTTTGACAATGAACTGGTTCTGAGTATTGTAAGTTTATGGGAGATATCGATCAAAGTGAGTGTCGGAAAGCTTGAACTGCTCAGAGAATTTGATCAGTTCATCCCTGAAAAACTGGAAGAGAATGAAATTGAAATTCTTCATATTGAACTGCCTCATCTCTCTGAAATGATGAAACTTCCTTTTCATCACCGGGATCCGTTTGACAGACTTATAATAGCCCAGTCGATTTCCGAAAATCTCCCGGTGGTTGCCAGTGACAGATTTTTCAGAGAATATCCGGTTGAAATTATATGGTAAATTCACAAAATATATAACCCTAACCATCTAAAATAGGAGGAAATAATGCGTATCCAGCCTTTTGACTATTGGGCAGCCCCTGGTCTGAATGAGGCTCTGAATGAACTTGATCTTCACGGAGCGGATGCCACGGTCATTGCCGGAGGCACTGACCTGGTTTTAAATATGAAAAAGAAAAATATTTTACCTCGCCGGGTCATCAGTCTCCATAACCTTAATGAGTTGGACTTCGTCCTGACGGATGAATCCTTAGATAATGATAGTGTGCGAATCGGCGCTCTATCCAAACATGCCGACCTGGCTGAAAATCCTTTCCTGAAACAACACTTTCCTATCTTATGTGAAGCGGTCGGTCTGATCGGCTCTTGGCAGATTCGCAATGTCGGCACCATCGGCGGCAATATCTGCAATGCCTCGCCGGCGGCCGATTCGGCACCTCCTTTGCTGGTGCTGGACGCGCAGCTTGTCCTGGCATCCAAAAAAGGTGAAAAGAAAATATCTCTTGAATCGTTTTTCACCGGGCCTGGGGCAACTGTTTTAGAACCCGATCAAATTTTAAAAGAAATTGTGATCGAGCTTCCCAAACAGCCTTCAGCCGGTTGCTATATGAAACTTCGCCGAAGAAAAGCGGTGGATGTGTCTCTGGCCGGTGTGGCGTTTCAGGCGGAGACCGGGCCGGACCGAAAAACATTGGCCAAAGTCGGTATCGCGCTCGGCGGTGTCGCGCCCACGCCTGTCAGGGTGCCGGAAGCCGAAGCGCTTTTGGCAGGCCGGACATTGGATGAGGCTGTCACAAAAATATCGGATTGCGCTGAAATCGCTGCAAAAGCCGCCAGCCCAATTGATGACGTGCGCGCCACGGCATCGTACCGGCGCACCATTATCAATGTCTTCATTCAACGATGCGCGCAAAACGTCTTGAATACCCTTAAAAACAGCGGAGGTGATTAATCATGCTCGTTCCTATCAATATCATCGTCAACGGTGAAGAGTATCATCTGAAAGTGAAACCCAATCAGATTCTGTTAGATGTTCTGCGGGAAGATTTGGGACTCACCGGCTCCAAACAGGGATGCGGTTTGGGTAAATGCGGAGCCTGCACGGTGTTGTTAAACGGCAAGCCGGTGCATTCCTGTTTGATATTGGCACCTTACGCGGATGGCAAAGAGATTGTCACAATTGAAGGTATCGCCGGGGAAGAGCCGCATCCGCTTCAAACCGCTTTTGCCGAAAAGGGAGCCGTTCAGTGCGGATTCTGCACTCCGGGTATGATCAATGCCGCCAAGGCGCTGCTCGACGATAACCCGGAACCGAGTGAAGCCGAAATCAAATTGGCAATTGCCGGTAATTTATGCCGCTGCACCGGTTACAACCAAATCGTATCGGCCATTCAATCCTGCGCTCCCTCAAATTCAGATATTCAAACAGAAAAAAGGGGGAAATCAAATGAGTAAATTAGATGTCGTTGGGAAATCCTTTCCCCAAATTGATGCCCTGGAAAAGGCGATGGGCAAAACAAAATTTGTCACCGATCTGGCACTGCCCCAAATGTTACATGGCCGGGTGCTGCGCAGCCCATACCCTCATGCCAAAATCAAGAACATTGATACATCAAAAGCCGCGCGCCTTGCCGGTGTCAAAGCGGTGGTCACGTATGCCGACACGCCGGGAATCAAGTACGGCCCGCGGACTGATGATTGGACGATCTTTGCAGATGATAAGGCCCGCTTTTATGGAGATGAAGTTGCCGCTGTGGCCGCTGTTGATGAAGATACTGCCGAGGGCGCCTTGGATTTGATTGAGGTTGAGTATGAAGAGCTGCCGTTTGTGGCAGACCCATTGGAAGCCATGCAGGCGGACGCGCCTTTGGTTCATGATGACAAACCCGGAAATATCGCGGCTGAATTCAAAGTCGAAGCCGGAGACGTGGATCAGGCTTTTAAAGATTCTCACGTCATCTATGAAGATCGCTACTATACCAACCAGGTATATCAGGCTTATATGGAACCCATGGGCGCTCTGGCGGAAATAGACAAATCCGGCCGGCTGACACTGTGGACCGGAACTCAAATTCCAAACATGATGCGCATGACTTACGCCACGGCTTTGGGGGTTTCAGCGGATAATATCCGGGTCATTGTGCCTGACTACGGCGGCGCTTTCGGCGCAAAAATGGAAAACAACGTCCATCTTGTCGCTGCTATTCTGGCCCGCAAATCCGGCAGGCCGGTGAGATTGATCAATACCCGCCATGATGATTTTATCGCCGGAAACCCGCGCGTGCCGATGTATATCGACATCAAACTGGGCGCAACCAAAGACGGTATTTTAACGGGCAAAGAGGTGCAAGTGGTCGGCGGTGCCGGAGCCAGGGTGGTATATTCTCAGGTCATCGTGGCCACGGCCTGCTACCGAGTTGACTCGTTGTATCGCTTTAAGCATGTGCGGTCAAAAGGGTTTACCGTATATACCAATACGGTGCCAACGGCCTGTTTTCGCGGTTTCGGCAATTCGCAGATGACCTTTGTGTTGGAATCGGCGCTGGACATGATTGCCGAACAGTTGAATATCGACCCGGTTGACCTGCGCCTGAAAAACGGCATCGGACCGAATGAAACCAGCGTTCACGGTTGGAAAATAAACAGCTCGGGGCTGAAAGAGTGTGTTGTCAAAGCCGCCGAAAAGGCTGAATGGAAAACGAAACGCGGGCAAAAAAAGCCTTTCAAGGGTATCGGGCTGTCTTGCTGCAATCATGTGTCCGGGAACCGCCCTTTTGCCAGGGAATTTGATGGCGGGGCCGGAATTGTCCGCATTGGAAGAGACGGTCGCATAACGGTATATCACGGCGAATCAGACATGGGACAGGGACAAAAAACAACCTTCGCGCAAATCGCAGCGGAACGCCTTGGGGTTCCCCTTGAGATGATTTACGTAGCCGATGTCGATACTGATATATCTCCTTTCGGTTTGGGAAGTTTCGCCACTCGTGGAACATTGATGGGCGGCAACGGTGTGCTTGCCGCTGCCAAGGATGCTTTCAAACAACTGGCCGAAACCGCCGCAGGTATGCTGGAAGCCAGCGCCGAAGATGTCCGATGTCGCAAGGGCAGTTTTTTTATCAGCGGTTCACCGGAGAAGAGTCTGCCGTTTAAAGAGGTCGCCGCTCAAGCCACTTATGACCGGCATGGCGCACCGGTTGTCGGAACCGGATTTTACACGCCGCCCACGGTGTTGCCGGACCTCGAAACCAAGTACGGCAATATTTCACCGGCCTATCCGTTTGCCTGCCAGATTGCCGAGGTGGAAATTGACCCGGACACCGGCCAGGTAACCGTTACGAATTTTGTGGGAGCTCACGATGTGGGTCGGGCTATTAACCCGCTGGCCACTGAAGGACAAGTTCGCGGCGGCGTGACCCAGGGCCTCGGCTGGACTTTGATGGAAAATATGGCCTACGCTGACGGCAAACTCATCAATCCTGATTTTGTCGATTACATTGTGCCGAGCGCGCTGGATGTCCCGGAAATCAAACCGATTCTGGTGGAACCCATCGAACCCAACGGCCCCTACGGAGCCAAAGGTATCGGCGAACCGGCACTCAATCCGACCATGTCGGCCATTACCAATGCCATTTACAATGCCACCGGAATCAGGATCAAGGAGTTGCCTGTTTCACCGGAAAAGTTATTGGAGGAAATTAACAAGAAGCGTGGCCAGCCGACTGATAATAAATAAGCAATATTTCAGCCACTAAGGCACTAAGCCACAAAGATTATGATATAAAAAAGATAATAGGCTTCCGGATGAATATTATTGGCTGATAGTTCTGATGGTAGAGCGTTGAAACGAGCTAAATATTTCTTTTTTCGTGACTTTGTGTCTTAGTGGCTAAACTTTTACATAAATAACAAATAAGGAGAAAAAACATGCCCAAACCTGAAATCGAATTTAAAGATTATGACACTCATTATGAATGGCGTCCGGTAGAAGGAGACACGCTGGGAATAAAAGAAAAAATTCTCAGTTACGACGAGGACACCGGCGACTACACCCGTATGCTCAAATTTCCCCCAGGCATTGAAACGACTGAAACGTTGATTCATGATTTTTGGGAGGAAGTTCTGATCGTAGAGGGAACCCTTTACGATAAGGCTAAAAAAGAAACCTATCTGCCTGGCTATTATGCCTGCCGCCCACCGGGAATGACCCACGGCCCATATAAAATTCCGACTGGGTGCGTCACGTTTGAAATCAGATACCATAAGTAATTCGGTGCCATGTAGAACGGAAGGCCGTTCCGCTCAAGGGAATAACGCGGGACGGCTTCCCGCGCTACTGAAAATATATAAAGGAGAAAAAAGATTGAAATTAGAACTTGTGCTGGAAAACAAACAGGAACGCCGGGAGTTGGCCTTCACCTACAACCGTATGGTCAACGCCGGTTATGTGGGTAAAAATCAGGAAGAAGCACGCCGGCATATAGAAGAGCTGGCCGCAAAAGGCATTCCCGGCCCCAAATCAATACCGGTTTTATATCCGGTGATTTGCAATGCGTTGAGTCTTGATTCGGAGATCGAAGTTTACGAAAACGAGACTTGCGGCGAAGTGGAATACGTTCTGTGTATCGTCACGGAAGACGAAATCTATGTGGGCTTGGGAAGCGACCATACGGACCGCCATTTGGAAGAATCCGATATTCCGAGAGCCAAACAAATTTGCCCCAATTTGATGAGCCGTACGGTTTGGCCGCTGGAGGAAGTTGAAAATCACTGGGATGATCTTTTGATGAGCGCCAAGGTCGTAAACCAAGGCGAAGAGACGCTCTACCAAAAAGGACGCTTAGGGCTGCTTTTAAATCCGGCGGAACTGATGTCTTTTGTGAAAAGTAAAATTCCGGGTCCGTTGGAAAATCTGATCATTTTTTCAGGAACTATGGGGATGCTGAACGGAGAATTTATTTTCGGACAAAATTTTTCTACCCAATTGATTGACGAAAAACTGAACCGTCGCCTGGAATTTTCATATAATATCAGACCGCTGGACTACCTCACGGTAGAGTGAATTTGAAAGGGGAAATTATGAAAGTAGCGTCAATTCAAATGTCTGTCGTTGAAGGAGACAAAACGGCTACCATTGACAAAGCTGTTGAAAATATCCGCTGGTGTGCAGGGAGCGATCTCGTTATTTTACCGGAAATCTGGAATATCGGCTTTATGAGCTTCGACAGTTATCTCGTCGAGGCTGAGGACAATCAAGGGCTGACTCTCACAAGGCTATGTGAAGCGGCCAAAGAGAGCGAAGTTTATTTACACACCGGCAGCTTTGTGGAAGAGAAAAACGGTCAGCACTATAATTCCAGCTATCTGATTTCACCGGATGGAAATGTGCTGGCCAATTATCTGAAAATACACCTTTTCGGATACAATTCCAAAGAAACCCAGATTTTATCCCCCGGTGATTCAATCGTTACGGTCAAAACCCCTTTGGGCAAAATAGGCATGGGCACCTGTTACGATCTTCGCTTTCCCGAACTGTTTCGCAGAATGGTGGATCAAGGAGCCGAAATTTTTCTGATATGCTCGGCCTGGCCGTATCCACGCCTTGAAGCTTGGCAGATGTTAAACCGTGTACGAGCCTTGGAAAACCAATGCTATCTGATATCGGCCAATTCCACAGGCTTCAATCAGGGTATCCAATTCGTCGGGCATAGTATGGTCACCGATCCTTGGGGCACAGTAATAGCCGGCGCAGGTGATAAAGAAGTTATCATCAAAACCGAGATTGACCTTAAAGAAGTGGAAACGGCAAGGCAGCAGTTTCCAGCCCTGAGTGATCGTAAGGATTGGTTGAGAAATCACAATAATCAAAAGACAAATGACAAATAAATCACAATTACTAAAATTCAAAATTCAGAGATTGGTTTTAACTCAGACCATTTCAATTAAACCACGAAATACACGAAATGATACGAAAAAAATTTTGTAAATATTTTCGTGTTTTTTGTGTTTTTCGTGGTTATACATATTGAGCCTGAGTGCTATTTTGAGATTTGAAATTTGTGATTTATTTGAATTTTGTTATTTGCAATTTATAATTTGAGGAGAAATTATGGCAAATTTAGAAATAGACTTTTGCGGCGTTCGCATTAAAAATCCACTGGTGGCAGCTTCGGCCGAACCGACCTTAAACGCCAAAAATATGAAAAAATGTATTGATACCGGAGCGGGCGGTGTTATTGCCAAAACCATGACGGATTCAGCGGCGATGCGCGAGTTGACAACCCGTGCCAAGTGGCGGTTTTTAAACCAAAAGCATGAAGTCTGCCGTGGAAAAGTTCCCCGCAGTTTCAGTTTGTACAGCCGTAGCGGCCTGGCAATCGAGCCGCCGGAAGATTTTATCAAAGAAATCAAGGAAACCCTGAAATATGCCGAACAACATGATGCTGTTGTTATCGGCAGTATCGGCTCTGTTGAACTTGATGGCTGGGTGACTTTGGGCAAGCAGATGGAAGATGCCGGCGTGCCGCTTCTTGAACTCAATTTTGGCTGCCCGCATCCCAAGTTGATGCCCGGTGTGCGTACCGGCATGAATGTCGGCCAGGATTTTGATTATGCCTGCGAAATTACGCAAGCCGTGGCCCAAGCTGTCAAAGTGCCAATCATGATCAAAGTGACCCCCCAAGTATCGGACCTGGTGGAATTTTCAGGAAGTCTCAGAGATGCAGGTGCGGCGGCCGTCACCCTGACCAATCGTTTTATCGGATTTGTCCCTGATATCGAAACCGGCAAGCCTTTGATCTATGGCCAAGCCGGTGTCGGCGGCCCGTGGACCAAGCCGTTGACGTTGCGCTGGATCAATGAAGTCAGACAAGCCTACAATGGTGAAATTTTTATTGCCGGCACCAACGGAGCCTATGACTGGCGCGATATCGTTATGTTTATCATGAGCGGCGCCCATATTGTGGAAATGTGTTCGGCGGTGATGTGTTACGGCTATAACTGGCTGAAAAAACAGGTTAAGGGCCTGGAAGATTTCATGGATGAAAAGGGATATAAAACCATTGATGAAATGCTCGGAATCGCATCAGACTCTGCAATCGCTTACAGCGATATGCCCGCTGAAAAAGCAAAGGTCATTGCGGAAAAGTGTGTCAACTGCAAAATGTGCCTGAAAGCCTGCTTTGCCGACGCCATGCAAGAAGGCGAAAAGCATACTTGGGTAAATCATGACAACTGTATCGGCTGCGGCGGATGTTACTCGGTATGTCCGGCTGAAGGTGCCGTTGAGATCGAAGTTGTGCCTTAATCTGAAACTTGCTAATCAGTTGTAGGGTGGGCAAACGTTTTCGCACTCACCTGGTTTATAGATAATGATTAGGTAAAGCCATGAATTTGGTTAACGGAACAAGCCTTTTGCCCACCATTTCTTCATTAAAAGCGGTGGGCAAAGTCCGTTTCTTTTAACGAAATCAGTTGCCAAACGTGATCATTATTTATAAACCGGTTAATTATCAGCCCCTTGCCCACCCTACATTGTTAACGCCGGGTTATACGCTTCGCTAACCCGACCTACAACTAATGTAATAAGGAGTGCGAAAGTTAAATGAAGCGGAGGAACGGAGCGCAATGGCCTTTCGCAGATGGAAGGAGGTGAAGGAGACTTACATAGAAGTGATAAATTGACCTAAAATTTCGGATGGATAATAAATTATTTATAATATTTTCAAAAGGAGACATGTATGAAGCTCAAAAAAATAACAACAAATATAATGCTCATCGCGGGAGTTTTAATTTTTAGTTTTGTCGCCAGTCACAGCGCCTTGGCGGATCAGAAAGTATTCAAGTGGCGCGCCCAAACTTATGCTGTCCCCGGAAGCGTGGGCTACAAGGCCCTTGACACTGCATTGAAAAGTTTGAAAGAAGCCACCGGGGGAAGAATCGACATTAAATTATATGGCGTAGGAACACTTGTCGGGCCATTTGACCAGCTTGACGCCGTTGGCAAGGGTATCTTTGAATGCGCTTTCAATGCCGGGGGCTATTATGCAGGTAAGGATCCGGCCTTTGCAGCTTTTTTCAGTCTTATCGGAGTATGGGATTCCACAGATGATGTAAAGATTTGGGCTTATTACTTCGGTGGGAACGATCTGATAAGCCAACTGTACGCCAAGTATAACGTCCACTATGTGGGTCCGGCATTGGTAGGGGCAGAGCCGATCATGTCCAACAAACCTCTCAAAACCCTCGAAGACTTCAAAGGAATTAAAATTAGAACGGCAGGAGGTTTGGGAGCCGGCCTGTTTTCCAAATTAGGCGCATCCCCGGTAAAACTTGGCGGAGGCCAACTCTATACGGCTCTGGATACAAAGGTTGTTGATGCGGCTGAATTTGTCAGCCTGGCTGAAAATTATGACATCGGCCTTCATGAAGTCACCAAATATGTGTTGTATCCTTCATTTCATGGCCCCATAGCCCTTTGCGATTTCACGGTTAACCAGAAAGCGTGGGATAAACTGCCGTCCGATCTCCAGGCTGCTTTTAATACCTGGATTTATGAATTAGACGCTCGTTTCGACTACATGTCCACGGCTGAGAGTTTGAAGGCCCTGGAAAAAATGAAAAAAGCCGGAATCGAGCAAACCCAATTGTCGGATGCCGATATGAAGAAGGCTAAACAGATTTCCCTGGAAGTCGCTCTCGAATGGAAGAAAAAAAGTCCCATGTCGGCAAAAGTGGTCGATTCAATAATCAACTACTTGAAACTCAAGGGAACTTTGCAATAACTTCTCCGGTATTTTTATTTCGATGGGCAACCACAAGGGATTGCCCCTACATTATTTCGTACATTCCCTGTGTAGGGGCAAACCCTTGTGGTTGCCCGATGTAAAAAGGATGCCTCAAATATTACCAGAAAACTTTTTGGCCAAACACTTAAGCGAAACTGCCTCGAAAGGTAGGAATAATGAGTCCTGAACTCTTAACAGCTCTTATGTTCGGAGCTTTTTTTCTCTTGTTGGCGCTGGGTGTGCCCCTCGCCTGGACTACCGGAAGCATTGGATTGTTGTTTTCCCTATTTTTATGGGGACCGGATTCTCTTTCCTTAATTGTGCTTCGTATATGGGATGTGATGGGCAGCTTCAGCATCATTGCCATCCCTTTATTTGTCTTCATGGGCAATATGCTGCAAAAGTCCGGTGTGGCCGATGATCTCTTTAAAGCCTTTCATGTGTGGATCGGGGGAATAAGAGGCGGATTGGCCGCCGCCACCATTGTGCTATGCACCATTTTGGCGGCCATGATCGGAACGGTTGGCGCGGATGTCACCATCACCGGTTTGATTGCCCTGCCTTTTATGCTTCAACGCGGATATGATAAGCACATGGCATTAGGTTCAATTGTGGCCGGAGGGGCGTTAGGCGTTCTAATCCCGCCGAGCATCATGTTTATCATCTATGGCGTAACTGTGGGTGAGTCCATCGGCAAACTGTTCATGGGCGGTGTGGGCCCCGGTTTACTGTTCGGCGCGCTTTATATCGGTTACATCCTGATCAAATGCCATTTTAATCCGGCTGCCGGCCCGCCTGCGCCCAAAGAAGAGCGGATGATTCCCCTGAGCCAGAAGATTGGGATGTTTAAGTCCCTGATAATACCTGTTTTGCTGGTTTTGGGGGTGATGGGTTCCATTTTTGGCGGCGTCGCCACTCCGGGTGAAGCTGCCGGTGTGGGGGCGCTTGGAGCCATGGTCTGCGCCGTTGTGCGCCGCCGTTTCACTATGGAAAATTTGAAGGATTCGCTCTTTGACACCATGAAAACGGTGGGGCTTATCCTGTGGATCGTGTTCGGAGCCATGATCTTTATCGCTACCTACACTCTTGGAGGCGGTGCCGAATTTGTAAAAAGCGCGCTGGTTGCCTTGCCATTGAATCCCTGGCTTGTTCTGATAATCATCCAACTCATCCTGCTGTTTCTTGGGATGGTTCTTGATATTATCGGCATTACCGTGTTGCTGGCGCCCATCTTTGTGCCTGTTATCAAAACACTGGGCTTCGATCCCCTTTGGTTTGGCGTCATCTTCAATTTGAACTTACAAATTGCATATTTGTCTCCACCTTTTGGTTACTCAATGTTCTATCTGAAAGCGGTGGCGCCTCCGGATGTTACCATGACAGACCTGTATCGCTCGGTTTTGCCTTACATGGCCCTTCAGTTGATCGGCATGATCCTTTGTATGTTATTTCCACAGATTATTCTTTGGCTTCCAAACCTGATGATTAAATAAGGGGAAATCTAATGTCACATCCAAACAACGTTGAAGAATCCGCGGCACAATCCTCCAGGATTACAACAATACTACGCGCCATTGATCGAATCAGTGAATGGGAAGGCAAGCTGTTTTCTTTTCTGATAGTCGTAGCGACTATCCAAGTCTGCTTTGAGTTGGTTTTAAGATATGTTTTTAATGCCCCGACTACATGGGGGCTTGAGATGACTCTATATTTATGTTCGACGACTTATGTAATGGCCGGCGCTTATGCCGAACGCTATAACGCGCACATTAAAGTCGATATCTTTTATAATTGCTGGAGCATACGAACACGCGCTTTCTTTGACTTGATTGTAACGGATTCTTTGTTGATGTTCTTTTGCATTGTGCTTACATGGCAAAGTGCTATGTGGTTTTGGGAAGCGGTGAGCCAGGGGCTTACTTCCGGTACGATTTGGGACCCGCCTATCTGGCCGATGAGGCTGATAATCCTGGCAGGCGCATTCTTTTTATTGCTGGCTGCATTCGGCAAATCCATGCGAGACCTCCTGCTGGTTCTCAAAAAATAGAAACCGATTCAAACCAAAATAGAGAGAAATCGGGTTTTTTAGAAAAACCCGATTTCTAAGTGTTGACTGCTTTTAGGTTAAAAAATAAAGGGTGAAGTGTATGAAACCGATTATTCAATTTTTGTCCGATCAAGAAGTTAAACTCATTCACAATCAATCATTGCAGATATTGAGCGAAATCGGCATGCGTCTTCCCCACGAAGAAGCTCTTGATCTGATGTCGCAAAAAGGGGCTGAAATCGTGGATGGCAATGTGGTGCGAATTCCCAAACGCCTGATCGACGACGCCATTGAAACAGTGCCCAAACGAAAAGATGTGACGCTTTACGGTCGTGATCCGAAACATGATGTCACTTTTGAAAAACACGATCCTGCCCTGGCGTGTATGACTATGGCGGTGAACGTCATCGATCCGTACACCCGCAAGAAACGAACGGCAACCAACGACGATCTGGCGGCATTGACCCGCATTGCCGACCAGATGGAAAATATCCGTGTAAACGGCGGACTGGTGACTCCCCAAGAGGTTCCCGGAGAATTTAACGACTGGTACACATGGGCCACAACCATCAAAAACACAACAAAGCATATCACCGGCGGCATGTTAGGAGCCAAATGCGTTCAAGATGCCGCTAAAATGGGGGCGCTCGCGCTTGGAGACGAAGCCCTGTTCCGCAAGCGACCGTTCATTTCCGGCTGGGTGTTGACCCTGCCGCCTTTCGCAATCGATACGGAATCCTTAGATGCCCTCATGGAAATGAGTCGATGGAAAATACCGGTAATGTTAAGCTCCGGCCCGATTCTGGGAACTTCTTCACCGGTGACTATCGCCGGAACCGTTGCCCAGGCACATGCCGAAATTTTGGCGTGCATGGCGGTTTCTCAATCAGTGAATCCCGGTGCCCCGATTGTTTACACCAGCTTTGCACGCGGCATGGACATGAAAAGCGGCAATATATCCATGGCCTGCCCTGAATTCGGCATTCTGAAAGCCGCCATGGCTCAAATGGGCAAATCCCTGGATCTGCCTGTTCGGATGCCTTCGATGCTAAGAGATTCAAAGATGTTAGACGCCCAAGCCGGATTTGAAACCGGAATGATCGGCACTGTGGCCGGTTTGATAGCTGATTTATCAGACGGCATGCAACTGGATATGGACCTTGTTGTGGATTTCCCGGATATTGTTTTCTGCGATGACTGCATGGCGGCGATTCGTCGAATGGCCGCAACATTAGAAGTTAATGAAGACACCCTCGCTCTGGAAACCATGAAAGCGGTTGGTCCCGGCGGCGCATTTCTCGAACAAGACCATACTTTCCAGCACTTTCGCGAGGCATTATGGACACCCAGATTCTTGGAACGCAGAAATTGGGATTTATGGGAAAAAGACGGTGCCAGGGATATTTTTAAAGTCGCTGAAAGCAAAACCCTTGAAATGCTATCCGCCGATTATGAGCCGCTGCTACCGGCCGAAATCAGCGATCAGATTGATAAGGTTGTTATGAAGGCGCAGGCTATGAATTTTGGGCGGTAGGCCAGGGCCTGGTCGATTGACAGGATACACTGTACAGGACAATTTTTAAGGTAAACCTCTGAATTTATGAAAAGCATGGTAAAAAAGTCGTGCTTTTCCATTCATTTTATTATCAAGCCGGATGGGATAAACCCCGCCGCGTCATCCTCAAAGCGACAGTCACCGACTCGGGTAAAAATATCCGCCACATTGTCACCGACATGGAATCTGAAATATCAGATAGTCAAGTTAAAATTCGAGAAAATGTGTCAGGAATTTGTACGATGATATGATCAAGAAACCCGATTTTTTAATGCAACAGAAAGGATAAAATAAATGACATCCAAACTGAAACCACCTGAAAAAGTACTGCTTATCGGCTGGGACGCGGCCGACTGGAAAATTATCCATCCCTTGATGGATGCCGGCAAGATGCCCAATCTGGAGAAATTCGTCACCTCCGGAGTGATGGGCAATCTTGCAACGCAGTATCCCGATCTTTCGCCCATGCTGTGGACATCCATCGCCACGGGAAAGCGTCCGTTCAAACACGGTGTTCACGGGTTTACCGAACCCGATCCCGACACCGCCGGCATCCGCCCGATCACCAATCTGTCGCGCAAGACAAAAGCCTTATGGAACATCCTTTGCCAAAACGGCAAAAAGTGCAATGTCATCGCATGGTGGCCGTCGCACCCGGTTGAGCCGATCAACGGGGTGATGGTATCCAACCACTATCAAAGGGCGTTCGCGCCTTTAGACAACCCCTGGCCCATACGTCCGGGAACCGTGCATCCCCAACGATTAGTGCGCAATCTGGCAGAATTGCGCGTGCATCCCCAGGAACTCGACCCGGGTCTGGTGATGAACTTTGTGCCGCGTCTTGCTGACATCGATCAGGAAAAAGATCATCGCATAGAAGGACTTGCCAAGATCATAGCGGACACCACAACCGTCTGCAAGGCCGCGACCGCCGTCATGCACCATGAACCGTGGGATTTCACCGCCGTGTATTTCGACGGCATCGACCATTTTTGCCACGGTTACATGACATATCATCCGCCGCGTCTTGAATGGGTGAATGAAAAAGATTATGAATTGTTCAAACTCGTGGTGGAAAGCGGCTATATCTATCACGATTTCATGCTCGGCGATCTTCTGAAAGAGACTGATGATGAAACGCTCGTCATGCTCGTCTCCGACCACGGATTCCAGTCCGACCATCTCAGGCCGCGCCATGTGCCGATGGAGCCGGCCGGGCCGGCCGCCCAGCATCGCCATTACGGAATTATCGCCATGAAAGGCCCGGGCGTTCTGCAGGATGAAACCGTTTTCGGAGCCTCCCAGCTTGATGTCTGTCCGACCATACTCGCGGCTGTCGGACTTCCTGTGGGACAGGATATGGACGGCAAACCCCTAGTCTCCGCATTTCAGGAACCGCCTGATTTTAAAACAATTCCCGGTTGGGACGAGGTTCCGGGAGAAGACGGCTCCCATCCGCCGGACATGCAGGTCGATCCGATAGAAGCTCAGGAGGCTATCAATCAGCTTGTGGCCCTCGGCTATATCGAAGAGCCGCCGGAAGATCGCGAAAAAGCGGTGGAAAATACGGTGTGCGAGCTGCAATACAACCTTGCCCGTTCATACATGGACGCTGACCGGCATACAGAAGCCATGTCCATACTGGATGCTCTGTTGAAAAAACAGCCGGATGAACACCGTTTCGGCATCCAGCTCATCACATGTCACGAAGCGGTCGGCAGTATCCGTGAGGCGCGCCCCATACTGGAGGAGATGTTCCGGCGCAAGGATGAACGCGCCGCGCGCTCGGTTGAAAAACTGAAAGCCTTGAACGAAAAACACAAAGAAACCGAAATCGAGGATTTGAGCGATGAAGAGCGCCGTGAATTTCGCAAACTGAGGGCCGGCGCGGGGTATAATCCCCATGCCATGGAATACCTGATGGGGTCGCTCCTTTTTGCGGAAGAAAATATGGAACAGGCCCTTGAGCACCTGCGCCGTTCTGAAAAAGCGAACCCCGGAAATCCCGGACTGCACAATAAAATCGGGGATGTGTATATGGAAATGGAACGTTTCGAAGATGCCCGGAAGAGCTTTGAAAACGCTCTGTCCCTTGATCCGGAAAATGCGAATGCGTATCTCGGCCTTTGCAGGTCCGGTTTAAGGCGGGGGATGTACAAAAAAGCGGCCCATGCGGCTATGGAATCCGTAGGTCTGCAATATTCCAATCCCAGAGGGCACTTTCTGCTTGGAAAGGCGCTTGTCGGTCTGGGACGCTATGAACGGGCCGCGGAAGCCATGAAAGTGGCGATCACCCAAAATCCGAATTTTCCCGAAGCTTGCGAAAAACTTGCCGTGATATATGACGGCCGGCTGCCTGATCCGTCGGAAGCGGAGCGTTATCGCAAACTGGCCGGGCTGGCACGGGAACGTCTTGAGGCTGTCAAACTCGGAACCCTGTCCCCGGATGCGGAGCCGCAAGACGCGCCTGAATCTGTTTCGGAATCGGCCAGTCCTGTTTATGTGACACCCGTACCTGAAAAACCGGCAGACCCGGCCGAAATCATCACAATTGTCACCGGCCTTCCCCGGTCCGGCACTTCGATGATGATGCAGATGCTGGAAGCCGGCGGAATTCATGCCCTGACTGACGGTCAGAGAAAGGCGGATGAAGACAATCCGCGGGGGTATTTTGAGTTCGACAAGGCCGCCAAACTGCGCACCGACCGGTCATGGCTTGAGGAAGCCAAGGGCAAGGCCGTCAAGATTGTCGCGCAATTGCTGAATTCTCTGCCGAGAGGCGGCGGGTTTGAATATCGTGTCATTTTTATGGAGCGCGATCCGGACGAGGTTCTGCTTTCGCAACGCACCATGTTGAAGCGCAGGGAAAAAACCGGGGCGCAGCTTTCAGATGAAAAATTGAAAGAGGTGTTCGCCGGCCAGACAGGCAAAGTTGTCCGAATGCTGTCCAGCCTTGCCATTCCCACGCTTCATATCGATTATAACAAAAGCGTCACAGCGCCCGAACAGGCCGCGCAAAAGGTGAACGCCTTCCTCGGCGAAAGGCTTGATGAAGAGGCGATGGCCGCATCGATATCTCCTGCGCTCTACCGGAACAGGGCATAAGGGATTTAACATAAAAATCGGCATCCTTCATTTTTCGGTTCACACTTTTCCACATCAGGCAAATGGAAAAAGTGTAAACCGCTTTTAGGCTGATATGAAGGATGCCTGAAAATCCAATAATTACATAATGTCAAATGCGGTCGGACAAATAATAAAAACCTTATTTCAATTTTTAAAACCTTAGTAGAATATGAAAATCTGATAAACTGAAACCTTATTACCTTATCAGATACCGTTATTTTGTTATGAAACGGGATATTTTACACCAAAATAAGATAATAAGGTAAAGATAGGACAGTATTTCAGCTACTAAGGTTTGAAATTCTAAAATAAGGTCAGATGATAATCTGACAAAGTAGTATTAAACTATTCGCTGTTTTTCCAGCTACGCAGCAGGAATTTTACAAACGCTGGTCAGTATCAGTAGATGGAAAAGGAGTGCCGAACTTACAGTCAGGCATTGGATTTCATTTGTCAGCCCCTGCTAAACTGTAAGTTCAGCACTCCTTTGGCGGCATTTCGTAAAATTTTTCCATCTACTGAGTATATTATTATCATAAAAAGAGGCAACTCATTGGCAATTATACAATCCGATTATTTAGAGGTGGAACGGGAGATAAGAGAAATTGTTCGTTTATGTGAAAAAGCAGGCTCCTATTTTCACAACGATTTGATTATCCGCTGTAAAGCCGATGAGCTGAGTCTCCATTGTGAAAACAAAGCTCAGAGAGTACTCATCTCATTGAGTGAATCAAGTCTGGTTTCTATTGATAGTAAACACTTTATTCTTGAGAATGACTGTATTGTTCTCGTGCCGGATGCTGATACCGGGTGGAGTCCGCTGCAAACAGATATAGCGTATAACATGCTTTCCATTTTTAACAGAACCGGAAAGATGGAACAGACCGGAAACAGGTTATCTTTTTTATCTATGAACACGGGGTCTGAACTCAGCAAGCATATCACCAAAGGGAGGATAACAGCTGACGACCGTCGTTACCCGGATAAAACAAAATGTATTGAAGTCCGGAATCAGGCGGCTATCATAACTTTTTTTCAAACCCGGGTTTTAGGTCATAGGGAAGGAACAGACGGGAACAGTTTGCAGGTATTGATGCCGATAATGGATTATGCAAATCATCACTGGCTGGGCTCAATTTATAAGTCTCATAACTCGGAGGAGGCCATTGCCCTGAGTATTGTGAATAGACAACCCATAGAAAACAGTACGGAATGTTTTGCTTTTTACAACCCTATGGACAGTTTTGACACTTATCTGAATTATGAACCTATCCGAAAATTATTTTGAGAAGAATTTATGAAGATGCTGGAATCTTTTCAATCCAAAGCATACAGAGAGCAAGGCATAAAAATCCCCTCTGGTATTTATTTTTCCGTTCCCATCGCACGACCAGCCTCCGGAACTTTATCTGAAGCCATGCAAAGGTCCGTTCCGCTTTCCACCTGTCAACCGGCTTTGACGGCGGTCTTCCGACCGGCTTCCACCGATTCGGCCATGACCGGCGGGGAATCATGGGAGAGATGCCGCGCCTGCGGATTTTATTTCGCACATCCCGGCTGTCATACCCCTTGTCACCCTGCTGGGCTTTCGGTCGTTTTTTCGGCCTGCCGACCTGACCGGTCAGGATGTTAATGGTATCTGGTAATGTCTCTGCCTGCTCCCTTTCATTTCCTGAAGCTCCGGTGGAAGTCACAGACAGCGGCATGCTGTTTCCATCGACAAGGGCATGAACCGTCAGTCCCTTTCCTTTATACCCATAGTCGACATCTTCTCCGCCGCCTTTTCCGGATACGAAGAAACCATCGACTGATGCACGGGTCCGGTCGATCAGACTCGAAAATTCAGCAATGCCGCACAGAACGGCCGGCACATCTGTCCATACTTCTTCCTCCTGCCATTTTCCAAGCCGGTCGTGAGTTGTGGATTTCGGACTCCATTGCTCTCCTTTCGGGACGGAACACCACTCAGCCCCGTTTATCAGCACCCATAAAACAGTGTTCAGAACTTTTAAAGCCGGGGCTTCCGGACGCCCGGCGCCTAGGCGCGGCCGGGGCGGTGACAGCTCAATTATTCCGAACCGAGTCTCTGTAAGCCCTTCAAATCTTCCCTGCATTATTATTTCCTCCTTGCAGGGGAGATTATCATATTATTTTAAAAAACTCTTTTCCGATTTTCGGATAGGTTCATGGGTTTGTTGACCATTCCGCACCCTTGACCCGTTCAATCCCGATGATGATTGAAATAGAAGGCCTGGGGCGGCTTGAGTTGTCAGGAGCCAAGGCAACGCCCCTTAAAAAAAGCCAATTGACAGGTTTTGAAGATATTCCCAGGCAGGTACCAAGAATAAGCGCTATAAAAAAAGGAGAATTTATCCGGGCTTCTCATATTTTCATTCCTGACCGGAAAACACCATATTCGATGAAACGGATATTAAATTTACTGATCCGGAGTTTGAGTAAAAAAACCCTTGATAAAGCAGCGATGAAAAAAAATATTCTGCAATGTGAAAATACCATTATTGAACTGAATATCAAGTATTATGAAGAATTAAATCGACTCGCCGGCGATGAAGACCTTCAGAAACTTTCAAGAATTCAGCTCAGAAAAATCCGGGAATATTCGGACTTGATTTCATCGACAAATGTTTCTTGATCTGCAAATAGAAAAACAAGGGTCTGGTTTATCTTTGACCCAGGGCTGTTCAGTTCTAAAATTGCTTGACACGCCTTTCTTTCTTTGGTAGGCTAAAAAAAAATTAATTACCAAAAGGAGGAAACGCAATGTTAAGCAGTTTTTTGTTTAAGATCAAAGATCATCGTCGCTGGCAAGGTCAGCGGTATGAATTAAGACATATCCTTTTCTTTTCAATTTTGGCCATTCTCAGCGGGGCGGATTCTTATCGAAAAATACAAAAATTTATAGTAACACATTATGACCTTTTTGATAAGATGTTTAAATTAAAATGGAAAGGGATGCCCGCGCATACCACTGTTCGCGATATCATTCAAGGCACATCGGGAACGGAACTTGAAAAATGTTTCAGGCAATACAGTGCGATGCTGGCCGAAAACGATGGCCAAAATCGGTTTATCGGTTGTGACGGAAAAGTCCTGCGTGGCAGTTTTGATCACTTTAACGATCGTAAAGCTGTTCTGATTCTCAGTGCTTTTCTTAGTGACAGCCATATTATCCTGGCTCACGAGGAGATTGCCGCAAAGACGAATGAAATACCGACGGCACAATATCTGATTGAGATGTCAGGTCTTACCGGTTACATATTCACCTTCGATGCCCTTCATTGTCAGGAAAAGACGCTTCGAACGGCTAAACGGTCCGGCAATGACGTTATTGTTCAGGTGAAAGCGAATCAAAAGACATTACTGAGTGACAGTGAGGCGATTTCCAAAACAGCAATGCCTGATGACGTATATCAGGAACCGATTGCCAAAACCCGCAATCGGATAGAAAGTCGTACGGCTGAAGTTTTCTTGTCGCCTACTTTCACTGATAATGAAAAATGGAATTTAGCCGAGGCGCTTATAAAAGTGGAACGAAATCGGCTGGTCTTTAACACAAAAAGTAAAAGTTGGGAAAACAGCGATGAAACCTCCTTCTATATTTCGACGACTGTTTTAAGCGCAAAAGAATTTAATACGGCTATACGAAATCACTGGGGAATTGAAAACAGAAATCACCATGTGCGTGACGTGACGATGAAAGAAGATAAATCCCGAATTCGTAAAAACCCCCATATCTTTGTAAAGTTAACACATTTTAACGATTTCCTTTTAACGTATTGAAAATCATGCAATTATTTGCAATTTCATTCGTTCGGTTTTACAGAGCAGTCGCCGCAGATGCCATGTATACTTATTTCTGCGGCGAGCCTGAACTTTTCCGGTTTTGTCAATGCACAGCCCTTTCTGAAAAATTCTGCGAAAAAG
>JAUCGF010000148.1 GCA_030378005.1 Desulfococcaceae bacterium HSG9 | reverse complement strand
AGTTAAAATTTTAGGAGATTATAATGACTGTTAATGACTTTGTATATACCTTATTTATCGCCTGTGGTTATAAAAATGATAAAAATCATGATTTTCTTTTTGCTATAACTTATGACTGTCGAGTATTACATAAGGGGCCTCAATATGTTAATTTGGTTCCTAACTAACCCTTTGACCTTGTAAAGTGCTGTACTATTCTCACCATCGCCTGAACCCAAAAGATATTGGTAATAGTAAGCCCCTTGATGGGGGAGGAGCAGGGAGGGGTGACGGATTGATTTCGAATCAGATTGTATGACATTAATTATCTGAAAATCTATAACTGTCTATTGTCCGTTCATAACAATTTAGGAATCATCACTTTTCTTCTTTTGTGCGGGGCTGTTTTTATCATTGTCCGTAGCAATAGCATCCGGGTTCCATCCTCCGCCCAGGGATTTATACAAGCGCACGACATTGGCAGCGGCATTTCCCTGGGCTTCAGCCACCTGATTTTCAAAATCAAACAGCGCCAATTGGGCATCTAATACGGTCTGAAAAGCGATTAAGCCGTCTTTATAAAGTTTTGCAGACAGTTTGAGTGATTTTTTGGCCGCCGCCGCGGCACGCTGCTGGGCTTCGTATTGAATGCGCTGCTCCAGAAAAGCGGTCATGGCGTTTTCCACTTCGTTCAAGGCGTTCAGAACGGTTTTTTCGTAATTCAGCAGCGCCTGTTCGGTGCGGGCGTCTTCCACTTTGATCTGATTGCGAATGCGGCTTCTATCGAAAACATTCCATCGCAGAGATGGTCCGAAAGAGAATCCCGTGCTGCCGCCGGTAACCATATCGCTGAAGCCGATATTGATAGAGCCAGACAACGCAAGTGTGGGATAAAGATCCGCAGTGGCGACACCGATGCGGGCGGTTTGAGCGGCGAGTTGGCGTTCAACTTTGCGAATATCCGGCCGCTGGCGCAACAAGTCGGCCGGAACGCCAACGGCCACGGATGCCGGCGGCAGCGGTATCGCGATGATCTTGCTCAACTCTTCGTAAAGATGCCCGGGGGCGCGCCCCATCAGCACACCCATCGTGTTAATATCTTGGTTGAGTTGGATTCTCAGAGGCGGAACAGCCGCTTCCGAACTTGCCAAAACACGTTCGGCCTGAGCCACATCAAGAGCCGTGGCCAGTCCGTGTTTGAATCTTTTCTGAGTCAGTTTTAAAATATCTTTCTGGGAAGCGATATTGCCATTCGCGGAGCTAAGGCGCGCTTGCAAGGTGCGTATTTCAAGGTAAGTGCGAGCCACTTCGGCGTACATGGTTACCATAACATCGTTGCGGTCTTCGGCGGCGGCCTGCAATTCAGCCGTTTCCGTTTCGACCGAGCGACTGATACGACCGAAAAGATCAATTTCCCAACTGGCGTCCAGACCGGCTGAAAAACGGGTGTGAGTGGGTGCGTCAGCGGCACCGGTTTCACCTCCGGCGCGATCTGTAGTTCCGCCGCTCACCGTGTTAATAACCGGCGCAGTCTGGCCGGAAACAATGCCCAAACGCGCCCGTGCTTCATTGACACGCGCAACCGCGATGCGAAGGTCATGATTGCTGTCAGCGGCCATTGCGATAAGCCGGCTCAACATGGGGTCATCAAATATTTTCCACCACTCGCGTATATCCGTTTTATCGGGTTTTAAGGACGGGTCTTCAATTTTTTGCCATTTTTCAGGCGGTTGCATTTCCGGCGCTTTGTAATCCGGGCCGACCGTTGTGCAGCCGTTTAACATTAATAAAAGCGCAATTAGATTTAAAAATATGACCGGGCCGCGTGTTAACATTTTCTAACTCCTCATTTGTTATTTTATTGAAACGTAAAACGTGAAACGTGATGCGTGAATTCACGTTTCACGTTTCACGCATGGTCTTTTCTTGCAGACGGCTCATGTGGAAATGTCCAAGCTATTTCGTCCCTATTCCTAATTACCAAATACTTTTTTTAATAAAGCTGTGGTTTGCCTTACAGGGTCTTCTCGAATAGCCGCCTCTTCTTTGGCAATATAGTAAAAAATACCATCCATTCCTCTTTGGACAACATGACTTGTCAAATCGGCTTTAATATCCGGCATAAATGGTAATGTTTCATATCTGCCCATTACATTATCATATACTCTGATTGCCCCTACTTTTGACAGGGCGTTTTTAACGATGGGGCGCATTTCACTGATTAACCCTGGAGACATTTTCTTTTTAAAATATCTTGTTGCTGAATCTTCAGGGCCTTTATAAATATCCATTATGTCATTAAACGTCATTTCTGTGATTGACTGCCAAAAAAGCTTTTTAGCTTTTGAAGTGGCAAGTTCTGCCGAACGATTAAGTTTCAGTTCAAGGTCGTCAACTATTCCGGACAGACCTATTAAATTTAATGTTTTTTTTACAGTTTCTAATTTTTCCGGCAATGGTATATGAATAGTGGAATCATTATTAAAGCCATTCTTAGCGCTTAATTGGCTGACAACATTTTCAGAGCCGATGCGGAGCGCTTGTTTAAATGCCGCGCCGATT
Source organism: Desulfococcaceae bacterium HSG9 (assembly GCA_030378005.1). Lineage (GTDB taxonomy): Bacteria > Desulfobacterota > Desulfobacteria > Desulfobacterales > JAUCGF01 > JAUCGF01. The sequence goes on along the minus strand of JAUCGF010000148.1, from coordinate 22,836 downwards.
TCATCAATACTGACTCCTTGTGATGATTGCAAAATTTTGATTGTTTCATTCAATATGCGCCCACCTGAACTTGTCTTGCATGCTGACACAGAAAAAATTATCAGAATTAAAGCAATCATCAGTTTAAAAGTTTTTGTACGGGTTTTTTTTTCGATACCATGTTTTTCTTTCATTATTTTTATCCTTTTTGTTCAAAAAGTTCGACCTGTGCAAAAGCTGAAATGTAGGACAGGAGCAGCATAATCACTACTTATTTTTTACAAGACCATCAATTTTAATTCGCATTAAAAGTGAATAAACCAAAAAAAGAAGTACAAACGCAACAATAAAAACAAGGATTCCTGACAAGTCATGCAGGAATCCCTGGGCTGCTTGGGGACCTATCCATCGTGCCATCATCGCAGTGGTGGTTAAACGAAAGATGTTGACGGCTACCGCAATAGGAACGGCGGAAAAAAAAAGGAGCCACTTAAAAAACGGACGTAATGGCGTCATATAGGCAAAAGCGCCGCTTAAAGCGAGCAGCGATGTTAATGAGCGAAGTCCGGAGCAGGCATCCACCACCTCAAGAGATGTATTGGGAAGAATCAGGATATTGCCTTCCCGCAGGATCGGGATGCCGATGGCATCAATCACATGAGCCGTCAAATTGGCGGCAAATAATTGCAGCGGAAAGGCGATTTTATTCCATAAAATAGCTGGGATGGGTACCATAAAAATCAGATAAGCAATTGGAATGACAATTATTTTGCTGACAGGCCGGCCAAATATGTAAACAATCAGGCCCCAGATCGTAACAATAATCGCAAACCGCATGGTGAACAGTTCTGCACCAATGTTTCCTACAATGTGCAGCATCATGCCGGCGGCAATAAATAACAGTCCCAAATTATTCGGGTCAGGTTTTATTCGGGCCAGTTTTTCTTTTTCTTGCCAAATCATATAGCCGGTAATAAAAGGAATGAAAAAGCCGTGTGAATAGTTGTCGTCAGTGGACCAGTCTCCTACCAGTTTGATAAGCGTGTGCGTAAAAAGAAGTAAAAACGTTGCTGTCAGCACCGCTATTTGAATATAATCGGAATGAGTTTGTTTTTGTATCATTTTAACTCGCTTTCTTTTGTTGAACCTTGTTGAATTTTTTATGACGGCAAATACGCATTAAGCACCGGATCAAGCAGACGTGCAAACTTTTTTAAATTTTCATAAGCAGTGTCAATATCTCCTTTTTGAACAGGTGCGATCAGTCTGACAAACGAGCCATCGGTTCTTTGACGCGTAATGGCATCCCATACCAGATATATTTTCTGCATATACTCGGAAGAGATAATGCGGCCGCGGGATTGAAACCAATACAGGACAATTTGTTTTTGAGCACCTTTTTGAAGCACCAGCTTAATCAATTTTCTTTCATCAGGGGCAGTTTCAAATCCGTCAACCGTTTCAATGACTGTTTGAACGATATTCCACCCGGAACCGGGCATACAATTTTTAGGTGAATGGATCAAATCGCCCTCTCGTTGGCTTTGATAAAAACCAATGTATAGTTGAACCAGACGTTTATCGGGTGATTGGTAGGAGGCTAAAAAAGAATCATCCACGCCAAGCACCGCATAAATTTTATCTTCAAAAAAGTGTTCCTGACCGTGCCATTGGCCGATTTGTTTGGGAAATGTGCTAAACGGTTTGTTTGGATAAACGTTTTCCGTTTGGCTGATCATGTAAAGTAACGCCATGGTCAAAAGCATCACGGCGGATGCGATAACCGTATGTTTAACAGACATTTTTACCTCCTTGGTTCAGGTTGGGAGTTATTTGATTTCTAATCTTTACTTATGGTTATGAAACCGTACCCGCCAATTGAAATATGGGTAAATACATCGCCAAAACGATAAAACCGATGATCAGTCCCATGATTATCATTAACGCCGGTTCGATAGCGGATGTAAGCATCTCCAGTTTTGAATCCACATCATTTTCGTAAAAATCGGCGACATCAATAAGTACTTGTTCCAAAGCGCCCCCTTTTTCACCGGCATCCAGCATTTTAACCGCTAATTTGGGAAAAATGTTCATTTTTTGAAGTGATTCGGCAAAGCCTGCACCTTCTTCTATTTGGCTAATCACCTTTTTCAGCCGCAATTGAAAATATTGATTGTCCAAAGCGCCTATTGAGATTTTCAAAGATTCAACTAAAGGTGTTCCACCGCCTAAGACCGTAGATAGCGTGCGGGTGAATTTGGATGTGGCGTAATGACGATATATCTGGCCGATAAACGGGATAATTGTTTTCCACCGATCTGTTTTCTTTTTACCATCCGTTGATTGGTTAAAAAAAATCAAGCCACTGAGAACAACAATAACAAATACTGCGAGATAAAGATAGTAGGTTTTGATGTAGTTGCTGAAATCAACCAAGACTTGGGTGAGCATCGGAAGCTTTGTGCCGGACTCAAAATAGGTTTGCGTAAATGCCGGTACTACATAAACCAATAAAAACAGAACCGTAAAAATAGAAACAGCGGTTAATATGGATGGATAAACCGATGCCGAAATAATTTTTTGCTTAATGGCCGCCATTTTTTGCGTATAGCGAACATATCTTGAAATCGCCAATGGAAGATCACCGCTTTTTTCACCGGCCTCAAGTGTCGCAATATAGAGATAGGAAAAGAGATGAACATGTACGGTGAACGCCTCAGAAAGCGCGGTCCCGGTGGCAACATTGTCCCGAACTTGTTTTATGATTGTGTTCAGGCCGCGTTCATCTTCATTTTCAATGATCGCATCTAATGCGCTGACGATAGGAAGCCCGGCTTTTATCAGGACAACAAATTCATGGTTGAAAGCGAGAAACTCTTTGGCTTTGATACGATTGATAAGTTGATGGCGTTTAAAGAACGCCATCAACCCATCCACTTTTTTAATCTCAAATACAAAATAACCATCCCGCTCTAATTTACGCTCTAAATCTTTCCGAGAATCGGCGACATGGAATTGTTCAATCATCTGACCGCCACGAGGGGAAGCGAGTCTGCATTTGAATTTAGGCATGTTAATATATTTCGTCAGTCGTTAAGTTATTGCCATTATCCAACCAGACATCAGCACTGAAAATATGCCTATAATTTTACATGAAAATTGTGTTTTTAAATTTCGTAACAATCAGTTATTTGGCCGAAATAGAGCGTATGAAAATCTTTGTCAGGATAGAGTTTTTCAAAATCCGGGTTTAACAGGGACGCATTCATAGCTGACTTATAAATAATTTTACATTCAAAATGCAGGCCCGGAACATTGATGATCGGTGAATACACGGTTTGCGCATCTGTCGTTTGAAGTTCGCAGCGCTCAAATTTGTTGACATCACGACCCGATTTGGTACCACAGAACATAATTTCATCTTTCATATTTTCTGATGGGATAGATACGGTGAAATCCGCCGCTTTTTCGATAATTGTGAAGGTATGGCGGGAATCGCGAACAGCGACCATAAATATCGGTTTATGCCAGCAAAAACCGATGGTTGCCCATCCGATTGTCATTGTATTTACATCGTCGCCGACCTTTACGGTTAAAAAAACTCCTTTTTTAATCTGTTTCATGGCTTGTTCAGCAACCGCCATGTAATCAACTTGCTTCATTGTCTTTATCTCCTTATTGTTGGAATGTGATACATGAAACATGATGCGTGAATTCACGTTTCACGGATAATTATTGATGTTCAGAAAAAATTCTGTCAATGGCAATTTTAAGGCTTTCCTGCCAGGGCTTGGGAATAATTCCAAACCGTTTTTCAATAAGGCCGCAATCAAGTGCGGAATAGGATGGTCTGGCAGCATCTGTGGGAAATTCATCCGTAGTGACAGGGGTAATATGCGTAGTTTTGATAGGGCTGTATGATTCGGCTGATTTGACAATTTCCTTGGTGAAATCGAACCATGTGGCAATGCCTTTGCCGCAGAAATGAAACGTGCCGAAAGTGATTTCAGCATTGTCACGGATGCGGCCGGCGATTGTTAATAACGCCTCGGCCAGATCGAATGCGCTGGTGGGACAACCGTATTGATCATCAACCACACGAATGGTTTCACGTTCCTGAGCGAGTCTGAGCATGGTTTTCACAAAATTATGTCCATGCACACCATACAGCCATGCCGTGCGTACAATGATATGGTTTTTTAATTGTGCGCGCACCACTTCCTCTCCGGCGGCTTTGCTTTGACCGTAAACTCCGATAGGCGCAATGGGATCGTTTTCAAGGTAGGGCCGCTTTTTCAAACCATCAAAAACAAAATCAGTGGATACATGAATCAGCGGGATTTTATCAATCCGGCATTGGCGCGCCAAAACCGCCGAACCATCACGATTGACAGCGAATGCGGCCTTTTTATCCGTTTCGGCCTTATCAACGTTGGTATAAGCGGCCGCATTGATTAACAGTGATGGTTTACAGTGTTGCAGCAATTGACTGACTTGATCTGAACGGGTAATATCGACTTCAGGGAGATCGGCGGGTACTATTTCAAAGCCGAGTTCATCGCCCTGTCTTAAAAGCTCCCAACCCAGCTGACCTTCAGAGCCGGTTACAAGAATTTTCATGTTTGTTCCTCTGTTCGATAGTGCAAAGTTATTCGGTATCCCTACATTTTAATTAAGTGTTAAAAGTTATTCCATGTTATCAGTATAGTGCGTTTCAATCCAGGACAGATATTCCCCGCTTTTAATACGCTTGACCCATTTTGTATTTTCCAGATACCAACGAATCGTCTTTTCAATCCCGGTTTCATAAGATTCTTCAGGCGACCAACCGAGATCATGCTCAAGTTTGTTGCAATCAATCGCATATCTTTGGTCGTGGCCGGGTCTGTCCTTGACAAAAGTAATCAAATTGCGGCGGGGTTTATGCAGTTTGTCAGGTACCATCCGGTCCAGAAGATCGCAAATCATATTAACAACATCGATATTGCGCATTTCACACCGCCCGCCCACATTGTAAGTTTCACCGCGCAGGCCCTTTTGCATAATTGTCCATAGCGCCCGGCAGTGATCTGTCACATACAGCCAGTCACGGACATTTTTACCGTCACCGTAAACAGGAAGCGGTTTGCCTTCCAGCGCATTCAGGATAATCAAGGGAATCAGCTTTTCCGGAAATTGAAATGGCCCGTAATTATTGGAACAGTTGGAAACAGTTACAGGAATTCCATAAGTCCGGTGATACGCATTCACCAAATGATCGGAAGCCGCTTTGGAGGCGGAATAAGGACTGCTCGGATCGTAAGGCGTGGTTTCCGTGAAATAGCCGTCATCACCAAGTGAACCGTAAACTTCATCGGTGCTGACATGGTGAAACAGGACGATTTGTTCTTCATAACGCCTGGCCAGTTCAAGCAGATTGAATGTTCCGTTAATATTGGTGCGGATAAAGGCATCAGGCCCGACAATCGAGCGATCCACATGAGACTCAGCCGCAAAATGAGCGATGGCGTCAATTTCATATTTAGCAAAGATGGCATCCATCTGTTTTTGATCACAGATATCCGCTTTTTCAAAATAATAGCGTTGCGGATAGCGTTCGGCGATATCTTCGAGACTTTCCGGGTTGCCGGCGTAGGTCAGATTATCGACATTGATGATTCGTCCTTTAAAATCAGACTTTGTAAGCAGATAACGGATAAAATTTACGCCGATAAAGCCGCATCCGCCTGTAACGAGAATATTTTTCATAGAAGTTTTAAATTTCAAGTTTTGAGTTTATTGTGTTAAACTATGCCAAACTGTAAGTTTGACACTCCAATTGTTGTAGAGCAGGTTTCGTTTCTTCTGCACCTATTTTACATATCTGTTACAAATAGTTGAACATAACGAGGGTCTATATCTTTGGCGGCGATGCGGCTGTATTCATCTTTAACAGTATCTAAAAGTTCATCTAATAATTGTGCTTGGATACTGTTTGAGTCCGTCATCGGAAAGGTGCCTTTTTCATCAGATAGCTTATTGATGAGCCAATTCTGTAGCGACCTGCGTGTATTTGCATCAGTTTTTAACGATTTTTTCCAATCCGAGCGAAAGGCTTTCAACAAGCGATCTAATTGCGCTGTGGAAAGCGGTTGAAGTGAATGATCATCCATACCCAGAAAATGTTGCGCCCATAAAGTGAGCAGATAATTTTTCCAGGTGAGCAATCCGTCTGTCCGGGGAGGAAGGGGAATCGACATTTCGGAAAAAAGGGCGTCAATTGCCATAATTTGATTCAAAACGACCTCTGTTGCTTTAATATCATCTATATCATTAAATTCGCGGTATAATCGCCCTGTGCGATAATTATCAAAAAATAGTGGTCGGTGGATTAAAAGTCCTCCCAACACGCCTAACCACGCTTCATCCCAAAAGGTAAGCGCAAGGCCTGCATTATCAAACCAACTGTTACTCTGCCATTTTTGTGCTTTCCATTTCAACTCCAGAACTTTGCCATAGCCGACTCTGAAAATTTGGGACAGCGGTATTTTGATAATTAATTCACGAAAACGACTTAACCTGTCCGTCTGATGTGATGATTGGTTATACTCTGACAGATATTCAAGGCCGATATTGAGATACGCACCTGTTTTAGTGACAATTTGTTGAAGTAGTTTTCTGTTTTTGATTTTTTCCTGATCGGCCACGGCAATCAGATTGCATAGTCCGGCAAATTCAGATTGCAGTTCGTTTAAAATGTGTTCGGCGTCTATTGTCAGAAGGGCATCTGCAAACAGGTTGGATGTTTCGATCAGTTTTAACGGCCCTTTCAGTTCAGATTGAGAAACTGACGTTCGGATTTCCGAAGGTCTGTTTTTGCCAAAATATTTTTTACAGGAGAAATCAATTTCCTGGGGGTGTAAGGGCTGATAAACACCGATGGCCTCATCATAAGGTAAAAAGCCTTTTTCAGCAAGCCTTACATTGCGTAACCGATACGCTTCCTCTTCAACTTCGGCCGGAATGACACTTGCTGATTCCAATAAAACTTGCTGGTATTGAGCATAATCATAAGTCGCCAGTTGCTCCATTAAATTTCGTAAAATCAGCTCAGGGCTTTCAACATTGCCAGAATATTCGTCTTCGTCATCTTCATCATTATCCAGGCGGCGCATTGATTGCGGCGGTTTAAAGCGTACATAGAAAACATCGTCAACCGTAAAAAGATTGTCGTATAAATCATTCGGATCAAATCCGGGTTCCCTCAAATAAACCTCAATATTTTTAAATAGGAGCAGTTCAAAAAGGGAAATGTGATTTTCAAGTGTCCACTTCAGGTAACGCTGCGGATCAGCTTTAAGGAGCGCATCAATCTGATAAAGGCCTGCATAGGGTGATAGACGCTCTTTATCCCATAGTTCAATATCCAGAATGTATTCCCATTGGGGAAATGCCCCCAAGGATAGTAAAGGCAAGGCATCATGGATGCCAATATCATTGATCAGAAAATAAAAATCTTCAGCGGGAAGGGCGTGAACCAGAGCGGCAGGGTTACGGGCATTAAGAATACGTTCAAGGGCTTCATCACCGGACATCGCCAGAAGTTCGAGGCGTTCCTTATGAATCAGAGCAATTTGAGCGGCGACTGTGGGCGTTATTGAATCTCCATTTGCATGCATCATGTTTAAAAAGTTGCCGTCAATTTATTTTCAGGGCTTCTTTGGGTTTATTTCTTCATCAAACAGCTCTTGAATACCAGCTCGCAGAAGTAGCGGATTAAAAATCAGTTTAAGCCGCTTAACCCCTCTGGCATCGACAAATGTGCTGTCCAAAGTGAGTTCCATTTTTTTTAGAATTTTGAAATTTATCGGGTCATCATTCAGAAGAATGAAGTGAAAATTTAAAGTTGCCAGGGTTAGTGCACCAAAAATGATTAGAATTGTTAGTATGTACTTCATGGCATCTCTCTAACTCGAAAGCTACAAGTTATTTTATAAATCAATCAATAATCCAGCACTTCCAGAATGATAAAGCTGGTGTTATCTTTGAGATTGCGATTTTTGAGTTCGTGAATCAGTGCCATTCCGTCATCAACACGATTTTTGTTGAAAACATTAAAAATTTCATGATCCCGCAGAACATCATTAACTCCATCTGAACAGATCAGATAGCGTGTTTTGGGCTTTAACTCTTCTTGGCAAAAATTAACCCGACAGGGTGTGCGACTTGACACAGTATCTGTTAATAAATCAATTTTTTCTTGGATAAACTGGCGTGTATAGATATAACTTTCAGGAGTACAGGCAAGAATTTCAGTGTAAATATCCATTGCTTCATCAAACAGATCTTGTGCTATATAAACATCCGCAGCTCGAATTTTTTCGTCAACTTCAGCCATATCAATATAGGCGTTATTCGTTTCAGAGCGTTCACGAACCGCCTTAAAACTATCTTCTTCGGGCCATTCTTTATCAAAAATAGGTCCCATCCCCATTGTAATTTCATTTTTGCGCGGATGATCAAACGCCTCTTCTTCTGTGATGATATTACGATCGACCATTTCCTGGACAGACGAATGATCATGGGACATACAACGAATATCATTTTCGGTTATTTTATATAGACGGCTGTCACCGGCATTAAAGACTAATGCCTGGTTATTTTGAACGCCCATGCCGACAATGGTGCTGCCGCATCTTGGCGGCAGATGCGATGTCATATTTTTCTGGATCGCACGCATCGTTCGAATAAAATATTTCTCGGAAAATTGTTCAGGATCAAATTCCTTTTTGAGTCCTTTGCAGATAAAACGACTGGCCTTTTCACCGGCAGCGTGACCTCCCATGCCATCACACACAACTAACAGCATGGTTTTGCCGCCAAAAGAACCGTCGCGTATTAAATTATCTCCCTGAAATACCTGATTCGTAATCAGGATACAATCCTCTTGTTGCGAGCGCGGACCAACGGTCATAAAACAGAATATTTTTAAGTTCATTTTACAAATTACAAATTTTAAGTTTTAAGTTTTAAGTTTTAAGTTGAAAATGTTCCATAACCACCTATATGACAAATTGCTGATTTGTCCTACGCTGACATTGCTATTTTGTAGGGGCTACCAAACTTCAGGCACTTGAAGCTTTAGTCACTTGTCGCCGTAAAAGTGCCATGGTGCAAACTTGATCAAAATCAGCATTCCCGGAATTGCAATTAATGTACATAGTATAAAAAAACTCTCCCATCCCATAAATTTGGCCAAAAAGCCGGTGGGAGCCGACGCGATTACACGAGGTACACCCATCAGGCTGCTTAGAAGCGCATACTGCGTGGCGGTGAATTTTTTATCGGTAATACTGGCCATAAAAGCGACAAAAGCGGTTGTACCCAATCCGCTGCTCAGATTTTCAAAAGCGATAACACCAGTCAATGCCCACACTTCGTTCCCAATTCGTGCCAATACGGCAAAACCGGCAGTTGACACGGCCTGAAGAACGCCGAACACCCAAAGGCTTCGATGGATTCCCAGTTTGATCATTGCCAAACCGCCTATTAATCCTCCGGCGATGGTTGCCCAGAATCCGAACAATTTCACTACCGCACCGATTTGGGTTTTAGTGAAACCGATATCCAAATAAAACGGCGTGGTCATATTGCTGGCCATGGTGTCACCGATTTTATAAAAGAGGATAAAAGCCAGTATCCACAAAGCGTCTTTACGGCTAAAGTATTCCCTCAGCGGATCAAGCACCGCCTGTTTTAAAGTTTGCGGAACTCCCTGGGGAAGATCGGGTTCTTTGGCCAGCAACGTTGTAATGACACCCGGCAACAGGCATAACGCCATGATCAGATACACATAACCAAACGAAATATAATCCGCCATAATCAGACCGCCGCCAGATGCCAGCAACATCCCTATGCGGTAGCCATTGACATATAGAGATGAGCCTAATCCTAATTCTTCATCAGACAAGTCTTCGCGACGAAAAGCATCTACGACAATATCCTGAGAAGCGCTGAAAAAGGTTACCCAAAAAGCCGCAAACGCTACCATCCAGGGGCTTTTTCCCGGATTGGTCAATCCTAAAATGGCAATTGCCATTATCAGCGCGATTTGGATAATCAGCAACCATCCCCGGCGGCGTCCCAAAAACGGCAGGGTAAAGCGGTCAAATAACGGTGCCCAGAGAAATTTCAGCGTGTATGGCATTCCCACAAGTGCCATCATACCGATAACGGCTAAGTCAACGCCTTCTTCTTTCATCCAGGCCTGTAAAACACTGATCGTCAGCAAAAGCGGCAGGCCGCAGCTAAAGCCCATCAGAAAAGCAACCAGCATGCGGCCGCTGAAAATCACTTTCCAAATCAAAAGCGAGCGTTCAGACTTCACAGGATAATGCGAGTGCTTAGGTTGATTCAAGCGCTAAACGCCTCAAGTTGCGCCGGCTCGACGGTCGGGCCATAAGCATCTTTTAATTTCATCAATCCGGTGCGCTGTTCTTTAAGCACTTGAAACAGTTTGGCCGGAATATCAGTTTCTTTGCTATAAGCCTCGGTCTGAAGGTCAATACGGGCAACTATCTTATCTATGTAAAGTGAAAATTGTTTAGTGTATAACGCCTCCGCATAGGTTTTACCGATAATATCCTGAAACAATTGCTTTAAGTCTTCAAATTTGGGAAGATAACCTATGGGTGTTGTAATAACTTCCATTTCATTATAAGCGTGTCGTTCCAACCACGCCAGCCAGACTTTGACATCTCTTTTTTCCCCTATCAATTTAGATGAATCGCCGCCACGGGCTTCATCCGTCAAAAAATAATTCAGTCCGGCCATCACAGGCTGCTTATCTTTAGCGATATCGGGATGACCAAAAAAATTGAATTGAGCATCCATATAATCTGCCAAAGCCCCCGGAATAAACGGTGCATTGGCCCAAGGCGCCCGTTTGACACCGGTGGCACCTACTTCGGTGGCCGTTGCCGCTGATACAATGCAGGCACCGATTGCAACTCCCTGATCGGAATTCAGGGCCGCCCACACCGGAGGCATTGTATCGCTATCCCGTCCGCTGTATGTTACCACGCGTGTTTCCACACCTTCCGGATTTTCAGCTTGATCAGAATAGTTGCCCAAAGCGGTGGACGCTATTGTACATCGGGCATTGGGGTGTGATATGGGAATTTCCTCGCCTTTTTCATTGCGTTTACCCTTTTCCCAATCGCCTTGAAAATTTTTTCCTTTTTCCGGGTGTTCTTCGCCATTACCCGTCCAATGAGGGACGCCGTTCGCATCAATCAGCACATTTGACCAGATTACTTCAGCACCCGGCTTGCGTAAATTTTCCATTAGCAGGGGGTCTCCATCCCAATTCACATCAGCCACAATCCCAAATATACCGCATTCGGGATTAACCGATCTGATCGACCCGTCCGCAGCGCGCCACATCTGCGCCAAGTCATCACCCACGAAATGGTTGCCGGCCATGGCGGTTGTAGTTTTGCCGCATCCGCTGGGAGCTGCACCCACGCACCATGTGATCCGTCCTCCGGGTCCGTTGATTCCGGTGATAAACATGTGTTCGGAAAGCTCATTGCTTGCGTTTTGGTATGTGGCTTTATCAACCGCAAAGCGATGGTTGCCTTTTTTCAGCAACAAGGTGTTGCCGGCATAAGTGCATTTATAACTATACGTTGTCCGGTCACTGCGGTCCATGAACACGCGCGCATGGGGAAGGTCTTCGGGGCGGTTCAGGCCTTCGCTGTGAATGTTGCAGAAAAAATGGCCGAGACGTTTGACCTCAGCGTCAAAATCAGCATAAATATTACGATAAAGAATTTCCGCACTATGAGATACATAAGCGGAGCTGGTGATTTCCACCGCCGGATTGGAAACCGGCGCCCCTACCGGCCCTCGCATATAAAAACCCACAATCATGGTTTTAGCGTGCATAATGCCCTGCATATCTTTACGAATCAGATTCAACGCCTCGGCACGTTCCATTTTATTGGCCAGCGAACTGACATCTTCGCCCGGATTGACTATATAATAGGTGCGATCCACAATGCGCCCCTGCTCATCTTTCAAATCGTAATGGATCGTATGGTCAGGCATGGCAAGTTCAGCTTCCTCGCCATTTGCAAGCGCCATATCGCGCACCCGTTGCCTGTCTTCGTCAGAACCGGTGTTGATGAACACATCGTCAGGCTCACACATCACAATGGCATTGGCAATCTTCAATATAACGTCAGGGTAGGTAATTATCCGTAATTTTTCGAAGTCAGCCGCATCTGATTTTTGCTCGCACAATTGCAGCGCCTCTTCAAAGCTAGTGATACCGCCTATCTTTTGGGCAATATCAAACCCTTGGGTTTCGTTCTTCATTCTTTGATTCTCCCTCGTAATTTACTAATTAGTATAGGTTGCCAGAATAATATCATTAAGATTTTTTTTCGGCACATGATGGACATTTTTATCATCCCGCCAATACTTGATGCTATCATCCGGATTGGCCGCTTCGATCACAACTTCTTCGCGCGGTTTTCCGAGCGCAATAACCAACATTATTTTATATTTTGAATCAATTTTCAAAATATTACGTAATTTTTCGCGGTTAATTGAAGCGATAATGCAACCGCCCAAACCGATTTCACGGGCACCGAGAAGAATACTTTGACACGCGATGCCATGATCACAATCAACGGTTTTGCTAATCGTCGTATCTGCCAGGATGGCAATATAGGCGGATGGCCGTTCCCCCTCTTGCGGGCCTGGCCAATCTTTAAGATAAGCCGCCCAAGCCAGACATTCAAAAATTTGAGCATTGATTTTGGAATCAGCCGCCAGAATATATTTTAAAGGTTGTAAATTGGCGGCGGAAGGTGACAAACGGGCGAGATTGACAAGTTCTTCCAATGTGTCTCCATCCACCGGATGGTTTTGGTAGAATCTCCGGTAACTTCGGTTTCTACGGATTAAATCAGCAATCATTTCAGTCTCCTCTAAAAATATGTTGCCCGAATGGGGCTTGGTCGGTAGTTTAACCGATTATTCTGTCAGTTCAGGTTTTTCATGGTTCAATATTCATCAATTACGCCGGTGTCATACGTTGAAGCCATATCAGCACATTATCAAATTCGTTTTTAAATTCGTTCAGCGCCAGCCCTCTATGACTGACACGGCTTTTTTCTTCCCTGGGAAGTTGGGCAAAAGTCTTTTTCAGAGGCGGATAATAAAAAAGCGGGTCGTAACCAAATCCGTTAGCACCGATCGGCCGCTCTGTAATTACCCCCTCACAACGAGCCTCATACGTTAAGGCCTGTCCTGTGGGAACAGCAAAAGACAAAACGCATTCAAAAGCGGCTTGGCGATCAGACTGACCTTCCATAGCGCGAAGCAATTTGGTGCAACGCTCTTCATCAGTGGCATTTTCACCCGCATAACGTGCTGACAGAACTCCCGGTGCGCCATCAAGTGCTGTAACGGTTAAGCCGGAATCATCTGCCAAACACGGCAAGCCAAGGATACGTGCATAAAAACCAGCCTTTTTATACGCATTTTCATCAAACGTATTACCATCTTCTTCCACATCCGGCATCGGGCCAAAATCATCCAGATTTTTCAAAGTTACCGGCTTTATTATATCCCGGTCTTCTAAAAGCGCTGATATTTCAGCTATTTTTCCCTTATTACGCGTGGCCAGGACAATCATTGTCGATTTTATCATTCTTGTTATTTCCCCAATTATACCAAATCTTAATCAGCATCTTATCATAACGGTTTCCTTTTTTTCAAGTAAAACCTTGTTATACAGTGAAAAGTTTTAAGTTCAAAGTTATATTGATCCAATTTTGTTTTTTCCAGACTAACGGATTGCATGAGTTTCACGGATTGAGGGCGGCATCTAGACAAACTGAAATTGAAATACTGTATTCAATAATATCTTAAAATTATTTAATTACCTTCAGATAAATTAACAATAAGTATTTGGCCTATTTGTATTTTATCATTTTTATTCATTTTATTCAAGGCGAGCAATTCATCAATTTTCATTTTGTAGCGGCGACTGATACTGAACAGCGTTTCATTGGCACTGACCTTGTGATAATGTTTACGGCTGAATTTCTGAGGCGGCGCTTTGATTTCAGGCTTAGATGTCAGTACCGGTTTAGGTATCAGTGCCGGTTTAGGTATCAGTGTCGGTTTAGGTGTCAGCACCGGTTTAGGCGTGGATACGGGGGTTGGTTTGGGGGGCGCTGTGGCCCTGCTTATCACTTCCTGGGGCGGAGGATCAGAGGTGGAGGCGGTGGAGGCAGCTTCCTTTGTAATCTTAATTTTACCATTTTTAAAGCTTGTTTGGATATCGGTAAGTTTTTTTTCCATCAGATTCAATCTCAATGCCAATGATTCTTCCAAATCATCCAGTCTTTTTTTAAAAAGTTCAATGTTTTGGTATTTGGTATCCAGTGTTTTAAGACGTTGATTGATCTCAATAAGCTCATCTTGCCGGTCTGTATATTGATCCGGCAGTGTTGTCGATTCTATCGGTTCTTCATTATCGGACTTCCATGGAATGATCAGAAATAAACAAATAATAATCATCGCCAGCACACCGACAGCGATTGCGATAACAGATAAAGGTGATTTTCTAAGCGCACGCGGAAACGATTTGCTCCCTCTGTTATTGCGCCAAGCTAAATCATCTTCCTGTTCATAATGCGCCTCGCGTTCTTCAATTTTGATATCGCCCGGTTCATATTCATTTTTTTTTGACATGTTTTACTATCCTCGATAGTGTAAAGTTAAAAGTTGTCAGATAATCTGAATAATCAGCCCAAACGCGGAATTTTTTGCCGCCTTCTGAAATCGGCTTATTAAATTCAGTTGACCTGTTTATAAATTTGGATTAAAGAATGAAACAAATTAATTAGTTACATACAGGCAAAATAAAGGAAAAAATATATGACTATTCACTCCCATGATTTTGTTGAAAATTATCAAGGCCTTGTCGGATACGGGTTAGATCGTGAAACCGATGAAAACACCCTTATCTATTATCTTCAGAAATTTTCCGATGATCGCTTGATAAAACACTTAATTAAAAAAATGTCTGAACAGGAATTAGACGAATTATTCGACCGCATCAATTTTTTATTGAAAACACACCTTTCCGAAATTGAATATCACAGCCTTTTTCTGAAAGATGATCATTCTTGAATCTTGTAGCTTGTTACTGGCAAAAACGCAACTGTAAAAACAAACGGAGTTAAAATGAAAGTTCTAATCACCGGCGGTGCCGGTTTTATCGGTTCCCATCTTGTTCAGGCATATCTGGAAAATGGAGATGACGTTTATATCATTGATGATCTTTCCACCGGTTTTATCGAAAACATCAAACCTTTTCAGGAAGATAAGCGTTATCAGGATAAACTTTTCGTTTATATTGATACGATTCTTAACCATGAGACCATGCTTGAATTGATCGGAATATGTGATGTCGTATTTCATCTGGCCGCGGCTGTGGGTGTGCAGTATATTCTGGATCATCCGCTCAAATCCATCAAAACCAATATTCAGGGAACAGAAAAGGTTCTTGAACTATGCGATAAGTTCAAAAAAAAGGTTCTTTTGGCATCCACTTCCGAAGTTTACGGCAAGCATTCCCATGCGCCGTTGGTTGAAACCGACAATATTATTTACGGCCCGTCCAGTAAATTTCGATGGAGCTATGCGGCTTCCAAACTGATGGATGAATTTACAGCGCTGGCTTATTGTCGCACCAAAGGATTGAAAGCGATTATCGCCCGTCTGTTTAACACTGTCGGCCCTCGTCAGACAGGCGCTTACGGTATGGTTATCCCCAGGTTTGTTACCAGCGCCCTGAAAAATGAGCCATTGACGGTTTATGGTGATGGAACTCAAACCCGAACATTCACGTATGTCAAGGATGTGGTCAAAGCGCTGATGGGATTAATGGAAAATGACAACGCCGTCGGGGAAGTGTTTAATGTGGGGGGACTGCGGGAAATCACCATCGCCGATTTAGCGCGTAAAATTATTGCGCTGACGGAATCGCAATCAACGATTCAATTAATCCCGTATGATAAAGTTTTTGATAAAGATTTTGAGGACATGCAGCGGAGAGTGCCAGGACTTGAAAAAATATTCCGCCTGATTGGGTATCGCCCCCTGACTGACCTTGACGCCATTTTAAAATATGTGATTGAAGATAAAAGTTTAAAATTACAAGTTTAAAATTACAATTGCCCAAAGTTAAGGTATTTCGCTATTTTCATTTAGCTTGATTTGCAGATAAGAAGCGACTTTTAATTTCAAACTTCACATCTTGTATTTACCGAAATCATCCGGAGCCATTTTTTCAAGATATTCGGCCCATTTCTGCCCCTCTTTGCTCTGATCCAGCGCTTCTGCCTTTTCATCCACCGGTGTCTGTGATTTTTCAAAAACTTTGGTATCCACATAGATTTCAGCATTAAAACGTAAAGCGATTGCAATGGCGTCACTGGGACGCGCGTCCATATCAAATGACTGTTCCGGCGAAAAAAAATAGATACGGGCGTAATAGGTGTTATCACGGATATCACAGATTTCGACTTTGGAAACATGATAATTCAGATATGCGGAAAAATTTTTAAAAAGATCATGGGTCATCGGACGTTCGAATGTTATATCTCTGAGCGTTGATGCGATTGCCGTGGCTTCAAGCAAACCAATCCATATCGGAACGGTGCGCGCTTCTTTATCTTCTGTCTGTAAAATAATAATCGGTGTGCCGGACACCTCGTCCATTGTCAGCCCTGCGATGTTTACTTTATGTAGCATATCATTCTCTCCTATGTAACCCCTTATTCCGTTAAATAAACTCAATATTCGTAATACACCCACTCTGTATTACGAATATATTATTTTTCAGGAAGAAACCCCATAGCAACCCCTTTAAGGGAATGGGCAAGCGCTTTTTCAATTTTAACGCGAATCAATTCCCCTTTCAAACCGGGGCGTTTATCATTCGTTATAGAGGTACGTTTATCACTGCACATTACAAAATTAACAATTTTATTTGAAGATAAGCGCCCGCTATATTGCGTAGTCGCATCATCATCGTCGCCGTGATGTTGCTTGCTGAATCCTTCTGTTAGAACAATCTGTTCGGAACCTGCCAACGCCCGATTTTTTTTAATCGTATAGCGCTCCTGTAATGTCAGAATGGCGGATAGGCGTTCCTGTTTTTCATCTTCAGCGACTTTGTCCGAAAAGCGGGCCGCCGGCGCGTTGGGACGGTCAGAATACTTGAATACGAATAATCCATCATACTCCACACGCTCAATCAAATTACAGGTTTCTTTAAAATCATGCTCGGTTTCGCCCGGAAAGCCGACAATAATATCGGATGTAATCGCAATATCCGGGCAAACCGCACGTAATTCATCAATTTTTTTAAGATAGGCTGAACGCATGTACTTACGGTTCATTCGTTTCAAAATTTTGTCTGATCCGGATTGAACCGGCAGATGGATATGATGACATAATTTGGCATCAGTCTGAAAGGATGCAATCAGGTCATCTCCGAGATCCGCCGGATGTGACGTTGTGAACCGAATGCGATAAAGTCCTTCAATAGCGCTTATTTGGGGCAACAATTGCGCAAATGTGATGATTCCCTTTTTTTTACCATAACTGTTGACGTTTTGTCCCAGCAAAATAACTTCGCGCACGCCGGTATTCACCAAATAACGGATTTCATCGACAATTTGATGCGGCGGACGGCTGATTTCACGCCCTCTTACATACGGAACCACGCAATAAGTGCAATAATTGTCGCAACCCCGCATAATGGTCACAAAACGGGACACATCCCGATTATAGTTTTCAGGCGTTGCTGAATCTGTTGAATCAATATCAGGCGACATTTCAATATCAATAATACGATGTTTTTTCAAGGCGATTCGCCTAATATTATCCGCCAAACGACCGATTGTCTGGGTTCCGAACACCAAATCAACATGGGGCATCCGTTTCAGAATGGCAGATCCCTCCTGTTGAGCGACACATCCGCCCACACCGATAATCAAATCCGGATTTTTGCGCTTCAGGTGGGGCAAGCGCCCCAAAAAGCTGAAAACTTTTTGCACAGGTTTTTCACGGATAGCACAGGTGTTTACAATGATCAGGTCCGCTTTTTCCGCAGATGTCACAGGCTGGTAGCCGAGCGGTTTCAGGCGGGCGCACATCTGCTCAGAATCATAAACATTCATCTGGCATCCCATGGTGTTGATATATAAATTTTTGGTTTTCATTTTCTGTCGATTATTTTTAAGTCATTGACGGCAGGCACTCTTCAATCATAATTTCTTTTTGAAGCGCCTGCATCAGACCGTTTGCTTCCGCTTCACACCCCGGAGCGATTTTAAGTACAACAATCCCTTTTTCGGGATCAACGGTTGTTAAAAGCGCCAGCCCCTCATAGCCTTCTAATATAAATTTCAGGAAACAGATTTCCCGGCGATTAATACGATAATATTTTTTTACAGTTTCCAATTGCCACCTAATATTCAAATAGCATCAAATGCTATTTATAATCAATAGAAAAAAGGGATATACTGAATTGATAAGGAATGAGGAGGAAATAAATTCCCTGACCATTCGTAAAATGTGAACTCGCGCATCATATTTCAAAAATCACAAATGAGGTGGTTATTTCGTCCTCATTCCTTCATCAGATTGTTAGTTAAAGAATTCAGTTAGATTAGACATGCCCATAAAAATCTTTGTGTACCGTAACTGAATAGGCGAAATCGTGCAGCGTGCTGTAGCTAAAAACGGGTATGTCTATTTCTTGCTGCAACTGGCGGGCAAAAGGCGGAAAGCCGGTACATTCCAAAACCATAGCCCCCATATTGGGATTTTGCTTGAAAAAATTCACTCCATGATTGACAAACTCATCCGCCGCTTTGTCATAATAGGCCTCCGGCCGCTCTGGCCGCTGGCCTTCTTTCCAGAGATTAACGAATTCACGGCAGACGTCGTTATCACAGGCGCCTTCAATAACATAGTTGCTGCCGAGTTGAATCCCTACTGAAGTTAAATGTTCATCGCGGACAGCGCTTTTTGTCCCGACATAGATGCCCACTGTTTTATCATAGCCGATGACCTGTTGGGCCAAAGGCGCCTGCAACAGACTGGACATAAAAACCGGTACGTCCACGCTGGCTGTAATTTCCTTTTGAAAGTAGGCAAAATAGCCGCACTCGGCCGATATGGCCCTACATCCCATCCTCTCCAGTTTTTTAGCCGCCTTTTTTATCGGCTCCAGGCATGGCGACTTGTCTTCCTTGAACACCAATCTATCTATATCAACGCCTTCCACGATTTCGTATTGAACCGGATAGGAATAAGTGCTGGCATTTCGGACATCACCGGGAAAACCGGGATAGACGTCATCCAGAATAATAATACCCAAGCCCATGCCGTAACAACAATGGTTTTTCCGCGCCCTGATGTGATTAATCCCCAAATTTCGATTTTGATACATTTTATATCCTCCTAACTGTTAATTATTTTTGCTCTTTAACGAAGAATGCCCAAACTTTTTTCCCACCCCCTGCAAAAAGAGTGTCCCCGGAGTTCGTTTTTTGGCTACTAACATAAAGTAGGACACTTTATTACAAAATTGTGAGAAGCTGACAACAAAAATTATTTAACATTTCAGTAGATCGGAAAATTTTATGAAATGCCGTCAAAGGAGTGCCGAACTTACAGTTCTGAACCAAAGAATCGGAAATAAAAAAGAATTGAAATCGCAGATGACGAATGGTATAAGGAAAGGAACAGAAATATGAGAACCGTCGATTGGCAGTTCAGAATAAAGGACGCTGGAATAAAACTGAAAAGGCTTTACCCGTCAATCAAATCTTGACGGAACGCTAGTATTGTGTCAAGTGTTAAGGTAACGAGTGAAAATCAGGAGTGCTGACACAACAATAGTGACATTCCGTCGTCTGCCAGGCGTCGCTGTCGCTCTTTTTCTAAAAATATGGAAAAAAACGAAGGCGGTGTCAGGTACATATCCGGGTGGTGTTCATATACTTATAGAAACAGATACAAAAATCACAGCATAAAAACCGGAACAGTGAATATGAAAAATGCTGCGTGAAACGGGGAATTTTTGAAAAAGAGAATTTTTCCATACTGCCTGTAAGTATCGGCAGTTTTGCAGGAGGTCTTATGAATAAAATAAAAAATTATTGCACCAAATGCCAGAGCGCATTGTTGCTCAATAAAACATGACAACAGGTTTTCTGGCGCTGCCGGTCATGCGGTGCGGAATATCCGTTAGAACAGTTTACGGATGCGTTTGATGATTATCTCGAAGAACAGCTTGCCAATACACGCTGTGATAGGTTTTAAACTTTGATTGTTATCAATAATCTTTTCCCGGTTTGCGCTCTTTTGGTATCAGGCTTTTTATTAAAGCGGTTTAAACTGACGGATGCGCATTTTCTGAAAATAACGGACAGATTGATCTATTATGTCTTTTTTCCGTTATTGCTTTTTTGGAAAATCGGTGCATCCGATACCGGCGCAGTGACGGATTGGAAATATTGCATCGCTGCTATTTTGGCCGTTTTACTGACTTATTTGCTTTCTGCCTGTTTTATGTATTTCGGCGGTGTTACCGCTTTTCAGGCCGGTTCTTTTTCCCAAAGCTGTTATCGTTTCAACAGTTATATCGGTATGGCCGTGGTGATGAACGCGCATGGCGACGAAGGAGTGCGCCTTTTCAGCCTCTTAATTGGTTTTACCATTCCCGTGATCAATGTTCTAGCCGTTACCACATTGATTTGGTTTTCATCGGGCCAATACACGCTCAAGGTTAAAAGCGTTTATATTGTCAAGGCGCTGATTTCCAATCCACTGATTTTGGCGTGTGTGGCGGGTATTTTATACTCGCAGAGCATTGGCCGTTTCCCCTTATTTTTGATAAACAGTTTCAAACTTGCCACTTATACGGCTCTGCCTTTAGCGCTTTTATCCATTGGAGGGGCATTAACTTTTAAGGGGTTAAAAAAAAATTTCAGTTTAGCGCTGAAATCATCCGCTTTCAAGCTGTTCATTCTTCCATTGGCCGGCTTCACTCTGTTTAAACTGATGCATGTCACAGACATGGCTTTTCATGTGGGAATGATTTTTCTGGCTCTGCCAACATCACCCGCCATTTATATATTATCATCCCAATTAGACAGCGACACTGAACTCGCCACGGCCACAATTGTGCTTTCAACGATTCTGTCAATTATTTCCCTATCCTTAGTGCTATGTTTATAAAAACAGGCCAGAATTTCAAACTGACAATTGAATATGATGGCACTCCGTTTCATGGTTGGCAGCGTCAGAAAAACAATCGCACAGTTCAGGAAGAAATTGAAAAAGCGCTTAAAATAATGACGTGCGGGCATGTCACCCTGCGCGGGGCGAGCCGCACGGATGCGGGGGTGCATGCGCTGGGGCAGACAGCCAATTTTTTTTGTGACACACGGCTGGATAGTGAAACGCTGCTCAAGGGCCTTAATGCGCTCACCCACGATGCGATTGTGATTCTGGATTGCCAGCGTGTTGCCAATACGTTCAGCGCTCAGTTTGACGCCCAAAGCAAGCTATATCGCTACCGGATTCTCAATCGACCGCGTCCATGCGCTATCGGTCGCCAATATGCCTGGCATTATAACAGAACGCTGGATTTGGCATCCATGCGCCGGGCATTGACACACATTGTCGGCCTGCACGATTTTAAAGCGTTTGAAGGCGCAGGCAGCCCCCGCGCTCATTCGATTCGTCATGTTCTCAATGCGGTCATTACCCGGCAAGTGGATGGATATATCATATTTGAAATAGAAGGAGTCGGCTTTTTAAAGCACATGGTGCGCAATATTGTCGGCACACTGGCCGATGTCGGGTCAGGACGCCTGACACCCGATGATGTTCGCGCCATTCGGTTGTCCAAGGATCGCAAGCAAGCCGGACTGAATGCGCCTGCGCATGGTTTGTTTTTGGTGAAGATAAAATATAAATTGTAAAGACTCTTATTGGATTTTCAAGTCGATATTATAATATTTTCCATTAAAACATATAAGTTATGGTGTTGTATCAGCCATCAATAGCCGAATTCTTAACTTTTAAAGAAATAAAATGATTATAACTTGCAAAAATTGCAGTATTTCTTATGTGTTAAAGAAAAAAGTTGTAAAGGAGAGCGGCATTAGAGTTCGGTGTAAAAAATGCAATACTGTATTTAAAGTTTTTCGGCCTTCAAATGAATATTCAAAACGCAGCAATTCCAATGAGTCTCTGATAAAGGATATAAAAGATTTTAAAAATTATGTTGAAAATGCGGGCATTTCTGTGCGAGCAACAAATGTTTTATTAACACATTTTTAGGATTTTCCACTAACCCATTAATTTAAATAAATTAAATGAATATCACATCCGAATATTATTTTCATCAAAAATCTGTAGACCCGTAATCTGTAAAGGTCCGAGCGGAGTCACAGCTTTTCAGGCATTGCGCTGCTGTTAGTCAGCTGACATTTGAAAAATGTGAGATCGTAGTCATATTATCATTTTTTCACTTCAAAAGGAGATTCAAAATGATAACCGATTTTCATATTGTCTTACCCGCAGTCCTTCATACATTGCATATATTTTCAGAATTTCATACAGTTATCGACAATTATCTGTTAAAAATTTTTGCGTATTTCGGCATCGTCAGCCCTGTAAGAATGTTTCGATCCGTAATCCTTTCACACTTCACAGGTGTCGAATATCAGCATCATTATCGTATGTTTTATCCTGTGATAAAAAGTT
>JAUCGF010000022.1 GCA_030378005.1 Desulfococcaceae bacterium HSG9 | reverse complement strand
CGATACCGACAGGAAGTGCCGGGCACTCTCCCGATAACCACCGCAGAGTTGCGATCAGTTAGATTTTTTAACGGCAGCGGGTTGAAAATTGATCTCATAATGCGTTTATGAATAATTCAGGTTAAAGGCCTTTAATTTAGTTTCAAAGAAAAAAAAAGATAAAGTTGATTTTGATATCCTGAAAGTTAAAAAGCTTATGTTTAATGGTCATATTGACCAGATAGCCTTGAAAGTTAAAAAATTATTTAAAGTACGAAATAACAGCCCAATCATGAAGAAAATCAAGTCGTATTTTTTGTCTGACAAACAGCGGATGCAGTATCACTCCTTTAAAAATAAAAAGATACCGATTGGTTCAGGCTGCATCGAAAGTGCCATACGCAGAATGGTTAACTTAAGGCTGAAATCTCCGGGTTCTTTTTGGAGACTTAACTTTGCTGAGACCATTCTCTATCTCAGAGCACAGATGTTATATGGACGCTGGAACAATTTGGTCAAAAATCTACGAAAAACTTTACAGCAAGCTTTTGAAGAATTGGTTATAACTTTTTTCGCTAAACGAATAAATCAGTCTAAATTTTTGAACTGCACCCTGTTGAAACAACAATCAAATTTGCCGAGAGCATGACGTATAATGCAAAAACTCCTTTCGTTAAATTAACAGAGAAACTGTATGAAACCGGAGTTACAGTATGTAAAAAATCTATGGATAAATATAACAGATTTGTTAAGCGTATGCCATCGTCAGAGAAATGGTTTTTGACTGTTTCTCCTGGCTATTTTGGATAATTATTTTTTTCCATCTCCCTAAGGTATGCTAACTTTATAAATCAGCTCACATTTTTTCCTTGGTATTTCAGTCTCAGCAGTGAGACAGGCGGATATAGACCATAGATTGAGGTGACAACAAATATGCAACCACTGTCTAAACAAGACGTTAATAAACATTCTTTGACCCGGTGCCGGCAAATAATGAAATGCGACAAAACTCTTTGCCCGGCTTACTATAGAAGAGATACCGCCTGTTGGCACGTTCCCAAAACCTTATGTGGACATCACGGTGAATCCGCTAACTTCAGAAAATTCGAACAATGCCTTACTTGCCCGGTATTTAAAAACAGTGCGGAGTCAGACCCGCGCGGTTGGAATAATGTTGTGGCTGATGAGGTCAGACAGTTCATTAATAAAAATTTCAACAGCACGGAAGTTCTGAAGCTGCAAAACGATCTGCATCTTGCCGAGCGCAAATATCAGCGTCTCTTTGAGGGGTCCAAGGACTTGATTTATATTGCTTATAAAAATGGAAACTTCATTGATGTCAACAATGCTTGTGTGGATATTTTGGGCTATAGTTGCAAGGAAGAGTTGTTGTCATTGGATTCAGTGAAAAAACTCTACGATAAAATCACACACTGGGAATTATTTAAAAGACAAATTGATCGTGATGGGTTTGTAAAGGACTTTGAAGCACTTTTCAGAAAAAAGAATGGAAGCCGCATACACTGCTTGCTCAGTGGCAATGCTGTCCGGAATAACGACGGAGAAATTATCGGTTATCAAGGCATTGCCAAGGACATCACGGCTCGCACGGATGCCATTCGAAATTTTTATCAACGACATCGTGAACTGTGGGTTTTAAACTCCGTAGCCTTTGCCATGAACGCAACCCATGATTTGGATGTTATCCTTATGACCGCCTTGGAAAAGGCACTGAAGGTGTTGAATCTCACATCCGGCGGGATATTTCTGATCGATTACGACAAATCGACTTTTGTACTCAGAGCTAAACAGGGACTTCCGGAAAATGCCAAGGGGCAGACCGATCAAATACAGCTTTGTGATGAACTGCTCATGGGGGCATTGCTCAGAAAAGAACTTTTTCTGGATCCCGAACCTATATTTCCCGTATTCAAAGCTGTCCTGAAAGGCGAAAATAATAAGTTGACAGAGCTTATTTGCTTTTTAATAACCGCCAAAGAGAAAGCCTGTGGATTCATTGCATTGGATGTTCCAAAGGGCAAGGATCTTACGACAGGTCATGATTTTCATCTGCTGGGATCATTGGGCAATTTTTTAGGCGGTGCCATTGAAAACACGCAGTTGGTTGAAACCATCCGCAGACATCGGGAAGAACTCAAAGAACTTACCGCTATGCTTTTTCAGTCTCAAGAGATGGAGAGGAGACGAATAGCCAGAGAACTGCACGACGAAGTTGGGCAAGCCCTCACCGGGATTAATTTTACCCTGGAAACCATTGAAAAAGTCGCTGTAAAAGAGCCGGATCGTATCCATGCCCATATTCTGGAAATAAAAAACCAAATCAATCGCACCTACCAGGAAATGCGCCGCTTGTCGCATCACCTGCACCCGGCCATTTTAAGTGACCTCGGACTGGAACCGGCCATGGACGCCTATTTGAACCATATCTCCAAACACAGCAGCCTTCAGATTGACTTTAAAATGGTGGGATTCAGGGAACGGGTGGACCTCAATATTGAAAGCGTTTTGTATCGCCTCTCTCAAGAAGCGCTCACCAATACTCTGAAACACGCCCGTGCGACGCAGTTTAAACTTTCCATCATCAAGAGCTACCCGAACATTATTTTTTTGGCCCAAGACAACGGAATCGGGTTCGACTCAGCAAGATTCATGGGGAATACACATACCCTTGGATTATTATCTATGCGTGAGCGGGCGGCAATGCTTGGCGGTAAATTCACTTTAAAGACAGCAAAAGAAGAAGGTGTGCGCATACGGATCGAAATCCCCATCAAGGAGGAGAGCGCAGATGATTAACAAGACGATTACAGTATTTTTGGTGGATGATCATACCATCGTCCGACAAGGATTGGCGAAGTTGCTTGAGGGAGAACCCTATCTTAAAATTGTTGGAGAGGCGCAAAACGGACTCGAAGCGGTTAAAAAAGTTGAATCATTAAAACCGGATGTTGTTATAATGGATATTTCCATGCCGCTATTAAACGGTATTGAAGCCACACGCCAAATTAAAAAAATATCCCCGCAAACCAAAGTGATCATACTCAGCATGCACTGCCATGATCGTTATATCAGTGAGCTTTTCAGTTACGGCGCTTCCGGCTATCTTTTAAAAGATTCCACCGGTTCGGACATCATTCAAGGCATTTCCGCCGCCGTCCGCGGTGACACCTGCTTAAGTCCTTCAATCTCCCGACGCGTCATTGAAGATTATGTGTCTTTAAAAAAAAAGTCTTCCCATGAAGACGATTATAGCAAGCTTACCAACCGGGAGCGCGAAGTGTTTCAGATGCTCGCCGAAGGACATTCAACTAAAGAGATTTCCGAAATTCTTTACATCAGCCCAAGCACAGTCAAAACCCACCGGGCGAACATCATGGACAAGCTACAGTTCCAAAATATATCTCAATTGATACAATTTGCCATTCACATCGGAATCGTGGATATGCAATATTTCTGACAAAATTCGGCATCTTTCATTTTTCCTTACGCGCCGCCATCCAAGACTTATAGCTATTGCCATTGGCGATTCGCAGTCCCATATCGGCCACTATTTTTTTAACTTCGGGAACACTGCGCAGCCCTTGTTCAATATCCATCGAACTTTGAGAAACCCCGGCCAGCCTGTTTTTAGGGGGAATTATGGATGTAATCACATTGGCTCCGGCTTCCAGGCGCATTTTAAGCCCTTTGATTCCGTCAACATCCAGTGAGGCGGGAATCAATCTGTCCGGCATGGTCAATCGCATCACCGCTATACATAAACATTCGAGTGTTCTCGACGGGCCGGACATATTACGAAGCGGTGTTTGAATTTGGGGCACAAGGCTCATCGCCCTGACTTGGTCTGCATTATTTTGCCGCATCGCCATAATGGAATCCGCACAATCGCTAAGGGTTTCTCCGGCACCTAACAATATTCCGTCTTCCACCAGCATTCCGGCGCGCCTGGCGGCATTTCTTTTATGGTTGCGGCCCTCAAAGCTTTGACCGATTCTCAATTTTTTAAATAGAATGGAATTGTGCGTTTCCTGATACAAAGCATACCAATCCGTCTTGATTGCGGCGAACTGATGCAGAATTTCTTCGGGGACCGCACCTGGTGAAATCATAACCGGAAGGCCTGTTTTTTCCTTTACCAGCTTAATTATTTGGCTAAGAATATGAAAGTTGCCTGTATCGTGTATCATCGGGTCTTCCCCCAAGGTCAGATCAACCAGATGAACGCCTGAATTTGCCAACTCACAAGCTATTTCTACAACTTCTTCTAAACTCTTCCGATAACGCGGGCTTTGTTTATTCGTTTTTCTATAAAAACAAAAAGTACAATGATTCCGGCAGTAAGTAGATAAATATATGAACCCATACAGAAATAATCGGTCGCTAAAAAATTGATTACGCATTTTTTGGGCGGCTGCCATTACGAGTTGAAACGAGGCGGAATCTTTAAGAGCCAATATTTGAATGGCATCCTCCCGTGATGGCACAACCCCATGTATTGCCCTGACTAAAATATCGTTTAAAGAATGCTGAAGCATAGTATATTTATCTGCAATTTTTAATGTGCCTTGGCTACTTCCAGCATGGCCTGAAGGTTCTTTGTGGAAGTGCTCGGCCCTACGGCACAGCCTGGCGCCAGTATCTGGATGCCATCAGCAACAGCCTTCTCAGCTTCCTGTTTAATCTCGTCCGGTCCATGCAAAAAGAGGGTTGTGGCCACATCCACTCCGCCTAACAAAACAATATCCGGCCCGCATTTTTCCCTGACAATCCGAGGGTCTGTTTTGGAGTCCAGGCTTAGAACATCAGCCCCGGTTTGCCCCATCCATTCCGCAATAGCGTCCACCTTGCCGCAGATATGCAGGAGTTTCGGAACAGAGATCGCTTCAAATTGTTTGCTCTGATATTCCAATTCATAATCGAAGTAAGTTTTAGGAGCAATCAGTGCCGGCGAAGCGGTCATATCTTCACATGAAATGATATCCGCCCCGGCATCAATGAGCGCTTTGGCCAAAGCGGTGCCGGCTTTTTCCCCTACTTCCAGCCAGGGGCGCATCTTTTCGGGTGTTTTGAGGGAAGCCTTGAGAATGGGAACCGTATCAATGAGATAGCCAGCAATGGTAAAAGGCCCGATGATTCCCGCCACCACCGGAACTTCATCGCCTAATTCTTTTTTTAAAATGCGAACCGCTTTGAGCAGTTCCGGAATAAAACCCCGGAAAAGAAAATCATCCGGGAATATCGGCGTGTCATCAATCTTGAAAGGAGGGGGATGATCCATCCCGGGAATTCCTTCGAGTCCGTCCGCACCCTTTCCCGGTTTTATCTTACATCCAAGAGCGCGTGCTTCAAAAGTCTGGCAAAAAGGGACTCTGACCGCGTCAAGACCAAGCACTGTATAGGAAGCAAGTGCCAGTTTGGCCATGGTTTCCCCGTCTTCATGCGCTTTCGGCCAGAAAGCCTGAACCTTCTCCATTTGTTCGTAAGTAGCCATACAATTGGCCCCAAAACAGGGCATTCGATCCGGTTTTTGATGGTTAATAACCGCCATAACACGTTCTTTCGCATTCATTTGATAACCTCCTCGTCATTTAATTTGTTTTTATTTAATAACTCGTCAGTCATAAGTTCTTGTAAGTTATTAAAATCATCGAAAGTAAAAATATGACACAAATTTTGTGAGTTTCGATGAATTCAGGGAGTTACGAAATCACTTGACACTTCAAACTTAAAATTGACGAGTTAATAACAGTTGTGTTTTTTTATGGACAATTTTGAAAATGTGGGGAAGAAAAACTTTCCCATCAACGAACTTAATTTAGAACGTTTAACAGATACTTGACATTCTTTCAGTATTTACATCCTAATATATTGAATTTACAACGCATTCGACCATATATCGTTTTCAGCCCAAACCCATTGAAATTATAGGAAACACTATGTCTATTTTTCAAAAGGCTGTCAAGAGCTTGTTTGATAAAAAACATCTAAAGTTATTGCACCTGAATTATTCATAAACACATTGATGAGATCAATTTTCAGTTTGTTGCCATTAAAATTAATAAGAAATTGTAAACAGGCGGTGGTTATCCGGGGGTGTCCGGCACTTTCTGTAAGTAATGCTGATTTTTTCTCATAATGTTCAGAGCGGCACAGACGTTTTTGTGACCTCAGAGCGCACCGGTCCTGTCGGTCGTCACAGTTACCGGATATTGTCTTTTTTCATCAGGACATCTGTTTATCCCGGAGACCGCAGAAGGCCGAAGACCTGAAAACTCCGTATCACGATATTTTTCAGCGGGTGCGATGAGGGCGGTTCGATTCTAATGCGGGTTTTCAGCACCCGAACTCTCGCTCCGACCTTTGATAAACGCAGTCGGATCGTCTCGAAAGTCGCGTTCGCAAAAGAAATCCCTCCGAGGATTTCGGTTTTCAGCATTTTTAGATGTTAAATTAGCTACAATCATGCTAAAAGTGATAATATCCTTGAAAGATTTATAATTTCCAACACTGAATTCAATTAACATTTCGATCATCCCATTTTAAAAAAGAAAGTTTAATGCAATGATAAAATTCTGATTCAGACAATATAGGAGTCCATGATGCTCAAAATCCCAGGCTACACAATTCAATCCCAAATCTACGAAAGCGCCTGCTCCCTTGTCTATCGCGCCCGACGGGACAAAGACGATCTGCCAGTTATCCTCAAACTGCTGAAAGAAGATTATCCCACTCCGGAAGAGATCATCCGTTACCGTCAAGAGTATGATATCACCCGTAACCTGAAAGATGCCACAGGTGTTATCGGTGTGTATGGGCTTGAAAATTATCAAAAGACCTTTCTGATGATTTTGGAGGATTTCGACGCGGAATCTTTGTCTAATTTGATGAAAACCGGCAAAACAGCGCCAGATGATTTTTTGGAAATCGGTATTCGGATTGCCGCGGTATTGGGCGAAATTCACAAAGCCGACATCATCCACAAGGATATCAATCCGTCCAACATCGTGATGAATCCTGAAACCGGAGAGATTAAAATAATTGATTTCGGTATTTCCACAACGCTGTCGCGGGAAAATCCGGCGGTCAAAAACCCGAATGTGCTGGAAGGCACTTTGGCCTATATTTCCCCTGAACAGACCGGCCGGATGAACCGGTCGCTGGATTATCGCACGGATTTATATTCGCTGGGCGCGACCTTTTACGAGCTGCTCACCGGCAGTCCGCCGTTTGTCACGGATGATGCCATGAAACTGGTGCATTCGCATATCGCCAAAATTCCGGCATCGCCTTGTGAAAAAGACCGGAAGATTCCCGAATCGCTTTCCGCCATCGTAATGAAACTTTTAGCCAAGAATGCTGAAGACAGATACCAGAGCGCCTGGGGCCTTAAAGCCGATCTGGAAGAGTGTCTGAATCAGCTTCGCCAAAGCCGGACGATTGCGGAATTTCCCCTGGCTCGTCGTGATATTGCCGACCGCTTCCAGGTTCCTCAGAAATTGTATGGCTGCGAGCGCGAAATTGATACGTTGTTGGAAGCCTTTGATCGCGTCAGTCGGGGAGCGGCCGAGATGATGCTGGTAGCCGGTTATTCCGGCATCGGCAAAACCGTGCTGGTAAAGGAAATCAACAAACCGGTAACGCGGCAGAGAGGCTATTTCATTTCCGGAAAATTCGACCAATTGCACAAGCGTCCTTACAGTGCGCTGATTCAGGCATTTAAGGAACTCATCACCCAACTGCTAACCGAAACCGATGAACAACTGAACCGGTGGAAGGAAAAACTGCTGGCCACCCTGGGCCCCAACGGCCAAGTGATGATCGACGTACTTCCTGAACTGGAGCTTGTCATCGGCCCGCAACCCGACGCGGCCAAGCTTCCGCCGGAACAGGAACGCAACCGCTTTAACCTGGTGTTTCAAAACTTCATCAATGTGTTCACCCAGCCGGAGCATCCCCTGGTGATTTTTATTGATGATTTGCAGTGGATCGATTCCGCTTCGCTAAACCTGATAAAGATGAATACAACGCCGGATAGGCAATATCTCCTGTTCATCGGTGCGTATCGGGACAACGAAGTCAGTGACGCTCATCCGTTAATGCTCACGCTGAATGAGATTCGGAAGACCGGAGCGATTGTCAATCAAATCGCGATCACACCTTTGAATCTGTCTCACATCAATCTGTTTATTGCCGGCGCGCTCAAATGCACTCCTGAAAGGGCCGAACCCCTGGCTGAACTCGTGCTTGCTAAAACAGATGGCAATCCTTTTTTCATGGGTGAATTTCTTAAAACCCTTTATATGGAAGACCTGTTGGAGTTTGATTACGAAAAAGGGCGATGGCAGTGGGATTATGAGCTGATTCAGGTGAAGGACATTACCGCAAATGTGGTCACATTGATGGCTGAAAGAATTCAACGGTTTAAAAAAGAGACCCAACAGGTCTTACGTCTAGCCGCTTGCATCGGCAATAAGTTTGATCTTGAGAAGCTGGCGATTATTTATGAAAAACCGCAAAATACTGCGGCAACACACCTGAATGAAGCTGTTGCCGAGGGGCTGGTGATTGAAAATCGAAATCTTAAATCAGATACAGGGAAATCGGAGCGGGATATTCAAAACCCTGATTTCAAGTTTGAAATTTCAAGTTTCCAATACAAATTTGCCCATGACCGGATTCAGCAAGCGGCCTATTCACTTATTCCCGAATCTGAAAGGCCTGCCATTCATTTAAAGATCGGCCGGCTGATGCTGAAAAATACACCGTCAGGCGAAAGAGAACTGAATATTATTGAAACAGTCGATCAGTTGAATTTGGGACGAAGTTTAATTCACCGGCAATCCGAACGTGATGAACTTGCCGAACTGAATCTGACAGCCGGCAAGACAGCCAAGGCATCAGCAGCGTATGAGCAGGCATCCATGTACCTTATAACCGGCAAAGATCAGCTTGCGGAAGACAGTTGGCAACATCATTACAATTTAACTTTGGAAATGTACGTTGAAGCGGCTGAGGCTGCCTACCTAAACGGTGATTATGAGCAAATGGAGCTGCTGGCGCAGATTACGATGCAATATGTCAATACGCTTCTAGTGCTTTGTCAAATCTAAAAATTAGGATTGCATCCATCGAACAATGAACGCATAATACAGAAAAATATGGAGGGCCATTATGCAGAAGAAATACATTGTTCGTTTAACTCAGCAGGAACGTGAGCATTTACATGAAACCGTAAAAAAACTCAAAGGTGGCAGTCAGAAAGTACGCCGTGCCTGGATATTGCTGAAGGCGGATGCGGACGGACCGTGCTGGACAGACCGCCGGATCGCGGAAGCATTCTGCTGTCGGACAAAGACGGTTGAAAACATTCGGAAGCAGTTTGTCGTGAACGGGTTCCGGCAGGCACCAGACGGAAAAAAACGGGAACATCCGCCGGTTTCGAAGCTGTTAAACGGTGAGCGGGAAGCCAAGATTATAGCCACCCGTCTCGGTCCTCCCCCTCCGGGGTATGCGAACCGGACATTACGTCTGTCAGCCCGTAAGGTGGTTGAATCGGAACTTGTCCCGTCTGTCAGCCATGAAACCGTCCGGCAGACATTAAAAAAAACGGAATGAACAGCCGGAAGATTCAGTACCGGGTGATTCCGCCGAAAAACAATGCCGAATTTGCGGCTGATATGGAAAATGTTCTGGAAACATATGAAAAACCTTACAACCCCGATCATCCTGTTATATGTATGGATGAGCAACCGGTTCAGCTAATCAGGGAAAGGCGTCAGCCCCAACCGGCGACGAAAAATCATCCGCGCCGTGTTGATTATGAATATGAGCGTAACGGCACAGCTGGCATTTTCATGTTTACGGAACCTCTTTCAGGCTGGAGGGAAGCTGTCGCACGTTCACGTCGGACTGAAACAGACCGGGCAGTTGAAGTAGCCTGTCTGCTTGAAGGACGTTATTCAGACTGCGAGAAAATCACTTTGGTCTGTGACAATCTCAATACACATACGACAGGGGCTTTTTATGAGGCTTTTGAACCTGATCGTGCCCGTGCTCCGGTTCGCCGGATTGAGTTCTGTCACACACCGAAGCACGGTAGCTGGCTCAACATTGCCGAGAATGAGCTGAGTGTGATGACCCGGCAATGTATTTCAGGCCGTCGTATAGGAGATATTGAAATTTTGAAGGAAGAGATCGGAGCATGGGCGGCTGATGTGAATGACAGTCAACGCGGTGTGGAATGGCACATGAAAATTACTGATGCACGTTGCAAACTGAAATCTGTTTATCCTAAAATTAAGTTTTGACAAAGCACTAGACCAAGTAAAAATTCATGAAATCAGGATCAAAGCATATATAGCACAATATAAACCGATTGAAGCAGTCAAAACAGGCCTGAACGTTCTAAAACTGTTGGGGATCCGGTTTCCCGAGAATCCAAACAAACTGCACATTTTACTGGCTTTAATGAAGATTAGACTCACTTTGGCAAGAAAGAATAATAATTTCCTCCTTAATCTGCCGAAAATGACTGATCCGTACATGCTGGCCGCAGGGCGGATTCGAGTGTTAATAGCCTCTGCTGCGTATCTCAGTTTTCCTAACTTGTTTGTACTGATTGTCCTAAAAGGGCTATTCATGTCTATTAAACATGGCAATTACCCTGGATCGGCTGTTGCTTTTTTAGGTTATGGTATAATTCTTTGCTGTGTTTTGGGAGACATTAATCGCGGCAATCAATTCGGCAAATTAGCCTTAAACTTGATGAAGCAGTTTATTAATCAGGAATTCAAAGCCAGAATTATATGGAGTGTGTATGCACTCCTAATACATTGGAAGAAACATGCTCGCAAAACAGTGCGTCTTGTATCAGAGAATTATCAAATCGGGCTGGAAACAGGAGATTTTGAATACGCTTCTTATTCTGCCTCCATATACAGCACTTATTCATTTTTCACCGGCATGGAATTGTCGGAGCTTAAAGGTAAAATAACCATATATGAGAAAGCCATACTGGCAATGAATCAAGAAATGATAATTGGCCATATTAAGCTGTTCCGGCAAGCGGTTCTGAACCTGACAGATCAGGTTGAAAATCCATACCGTTTAGCAGGAGAAGCCTGTAACGAAGAGCAAGCACTGTCAATTTTCCTTAAGGCCAATGATAAATGGGCTATTTTCAATCTATATTTGCATAAGCTTATGTTATATTATCTATTTTATAAATTTATTCTATCAGTTAAATATGCCACTGAAGTGGAAGAGGTGATAGAAGGAGCAACAGGGACCCTCCACGTTCCAATTTTCCATTTTTACGACTCTCTGGCCCGGCTTGCGGTATTTCTTGATTCACCCAAACCGGAGCGAAAACGCATTCTGAAAAAGGTCGCTAAAAACCAGAAAAAAATGAAAAAATGGGCGCATCATGCCCCGATGAACCATCTGCACAAATTTTATCTCGTAGAGGCGGAGCGCTTGCGTGTCATAGGCAAAGACAGCAAAGCGGCCGACTTGTACGATCAGGCTGTCGAACTTGCCAAAGACAACGAATATATCAACGAAGAAGCACTGGCTAATGAGCTGGCGGGTAAATTCTATCTGACCAAAGGAAAAAAAATATTGCCCGAACCTATCTCACAGAAGCGCGTTACTGCTACATGCGCTGGGGTGCCAAGGCTAAGGTAAGGGATATTGATGAACGATATCAAGATTTGTTCAGCGCCGCATCTGATAAAATCAGCTCGGAAATTATCCATACAACGAAAACGCTTTCGGCATCTGCCGGCAGTTCCCGGACTTCGTCAGCACTCGACCTGAAAACAGTGATGAAAGCCTCGCTGACCATTTCGGGTGAGATCGTTTTGGACAATTTATTAGCTGAATTGATGCGAATCCTCATTGAAAACGCCGGAGCGCAAAAAGGCTTCCTGATTCTGGAAACCGACAGCAGGCTGTGCATTGAAGCTCAGAGTACGACCGATTCGGAAAGCGTTGAAGTGTTGCAATCGATTCCGGTTGCAAACTGCGATACGGTTTCATCGGAAATTGTCAGTTATGTCGCACGCACACAGGAAAGTGTCGTGCTGAAAGATGCCACCCAGGAAGGCGAATTCAAAAATACAGATTATATTCGCGCTAATAAGCCTAAATCGCTTTTGTGCCTGCCTTTGATAAACCAAAGCAAACTCAGCGGCATCCTCTACCTTGAAAACAATCTGACTGCCGGCGCATTCACACCCGCCCGACTGGAAACGCTCAACCTGCTTTCCTCCCAGGCCGCAATCTCCATCGAAAATTCACGCCTTTACACTGATTTGAAAGATATCAACATCACCCTGGAACAGAAGGTCACCGAACGAACCGAAGATCTGAATGCCAAAAACAAGACCTTAGTGTTGCTCAATCAAACCTTGGAAGAGACTTTAGAACAATTAAAACAGAATCAGGCCCAACTCATCCAGTCGGAAAAAATGGCCGACCTGGGTCAACTGATCGCTGGC
The DNA here is from genome assembly GCA_030378005.1 of Desulfococcaceae bacterium HSG9. Classification (GTDB taxonomy): domain Bacteria; phylum Desulfobacterota; class Desulfobacteria; order Desulfobacterales; family JAUCGF01; genus JAUCGF01. The sequence continues at coordinate 12,936 of JAUCGF010000022.1, read as the reverse complement.
ATCGCCCATGAAATCAATACGCCTTTGGGCGTTATCCGTGGATCGGGCAACAATATAGCCAACACCTTGAATCAGACCCTTCACCGGCTTCCCGAACTGTTTCAAGAGTTATCCGGTAAAAGCCTGGAAGCCTTTTTCATCCTTCTGGATGAGGCGCTTCACAACAAATCGCAACTGACCTCGCGTGAAGCACGCAAAGCCAAACGCTCGCTGGTAGCCAAACTTGAAACATTCGATATCGAATCCGCTGCCGAGATTGCCGATATCTTGGTCGATATGGGCGTTACAGAAGCATCGGAAAACATATTGCCGCTTCTTCAAACACGTCTGGCCCCGGATATGATCCGGGCTATCTATGGTCTTTCCCGTTTGGATAAAAACAGCCGGAATATTATGACTGCCGTGGAAAACGCCTCCAAAATCGTATTCGCCTTGAGAAAATTCGCCCACTATGATCATTCCGGCGAAAAAGTGCTGACCGACATTACGGAAAACATTGAAACCGTGCTGACCCTTTATCACAATAAGATCAAACGTGGTGTCGAACTTGTTACCAATTTTGCGGAAACACCAAAAATTCCTTGCTATCCGGATGAACTCAGCCAGGTGTGGACCAACCTGATTCACAATGCGTTGCAAGCCATAGAATTTAACGGCTGCCTTGAAATCTGCATCAAGCCCAAAGATGATAATATTGTCGTTGCTATCACGGACAACGGCCCTGGAATCTCCAATGAGATTCAATCACGCATTTTTGAACCGTTTTTCACCACCCGAGCCAGAGGCGAAGGCAGCGGTCTGGGGCTTGACATCTGCAAGAAAATTATTGAAAAACATGAAGGGATGATTGAATTTGATACGGAGCCTGGGAAGACGGCGTTCAGGGTATGGCTGCCGATTTGAATATTGTCTGAATCAGAATTTGCAGAATTAAAGAATGAACAGAATTTAAAACCATTTCAAATTTGGGTTGTTATAATTAAAAGCGGGATAAATGCAATGAATACAATTCTGAAAATTTTATAATCCTGCAAATTCTGATTCAGACAATTTCTGAATCAAAATTTACAGAATTAGAGAATGAACAGAATTTAAAACCATCTCAAATTTGGGTTGTTATAATTAAACACGGGATAAATGCAATAAACAGAATTCTGAAAATTTTATAATCCTGTAAATTCTGATTCAGACAATAAAGGAAAAGTGCAATTATGATCAAAGATAAAATAACCTATACAATCATTGGCTGTGCCATGAAAGTTCATAATACTTTGGGAAATGGATTTCAGGAAGTCATTTACCAAAGGTGTTTAGCGATTGAGTTAAAAAAAGCAGGGTTACAATTTGTAAGAGAAAAAGAACAACCTATTTTCTATGATGGTATCGAAGTGGGTTCACGTCGAGCTGATTTTATCGTTGAAAATAAAGTGGTTGTAGAATTGAAAGCACTTATAAATCTTGAACCGGTTCATTTGGCTCAGGCAAAAAATTATGTTGTTGCATACGATTTCCCGAAAGGACTGCTTATAAATTTTGGATCAACAAGTCTTCAACACAATCTGATATTTAACCCAAAATACAATTCTTAAAATGTCTGAATCAGAATTTGCAGAATTAAAGAATTAGCAGAATTGAAACCATCTCAAATTCGAACTGTAACAGTAAAAGCCGGTTAAATGCGCTGAACTAAATTCTGATTCAGACAATTACAAAAAGGCTGCAATTTTGATCTGATTTGAATAAGATACAAAAAGATTGAAATGTGCATCTATTTATATTAAAGGATTCCTAATCTTAATCAAAATACGTTAAAATAATGAATGCAATGGGGAGGAGTGATGCAACCTGTAATTATATGCGTTGACGATGAAGAAACCGTTATCGAAACGTTAAAAGATCAGCTCCGATTTCACTTACAAGGATCATGCAGCATCGAAGTTGCCGGAAGCGGTGAAGAAGCCCTTGAGCTTTTGGATGAACTGATTGAAGAAAAAATTGAAATTCCCCTGGTTATCTCGGATCAACTCATGCCGGGTATCAAAGGCAATGAATTATTGGAACGCATTCATTCCAGTGCACCGCAAGCGCTTACGATTCTCTTGACCGGGCAGGCCAGTGTGGATGATGTGGGTCTGGCGGTGAACAACGCCAACCTGTACCGCTATATCGGAAAACCCTGGGAAGAGGCCGATCTGGTGTTGACCGTTCAGGAAGCGCTTAAAAGTTACTTTCAGAAGCAAGCAATTGAAAAAAAGAACGATGAAATCAGGCGCAAAGCGGAAACCTTTTATAAATTTGTTCCGGTACCGTTTCTGGAGATTCTTGATTGTAGAAAAGATTTTGAAGCAATTGAACTGGGATTATGTTCCGAATGTAATTTATCGGTACTCTTTTCTGATATCCGTGATTTTACAAAATTTTCGGAGGGCCTGACGCCACAGGAAAATTTCAATTTTCTAAATTCCTATTTAGCCCAGCTAGGTCCGCTAATCCGCAAAAATTCCGGATTCATTGATAAATACATCGGGGATGCGATTATGGGGCTGTTTGAAAATGCGGATGACGCCCTGCAAGCCGCTATAGACATGTTAAAGCATCTGCCTCAATATAATGAAGGAAGACAAGAAACGGGTAATATCCCGATCGAGATCGGAATCGGCCTCAATTCCGGCCACCTGATGCTTGGCACCATCGGCGAAAATGATCGTTTTGAAACCACGGTTATCGGAGATGTCGTGAACCTGGCATCCCGAATCGAAAGCCTGACCAAACAATATGGAACACCTTTATTGATCAGCGAGTTCACATTCAACTGCCTGAAAGATGCTGATAAATATTCCACCCGATTTATTGGAAAGGTGAAAATAAAAGGCAAAGATATCCCTGTGCGAATATTTGAAATATTTGATGCGGATAAAACACAGGTTTTTGATGGCAAGGCGGCGACTTTAAACACATTTCAGGAGGCGGTTGACTGTTATTATAACCAAGATGTTGAAAAGGCGCGTGCGCTTTTTCAGGAATGCCTTAAAATAAATTCGGGGGGCAATGTCGCCCATTATTTATTGTAAACAAAAATAAAGGAGAATAAAAATGTTGGCCTTAAAACCGATTGACCTGCAAAATGAAAAAAACGCAGCCATCGTGATTCCGGTATGCGAGGATAAAAATATTCACACCGAAAAAACAATTATCAACCTTGTGAAAACAACTGAAACAATCAAGCCCTTTAAAGGGAGGGAAGATGATGAGTTGATTTTATATCATCTTCAAGATGTGGGTGCACCTTGTGTCATTTTTTTGGGCATTGGCAAAGCGGCCGATGCGGATGCCGAAATTTGGCGCATTGTTGCGAGCAAGGCGGTTAAAACAGGCATCAAAAAGGAACTGTCATCCGTATCGGTAGTCGTTCCTTCAGCGAAAAAAACAGGTATGGAAAAAGAACGCTTGATTGTGTCTATGGCGGAAGGCGCTCTGCTTGGCAACCATCGGTTTGATCTGTATAAAAAGAAAAAGAAGCTGAAACCGTTGAAAGAGATTAATTTGCTGACCGCGTCGAATGTCACAGCCGAATTAGAAAAACTGACGGCGCGAACAGCGCTAGTCTGTGACGGTGCGATTTTGGCGCGTGAATGGGTCAGCATACCGCCAAATGATAAACGCCCGGCTCGCTTTGCGAAATTAATCATCAAACAGGCTAAGAAAGAAAACCTGAATATTACGGTGATGAAAGAAAAAGAGCTGAAGCGAAAAAAATGCGGCGCAATTTTAGCTGTGGCCGCCGGAAGTCAGAGCAAACCCCGTATGCTCATTTTATCGCATGAGCCAAAAAATGCTGAAAAAACGGTTGCATTGATTGGCAAAGGCGTGACGTTCGATTCGGGAGGCATCAATTTAAAACCGACCGGTTCGCTGGATACGATGAAAATGGATATGGCCGGGGCCGCGGCTGTTGCCGCAACTATGATTACCCTGGCACGAATTAAATCTGATGTCAAAACCATCGGTGTTATCCCGATTGTCGAAAATATGCCTTCCGGTCACGCTAGCCGACCGGGCGATATTATTAAAACATATTCTGGCAAAAGCGTTGAAATCGGCAATACGGATGCCGAAGGACGTCTGATATTGGCCGATGCCATGGCATATACCATTGATCAATTTAAGCCCGATTTGATGATTGATTTGGCAACCCTGACCGGCGCGTGTGTTGCCGCTTTGGGTGAAAAAATTGCCGGCGTGTTTTCTTCGGATAAAAAACTAAGCAAAGCAATTATCACATCCGGTGAACGCACCTTTGAACGGTGTTGGCCGCTGCCTTTGCCAGAAGATTATCAAAAGTTTTTAAAAAGTGAATTTGCGGATATTAAGAATTTAAGCAGTTCCCGCTGGGGGGGAGCCATCACAGCGGCTCTGTTTTTATCCGAGTTTGTAGGAGACACTGCCTGGGCGCACATTGATATCGCCGGGCCGGCGTATATTGAAAAAGCTGATACTTACTGTGGCGCTGGCGGAACGGGCTTTGGCGTACGTCTGCTGTGTGATTTGTTGCCGAATTTATTCGATGTGTAATTGACTTTTACAGAGGGTGGGCATAGTGTAAAACCCTTGTCCCACTCTACAATTATGGTGCGGATGCCAGCGTGCTACAACCAATCCGTAAGCAGCAACCCCACACCGATCCGATTCGAGGAAGCATTATAGTCAATCAGAGTTTCACCGTAGCCATTAAAATACTGCACATACCCTTTCAGCTTTTTGTATAAGGGAAAGCTCCAACCCAACTGAATGGCACCATTGTTTTCGGATGTACGCAAATTGTTGCGCAACAGCAGGGTAAAATCGTTGTCGCGCCACTTATAAATCATACCCAACTCTCCGTAGCCCATATATTTGTCAATATCCGGATTGTCGTCCCCGTTGCTGTCATCAGGACTGTTTTTTTCATTTTCGGGAATACGCCACCACGGCTTCAAACTGAAAGCGAAATCGCCTTTTTCAAAAAAAATATTCATATAAAGACGATTCCAACTCCTTGATAACGAACCGGAGCGGCCATTGGACTGGTGCGATGCGCCAATACTGATCATGCGGTTGCGCACACCTCCTAAATCCCAATTCGTTTCAAATTGAAACCATACTTCGGGTTCATAGTTGGTTTCACGAAAAGGGCTGGATATTCCTTTGTTATATGCTTGCCAAAGCGACAGGCTGGTGTAGGCAAGGTAAACATCCCCGTTATCTTTGACGATATTATCGAAAAGTTTATATTTAAGGCTGATTTGAAATTTGATTTCAGTTTCTGTCAAATTGTCCCAATTCAGGGAATACGGATCCGAATTGGTTGAACTGTTATAGGCGAAAGGCAATACATAATTTTGTTTGTGTGATGTTATGGCAAACGGATTATCATTCGATTCTTCCTCTTTTTGCACACGTTTTTCAATCAATGTGGGGTTCGCCTGATCTGTTTCCGTAACTTTTTTACAAGACTCCCGTATTTCCGCTGCCGTTGTATTGCTGCCGGCGTTTTTTAAGGCTTTCAATAAGCATTCGTCATAACTTTGATTATCGGCGGCCGCATGTTTAAGATTGATTGTCAGCGTAAAAATTACGATCAAAACAGAGATGGTGAAGGCTGAATATTTGTTCATTTTTAATGGTATATTTATATTTGGTAGATGGAAAGTTCAGGAGCGCAAAAATTAAGCATAGCGATTTTTTGCATCCGGCACTGGAAAAAGCTTGGAAATTCAGGCTCATGCAAAAAACCGCTGCGCTTAATTTTTGCGCTCCATGTCGTATTTTCAAGCATTTTTCATCTACTGATACTGTCTGAGGCCGCAGAATATGAAGAATGCCAAACGCTGTTTATTTTTCCGGATCAACAAGCCCTTTGACAAACCATCGCTGCATCAAAAGCACCACCAAAATAGGAGGAGCCATAACGATCAACGCACCGGCCATGGCGACATTCCAGAAAGGTAAATCATCGGCCTGGGGAATCAAATTCTGTAAACCGATAACGGCGGTGGTCATTTTGGGATTTGTGGTGATCAGAAGCGGCCAGAGATACTGATTCCAGCCGTAAACAAATTCGATTACCACCAATGCGGCAATGTTGGTTTTGCTTATGGGAAGCAGTATTTTGCGGAAAAAAGTCATGGCGGAAGCGCCGTCCATTTTAGCGGCTTCACAAAGCTCTTCCGGCACAGTGAGGAAAAATTGACGAAATAGAAAGGTGCAGGTGGCGGACGCCACTAACGGAAAAATCAAGCCGCCGTAGCTGTCTAATAAAGAAAAATTAAGGGATACATCGACCTCATGGTTGGCAAACCAACCCAGCACACTGTTCAGGTGCAGTAAATCCCAGACCGACTGGAGCGGGCCGAACAGATTGGCGGCCATTTCATACGTCGGCAAAATGCGCACTTCCACAGGAAGCATGAGCGTACAAAACACAGTAACAAAGGCAACTGTGCGAAAGCGGTAATCAAAATAAACAATGGAAAAAGCACCGAGCATGGACACTGTGATTTTACCAATCGTAATACCGGACGCCATAATAAAGGAATTAAAAAGTTGGGTTCCCAAATCGCCCTTGTCCCATGCCGCACTCATATTCACCCAGAACTGGTCTCCGGGAATCAAAGGCATGGGCACGCGGGACACATCTTCAATGGGAAGCGTTGCGGCGATGATTGCGTATATGATGGGAGAGCCGACGATAATAATGCCCACCATGAGAAATATGTAAGTGAATGCGTCTAAAATCGGTGTTTTTTCAACCATAGCCTACTACCCCGTGTATTGCACTTTCCTTTCAACATATTTGAATTGTAAAACGGTGATCAGAATGATCAGGCTCATCAGGACAATCGATTGGGCCGCAGATGAACCGAGATTCAAACCGATAAAACCATCCTGATACACTTTATACACCAAGACATTGGTGGCACCGCCGGGTCCTCCTTGAGTCACCGTATGAATCACGCCAAAGGTCTCAAAGAAAGCATAAATTATATTCATCACCGTAACGAAAAACAGAGTGGGCGACAAAAGCGGAACCGTAATCGCCCAAAATCGCCGAAACGGACTGGCGCCATCCATAGACGCCGCTTCGATCAGCGAATGGGGAATCGCCTGCATACCGGCTACAAAAAAAACAAAATTATAGCTGACTTGTTTCCAAGCGCTTGCCAAAATCACCATTATCATGGCATCACGCCCCACAAGAACCGGGTTCCATTCAAGGCCGAACCAGCGTTTAAATGCAATGGAGACAACCCCATAAGAGGGGTGCAGTAAAAATAGCCATAATATTCCAGAGATGGCCGGCGCCACTGCATAAGGCCAGATCAGCATCGTGCGAATCAACGCCTTGAATCTGAGCGCGCGATTTGCCATGGTCGCAATAAACAGACCCATAGAGATGGATACAAACGCAGTGCAAGCGCTGAATGTCAGCGTGATGGCAACAGATTTAAGATACAGCGGATCCTTGAAAAGTGCGATAAAATTATCGAACCAGACAAAGGTGTTATACAGTCCGAACGGATCGGAAATCATCAGCGACTGGAACAAACCCTGAGCCGCCGGCCAGTAAAAAAAAGTGGCCGTCACCAATATCTGGGGCAGGATTAGCAGGTAGGGGAGTTTTCGGTTTGTAAAGACAGATCGTTTAATCATAATCGTTTTTATGTCAAAGCGTTTCCCTTATGATGGGAAACGCTTTGAGTATCAAGTTAGCTTGCTATTTCTTTTTATAAATTTTTTCAAACTCACGCAGTTTGACATTACTGCGTTTGACAGCATTGTCTAAGGCTTCTTGCGGCGTTTTGGTGTCGTTCCAAACCAATTCCAGTTCTTCATTGATAATATTGCGAATCTGAATGAAATAACCCAACCGCAAACCGCGGGAAATTTTGGTGGGTTCCCGGCGCGTCATCTGTTTGATACCAACTTCCTGATAAGGTTGTTCTTTATAATACCCTTTTTTCTTTAAACTTTCATAAGCCGAGATGGTAATGGGAAAATAACCGGTTTGTTTATGCCAATATTCCTGCATTTCGGGTGTGGCGAGAAAATTCAGAAAGGCGGCAACACCTTTGTAATCCGATTTTTTATGGCCTTTCAATACCCAGTTGGAAGCGCCTCCGATAATCGTGTTCTGAGGTTCTTTCATCCATGTTTCCACGGGCAGCGGGGCGACATCCCATTTAAAATCTTTGACCGCTTTTTTCAATTTGGCGATTCCGCTGATGGAATCAATATATACAGCGGCATTTTGCGCGATAAATTCCGCCTTCGGGCCTTGATATTTTTGGCCGCCATATAAAAAGCGTTTATCCGCCATCCATTTTTTCAGCCGTGTGATATGATTGACTACTTTGGGATTGTTGATCGCCAATTCACAGTCTAAACCTTCATAACCGTTGGACTTAGTGGCAAAAGGAAGATTATGGATAGCACAGTAATTTTCAATTTGCGTCCATGATTGCCATGCTGTCACCATTCCGGCAGGCACACCCGATGCAATCAATTTGGTTGTGATTTCGCCTAGCTTGTCCCAAGAGATCGGATCGGTTTTGGAAAGCTCGGCAATTCCGGCTTTTTTAAACAGATCGACGTTATAATACATCACCGGTGTGGATGAATTAAACGGCATGGACATCAGATTGCCATCGGCATTCATATAATAAGACAGCACCGGCTGCATGTAATCTTTCCAATTGACGTCAAAACCATTATCTTTCATCAATTCATGCACCGGATAAATCGCACCGGAAAGCATCATTGTTTGAGTGCCAACTTCAAAAGATTGAAGCAAATGGGGATGTTTTTTCGCACGAATAGCAGCGACACCCGCATTAACGGTTTCATCGTAATTACCTTTGTTGGTTCCCACAACAACATAATCGGACTGGGATTCGTTAAACTTTTTAATCATGTGATCGCAAACTTTACCCCGTGCACTGCGCATGGCATGCCACCAATTAATGGTAACTGGTGCGGCCATCACCTGACTGGCGGTGAAAATTAAAATGCTGGCGATTGCCAAAAACCCTAACCATGTACGCTTTTTCATAATGATACCCTCCTTGTAAATAATAAAAGTTATTAATAAAAACAGGCATCCTTAAATGAAGGATGCCAAATCTCCAACAGAAAAAATCTGAATAAACGCCATCTCTCAATTGATGGGAGTCAATTTAAAGGCAAATTAACGATGTGTCAAGAAATAATTCAAGGGCGATGGGCATCATTGTTTCAACATCGCTCTTCAAGATCACGAAATGCAGGCATCTGTCCCAAAGAATGCGCTGCCAGAATGGCATGAATAATCGCACGGGACAGGCAGTTCGCCGCAGCTTGACCAATTTCGTTAATTGCCTGGGCTTGGGCGGCATCCAGAAAGCCTTGCATCACCGGCAGCGGTTGGACACCCGTGGCCAGGCAAAAAAGAGTATCGCCGTCGAACATAGTGTGAGCCGGACGAATGGCGCGTCCTAAGCCATCATGCGCCATTTGGGCGATTTTGCATGCTTGGGCTTTGTTCAAGATCGCATCACAGGCGATCACCCCGATTGTCGTATTTTGCGCCGGCGCACCTGGTGAAGGCAGGGGCTGTTTGACACTGCGGCGTGCCTGAGCGCCAAATTCGTCGTCTAATTCCAAATCACATTCCCACAAACGCCCGGTGGCCGGATTAACCACACTTCCCAAAGAGTTCACCGCTGCCAGGGCGGCCACGGTCAGACCGCTCTCCAAAACAACGCTGGCGGAACCCTGACCGCCTTTTATCGCGCCGGAAAGCGCTCCCACACCGGCACCAAAGCAACCGTTGGCTGGTTTATCCGTATTGGCTGATTGGCAAGCGTGACGCCCCCATTCGGAAGTTATCGGCGGAATGAAATCCCGGCCGCGTCCCAAATCATAAAGCACCGCAGATGGCACAATGGGTGCTACATGGCCATTTTCCAGGGGAAAGCCCCAACCCTTTTCTGACAACCAGCGCACGACACCGTCTGCCGCAGCCAATCCATACACCGATCCGCCGGATAAAACCACGGCCTGCACTTTATCCACCAAATTGACGGGATTGAGCAGATCGGTCTCTCTGGTTCCAGGTGCTGCTCCACGAACATCCACGCCGGCCACAGCGCCTTGGGGACAAAGAACGACCGTTACACCGCTTAACGCATCAAAATCACTATAATGACCGACTTGCAATCCTTGCACATCGGTCAGCCCATTCTGTTTGCCTGTTTTTTGCAATTTTGAATCTCCCTGATGACAGCTATATTTTTTTTAACATCCTGAACGGTGCGCAAATCTTTTTTGTGTTTGGGTTTTATGCCAAACGCAGGCCCGGACACGAAAAATTTTGCACACCCTACATTTGAAAAAATAGATAATCTGAAAATCGCTTAATAATCGTCAAAAAGCAAGTTAAAAATCTTTTCACAACGCTTACAGATATGATATTGACTAAATTGTTTTCGTTGTATAGGATTATTATCTTTTAAACATGCTGAAAGGCATTAAAGCATACACACAATTTAAAAAGTCAGCAGGAGGAAAAAAATGTCTCAAACCAGCAATGATAAGAATCAAAATAAAGAAAATGCCGAATTAAAGGAATACAAAGAGCAAATTCTGCCAGTGAATAAAGGCAGGTTGAGCCTCCAAAGAGATCTTTATTTTATCGGTACCACTCAACGAGGCTATGAAGTCGAGTATGATGTAAAATATGAAGAGGGATGTTCTCCAACCGAAACATTGCTTTTAAGCATAGCCGGTTGCCTTTCCATAGACGTTGTACATATTCTGCGAAAGATGCGGTGCGAAGTCTTAAAATACGAGGTCGTTTTTGAAGGTTCTAGAAATCTTACACCGCCTCAGTATTATAAATCGGTGGATATAATGATTCATATCTCCGGTGACGGAATTACCAAAAAGAAGATAGACCGCGCTATTGAACTTTCCCGCAATAAGTACTGTAGTGTATATCACTCATTACGCGAGGATATGGAAGTGAACGTAAAGTATGAAATAGAAGAAACGCCTTCCGGGCAATAACAAAATTTTAAAAACATGAATGGAAAGGAAACAGTCCGTTGACAGATAAACTTGGAGAAATACGCCGAACCCATCATTGCTGTGAATTAAGCATTGAGGATGTCGGCGCTGAAGTTGTACTGATGGGATGGGTGCAGCGGCGCAGAGATCATGGCGGCGTTATTTTTGTGGATTTACGCGATAAAGAGGGCCTTACCCAGGTTGTCTTTAATCCGGAACGACATCAAACTTCCCACGCCAAAGCAAATATGATTCGTAATGAATTTGTACTGGCCGTGCGCGGAACTGTGGAAAATCGGCTCGAAGGAATGGCCAATCCGAAACTGCGCACCGGTGCCATTGAAGTGATGGTGTCTGATCTGAAAATATTGAATACAGCGCAAACGCCGCCTTTTTTAATTGAAGATAAGATTGATGTTTCGGAAACGATTCGTCTGAAATACCGCCACATTGATCTGCGCCGCACGCTGTTGCAAAAAAATATTATTTTACGACACCACGCGGCTGCGGCGGTGCGCGAATATTTAAACCAAAATGGTTTTCTAGATATTGAAACGCCTGTGCTGACCCGCAGCACTCCTGAAGGCGCACGCGACTATCTCGTGCCAAGCCGGGTGAATCCAGGACAATTTTATGCTCTGCCTCAGTCGCCTCAGATTTTCAAACAACTCTTGATGATTTCCGGCTTTGAACGTTACTATCAATTGGTGCGCTGCTTTCGGGATGAAGACCTGCGCGCCGACCGCCAGCCGGAGTTCACTCAAATTGATGTGGAAATGTCTTTTGTCGGTGAAAATGATGTCATGGAATTGGCTGAAGGCATGATGGCGCACGTTTTTAAAAAGGTTTTAGGAAAAGAGTTAAAACGCCCTTTTCCCCAACTGACCTACGCCAAAGCCATCGACAGCTACGGCCTCGACAAACCTGACCTGCGTTTTGGACTTGAACTGCAAGATATTTCCGATATTATTAAAGATTCGGGGTTCAAAGTGTTTGCCAACGTGGTGAAACAAGGCGGTATTGTCAAAGCGCTGAACGCCAAAGGCTGTGTTGATTTCACGCGTAAGGCCATTGATGAATTGACTGATTTTGTGGGCGTTTATAAAGCCAAAGGCCTGGCATGGATCAAAATCCGGGAAGATCGCTGGCAGTCGCCTATCGCCAAATTTTTCAGCGATGAAGAAAAAGCCCGTATGATTGAAAAAATCGGCATTGAAACCGGCGATCTGATTTTTTTTGTAGCGGACCGGACACCTGTGGTGAATGAAGCGCTCGGACATTTGCGTAATAATATCGGCGCTCGATTAGGGCTGATTGACGAAACTGAATTTAATTTTGTATGGGTGACTCATTTTCCGTTGATGGAATATGATGAAACTGAAAAACGCTTCCAGGCATTGCACCATCCTTTTACCGCTCCTCTTGAACAGGATGAAGCAAAATTAAAAGATAATCCTTCAGATGCGCTATCTCGCGCTTATGATCTGGTGTTAAACGGTTCCGAAATTGGCGGCGGAAGCATCCGTATCCATCAGCAGGAAACTCAGGAAAAGGTGTTTGCCGCGCTGGGCATGGACAGAAAAACATACCTGGAAAAATTCGGTTTTCTGCTTGAAGCCCTGGCGTCAGGAGCGCCGCCCCACGGCGGCATCGCTTTCGGTTTCGACCGCCTAGTGATGATTTTATGCGGTCAAAGTTCAATCCGTGATGTGATCCCGTTTCCCAAAACCCAGAAAGCGTCCTGTCTGTTGACTGATGCGCCGTCAACTGCTGTCAAGGAGCAATTGGATGAATTGAATATTAAAGTGCGTCCTTTGGCGGTTGATGGCTAAGGGATGTTAATTAAATATAGTT
>JAUCGF010000147.1 GCA_030378005.1 Desulfococcaceae bacterium HSG9 | reverse complement strand
TATGATGACAATAAGCTGATTGTCATTATTAATGTGTAGATGCAATATATTTATTGCACTTTTCAAGCGGTATAAATAAGATAAATATTTTCAGAAATTCCATACAATTTATTATCATCCTGAATTAATAGCATAAAAAGCGAATTTTAAAATATAATGAAATATTTGCCGCCGTTTATGCTTGAATGGCATATAGCTTGCATAATCTAAGGAAATTGAAAATGGAAACTTTTTGCAGGGCAACTTGTCAATTTGCTCTGTCAAATGCGCTAATTTATAAAGAAGAACTATTTCTATGCAAATAATTTTTGATCATTATTACGATCTAATCAAATCATCAATAGCGGGAAAGGCACTTTACAGCATCATTGTCGGCGTGGTCGGAGTTTTGATTCTGGCTGTGTTTTTCACTGTGCCTGTCAGGGTCGCGTCTTTATCATTCTTAATGCCCTGGTTTATGGCATTCAATTGTGCGCTCACCGGCTACATGCTATTGGAAAAGACGCTTGACCGTCTTAAATATAAACGGACATTTGCTGTTGGAGCGGGCGTTGCGGTCGTCGTTTTGGTGTGCGCGTCAATGTTTTTCATACTTCCTGCTGTGATTGACACTTCACAAATCACGGTGAACGACCTGCTGTTGTGGTTTATTATTGGTGCCGTCTTTAGCTGGCTCGGCGGTATTCTGGCAATTAAATATGATAATCTAAAGCGGAAAGGAGGGATTGCGTCGTAAAAAGAATAGGCGGCATTACTGATTTTTTAGTATCCTATTATGGAGTTGGCAGTATGCGGTTGGCAGTTGGCAGTCGGCAGTCGGCAGATAAAATAGAGACTGAAAACCACACCATAATGGATACGATACGATTTTTTAATTTAATTTTTAATTGATTTTTTACTTTTCAGTTTTTAAGGAGGAATTTGATGAGAAAATTTTTATTTTTATTAACCTTGTTGTTTCTGATTGTTGCGATGGCGGCGCCGGGTTTTTGTGCTGATGTCAAAATTTCCGCATCTGAATATAAAGCCGGTGATATAGTAAGTTTTGAGGGAACTGTCGCGCCGGGTGAAGACCTTTATATTACGGTAGCACAGCAAAAAATGTTCGCACCTAAGGAAACAGATGGTGTTCATGAGACCAAAAGATTTAAAAAAGATATGAAGAAAGCCAAATTTAACGCGGATACGGCGATTCCCCCGCTCTATTACGTGCTAACCACCAATTCTGACGTCTTCGGTAAAGAAGGCAAGAAAAAATTTGGCGGCCCGTCGGTTCTTCTGGGCAAGGGCAACGGCATTTATTCCACTACGATGTATTACCTCAATAAGAAATACGCCGATATCGATCCGTCCGCTCAATCCATGCTGGGGCCGATCAAGTCCGAAGAGCAGTGGAATTTTCTCAGATACGCCAATGAATCCAGCTACGGGATTAACACCATCGTCAAAGAGAGCAGCAAAGTAGGTAAAGTGACGATTTTTTCCCGCACAGTGATCACTGATCAGGGAAGTGGCAAATACTGGGATAAAGACACGTCTATCAAGTTAGATAAGGCCACCGGAAAATTCACGGCCTCATTTAAATCTTTCCGTCATACACCGCCAGAAACCGTTTTCGATGTGTATGTCAACGGCACCAAGAGCGGTTCTTATAAAGTGTTGGAAAACGGGTTCTGGTTAAGCAAGGGATTCCGCTATATGAACCCCATCTGGATCATCATCGGAGCCATTCTTGTAGGCACCTACTTTTCCATGATCGGCGCGGCCGGCGGTATGCTTATGGCGGCTTTCCAGATATTGATTGTGCATACGGCCGGGCCTGTGGGCATCAATGCCGCTAATGTGCTGAAACCTTCAAACATGGCTTTAACCCTGTTCTCACCTCTGGGTTCTTTTTATCGCTATGCGGTGGTGGAAAGGCGCGTGGCCTGGCCTGTAGGTATCTCTTTCGGCGTCGGCATCTTCATCGGTTCCATCTGGCTGGGTAAATATGTATCGGCCGTTTTGCCAATGAAAGCCTATAAAGAGTGGCTGGCCATTCTTGTGGTTCTCATGGGGATTCAGACTTTGAGAGAGATGATGCCTAAAGCTATGGAAAAACGAAAAAACATCAAGGCTATGGTCAAAAAGTTCAATGCGGCGGTAGCCAAAGCCAAAACCGAAGGAAAATCGGTGGAAATGGGCAAGATAGAACCGGTTAAGACATCTTTGACCGACTATCGTTTTAAATTCTGGGGTGAAGAGTTCACTATCAATCCGCTGCTTTTTGCCATTCTTGGTCTGGCTATCGGCGTGGTTTCCAGGTCTTTTGGCATCGGCGGTGGCTTTTTACTGGTACCCGCGATGACCACTTTGGGAGCGCTTCCGATGTATGTGGCGGTTCCGATTTCGCTGATCGGCACCTGTTTTTCCAGTGTCGGCGCTTTCATCGGATACCTGATGACCGGTTATTTGCCAGACTTATGGCTGATGGTCTCCATTATTATCGGCGGTTTTGTGGGCGGCATGTTGGGCAGCCGGGCACAGAAGCTTTTCAGTGAAAAAACTTTGAAGATTGTTCTGGCGATCACTTTGTTCTTCCTGTTCTTCCGCTTCTTCAAGATCGAAATTTGGATATAACCTTCAATAAACGAGAGAAGCCGGAAGGCTTCTCTCTTTCAACCCATGTACCGTAATTTTTCCAGATTGTAGAGCAAGTATGCGCAATCTGGAAAGATTACGGTACGGTTAGACGCAAATTTTTGTTCAAAAATATGGCCGCAAAAGGAAATGGTGCTGATGGAAACATGGTTAGATAAGCTCTGGATACACATCATGGATATGGTTATCGGTCTGAAAACACTGGCAGATTTTTGCATGGCGCCTCTTAACCCTTTGGGGCCGGTTACTATCATTATTCTTATCGCTTTTTTAACCGCGGCGATCACAAAACTGTTATCCGGCAAGATCAAAACTAAACGCTTGCGCGAAACCGAGAAAAAATATCTGTACTGGTTTAACCTGCGTCAGGAAGCCATGAAATGTGAAGACCCTGAAAAAGCCAAGTTGCTTGCTAAAAATATCGATAAGGCGGAGTTAAATAAAGCCTATTACGATTTTTTCTTTGAGGGTTTTTTGCTCAGTATCGCCACCCGTTATCTTCCTATCTTAATAATATCCGCGTATATCAATGAGGCTTACCGGTCTGAGAGACTGTTGACACTTTATGGCCGGGATTATCTGATTCGAATTGGGGCGTCTGACGGCGATCCGATTCTGATCAGTGCATTATTCGGTTATATCATCGCCCTTATTCTGGTTTATTGCATCTGGTTTGTTGTCAAAAAACTGATTTCATCCAGAAGCGGCGAAACAGGAAACGAAAGCTCGTAGGCTGGGTTTCGTTCCTCAATCCAGACTACATCAGCACCTTTCCGAAAGTTCATCAGTAATGCTCTGGCACCGGACACAAATCGTGAAACCATTTTTATTCAAGCTCATTTTCTTAGCATTATTCTTACTAAACCTGGCATCGCCTGAACCTCTGCCGGCAGCGGTCAAGGAAGTCAAAATCGGTGTTCTGGCGAAAAGAGGGCCTGAAATCTGCCTCGCCAAATGGTCGCCCACGGCTCGCTATCTGACCGATAAAATTCCCGACCGCCGCTTTGTCATCGTTCCTTTGGATTTTGAATATATTTATAATGCGGTTGAAGCCCAGGAAGTCGATTTTATCCTTTCCAACTCCTCTTTTTATGTCGAGTTAGAGCATTTTTACGGTGCCAATCGCATCGCCACATTAAAAAATCGGATTTTCAACCGCAATCACACCACTTTCGGCGGTGTCATATTTTGCCGCCGCGACCGGCAAGATATGCGACGATTGCAGGATTTGAAAGGTAAAACGTTTATGGCCGTGAAAGAAACTTCTTTTGGCGGATGGCGCATGGCCTGGTGTCAGATGTTGGAGAAAGAAATCGATCCGTACAAAGATTTTAAAGCGCTTGATTTCGGCGGCACCCACGATGCCGTGGTTTATGCGATTTTAAAAGGTGTGGCGGATGCGGGTACGGTCAGAACGGATACTTTGGAGCGTATGGACGCTGAAGGTAAAATCAAGATTGACGATTTTTATGTTTTCCATGAACACGACGGCGAGGATGTGCATCTGCCCTTTTTGCATTCAACCCGCGAATATCCGGAATGGCCGTTGGCGCGTGTAAAACACACTTCCGCGCAACTCGCTGAAATGGTCGCCACCGCGCTTTTGCAGATGCCGCCCGATTCTGAAGCGGCTCGCACGGCTTTATGCGGCGGTTGGACGATTCCGTTAAACTATCAGCCGGTGCATGATTGTTTAAAAACACTCAAAGTCGGCCCTTATCGCAATCTTGGCCGTGTCACTGTCGCTGATGTGATTCGTAACTATGGCTATTGGCTTCTCGCGGTGATTATCCTGTTTATCGCTATGGTGATTTTTTCCGTTTCCAATCTCAGGCTTAACAAGATTCTGAAAGCCTCCCATCAACAATTGCAATCTCAGATTGAAGAACGCAAACGGGCGGAACAGGCGCTTCAAAACGCCCATGACCAGTTGGAAACCCATGTGCAAGAACGCACTAAAGCCTTATCACTTTCGGAACAAAAATTTCGTAGGATTTTTGAAGTGTCGCAAGATATGATTGTGGCGACAAGTGAAGCCGGCCTGATTCTTGATATCAATCCGGCCGGCTATAAAATGCTGGGTTTTAAGCAAATCGATCCCATAGCGATTCCCTCGACCCGATTTCAGGACTTTCTGACAGAAGAAGATGATTGGCGGGCTATCGGCACCGCACTTGCAGCGCGGGGTTTCATATCCAGTATGGAAATCAAATTGAAACGCAATGACGGCGCTGTTATGCGTTCATTGATAAGCGGCAGCATTGACCGCGGCCTTAACGGTAAAATCGAGACGCTCCATTTTGTGGTCAAAGATATTGAACGGCGTAAATTGATGGAAAACCAATTGGCGCAGGCCGACCGCTTGGCATCTATCGGACAACTGGCATCCGGCATCGGGCATGAAATCAATAATCCGTTAGGCATTATTTTGGGCTACACTCAACTGCTGATACGCAATGAGGACCCTGAAACCGAGTCTTACGCCGATCTGAAAACTATCGAAAAACATGTTAAAAATTGCCAATTGATCGTGAACGACCTGCTCAATTTTGCCCGCAATTCTCAACCTGCCAAAGAACCGGTGAATATCAACGACCTGATTGACGATGTTCTGGAGTTCATCCTGCATCACTCGGATTCCAAAACCTGCGAAGTGCTCAGGCGATATGATCTGAAGATACCGCTTGTTTCACTCGATGAAAAAAAAATCAAACAAGTGATATTAAACTTAGTGATGAATGCGTGCCATGCTGTCAGCGACAAAGGCGAAATCGCGATTACAACAGGTGCCGACAGCCGTGCCGACCAAGTGTATATCAAAGTGTCCGACACCGGTTACGGCATTGAATCTAAAAATCTGACACGTATTTTCGATCCTTTTTTTACAACCAAAACCACGGGTGAAGGCACCGGTCTGGGGCTGTCGGTAAGCTATGGCATTATTAAAAATCATGGCGGTGATATTCAGGCGTCCAGCCGGCCGGGACACGGCTCGACTTTTACGGTTCGCTTGCCGGTAACATCACCCGAAACAGGGACATCCTGATGAAACATTCAATTTTGATTGTTGATGACGAGCCGGATATGCTTCGTCTGTTAAAACGCACTTTGGGAGCCGACCTCGATGCAAATGTTGAAACCGTCGAATCCGGTGAAAGAGCGTTATTCCGGCTGAAAAAAAATTCTTTTGACTTGGTTTTGGCGGACATCAAGATGCCGGGAATGAACGGCCTGGAACTTTTGGAACTGATCAAGCGTGATGCGCCGGATCAAACTGTGGTGATGATGACCGCTCATGCACGTATCGACATGGCGGTCGTGGCGATCAAAAACGGTGCGTATGATTTTATCACCAAGCCGTTTGAGCATGAGGAACTGGTGATGCGCCTGGAAAAAGCGCTTGAAAGAAGCCATCTGATTAAGGAAAATTCAAGGCTTCAAAAAGCGTGCCAAAGTGAGCTTATGTTCCAGGAATTGGTCGGTAAAAGTGCGGCCATGCAGCGCGTTTATGAGACTGTCCGGATGGTTGCCGGAACCGATTTGACTGTGCTGATCACCGGCGAATCGGGAAGCGGCAAAGATTTGGTGGCGCGGGCGATTCATGCCCTGAGCCGGCGCAAAGATCAAGCCTACGTGGCGGTGAATTGCCCCACGGTTCCGGAACAAATCCTGGAAAGCGAGCTGTTCGGCTATAAAAAAGGCGCTTTCACACACGCCACTCAAAACCGTATCGGTCTTTTTCAGGAAGCCCACAAAGGCACGCTTTTTTTAGATGAAATCGGCGATGTCAGCCCTGTGATTCAAACCAAACTGCTGCGCGTCTTGCAGGATAAAGTGATCAAACCTTTGGGAGACACCAAGTCCTTTGAGGTGGATGTGCGCATCGTCTCATCAACCAATCAGGATTTGAAAGCCAAAATCAGTCAGGGCGTATTCCGCGAGGATTTTTTCTACCGTCTGAACGTGTTGCCGATCAAGGTGCCGCCATTAAGAAAACATCCCGAAGATATTCCCCTGATAGCCAATCATCTGACAGCCAAACATTGCCGCAAATTAAACAAACCGCTTAAAAAATTATCTCCCGATCTGACCGCCGATTTCATGACGCGCCGCTGGGAAGGCAACGTTCGGGAAATGGAGAATCTGATTATTCGCGGCATTTTGTTTTCCACCGAAGATGAAATCCGCACCGTCGATGTCAATGTTGAAAATTCCCATCCCCCTCCTTATGAAGAGGAAAATCATTTCACAGATATTCCCTACAAAAAAGCGAAAGAACACATTTTGAAACGCTTTAACACCTCCTACATCCATAAAAAGCTGACAGACACGAATGGCAATGTGACCCATGCGGCCAAAAAATGCGGTTTGGAACGCCAAGCCCTGCAACAGATTATGCGGCGTTATGATATTAAGGCGGATGTGTTCAGGCGTTGAATCAAAGATTTGGCATAATCAAGCCAGACTTGCAGTACCGTAATCTTTCCAGATTGCGCATCTGAGCCGCAATCTGGAAAGATTACGGTACAAAAAATCGAAAAGTTTTTGAAAGGTGACGACGGCATATCTGTTTTCAGCTCCGTAGGAGCGGCATATTTGTAGAATCAGAATTCCCCGTGTCCGCTGAATCCCATCGGGGCGGAATATTCCGCGGACATGCCGTCCCGACAGGACTCGGGGCACGGGGTTGACATCTGCTACAAACATGCCGTTCATACGGAACTTTTAAGGAACTTTTCGATCTACTGAGTCTCTTAATTCCCTTGCTTTAAAATCCTTTTGCCATTACTATGAGTGAAATTAAGCACCTGTGACTAAATAATTTACCAATAAAACATGAATTCACGCATCACGTTTCATAAATACGGAGATGAAAATGCAAGATTCACATTTTCTACGACCTGCCATCACAGCACTGGTGATTAAACGCTTGCAGCGAGGCGAATCCATCAATCTTTATGGCGAACCCGGCATCGGCAAAACCCGTTTGTTGGAAGATATTCGCCAATCTGGTCTGGCTGACACCCATATCATTTCAGTTTCCTTTCGCGGCTATCAGTACAGCTATGATGGTTTTTGCAAAGCGGTTTGGACGGAGGCGGATTTAGAGTATTCTGTTTTTCTTATGAACTTATCTTGCTAAATGTTTGACATGAATTTTTTGATAGGGTAACATCACAAATTTGACGAGCCTCTGTACACAAACCTGAAACATACTAATCCATCGGAGGAGGAAAATTATGGCACAACTGGTAACAATGAAGATGGGAAACAGTACGACTTTAGTAGAAGTAACAGAGTTAGTAGAAGTATCAGAAGAGATTGATGAATCAAAAAAATATGATGGCCATTATGAAGAAGGTCAGCGAGGGAGAGAGGACAAAGTACTTACCAAAATAGATCAGGCGTTAGATAAAATGATTCAAGACCAAATTGTCGAACATTGCAAAATGTTAGTTGGTGCATTTGAACAGGTGAAAACGCAAAATATTCCCCCGAAAAAAGCGCAGGCGGAATTTGGGCTGCAATTTAATGGCGAGGGAAATGTGTATGTCGCCAAGGTTGGTGCACAATCAAGTTTCAAGATTTCATTTGAGTGGGAATTTTAGAGCATCTGAGATTTTTCAAAAAGCATGGATCAGCAAATGAAAAAAAACATTCTGATTTTGTCGGCAAACCCGAAGAATACAGAACGATTGCGGGCTGATGAGGAAATCCATTCAATTCAAGAAATCCTTCAAAGCGCCAAACATCATGTTTTCAAGGTCGATATAAATTTAGCAACATCGGTTAGCGACTTACAATCAACTTTGTTGTGTCACACACCACATATTGTCCATTTTTGCGGACATGGAGAGACGGATGGGTTGCTACTTGAGAATGACATCGGAGAAAAGCAATGGATTCCAGTAAATGAGCTTGCAAACTTGTTCGAGATATGTGTTCGGCGGTGTCATAAGCCTATTGAGTGTGTCGTGTTAAATGCCTGCTATTCGAAGGCACAAGCGGAAGCCATTCACCAGCATATCCCTTATGTCATTGGAATGAGTACCAGTATTGGTGACAAAGCAGGCATCCGTTTTGCAGAGGGGTTTTATACCGGCCTGGGCCTGGGCAAGGACTATTCTTATCCTACCGCGTTTAAACTCGGCTGTAATAACATCAGGTTACACAATATACCTGAAGGCTCGATTCCAGTAATTCTTGAGCAGCAACATACAAAACCGTTGCAAGCAGAGACCGTAGATTACGAATGGGATGTCTTCTTGAGTTATGAACCTGTAAATGTATTCAAAAAGTGGCGCGAAGAGATATTTTTACATCAGTTCGTAGGTTTTCTAGAACAGCAATTGGCACGAGATGTGAAAATATTCGAACGAAAAGAACTCTGTACAGGTGAAGATGTACCGATTTCTGTGAAAAATGCGCTGGCTCGTTCGCGTTGTTTTGTCGGGCTTTGTTCTCCAACCTATTTCAATTGCTACCAATGCAGGTATGAACTTTCGGTTATGATCCGGCGCGAACAACGTTGCGGTCACCGAACGGCAACCCCTCCCCTTATACTGATTGCCAATGTTTATGATGGTGAAAAATTTCCGACTCTTGTGAGCAGATTAATGAGAAGTGAATGGGATTTCAACGGATTAACAAGTTTAGGAATACACCGCGGAAGGAAAAGCCACTTGCTTGAGGGAAAAATTCGTAATCTAGTGAAAGCAACAGAACAGGCTATCAATGCTCAACCGACGTGGGAGAATACCTCGTTTGACGATCTGACGCCTGACGAAGAACTCATCCTTGATCTTAACACGTCAAGAAGTTTCCCACTCCCACGGCATAAATGAGGATATGACCTATGGGCGAAATCATCACATTTTATTCGTATAAAGGCGGCGTGGGCAGAACGATGGCATTGGCCAATGTCGCCACCCTGATGTCCCAATGGGGTTACAACGTCCTCATTGTGGATTGGGATTTAGAGGCTCCTGGTCTCGAATTTTTCTTTCAAAAGCATTACTCCAGCAACATAGGCAGTGTATTGAAAAAAGAAGGCGTAATTGACCTGCTCTACAAATTTCTTGACAGGCAACTGGATGTTTCAGAAGTGCCAGATTTACAGGATTGCCTCATCGAAATCAAAATACCGGAGAGTAAAGCTCCGTTACATTTTCTCACTGCTGGAAAAAGAGATGGAGATTATACAAGCAGAGTAAGCGGTCTCGATTTGGAAGCGTTCTATGAAAAAAATGGTGGTTATTTTCTTGAGACATTGCGCGAACACTGGAAACGAACCTATGATTTTGTCCTCATAGACAGCCGTACTGGAATTACCGATATTGGCGGCATCTGTACGATTCAACTACCGGATATTTTCGTATTGCTGTTCACTGCGACGGAGCAAAGTTTACAGGGTACTGTGAATATCGTAAAAAAGACTGTTGTGGCTCGTCAAAATTTACCAGTGAATCGGCTAAGTCTTTTATGTTTACCTGTTCCCAGCAGATTTGATGACAGGGAAGAATTCGAACTTTCAAAGAAATGGCTAAAGAGGTTCGAAAAGGAAATTTCATCACTTTATGAAGATTGGCTCCCAACTTCGGTAAAAGTTCTTGATATGCTGACACTTACGAAAATTCCCTATATGACCTATTTTAGTTTTGGCGAAAAATTACCGGTTTTGGAGCAAGGAACAGTTGATACTGCCGGACTTGGATATGCATATGAAACGATTGCATCTTTGCTTGGCAATAAATTAGACTATGTGAATCAATTGTTAGAGAATCGAGAGGAATATGTAAGATTATCAAGAACAAAGACGTCTGTTGAAAAATCACTTTCTCAACTACCGGGAAAACGGACTGAAGCATCCGATTTTCTACGGCCCACTCTTACATCGCTGGTAATTCAACGCTTACAGCGGGGAGAATCTATCAATCTTTATGGTGAACCCGGCATTGGCAAAACCCGTTTGTTGGAAGATATTCGCAAAGCAGGTTTGGAAGGCACCCATATCATTCTGGTTTCCTTTCGCCGGTACCAGTACAGCTATGATGGTTTTTGCAAAGCGGTTTGGACGGAGGCGGGTATAGAGGGTGAACCGGTGGTCAGCCTGAATCAGATTATCCAAAAATTGAAGGATAGAAACCAACCGATTTTCTTTTTTATTGATGATTTCCAATACCTGCCCGACAACCCTGACATTGATGCCAAGTTTAACCAGGATTTTATTGTTTGCCTCAATTCGATTAAAAATAGCACCAGCGTTTCGTTATTGACTGTCACCCATGAACCGGTCAATAATCTTGTCATTTTTATCAATAAGATGCCGTTGACGTCCGTGCTGAATCTCACGCAGTTGGAGGTCAACCCGCTCAAACATGAAGAGATCATCAGGGAGTTGGAACGCAGATTTGCAGATTACCTTTTGGATGCTCACAAGAAAAAAATATTAGCTTCGCACTTAAACGAACAATCCGACAATTATGCGCTGTTAATGAATTATGAAGTCAAGCTCATTACCCAATCAGACGCCCATCTGACTTTTAACCAACGGTTAGATACATGGCGCATTCATTTCCGAAAAGACATCCTTTTGAAGAAATCGGCCACCCAATGGCACCGTAAAATTAAAAGCTGGTTCCTTGTTATGGCACCTTTTTTAGAAACGATTGGAAAAATAAAAAAGTTGACTGCCGGTGCCGGTCCATTTTTCAAATCAATTGCGGATAAGTTTCTTAAACCCAATGGAAAATAAGCATCCTTTTCAGCTTGCGGAACAGCCCAAAAGTTCATCAGAGCTTTTAAAATGGCTTTTTTTTATACCCAATCATTTGCGAAAATTTGAGCGTACGCTCACGAAAAAGGAGACTCGCCGCTACTTTTATAAGACTTATCCACAGTCATTTTTGATTATCATCATTTTATCCATTCTTTTTTATCTTTTAAGCGCTTTGAGTATTATCTGGTCGGAGTTGCCGTCAAGCTTTCCCGAAGCATTTAAACCTGAATTTATTCAAAAGTGGTTATCTGATAACTCATTGTATTCAAGCTATCAAACATACATCAAATTTACATTTATAAAATTTATAGTCGGTTTGGCATTCGGTTTGGCATTCGGTTTGGCATTTGGTTTGGCATTCAATTTGACATTCGGTTTGACATTAGCTTTGGTATTAGCTTTGGCAGGTGGTTTGGCAGGCGTTTTGACATTCGGTTTGTTAGGCTGTTTGGCAAGCGGTTTGGCATTCGGTTTGGCATTCGGTTTGGTATTCAAATTGCCATTCGGTTTGACAATCGGTTTAGCAATCGGTTTGGCATTCAGTTTGGCATTCAGTTTGGCAGACGGTTCGGCATTCGTGATAAGCTATTATACGACCTATTTCCGCTTCATTTTTTACCCCTTTTATTTGATCAGATGTATCCTACCTTTAGATTTTAAAAAGAATCCCTATATCAAAGATGCGGTCATCTGGCTGCCGCTTCCGGCCGTTCGCCGTAAACTTTTAAAGTTAAGCTGGGAGACACCAGAAGTCGCCTTGAAGTTTGCTGCGTTTTTATTTGAACACAGGCCATTGCAACGCAAATTAGCGTTCCAGATAATTCATACGGCAACGGCAGCACAATGGTACTATCATCCTTTGTCTGCCTCAAAAATGCTTCCTCCTGAGATTTATTCCGAAGATAAGAAAAGCCGCCTTTTCAGACCTTCTTCGCAATGGTTAAAGCTCGTTGCGAAAGTTAAATCACATTTAAATACTGCTAAACAACAGAATCATGTCTTTTTAAAAAAATCCGCCTGGTCCGTTTTCCATGCCAACTTGAAAGCGCTGCAACAGACCACTATGCAAGAATCCAAACAGTGGAAAGCCGACTATTTAAAAGCCATACACTGTTGGATTAAGGAAAGCCGCAAGCAATTACAAGCATTGGATATACAGTTACAAATGACAGAGCGTGCTTCGCCCAATAAATATCGTTTGGGCGAAGCCCTGCAGCCCGATCAATTTGGACAGGAAACTTTTGTGGGCCGGGAAGATTTGCGCGACGAATTAAGCATGCGCATTTTAAGTTCGGTAACCATGCCTACTTTTTTGATGCAAGGGCAAAGACGGGTGGGCAAAACCAGTTTGCTGAACTTTTTGCAGACCCTGCTGGGCAGCGGTTTTCTCATCGTCACCCAGGATTTTCAAAGCGACGCTTGTTTTACGCTTTCCGCCGCTTTGCACAGCGTGCAAAAAGAAGCGCAAAAAAAGTTAGATATGGATGATAATATCCAGGAAGCCTTGCCGGAAGACCCGCTGGAAGCCTGGCGACAGTTTAAAACTTTTTTTGAAGAAACCGCCGAGAGTGAAAAACGTAAAATCATTTTGGCCTTTGATGAATACGAAAATTTTCACAAACTGTTAGAAGCGGCTGGTCAGGATGGTGAAAGGGTGCTGGAAGCGATGCGCAGTTTTTCCCAGAGTCAGAACAACGTGATCTTTCTCTTCACCGGGTTGTCTCTTTTTGCCGACCTGGGCGAACCGGATTTCAGCCGTTACTTTGTTCATGCCCAGCGTCTTAAAGTGGATTATCTTAAAAAAGCGGACGCCCTCAAGCTGATTACGGATCCGTATCCCGAATTCAGGCTGCTTTACCCGCCGGAACTGCCTGAAAAAATGTATGACCTCACCCGCGGGCATCCGGCCTTATTACAGCATATCTGTTACGAAATGGTCACCCGCGCCAATTTGAACAATAAAAGAGAGATGACGCCACCCGATTTAAATGCCGTATTGGAAAAAGTGCTGGATCGCAGCAATGCGGTGATGATCAATTTCTGGGTGCATTTCTGCCATAAACGTATGCAGCAGACGGTCAAAGCGATTATGGCGCAACAGCCTGTCACCAACAAAGCCGACCTGGCCCGTTTGCTGGATTACGGGTTTGTCGCAGAGCATGGCCAGGGCTTGTACAAGCTGCGCGCGCCCCTGTTTGAGCAGTGGATTGAAAGGCATGGGGATAGTTTTGAGTGAAACAGTTCACTTTTTGTTTTCTTGTTGTGTTCTGTTTGCTTAAAATCTATGAAACTTTCCGCACAAGGGAAAACCGCTGACACGGCTTTTTTGAATATTTCTGCTTGGGTTTCTTGTTTGTGATTTTGAAAGCTATTCATATTTCACTCTTTATTTACACTCAGTAGATCGAAAAGTTTTTGAAAGATGACGACGGCCTATCTGTTTTCAGCTCCGTAGGAGCGGCATATTTGTAGAACCAGAATTCCCCGTGTCCGATGAGTCCCATATATGGACGGCATATTCAGAATTATATTTTAAATAGGAGAGAAATATGAAATACAGATTAATAGCTCTAATATTGATAATATTTGTTTTATTTATGTCTGATATTGAGGCGAAACAGCTGGTTTCAGCCGGTTTCATTCAATTTTATAATGATGATCTCATAAATACCACAAAAACCCTTAATGATAGTAAAATGAATAATATTGATTTAATTATACTTCAGTTTACAAAATGGGATAACGTTACTGTTAATTATGACAAAAATAAAATACTTGAGTGGTCCAAGACGAATGACAGTAAAATACTTATTGGATTAACAGGTAGAGGCTCCAAAGTAAATGGTCTTGACAGAGACCATACTACTTACTGGAAAAATAAAGTTGATAATATAAAAATTACTAATCTAATCGAAGAAGATATGGAAATTGTAACAGATTGGCCTCGAAATAATAAAGTTATTATAGGATTTTATTCCAGTTATGAACCATTAAGCACTATGTATGTAAGAGATGTAGGAATAGAATATGATGAGTACCTTTTAGGTTTAAGTAATAAATTAGAAGACTGGGCTAAAACAAATAACCGGGATATTATTTTAGCATTTTCTGGTGCAGTAGCCTACCATAGCGCACACAGTGAATATGCTAGAAGGGTGATTAAAGATAAAGCTAAAATATTTAGTGAGAGAATTTTAAAAATTGCTAAAAAAGTATTAGCGAATAAGAATAGAGTAAAATTAGTTTTTATCTTGCAAGATGGTGCCGGTGAACGAAAAGTTAGCAATGATCAATTAGCTGTAAAGGTTAAACCTTTTTTTGTTGAAGTCAAAAAAGAACTAAAAACTATTAACAATATCAAGTTCTGGCCACTTATAGAAGCATTTGATAGAGTTGGTGCTGTAAGAAAGCATACATCTAAAGATTCATTAAAGCGGAGGTGGGAAAACATATCGGATTTAGGTTGGAATAGTGGAATAGAAGACAAGTATAGAATTGTCGTGTTTGATTTACCATCTTTTAATAAAACTATGGGAGGTTATTGATATATCATTAAATTAGCTGACCCATAAGGATTGAACTGATCTGCCCCAGCCCAAAAGACGGCAAAAGCCCAAAAGTTCTCAAGCAGGTCAGATTCAAACCATTGTTCAATAAGCCAGCTTGTTATCACCGCATCAAAACACCCGCGTTTTAAGCTATAAACCCTGCTATCCGGCCTGATACAAGCTACTAAAATTCTAAGGCATAGCACAAGCAAGGCTATCTGACTTGTTGTTATGTGCGTGTGTCAGCCGCGTGCATGCGGATATTTATGCCGGCCGGATAGGAATAGTTTTCACACTGTTTTTCAGCATATCCCCCTAGCAAGTTTCAAAAATTCTGGTCAAAATCGTCACCTTAGATAAAAACCGCATCAAATCAGCCTACGGTCCCGCTTGCGGGTCCGGTTCTTTGTTGTTGCGGATTGCCAGGGAAGCCGATGTCAGTGATTTTTTCGGGCAGGAACTCAACCGCACCACCTACAACCTGGCGCGCATGAATATGATCTTGCACGATGTCCATTTCAGCAAGTTTGATATCCGTGCTGTACTTTTGTTTAATAATATGAAACCCATGATGTTGTTAAAAAACTGATTATTGATTTGCAGGTGATGCATTGATTCTGTCATAAGCCTTTAAAAATTTGGTAAACCGTTGATGTGCATAGGGGATAAAGCGAATCTTTTGGATCGGCTCAACGGCAAGCGGCAGAGCCGCCATGGCGTATTTGTAGTCAGACATCATCAACATGATCTTTGTATCTCGCAGCAGTTTTTCGAACTCTTTTTCTCTTGCTTCCAGGGTCTCAAAATCGATGTTATCCAAATAATAATCGATTAACATGCCAAACTCATGGTCACTGAATTTCGGTTCCTCAATTTTAAAGTAAGGATAGTTCGGCTGCTGATGGCGCATCACTGTTTCCGCAAAAAGGTTGGAAAAATCATACGCCTTATTGTTGAGACAGGAAAACTCAAAATCAAGCAGTTTAATCTCCCCGCTGTCAAGTTTCATGATATTTCCGTGATAGGTGTCATTATGGCAAAAGGTCAGTTCACCGTCAGGCTGGCATTGTTTGACTTTTTCAAAAGTTTCAGAACTGTAAATCTCTTGCAATTCCTCGCATAAGCGGCGCTCATCAGGCGGGAAAACAGCTATCTTTTCCTCCAGGACATGCTTTGCTATCTCACCCCATTTGTCATGTAACAGTTCGAAAAACATCTTCTTAGGCAGGCTGGGAGGCCTGAGCAGGTGAAAACGGTAAAGTTCATCAGCGATTTTACGTAAGTTTTCAGGCTCAAACAATTCCTCCGCCTGCAATGTGCGCCCCTGATAGAAGGTTTCTATGCGACAGGTTTCATCGTAGTGATGACAATGGGCGGCGATGCCATGTTCCCCAAGCGTCAGAAACACCTCTTTTTCCGTCTCAAAATCCAGTATCGCATTCTCTTTTCCTTCCAGGCGACGGTACAGAACCGCTGCCGGTTCGACCGCCTTTTTGGATCGAATCCCCATTGTAAAGGAAGAAAAGCCTTTGGGATCATCAAAGTTGAAATCCGTTTCAGAAAGAGCCGCCCATTCCGGGAACAGTTTTTGACATTGCTCAAATATTTCAGTTTTCATTGTTTTTTGATTCCTCATAAAAATATGATTTGGTTTTGAACGTATGGTGTGCCGCTTGCTAGTAATGCTTCAGAGGTAGCATATTATCGGACAATTGTACAGAACTGAATATCATGTCAAATTGAAGGAAGCATTTTTATCTCATGGCAAATCCTGTTTATAATTACAGATATGCCGTCGTCACCTTTCAAAAACTTTTCGATTCACTGAATATAGGTATGATACAGATAAAAGCAATCTAACAACCGGTGGACACCATACCTATTTTGTTTACAATTGCCATAATTCAGTGTATAAAGAGCCATGGGACGAATAGCGAGCGTTGTCGATCCCGGCATGAACTATCTCTCATCTTGTACAAAATATATTGAGCAGAACCCTGTTAAGGCCGGCCTGGTTAAAAACCTGAAGACCGGCCTCAGAGCTGGCTCTCTTCCATATATCCGCAGAAAAGACGATATTCTTGTAGGCTCTTGTTGGATTCCGGGGTCTTATCTTGGTGAGTACCCATAAACAACTGAAATTATTAGGTATAGACAATGGTCTTGAGAATCAAGCAACTTTACAATATTCCAAATAAATTCAAATAGTTAACGTTATGTTGACCCCAAAAGACCCTGAAACCCAACAAGAGCCTTCTTGTAAAGACCGAACCCTTAGCTCGTATGGCACATAAAGAATGGAATGAATTCCTTTCTGAATATCCAGACAGTACGGATATTGTATTATTTCGTAGTCATGAACGAACCGGTCGTCTATCAGGTCAGGAATATTGCATTGAAAAATCAGAGACCGTTTTGAAGTGACTGTTAAAATTGAAAAAGCCGGGGCGGAGAAAGATAAAATAGGTATGATGTCCCCCAGACTTCACTTTTCCTGGACAATTTTTTTTGTTTTTTCATACAAACCTTATTTTTTAACTTTTTTGACTTATTAATACATTCTTTTTTACTTTGCGCATCACAATAACAGCAGTTCCATACGCAACCACAAACAGCATGCTTTTGTTTTTTCCACTGAATTGTGAATAATTCAGATTTATCCCTGTCACCGCATTGGCGCCCAGCTTCAACGCTTCAAATCTCAATTCTTCAACCGCTTTCTTCCGACCATCCTGAAGAACGCTTTGCGTTGTTTTGCTTCTTCCTCCGAAAGTGTCACTTAACGATGTAAACCATTCCTGCGCAAAATTCATCCCCAACGCCACTTCTGCCGATATAATATCAACAGCCCTTACTGTCCTTCCGCCTGGCACATCAAAAGATGTTGTCACAATAATCCTGCTTAAAGCTTGCTTTATTTTCTCTTTTGGCACCTTAGACCAATCACCTGTCAAAATAGCATTTTCAATTATCAACTTCGATTTTTCAACTCTCTCCAATGCCTCCTGACGCCTTTTTTCTTTTTCCCATTTATTCTTTTCAATTTGCATCTCCAACTTTGCAAAGATCACACCGCATCCTGAACATTCTTCCGAATTTCGTTTATTCGCATGTCCACATTTCGGACATTTCATTGAACTCATATTTATTTCACTCCGAAAATATTCTTTGTTATTAATTTTACAAAAAATTCCATGAAAAATTCAAAAAAAACATAGTAACACAGCATTATCCCCGCAAACCATCCTAAAACCCATAAATAGCCTTCAGCCATTCTTTTGAAAATGTCCCTTTTTCTACGAGGATTCAATTCACTTTTAAATATCTTTTCTTTCTGCGATTCATCAATCACAAGATGCGAAAAAGAATTGTCAATAAATTGTTCGCGTTCTTGAACAGCAAATACTACTCCACATCCATAACACTCTTCAGCAAATTCTTCATTCAAATAGCCGCATCTCAAACATCTTATCGGATTCATATCAGGCATTTACGTAACTTTTTGCTTGTAAAAACTCTTCCAATAATCCAGATTCATTAAGCAATGCTTCCGTCTCGGCCTCATCGCTTATTTTCAAATCCTCTATAAAGTCCAAAGCGATCTCAAGCTTTTTTGAAGGAAGCATTTTTATCTCATGCCAAATCCTGTTTATAATTTCTGAAGATTCCATGATATTCACCATTTCTAACGCCTCAGAAGTACGATCTTTTAACCTCTGCGCCTTTTAATACAGCTAAACAACGAAGATTTCAAATTCAGAAGCAAACACGGCTGCCATTTCGGAGTGAGGTCGTATCGGTTCCTTGCCTGCCATGCAATCCGGTTCCCTAATGATTGTAAATTTAACTAAGACTTTCTTATCATAATATCAATTACGCAGCAATTTAGATTTTTACCTTTATAATATCAGTAGATCGAAAAGCCCCTTAAAAGTTCCATAGGAACGGCATGTTTGTAGCAAATGTCAGCCCCGTACCCTTGGAGTCCCATATATGGACGGCGTGTCCGCATCGGAATATGCCGTCCATATATGGGGCTCAGCGGACAAGATGGATTCGGATTCTACAAATATGCCGCTCCTACGGAGCTGAAAACAGACATGCCGTTCGCCACTTTTCAAAAACTTTTCGATCTACTGAATTTGACTGATCAAACATTACAGGCAGAGTTGATAGAAATGGCATGGGATTTTAATCAGGCAAACACCTGCTTAATTCTTTTCAATGCCCAATTAATCTCTTCTTTTTTAATAACAAGAGGAGGTGCGAACCGTATGGTATAGGAATGTGTCTCTTTACAAAGAATTCCCAAAACCTGCAATTTTTCAGCAATTGCCCTGGCTCCGCCTTCGGTGCCTTCATGAAGTTCGATTGCGATCATCAGGCCGCGGCCCCTGATATCCTTTATGTTTTTGTTCTCAATTTTTTTAAGTTCCGCAAGAAAATATGCGCCTGTGTCCCTGGCGTTTTCAATCATGCCTTCATCGACAAGAACTTTCAGCGCCATCCTTGAGACACTGCATGCAAGGGGATTTCCTCCGAATGTGGAGCCATGCTGGCCGGGCTGTAAGATTTCCAGCACTTCCTTGTTGGAAAGCACGGCGGACACGGGATAAAAACCGCCTGAAAGGGCTTTGCCGATCAGGGTCAGGTCGGCTTCGATGCCTTCATGCTCCTCTGCCAAAAGTGTTCCGGTTCTTCCGAGACCGGTCTGAATTTCATCCAGAATAAGAATCACATTGTTCTTATTGCAAATTTCCCGGACCTTTTTTAAATATCCATCAGGTGGGATAATAACTCCGGCTTCTCCCTGAATAGGTTCCACCATAAAGGCTGCTGTGTTTTCTGTAACAGCGTTTTCAAGGGCTTCCGCATCACCAAATGGAATAATTTTAAATCCGGGTGCGAAGGGCCCGAAATTGTCTCTTGCATTCTCATCTGTGGAAAACCCTACAATAGCCAGAGTGCGGCCATGAAAATTGTCAGCACACACAATGATTTCAGCTTTGTCTTTTTCAATTCCTTTGACTTCATAGCCCCATTTGCGAACGCATTTCACAGCGGTTTCAACCGCTTCAGCTCCGGAATTCATGGGAAGCACCTTATGAGAATCAGTCAGTTCGCACAACTCTTCATAGAGCAACGGAAGCTGGTCATTTCGGAAAGCACGGGAAGTCAAGGTCAGTTTTTCAGCCTGGCTTGTCATAGCCTCAAGAATCTTAGGATGGCAATGTCCCTGGTTCACCGCCGAATAGGCCGCAAGGCAGTCCATATATTTATTGCCGTCAACATCCCAGACCCAGACACCTTTCCCCCTCGTAAGAACCACATCCAGGGGTTTGTAATTACCGGCGCCATATTCGTTTTCCATATCGATATATTCTGAAGTTTTCATAAACGCTTTCTCCTTATCACAGTTAAATTCGGGTGATTTGTGTCCCGGCCGTTCCTTTCACGCCGTCGCAAACAGTTTCAATCGATGTGATCACCGCCCGTTTTCCGCCGCTTTGGATGAATCTCATGGCGGCCGCCACCTTGGGCGCCATGGATCCCTTGCCGCTTTTGTCATTGCGAAGAAAATCCGCGGCATCATCGAGCCGCATCCGCGAGACAAGTCGCTGTCCGGGGGTGTTGAAATCGGCCATGACACCATCGACATCCGTGGCGATCACCAGCAGGTCAGCCCCGATTTCAGCGGCCAGAAGAGCGCTGACCAGGTCCTTGTCAATCACCGCATCCACTCCGTTGAACGCACGTCCGTTTCTGACCACGGGAATCCCGCCGCCGCCACAGCAGATGACGATGAATCCGGATTGTATCAACCGTTTGATTTCTCTTTTTTCAATGATGGTGACCGGCTTCGGTGATGCGACTGTTCGTCTGAATCCTTTTGGGGTTTTCATGGTGGGATAATCCAGTCTTTCAGCTTCGGCCGCGGTGAAACACGGTCCGACAGGTTTTGAAGGATTGGTGAAAGCGGGATCCGCCTCATCCACCGCCACATAAGTGATCAAAGAGACGAGCGGATTGAAATCAGCACCCAGCTCCATAAGGGCTTCATCCAACACGGATTCGATCATATAGCCGATCTGCCCCTGGGTCTGGGCGACAAGAATTTCAAGAGGGAGTTTGGGAACCGCATCGCAGGATTCCTGCTGCAGCATAAGATTGCCTACTTGGGGACCGTTACCGTGTGTAATGACGATTCTGTGGTCACCGGCAAGCGATGCGATCTGGCGGACAGGAACCCTGAGATTTTCAAATTGCTCGGTGACGGTTCCTTTTTGACCTTTTCGGATCAGGGCGTTGCCGCCAAGGGCGATGAGCAGGGTTGGTTTTGTGCCGTTGCCGGAATTATGGTTCATGTCATTATCTCCTTAAAACGGATATTTTCATTTCCTCGTAAGGGATACGAATTAAACAACTTACCCATTTGGAGTGCAAACTTCAGTTTGCTTTGCCCGTGACGCAAGCTGAAGCTTGCACTCCTCTTCTGAAAATGGGTAGGCTATTTTGTTCCAATTCCTAAAACGTGGAAACGAGGAAATGAAGGATGCCAGAAAAATTCTCAGCCGTGTCAGGAATCAAGCATCTCTTTAACGAGTTCGCCCAGCGTGGGTTTGCTGTTGTCGCGATAGTTATAGAGTACTCGTAAACAGGGTTTTTCAATGTTCACCAGACGGGTCAGATCAATCGGAGTCGCAAAAACGACCATATCACAATCGCACGCATTTATGGTCGCTTCCAGATCCCTGACCTGCTGGTCGCCATATCCCATGGCCGGAAGCACCTTTCCGATTTCCGGATAGGCCTCAAAGGTTCCCTTGAGGCTTCCGACGAGGTATGGACGCGGATCGACGATTTCGGCCGCTCCGTAGCGCTGCGCCGCGATGACACCGGCACCGAATTTCATGTTCCCGTGTGTAAGGGTCGGGCCGTCTTCCACAATCAGGACACGCTTGCCGGCCATGCTCTCTCCGTTTTCAGCCGTCACTTCTGAATCGGTCAGCACGATTCGGGCGGTGGAATTGTGTTTGGCGACGGTCTGTTCAAGCGTTTCCACATCCTCAGAATCTGCGGTATCGACTTTGTTGATCACAGCGATATCGGCCAGCAGCATATTGGTTTCACCGGGATGAAAGGTGGTTTCGTGGCCTGCGCGATGGGGGTCGAAAACGACCACATTCACATCCGGCTTGAAGAACGGCGTATCGTTGTTTCCGCCATCCCATACAATCACATCGGCTTCGGCTTCGGCCTGCCTGAGAATTTTCTCGTAGTCGATTCCGGCATAAATGACGGCCCCCATTGCGACGACCGGCTCATATTCCTCGCGCTCTTCAATAGTGCAGGCATGTTTCTCAAAATCTTCATAATTTTCAAAACGCTGCACAACCTGCTTGGTCAAATCGCCATAAGGCATGGGATGACGCACGGCAACGACCTTTTTCCCCGCATCACGGAGCACCCGCACGATCTGCCGGCTGGTCTGCGATTTTCCGCATCCGGTGCGGATCGCGCAAACCGACACCACCTTTTTCGAAGATTCAAGCATCGTGTATTGGGCGCCGATAATGATAAAATCGGCACCCGCCGCAGTGATTTGCGATGCCTTGTGCATGACTTCCGTGTGGGGTATGTCGCTATAAGAAAACGCCACGAGATCGACCTTGTTCGCTTTGATCAGCTCTGTCAGATTTTCATCACTTTTGACAGGAATGCCGTCAGGATACATGGAACCCGCTATCTCGGGAGGATACAGGCGGCCATCGATATCGGGTATCTGGGTGGCGGTGAAACAGACCACATTATAGCGTTTGTTGTCTCTGAAATAGACATTGAAATTGTGAAAATCGCGCCCTGCGGCGCCCATGATGATGACATTTTCTACCATTTTTTTACTCCGTTCGTTTATTGTGTGTAAATTCAGTTTTATAAAGTGGCTGCCATGACCGCATTGATCGTATGCACCGGTTGGCTATCAACATAAAGCGAGACACTTATGTAGCGCGGGAAGCCGTCCCGCGTCGTTAAGCGCACCGGTCTGAAAAAGCGGAACAGCTTTCCGCTCTACGTCTGTCCCGTCTTATGTGAGTAGCCGCACCGACTTTTGTTTATATTCATCATACAATATAATAATATAATAAAATACATTGGCCTGTCAAGAAAAAATTCTTCGCAATATGATCTTGACCTTACAGGATTGATTATTTATATATAAATATAATGATATGACAAAAAGGATGAACCCCTATGACGTATAATACCATGCACCGCAAGCTCTACGAACATGTGGAGGAGGCGATTGGTCTGCGAATTATCAAAGACGAATATAAACCTGGAGACACATTGCCCAATGAGGAGGCTCTCTGTGCGGAATTCAGCGTCAGCCGCGGAGTCATCCGAGAGGCTATCAAGGTGCTGCAAAAAAAAGGGCTTGTACGGCCACGGCCCAAAATCGGAACCCAAATCCAACCGAGGACCCAATGGAATTTATTTGATGCTGATGTTTTGGTCTGGAAATTAAAAGCCGGACAACAGAGGGAATTTCTTGAAAAAGTGACTGAAGTTCGGAGGATTATTGAATCTGAGGCGGCGAATTTGTCGGCTGAACGCGCTACCACAGAAGAAATCGCTGAAATTCAACTTCTATTCAATCGACTTGACAATATACTGAGCGATGAGGCCAAATTCAATTACGAAGCATATCTCCAGGCCGACATGGCACTTCATATAGCTATTTTAGATGCCTCTCACAATGAACTGCTGGCACAAATCGGGCACACTATGCGTCATGCCGTCCAAACAGCGCGCCAGGCAGACTTACATGGTTTCGACACGGCATTGGCATCCCAACCGTTGCACGCCGCCATCATAAAAGCGATAGTTCGCAAAGATCCGAAAAGCGCTTATACTGCTTCCTGCGAGATGTTCAACAAACTATGGGAAAAAATGCCGGAAAAGTAGTGTCAAGGACTGTAACAATGTAACTGAATCGGAGCAATCCGGCAGATGCATATTCAACCCAGCGTTGAGGGAGCATCTGTAGTGATGGTAACATTTTGATTTTACTGTATTGCGTGTTAAAACAGGCAAGGAAGTATCCGACGTTAAATTTTTGTATCTTGTTGATTTATCGTAGCGGGCAACCTGAACTCCGCATTTTTGCGTCAGATACTTCACGCATATATTTTTGGCAACAGCATGATTTTACGTGGCTTTCCCATCACTACTTTGTGCAGGACTACCAAAAAACGCTGAATGCGCGTTTAGGCATTCTCGGAGATATTTCCATTTTGGGAACCACCGGCATTGTGCGGCCTCTTTCCCATGATGCTTATATCGCCACCATCAGAGCCGCTCTTTCCGTTTAAAAAACAAGGGGCGGGTGCTGACAGACGGACAGAAGGCATATAACCGCAGCCTTTTCAAAGACCGCATAAAAACGGAGTGCGTTATCAGGGATACTGAAATATTTAAAATATTATCAGATGCTTATAGAAACAAGTGCTGATTTTGACATTTGATGCTCCCCCATTCGGAATTCAAACTTCAGTTTGAGTGCGTACTTCCACAATATCAACCAACCCTTTCAAATAATGCTTGGCCGCCTCAAATTCACGCTGGGCGTAGCTTTTGATTTTTTTTTCTGAATCACCCTCGATATGGGCTTTCAGCGTCTTGGAAGCCTGATCGCCGGCTTCATGGACAAAGCGGCTGTTCAGCCATTGTTCATCCTTATTCAAAACATAAATCACGGTCAATTTTATTTCTTCCTTATCTTCCTTCTCCACTTTTTTCACTTCAAACCGGACATCATCAATCACCGCATGAAGATCAAAGTGCAAGTCCTGCACTACGATAAAACTCAGGTAATCCAGAATTTGTTTGTAGCGGGTCAGGTTCAGCGGATGATTTTGCCAGAAGGTTTCCTGGCTATCCCTGAGTTTGTCTGATAAAGCCCGTTTATGGCGCAAGGATTGCACGGCTTTGTCATAAAAGAGATTTTGAAACACGATCCGTTGGGCGGGGGATTCAAGCGTCGCAGCCTGAGTATCGACTTCGGCCTGCAAGGTGCGAAAAAGATATTCCTGATCGCGGTGGTTGACATCCAGTTTCAACGCCTTTTCGCGATGTTCGCCCACGCGCCATTTGCCCATGTCCAAAGCGTCTATAAAACGAAGTAAACTGATTAGTTGCAACAATACCGGCGGTTTATCCGAAGGTGTTGTATGCCTTTCAATGCGGGCCATGATTTTGACTGAATCGGCAAACACCAGCGGCGATTTTACCGGGTCGGCGTCTTCATAAATCATGGCCGGCACGGATATTCCAAAACCCGCCCAAGTATCAGTTTGCCGCTTTTGGAACGTTTTGGCAAACTGAAGTCAGCACTCCTACCCGTCAGTTAAATGTTGACACAACACTAGTACTCCAATTCGGAAGTTCGTAACCCCCTTTTTTAAGTTGTAAGGGGTCGCCCTTTATAAGTCTGTTTGAATGGCTTTGCCATGGTTCTATTAAAAAATTCGATAAATTTCAAAATTCGGCTT
>JAUCGF010000021.1 GCA_030378005.1 Desulfococcaceae bacterium HSG9 | reverse complement strand
AATCAAAGCACCTTGTTTAATTCCATGGTTTTCAACTTATATTACAGCTATAGGTAATGTGCTGCCGTGTTGCTATCTTACGGATGAAAATGATGAAAATGTTATGGGAAATATATACGACAGTTCATTTGATGTTATATGGAATGGCGATCAATATAAAAAATTCAGAAAGCAACTACGAGAGAATCGGGAAAATCTTAACGTCTGTAATTCTTGTGTACGTGACGATTCTTCAAGAATAAAGCAATATGGATTATTTTTTCGTAGAAAAATGTTGTGGCGATTATAGTAAATTTAGGGGGATAGAAAAAATAATCATCCCAACCTCCATCCAAAATTATAAGGAGGTGATATAAAATGCGTTGTCCTCCCGAGATCTGCTGACGGTTAAATCCCTAATCGAAATAGTAGCGGAAGAGCACCCACTTTTGAGCGCATCCAATTTTTGGGGATAATCGAATCGCCGAGATATTCTTCACTTAACACACCATAATCCGTTAAAATACGTTTACGGGCGCTGTCAACCGCCTTACGTTCCAATACAATTGGACGGCCGCGGCCTAACATTTGGATAAC
Organism: Desulfococcaceae bacterium HSG9; assembly: GCA_030378005.1. GTDB lineage: Bacteria > Desulfobacterota > Desulfobacteria > Desulfobacterales > JAUCGF01 > JAUCGF01. The sequence continues at coordinate 25,219 of JAUCGF010000021.1, read as the reverse complement.
ATCGTAATCCGTTGGCGATTTAAAAGCGGTCGCAACATCTTCGAGTGTTCTGATTTTACGGTTGTTAATCTTATCAATAATGGAATTGGTAAACGAGCGTAAATCAGCATTAATCGGGTCTGGAAGAATTTTACTTAAAACAATGATTTCAGGTCTTTTCAGGTAAAGTTCTTTTCCCAGAAAAAGGGAGTAATGATAAAGCAAGTCAGGATTTTTAATATTAGCATCTTTGACAAAATTATAGGATAAGGGCTGAAAAACCAAGCCGGCGTGAACAACGAAACGCGGACGCACACCATGACGGCGTGCGGTCATCAAATAGGGCCATGGGGAGTTAAGTCGGAGAGTGACTTGCATCTCCTTGCGGTTGCGCAATATTTTCAACCGCACAGCATTCCCTTTGAATTTGCGTTCCACCACTTCGGCCATGAGTACGCGCTGTCCGTCCATTTCCACATAGCCATTACTGAAAATGGGCAGATCGTCAATGGCCAGCAGAACATCTCCAATTTTTAGGCTCCCGCCGGCCGCGCCAGCCGTAATCACATTGCTGATAACAACGCCGTAATCACCGGGTAGAAGTCCCAGTGCGCGGCGGTGAGCGCTGTTTAACAACGGAAAAAAATAGATTCCCAGATCGACATAATGGTCATAATTGCCATCTTCAATATCAGTCAAAAAACGTTGAATCACCGGATTGGGAATCATATAGCCGACATTTTGGGCGACCGCACCGCTATATGCCTGAAACGCGACACCCACGACTTTGCCATTTTGGAGTACCGGACCGCCGCTGTTGCCAGGATTAATCGCCGCATCAATCTGAATGGCGAGATGGCTGTCAACGGATGAATGGGAATACACCTGATAATCTATGCGGGAAACCACGCCACGCGTAAAAGAAAGATGGTTTCCGCCGATGGGGTAGCCGATAACGGTCACCGCCGAATCTAATGGGGGCGTTCCTCCGAAATTCAGCGGCGTCATCTCATTGAAAAAAGCGGGGTCTTTAACTTCGAGTACCGCCAAATCGCAGTCATTGGCTATAAATTTAACCTTGGCTTCATATTTACGGGAATCGCCTTCTTTTTCCACCGCAATAAAACGGGCGTTGCCGGCCACATGTGCGTTGGTCAGGATACGCCGATTTTTGATCAGAAATCCGGTTCCGATACCCGAACCGATGCTTCCGGCACTCCAGGGAATTTTATAATCGGGTTCTTGTTTGATAATACTGATACGCACGACGCTGTTGCGGATTTGCGGGGCGAAAGGTTCGGCGGCATATAGATGCCCTGCGAATACTGCCGCTATCAAGCTGATTACAATAATCATTTGCCAGTTTACCAAGTTGGCAAACAGAGAGTTCCGTTTTAGAAAAAAAAAGGTCATATTATTCTCCGGTTTCAGATGTCGGGGTTCGATGTGTGGAGTCCGTTTTCAGCCAAACCGCCAATTTTTCCAGCCCCTCCTGAGTGTTCACTTGCGGAAAATAACCTAAATCCCGGCGAGCGGCACTAATGTCAAACCAATGACTGGTCGCCAATTCATCAGCGACAAATCGCGTCATGCGCGGTTCTTTAGAAATTTTAAACAGTTTGTAAACACTTTCAAGAAAAGCGCCCATCATCCAGGCGGTTCGATGGGAAACCGTTTTTTGCACCGGCGGAAGATTCGCGGCATTTAAAATTGCATTGATCATCTCCCATAGCAAAACCGGTTCGTCCTGGCTGATGAAATATATATTACCCGATAAAGCGGCATTGGAGGCTAATTTTTCCGCAGCCAGGATATGAGCATCAGCGGCATTATCAATATAGATCGTATCAACTTTATTTTTGCCATCGCCCACCTGGCGCAATTGCGATGCTTTGGCAATGATACGCGGAATTAGATGATTATCTCCCGGCCCCCAAATCAGATGAGGCCGCAGGATAACAGTTTTCAATTTTTTTTGCATCAACGACGCCTGGATGACCGCCTGTTCAGCCAATGCCTTGGTTTGCGGATAATGGGAATGAAAACGCCGGGGATATGGCGCGGTTTCATCCACGCCTTGCATGTCCGAACCATCAAACACGACGCTGGGCGAGCTGGTATAAACCAATTGTGATACGCCGTGTTTTAAACATGCAGCAATCACGTTTTGCGTGCCTGCCACATTGGGAAGGTAATAATCACGATAGGAACCCCATATACCGGGTTTGGCTGCGACATGAAACACCAGGTCTTTGCCCCGCACGGCCAGTTCAACCGCATCCGGATCGCTAATATCACCTTGAATCTGCTGCACATTCAAAGAAGTCAGTTCGGCATATTTCTTTCGGGAAAAACTGGCAACCGAAGCGCCCTGTTTGACAAGCCGTTTTACAATGGCACTGCCGAGAAAGCCGCCGCCGCCGGTGATTAGAATATTTTCATTAATCTGATGAGGCATTGTTAAAGTGCTTTATAGACGTTCATATAAATAATGTCACTGTGTTATGGTACTATGGGTATTATCTCTTCCCTCTGGCCTTGTGACATTAATTATCTGAAAATGTATCTGTATCGTTCCCAAGATGGGGAATATCAAACGTTTGGGATTCATTATAAAGAATTATTTTGGTTAAAACACCGACTACGCCATCTGTTTTCATGCCATGTTTAGACTGAACCCATTTTACCGCATCTATGGTTTGCGGGTCATAGACCGTATTGAGCGGAATATTTTGAAAGCCGATATTTCTGAGAAGTATTTTTAAAGCCAGCACAGAATCATCCGGAGCATCCCGTGGGACGGTTCCTTGAATATTATTAAAATTTTTCCAGGGAATATAGGCTGTTTGGATGTGCTTGGATGTCAGTTCATCTATACTGATTTCAATCTGATTGGCTTGCTCACCGCTTCGCAGAATCACTTTATCATCTTTAATATTAACAAGTGTGAGATAGCGTGAGAAGCTGTCTTTATCCGGTCTAAACCTGATAATTACCGGTAAATTTAATCTTTGCACCAAAGCGAAATCCCATTTTACGGCATGAATAAATAAACTGTCAGCTCTCACGGCTGCGCTGAAAAAAGTAAGATCATTTTCAATCGTATCCAGGCCATCCGTTTTTTCATACCTGATTTGCCAGAGTTCTGATACGGCTTGTAATGCTAAATTACGGGTTAAAGGCCGATTATTGTCAAATGCAAATTTGACTAACTGTTTTTCAGATATATCTGCTGAATCAGAGGTTGTTTTTATATTTTGCTTTTTCTGTTTTTCAGCCATATCCGCTGAATCAGAAGATGTTTTTATATTTTGTTTTTTCTGTTTTTCAGCCATATCGGCCGAATCAGAGGCTGTTTTTATATTTTGCTTTTTCTGTTTTTCAGCCATATCGGCCGAATCAGGGGATGTTTTTATATTTTGCTTTTTCTGTTTTTGCGTTTCCGATTGAAGCGTAGATTGCATTGCATTAGAATCAGCCCCAAAGCGTTTATTGATTTCCGGCCGGATATAAGGATAAAGTACCCATCCCAATGAGACAATACTGATAAGGATTAATGGCAACACCGCTATTTTTTTTAAATTAATCGAGTGCTGTCTTTTATAGGCGTTTCGGTCTGAAAGCTCGCGTAACGCCATTTTGGTGATTTTGCCGGTGATTTTGTTAGAGCCAAGGCCAAAAGCGGTCAGTAAAACGCGGTCACATACTATATTGATTCGTCGCGGGATGCCTTGGGCGTATTTGTAAATGAGCCTCAAAGAGGTACGGTCAAATTGAACGGTCTGTTTGGAAGCGGCGATATGCAGACGATGGTTGATATATTCTTTGGTCTCGGTAAAATTAAGCGGTGCCAGATAACAGTTCAAAGTGATGCGTTGGCCTAGTTGGCGGAGTTCATAAGAATCCAGCATAACGCTCAATTCAGGTTGTCCTACCAGAATAATTTGTAACAGTTTCTCGGTCGTGGTCTCAAGATTGGAAAGCAGCCTTAATTGCTCTAAAACCGGAGGCGTCAGATTTTGCGCTTCATCAATTAACAGAATGACTTTTTTGCCTTCGGACTTACTTTGCATAAGAAAGGCATTGAGACTGTCAATAAGGTCTTTGGCGTTATCCGCAGTTGAATCAATCGCAAACTCATCATTGATCGCCTTTAACAACTGAATCGCATCTAATTTTGGGTTGAAAATGTAAGCGGCGTCAGTTGAATCATCCAGGTCAGCAAGAAAAGTGCGGCATAATGTGGTTTTCCCGGTACCCACCTCTCCGATAATCTCTACAAAACCGTCACCTTGCGAAAGCGCATAAGTCAAATGCGCTAACGCTTCTTCATGGCTTTTGCTGAGATAAAGAAAGGCGGGGTTGGGTGTCAGATGGAATGGTCGTTCTTTTAGCCCAAAATATTTTTTGTACATCTTTATTTTAAAAAACGTTCAATTTTGGCGCTTTCTTTTAACTGCTTAAGATAAGTTTCCACTTCTTTTTGAACTTTTTGCTCCTTTAAAAATTGTTTCAACTTGTCTTGAACTTCTTCAAAAGCAAACTGCTTGGTCGGTTTTTTATCTATCACCTTAATCAGATGATAACCAAAGCGCGTTTTCACAATATCGCTGACTTCATCAGGTTTCATCTCAAAAGCCGCCGTTTCAAAAGGTTTCACCATACGTCCCGGCCCGAAGTAACCGAGGTCTCCGCCCTTTGGTGCGCTGGGGCCTTCGGAAAATTCTTTAGCCAATGCGGCAAAATCATCCCCTTTTTTAACCCGTTTTTGAATTTTTTCGATTTTTTCTTTGGCTTCGCGGATTTTGGCTTCATCCGCTTTGGGATCGACTTTTATCAAGATATGGCTGGCTTTCACCTGTGCCGGCTGGCTGAATCTTTGCAGATTGGCATCATAATACGTTTTGGCCTCTTCACTGCTAATCGTTGTCGTTTGGACAAATTTTTTATCAATCAATTGCTGAACAGACATGCCTAATTTAATTTGGTATTCTAAATTATTTACGGTAAGGTTGGCTTCTTCCAGTTTTTTTTCAAAATCCGTAGGATTATCATAACGCTTTTTCATTTCAGCCAGTTGTTCTTTAATCAGGGTATCATCAATTTTAATTCCTTGTTTCACACTTTCCTGAAAAAGTAATGTCCGGTTTATCAGGTTTTCCAGAACATCTTTTTTGATCTCCGGCAGCTGGCTTTCCTGGAGTTTTTTTCCTGAAGCGGCAAAACGTTTGCGAATGCCCAATAAATCTCTATCCAAGGCACTTTGTGTAATCACTGTATCGTTTACAACTGCGACTTTGGCATGGTTATATGAATTCTTGACAGTCTGCTTATCGGTCTTGCTCACTTCTGTTTTGGATTTTTTTTTATCAGGTTCATCGGTCGCATCACTTTTTACCACAAACATAAAAGATGATAACACGATTGTAAAAATAATAACCCATTTGTAATTACGACCCGATTTTTCAGCTTGCATCCGATTTCTCTCCTTTTTTTTAAGTTGTGATTGTTTAATAATGAATTTATTCAAAACTACAAGTTCTGTTGACATTTAAAATAATTAATTTAATTTTCAAATAGTTAATAACCGTAGTACATTCAAGCTATTTTCGTAGCAACCCTTTATGAATACCAGTCTTTAGCGAAAGTTGAAATTGACAAGAAAGCTAATATCCGCAATGTAAGCCGTAAACCAATATTTGTCAAAACAGAAATAGAGCTTATATTTTTTTTTGCAGAGTTTCAAGGATTATTCCTAAATTAACAAAGGATAACTTGCAAAATTTCAGACTTTTTGATATTTAGCTGATTACAATTAGTAAAACAAACTTTGAGTATTCACTTAGGAAAAGAAAAGCCGATGCCATTTAAAATAAAACGCAAACAAACCGACCAGGTGCAAGTCGGTGATGTCAAAGTAGGCGGCAACGCTCCGATTGCAGTGCAATCCATGACCAATACAGATACGCGTGATGTTGACAAAACCATCGCTCAGATAAAGCGTCTGGAGCAAGCCGGATGTGAAATTATACGTGCGGCGGTTCCGGATATGGCGGCCGCCCAGGCAATCGCCCAGATAAAAAAGCAAATAAAAATTCCTCTGATTGTTGACATCCATTTTGATTATCGCCTGGCGCTGGCATCTGTTCGCGCGGGTGCTGACGGGCTCAGAATTAATCCGGGCAATATTGGCAGCGCTGCCAAAATAAAACAAGTGGTCAATTGCGCTGACGAACATCAGATTCCGATTCGTATCGGCGTGAATGCGGGTTCGCTGGAAAAAGACCTTCTGAAAAAATACGGAGGCGTTTGTGCGGAAGGAATGGTTGAAAGCGCTTTGAGGCATGTTCAAATACTTCGGGATTTGGATTTTCACGCAATTAAAATATCAATCAAGGCTTCAGATGTGCATCGTACTCTTGAAGCTTACCGGCTTTTATCTGCCAAAACTGACCTGCCGCTACATGTCGGTGTAACCGAAGCCGGTGGATTGTATCCCGGCACGGTCAAATCATCCCTCGGCATCGGTATGCTATTGGCTGAAGGAATCGGTGATACGATCAGAGTATCTCTAACACGCGATCCGGCAGAGGAAGTGCGCGTGGCTTATGAAATTTTACGCGCTCTGGATATCCGACATCACGGGCCGGAGATTATTTCATGCCCCACCTGCGGCCGTTGCCAAATTGATTTATTCAGTATTCTTGAACAGGTGGAAGCCGCGCTTATGACCCATCCGGTTCCACTGAAAATCGCTATTATGGGATGTGTCGTTAATGGTCCGGGTGAAGCTCGTGAAGCCGATATCGGTGTGGCCGGCGGAGACGGTTTAGGTATATTGTTTCGCAAAGGAGAAGTGGTTAAAAAATTTCCAGAAGAAAAGCTGGTAGAAGTTTTGCTTCAGGAAGTTAAAAGTTTTAAGTTTCAAGTTAAAAATGCCTGAATTTTAGCACTGAAAACAATACAATGATTTCATCAATTTTAATTATTGTAGTGTGTTATTAAATAACTTGGAACTTAAAACTTGAAACTTGAAACTTAAAAAGAGGATATAATGGCTAAAAAAATTAAAACAGCAATAACACCGACGCGCAATGAAGATTATCCCCAATGGTATCAAGAAGTAATCAAAGCGTCAGACATGGCGGAGAACTCACCTGTTCGGGGGTGTATGGTGATAAAACCCTGGGGATATGCTCTTTGGGAAAATATTAAGCATGAAATGGATGTTCTTTTTAAACAGACCGGCGTTAAAAATGCTTATTTCCCGCTTTTTATCCCGCTCTCGTTTCTTGAAAAAGAGGCCGATCATGTAGAGGGCTTTGCCAAAGAATGTGCCGTTGTGACACACCATCGTTTGGAAAAAGGTTCCGAGGGCGGATTGGTTCCGGCCGGCGAACTAACCGAACCGCTGGTGGTACGGCCGACATCTGAAACGATTATCGGTGATGCTTTTTCCAAATGGATTGGCAGTCATCGCGATTTGCCGATGTTAATCAACCAATGGGCCAATGTGGTGCGTTGGGAAATGCGCACACGCCTTTTTTTGAGAACCAGTGAATTTTTGTGGCAGGAAGGCCATACCGCCCATGCTGAAAAAGCCGAAGCGGTCGAACGCACAGAGATGATGCTTGAGCTTTACGCCCGTTTTTCAGAGGAATATCTGGCTATGCCGGTGATTAAAGGCTCTAAAACAGCGGCCGAAAGATTTCCCGGCGCCATTGACACGCTGTGTATCGAATCCATGATGCAGGACAAAAAAGCGCTTCAGGCAGGCACTTCTCATTTTTTGGGACAAAATTTCGCCAAAGCATCCGGCATTCGATTTCAATCGGATCAGGAAAAAGAAGAATACGCTTGGACGACTTCGTGGGGCGTATCCACACGCATGATTGGCGGGTTGGTCATGTGCCATGGCGATGATGACGGTCTCGTACTGCCTCCGCGCATCGCTTCGTCCCATGTTGTGCTTCTGCCGATTATTCGTAAAGCCGCAGATAGCGCTCCGGTAATGGAATTCACCCATAAGCTGGCAGATGAACTTAAAAGTGTTAATTACTGCAACCGACCGCTTGAGGTGGAAGTTGATACACGCGATATCGGCGGAGCGCGTGGATGGGATTGGATTAAAAAAGGAATTCCGCTGCGTGTTGAAATCGGTCCGCGGGATATTGCCGCCAATTCGGTTTTTGTTGCTCGTCGGGATAAGAATCATCGTGATAAAGAGTCCGTCAATCGTGATAGCTTTATTAAAACGATTACCGCCACTTTAGATGACATCCAGGCAACACTTTTCCAACGTGCTTTGGATTTCAGAGAAACAAACACCCATACGATTGATAAGCGCGAAGCGTTTTATGATTTTTTTACACCTGAAAATCGAACGAGACCTGAAATTCATGGTGGTTTCGCCATATCTCCGTGGTGTGGTGCGGCTGAATGTGAATCGCAGATTAAACAAGACCTTAGCGTAACGATCCGATGTATTCCCCTTTCAGAAAATGCCACACAAGGGCACTGCATACATTGTGGCAAGCCGTCTGATAAACAGGTTGTGTTTGCCAAAGCTTATTAAGGAGTTACAAGTTTTAAGTGATAAGTTATTATAAGTTTATGAAATAACTTTAAACTTCAAACTTGTAACTTTAAACTTCTATGATCCGTATTCATCACCTTCTTGATGCGGTTGCACAAAACAATCCCAATGCCGATCTGGATATTATTGATCGTGCTTACGTTTATTCAGCGCGTGTTCATAGCGGCCAGATGCGTTTATCGGGAGAGCCTTATTTGTCCCACCCGCTTGAAGTAGCCGGCATTCTGACGGAACTGAAGCTGGATTCGGCCAGTATTGCCGCCGGTCTTTTGCATGATGTTATTGAAGATACGTATGCCGGTGCCGAAGAGATAGAGGATATGTTCGGGCCGCGAATTTTAAAAATCGTTCTTGGCGTGACCAAAATAAGCAAACTTCCCTTTAACGGCAAGGAGACTCAGCATGCCGAAAATATACGCAAAATGATCCTGGCAATGGCCGATGATTTAAGGGTGATTTTGATTAAGCTGGCTGATCGTCTTCACAATATGCGAACTCTGAAGTTTCACAAAAGTGCAAAAAAAAGACGTGCTATCGCTCAAGAGACACTGGATATCTATGCTCCCATCGCCGCACGCCTTGGAATTTATAAGATAAAAAAAGAGCTTGAAAACATTGCCTTTCGTTATTTGCAGCCGGATGATTATGCCGCAATCAAAGAATCAGTTGACAGAGAACAGGAAGAACGAGAAAAATATATTGAGGACGTTAAAGAAGAGATCAATGCCGCAATGATCTCAAGTGGGATTAAATGTGAAGTTTTTGGACGTTACAAACATTATTTCAGCATCTATTGTAAAATGCAGGAGCAGGAACTGGCCTATCAGGATGTGTATGATGTTATCGCTTTCAGAATCATTCTTGATACCAAGGCGCATTGTTACGAAGTGCTTGGAATTATCCATAATTTATGGAAACCCATTGATATCAAATTCAAAGATTATATAGCGCGCCCCAAACCCAATGGCTATCAATCGTTGCACACCACAGTAATCGGGCCGCACGGAGATCGGGTGGAAGTTCAAATTCGTACTCATGAGATGGATACGGTGGCCAAATCTGGTGTCGCGGCACATTGGGGATATAAAGAAGGACAAACGGTCGATGAAAATATGAGCAGTAAATTCGCTTGGATTCGGGGATTGGTTGAAAACCAGGCCAATTTTCAGGACCCTGACGAGTTTTTAGAAAATTTGCGCATCGATCTTTTTCCCGACGAAGTGTGCCTTTTCACACCGCGCGGCGAAGTTAAAACCCTTCCCAAAGGCGCGACACCGGTGGACTTCGCTTACCTGATTCATACGGATGTAGGGAATCAATGCACCGGTGCTAAAGTGAACGGACGGATCGCACCGTTGCAATATCAGATCAAAACCGGTGATATTGTTGATATTATAACAACTAAAAATCACAAACCGAGCAAAGATTGGCTGAATTTTGTCAAAACGGTCAAAGCCCGCGGCCGGATTCGTCAATGGATCAGGGCGGAGGATAAAGAACGCAGCGTCAATCTGGGACGTGAGATGTGTGAAAAAGAATTTCGTAAACACGGTCTCAATTTCAGCCAACTGCTTAAATCGGATCAGATGACGCAGTTTGTTGAGCAGTCCGCCTTTCAGACCGCAGAGGATTTGATTGCCAATGTCGGCTACGGCAAATATACGCCGCGCAAGTTGGTTCATCAGTTTATCGATAAACCGGAGCCGGATGAAGAACATAAATCCGTGCTTAAAAAGCTGATTACGCGTGTAAAGAAAAAAAAGGCCAAGGCCAGCATCATTGTCAAAGGTATTGATGACATGTTGATTCGTTTCGGCAAATGCTGCGAACCGCTTCCCGGAGATGCTATCACAGGCTATATCACACGCGGCTTTGGTGTTACGGTGCATCGCAAAACCTGTGTCAATGCCTTAAAAATGAACTCCGAAAGACGCATTGAAGTGGAATGGAATCAGGAAACGGTTCAACCGGAAACCTACCCGGTGAAAATCAGAGTGCTTTCCAAAGACAGGGCCGGATTACTGCGTGATACCGCAGCCAGTATCAGCAAAAGCGAATCAGACATCTTACATGTTCATTCGGATACTTATGCCCACAATAAAACGGTGGACAGCCACTTTACCATCAGTGTCAATAACATTAATCATTTGCAGAAAATAATTACGTCTTTGAACCATGTGAAAGGTATTAAGTCGGTTCGTCGGATTGACCGGTGAGCAGAATGTTGAATTTTGAATTCAACATTCCGAATTCTGAATTCCGACTTTGAACAACCGACAAGTATTGTTCCATAAGACATCTGCCAAAATTTCCGGGTCTTCTTTTCTGATCAGGGCTAATTTGACTAACACCGAGCGAACAAACGCGGGTTCATTTCGTCTGGTTTTATTTTTTTGAGGTGCCGGTGTTAAATAGGGCGCATCGGTTTCAATCAAAATCTGTTCAGCCGGAATGGAAACCGCCAATTCACGCAAAAAAGCGCCGCGGCCTTTTATCGTCAAAATACCGGTGATGCCGATATAAAATCCCATATTTAGATAGCGTTTTAATTCTTGCTGATTTCCGCTAAAACAATGGATAACACCGCCGGCAATTTTATTTTTTCGTGTTTCTAAAATTTCAAGCAAACGCCCGTGGCTGTCTCTTTCATGAAAAATTATCGGCAATTTCAATTTTCCGGCGATTTCGATTTGCTCGTGCAAACAAATTTCTTGACTTTTTACCGGTGAATACATCCGGTTAAAATCAAGTCCGATTTCGCCCCATGCCTTAACTGTCGGATTTGCGGCCAGATTGCGAAGTATATCTAAATCTGATGCTGTACTGTTTTCGGCATTATGAGGATGAATTCCCACCGCCGCATAGAGGTGCTTCCGGGCGTCCGCCAGTGCAACCGTTTTTTGAGAGCTTTTGCGGTCTGTACCGACGGTCATCGCTTTAACCACATCAGCTTCATCCATGCGATGATAAACTTTTGCAATATCTTTCTCAAATACCGCATCATCCAAATGGCAATGGCTATCAAATAATTTCATTGTAAATCCTCGCAAATTATCAGTCAGAAAAGAAAAGGCGCATTCGTATCCTTAGGAGGGAGCTGTTCGCTTGAAGGCTCTGATCTTTGATCTTCTTTAAAGTTAAGCAGTTTCAGAATTTTATTCAATTTACGATTCATATAAAAAATTTCCTCATGCATTGCGATAACTTCATTTCTGATTCGATTTATGAAAAGAAAGGCAACAATAGCAAAAATGAAACATGCTAAAATAAGAATTTTCAAGGCAAGGTAAAATATATCCAAATTGTCTATCACATACATAAAGGCTCTCCGCTAAGAGTGCAGGGTTGAAGGTAACATTCTCGGCCACCCACATAAGGTGGTAAAGCCATAAAAATCCGATTTTTGGAGATTGTAACTCCTTAGCTTACAAGAAATTATGACTGACAATCTATTTTATATTAATTTAATCCCTAAATTGCAAGATAATGTCAGTGCTGACGAATAATATTTTTTTAGCATAGCATTGGATTAAAATTTATGATAAAATTATATTATTTGGTCAAATATTGGGAGGAAACGCAAGCCGCTTAGGGCGTAAAATGAGGGAAGCCTTCTTTAGCCTTGACACTTTCCCCTTTTTTATCATATTTGAATGGATAATCATTGGAACAAACAAATAAAGGCGACACATTATGTATTGCCTACTGATGCCGGAGCGTCAGTTAAATGTGTTTCAACGCCGGAGCATTGGAACTGGACAAGTTTGAATTCATAAAATTAAGGCTTTTGCTATGTCAAAATCAGAAACTATTACCTGTGATCTGACAGTTATCGGCGCGGGCATGGCCGGAATGGCTGCCACACTTTTTGCTGTGAACCGCGGGGTCAAGACAATTCAAGCAGGTCGCAGCGGCGAGATCGTTTTTGCCAGCGGGCTGCTTGATTTGCTGGGTATCCATCCTATCAGCACTTCCCAAAAATGGGATAATCCCTGGGCGGGGATTAATGCGCTTGTACATGATGTCCCGAACCATCCCTACGCACGAATTAAAAAAAAGGAAATTGAGGATGCCTTTACCGAGTTACTTACATTTTTAAAAAATGCAGGGCATCCCTATTCCCGTTATGCGGATCGTAATGTAGAAATTCCGACAGCTTTAGGGACTGTCAAAACTACATACTGCGTTCCTGATACGATGTGGGGCGCGGTAGAGGCTCTGGCGGAGAAACCCGATTGCCTGATAGTTTCCTTCAATGGACTCAAAGGCTTTAGCGCTCGCATGATCGCTGGCATATTGCATGATCGCTGGCCTGACTTGCGTGCAGTGCGTATCCCGTTTCCCGGAACAGAGCGGTTAAGCGAAGTTTATCCCGAATTTATGGCCAATGCTCTGGTAACATCTGAAAATCGTCAAAAACTGGCCGAAGCTCTCCGACCGCATATCAAAGATGCGCAAGTCATCGGAATGCCTGCAATTTTGGGGTTATATCGCAGTCAAAAAGTGATCGCTGACCTTGAAGAGTTGCTTGATGTCAGTATTTTTGAAATTCCAACTATGCCACCTGCCGTTACCGGTATGAGGCTGAAAGAAGCTTTTGACCAAGGATTAAGGAACAAACGGGAAAACTATTTTCCCCAACAGCGGGTTTTAAAGGCCCGTCAAAAAGCGAACGGTGATTTTGAAATCGTTATAGGCAATGCGATGATGGAGCAAACAGTCATATCTAAAGGTGTCATTCTGGCAACCGGACGCTTTATCGGCGGCGGCTTACAGGCCGATAGAAAACGAATCCGCGAGACAATCTTTGATTTGCCGGTGTGCCAGCCTGAAAAAAGAACCCAATGGCACCGCGAAAATTTGCTGGATAAACAGGGACATCCCATAAATATGGCCGGATTGGAAACAGACGATGAATTTCGGCCGACAAACCGTGATGGGGTGCCTGTTTATGACTTGCTTTTTGCCGCAGGTTCCATTTTGGCTCATCAGGATTGGAAACGTATGAAATGCGGCTCCGGTTTGGCTGTTGCCACTGCATACACAGCGGTCAGAGCGTTCACGCATCGCTGCGGTCTTTGATATGCCGATAAAAAAAATCAATAAATAATTAAAAAAATTGCACTTTTAGAACTTGTATTTAATAGCGTAACTGTGCTATATTTTTCGTAGGGGGGTGGGTGAAGCGAAGCGAAACCCACCATGATCATATTTGTTACTGAATGGTGGGTTTCGCTTCACCCACCCTATATATTTAAGGAGAAATTAAATGACCGACAAAAAAAGAATTCTTGTTGTGGATGATGAGCCTGATTTCGCGTCTATCGTTCAGGGCAATCTTGAAAAAGAAGGCTTTGAAGTCGATGTAGCCTATAATGGTGTGGAAGGGATTGAAAAAGTCAAAGCTGATGCTCCGGATGCGATTGTTCTGGATGTTATGATGCCGGAAAAAGACGGTTATGAAGTATGCAAAGAACTGAAGGCGGATGAAAAATATGCTAACATTCCCATAATCCTGCTGACAGCCGTGGCTTCTCATGTAACTTCAACGCGTTATTCCCATGCTGACGGAATGAGTACGGAGGCGGACGATTATATCGCTAAACCGGCATCGGCTGAAGATATTACCGACAGCGTTAAGGGATTGTTGGATATGTAATGCAAGTTTATTGTATTTTAAGTGATGAACGGGTTTACAATTCCAAATCGCCGGTTATTTTCACGACGGTTTTAAAATGGCTCGGCATAGATGGCGTCTATGTGCCGTTTAAAGTGGCGCCTGATCGTATCGGACAAGCCATGCAAAGTCTGCGTGTCTTGAACATTGCGGGTGCGAATGTGACGGTTCCTTACAAAGAGGCGGTGATTCCTTATCTGGATATCATGTCGGAAGGTGCCAATATTATCGGTGCCGTGAATACGATTGTCCGCAACGGAGATGAACTTAAAGGCTACAACACCAATGCCATTGGCATAATGGACGCTTTGAGCAACGCCGGTTTTGATACAGATGGCAAATCTGCGCTTGTCTGCGGAACCGGCGGTGCCGCCCGTGCGGCGGTTTTTATTTTAAATTGGCTACGCACTGATAAAATAATCGTTGCCGGACGTGACCTGACCAAAGCGAAACGAATTGTGAATGATTTCAGCGGTGAAGCGCGTTTACTGAACACGTTGCCTGAAGAACCACTTCCCGTTGACATTGTGATTAACGCCACATCCGTTTCCAGCCCGATTGAATCGAAGGAGTTGGCCGAGGTGGCAGCACAACTAAAACTCTCTGAATGCCAGTTGGTGTTCGATCTTAATTATGGCCGTTCGCCTAACTTCTGGCAGGCAATGGCTGTTGAACGTGATATTCCTTTTATGGATGGCCAGTCCGCGCTTGCTTATCAGGCGCGCCGTACCCTGGCCCTTTGGACACGTATGCAGGCACCTCCGGAAGAATTTTTAAAAACGTTAAATCAAGAGGGATAACCTTTTAATTTTATTTCTATGGAAGAAAAATCCAATAAGCAACCGTTTCGTTCGCTGCTGAGTTTGCAGCCAATGCTTGATTATCTGGCTCATCAACGACCGGATACATGCTGTACGAGTACTTGGCGGCAAAGCGAAATGAATGACATTTTGGAACGCGCGCCAGAGCTGGCTAGTCCGATTGAAGACCTCTCGCTACCAGAGCGCTATCGTGATGAAATCGCAACATTAATAAACTTGGTGTTTCCTCCGGCCTTTTTTGAAAATGAATTGATCGGAGCGGCCGCACCATTCTCAATTGATATTTTTTATTCTTCCCTTTCTTTTAAACAACTGTTTGTCGATGAAAACGGAATGCTCGCCGGACGTTTGAACATGGATGATGAACAATTTTTGCGGGGACGGATCATAATGGCTTATCTTCTGATCCTTGAAAAATTCTATGGCATTCGACAAACGTTTAGTTACCCGATTATCCGAATTGTGCCGGATCCGGATACCGGTCTTGAGCGTTACTTTAAAATGAACCTGGATTTCAGATTTTTTGATATCCAGGCTGTCAATACGCCGCCTGAACTGACGGATGCCGAACGTGATCTTGTACTGGATCAACTAACCGATCCTGAAATCTTAATGGCGAAATTGCCGCCTGAAAATTTTGAATTGCATGGTTTTACAATAATTAAAGCTGTCGATGTAACGGAAGCAGAAGTCATTGCCGCTCTTAGTAGGGATTTAATTGATCAGGAAACCATTGTTTCCATTCCCGGTTTTCAGCAGCTCCAAACCAGACTGCGTATTTTGTTTCGCCGTGCTGATTTAATATTAGGGCTGGCGGCTATTAAAGATGACCATGTTTTGTTGCTTACCCCTGAATCAAAACTGGATCACCATTGCATTTTTGCAGATTCAAGACATATCCCCATTACTGAATTTCAAGGAGGTATGTTCGCCCGTGCCGCTTGTGATGGTAAAATTGTTCGGATTGCCGATTTACGTGAATCCGCAAGGGATGAACACGCAGCCCAAATGTATCTGAAAAACGGATTCCGCTCCATACTGATCGCGCCGCTTTTGTACAAGGGGGAATGTATTGGAACATTGGATATCGCTTCACCACGGCCAAACGATTTTGAGCCGATGGATGCTATGCTGGTCAGCCAAATCCAACCATTATTTGCCATCGCCTTAAATAAGGCGCTAAATGATCTGGAAAATAATATTCAGAAACTTATCAAGGAAAAATGCACGGCGATTCATCCGAGTGTGGAATGGCGTTTTCGCCAAGCGGCCCTCCGGCATTTTGAAGAGTTGCATCAGGGGCGGGATACAGAGATGGAGTCGATTGTATTTAAAAAGGTGTATCCCTTTTACAGCGTATCTGATATTCGCGGCTCAACGGATATTCGTAATATGGCAATACGCAAAGACTTGGCTGAACATCTGATGCTCGCTATGAAAGTCGTAAACCGCGCCAAAGAATCTAACCATATACTGATTTTGCAGGAGCTTGCCAGCCGAATCGTCAATATGCAGGAGCGGATTGAAGCAGGTATTACCACTGACAGCGAGCTTTCGGTCATGTATTTTCTTTCCAAAGAAGTGGAACCTGTTTTTGACTTTTTACAAAATTTAAACGAAAACGGAAAAGTTGAAAAAGCGATTGCTGATTATCATGCGGCCGTCGATCCGGCGCTGGGGACTGTGTATCAACGCCGTAAAGCGTTTGAGGATAGCACTTCCATGCTGAATGAACGCCTGGCGGCTTATTTGGAGCAAGCCGAATCCGAAGTTCAGGCGATATTTCCCCATTATTTTGAAATGCACCGCACTGATGGCGTTGATTACCTGATATATATGGGGGCATCCCTGACCGAACGGGATGATTTCAACCGGCTTTATCTGGACAATTTACATCTCTGGCAACTTAAAGTCGCTTGCGGAATGGTATGGCATACGGAACAGCTTAAATCTGATATGCCGATACCGCTTGACACTGCCCATCTTATCTTGATTCAAAACACCCCTTTGTCAATTCGTTTTCGCATTGATGAAAAACGATTTGACGTGGACGGTGCTTATGATATACGACATGAAATTATCAAATCACGAATTGATAAGGCCGTTGTCAAAAAAAGCCGCGAGCGCCTCACCCAACCCGGTAAAATTGCCGTTGTTTACGGGCATCCGGCCGAAGCCCGGGAGATGCGCCGCCATCTTGATTTTCTTCGTTCAGAAAATTTTTTGACAGATGAGCAAGAGAACCTTGAGCTTGAAGATATGCCAGGGGTGCAGGGATTGCGAGCTTTGCGGGTGAATGTTAATCCTGAAGCTCAATTATGATAACAGCGCGTCCCTATTTCACAGGAATGCTAAACTGTAAGTTCAGCACTCCTCCTTACTCGTGGATACGCTCGGCCAGAATTTTACATTTGAAACTTAAAACTTGAAAAAGGAATTGTACTAAATGACTCTTACAAAAGCAAATATCATCGAATCGGTTCGGGAACAGATGGATTTCCCTAAAAATGATTGTATTGACGTTGTTGAAAAATTGTTAGGTATTATGAAAAAAACATTGGAAAACGGTGAAGATATCATGGTGAGCGGATTCGGAAAATTCCGCGTCATGCAAAAAAAACAACGCAAAGGCCGCAATCCGGCCACTGATCAGGAGATGCTTTTGGATCAGCGCCGGGTTGTTACATTTCGTTGCTCCGGAGTATTACGTAACAAGGTTAATGTTATGAAATAACAATATAATATTTTAAGGCTGCCAAATTATCGCAGGACACTGTCACGCCTTATGTTGGCAGTCTGTTTTTAATTGCGCAGACCGTACCAGCCAAAAATACAGTGTTATGAAAAATCTGACTGAGATTGTTTTTTCAGGATTACGCCAAGAAGAAGACGTTCGTGTGGTAAATTGTTATATGTGCAAACGGGAAGATCAATGCAATTCGGCTATTGTCGTGAACGGAGAACCTGCCACGAAAAAGCTGAATCTGAAATTTATCAGTTTTTCCAAGCAGGGAACAGACTATAAATTCCTGATTTGCGAGGAGTGTCTGATTCTCTTATCGGCTCTGGTTAATATCGGTGAAATAGCCTGAGAAGGCTATTTTCAAAATCTTTCACCATTTCAGACACCTTAAATTTTTAACTCAAACTTCAATTCCGGTGACAACAAGCGCTTTCAAGATAACGCTATCTGATAAACTCAGGCTAGCCGATATCCCTGCCAATCTGCGTGATGAACTGATTCTACGCCTTACCTTAAAAAACCCCAAGTGGCTTGAAAATGAACGGATGGGACGTTGGAACAAAGGTGTCGCCAAACGTCTGACATTCTATGAAGAAACGGAAAATGGCATATTAACGATCCCTCGCGGTTTTATCAGACAATTGCTGCTGCTGTGCCGCAAACATAAAATAGCTTATCTGCTTGAAGATAAACGCCGTTTGCTACCGCCTGTCACTTTTCATTTTCAGGGAAAACTCAAGCCTTTCCAGCAGGAAGCTGCGCGCGCAATGCAGGTGAAATATTTCGGAACGTTAAATGCGCCCACCGGAAGCGGTAAAACCGTTATCGCGCTCTACCTTATCGCAATACGTCAACAACCGGCTTTGATTATCGTTCACACCAAAGCGCTCGCCTTTCAATGGGTGAATCGGATTGAAACCTTTCTAGGTATAGAACATGATGAAATCGGTTTTATCGGGGATGGCAAAAAAAAGATTGGCACTCAGATCACGGTGGCTTTGGTGCAATCGCTGTATAAATGCGCCCAAGAAGCAGCGCGTCATGTTGGTTTTTTAGTTGTTGATGAAAATCATCGCTGTCCCAGCCGTATTTTTACAGAAGCCGTAACCCAATTTGATTCTCAATATATGCTGGGCTTATCAGCCACGCCTTTTCGCCGAGACAAACTGACTAAACTGATTTTCTGGCATTTGGGCGACATGCATCACGATGTCAAGAAAAGTCGTCTGATTGCAACCGGCGATGTTCTGGCAGTTGACGTTATTATCAGAAAAACTGAGTTTAAGCCTTATTATGATCCGTTTAATGATTACAGTAAGATGCTTGCTGAGTTGTGCGCTGATGACCAGCGTAATCGTCTGATCACCCAGGATGTCGCTTGGGAATCTCAAAACACCCCTGGTGTATGTCTTGTTTTATCTGATCGTAAAAAACATTGCGCAAATTTACAGTCGCTTTTGAAATATAAACATCATATAGACGCGGATATTTTAACCGGTGATCTGAATAACCGCCAACGCCAGAGCGTGGTCGAACGCTTGGATGCAGGCCAAGTGAAAGTGCTGGTTGCCACCGGCCAATTGATCGGTGAGGGCTTTGATTGCAAAAATCTGGCAACACTTTTTCTGGCAACACCGATCCGGTTCAGCGGACGCTTGGTTCAATATTTAGGACGTATTCTGAGGCCGGCTCGGGGAAAAGTTAAAGCGCGTGTTTTTGATTACGTTGATATTCATGTGGAATCCCTTTTGGCAGCAGCCAAGGCGCGTCAGCAAGTATATCAAAATGCTTCATGACAGTTGCCTGCATAACAGAGTGTTAGGAGCAAGGCGCGGTCTGCAAAGTAAACAAGGAGCCGGGAATAATGAGTATATTGATGATGGTCATTGCGGGAATCGCAGGAATATCGGTGTTAGGCATTGTACTGTTTCTTAGAAACACAGCCAAAGGATTGAAAAAAAAGGAGTTCGAGCGCAATGAACGGGCTGTCTTGCAACAAGTGCTTGCATCTGATGGCAAGGTGACGCCATTGGCAATCGCAGCGAATATCGATCAGAGTTTTGAAGAGGTGAAAGCGACCTTGGACCGTCTATGTACTCATGGTTTCGGCCATTTGGATGTGACGGACTCAGGAGCGCTATCCTATATTTTTGAACAAACGCAGGTCTCTGATGCGCTTTCTCCGGCTCAAACGATGCCGCTGCCTCACCCGGTCATTAAAACCGGAAAAGTGCCCAAAGGCATTCTTCAAGCCGAATATGATACATTGGTAGCTTTCTATCACGCTACCGGCGGACCTGATTGGAAAAAACAAGATGGCTGGTTGAAATCCAAAAAATTAGATAAGTGGCATGGTCTTAAGTTGGAAAACGGCCGCGTTGTGAGTTTGTACTTAGGGAGCAATAATTTGTACGGATCGCTTCCGGACCTAAGCGCGCTGACTGAACTGCAAAAACTGAGTCTGCCTGGCAATAAATTATCCGGGCCGCTTCCGAATTTTGATAATTTATCCAAATTACGCATCTTCTACCTGCATAACAATGAATTTGGCGGATCGGTTCCGAATTTCGCTAAGGCTGCCCGCTTAGAGCATATTGACATTGCGTATAATCGGTTGCAAGGCCCGCTTCCTGACTTCAAGGAACTCTTGCAATTGCGTGAAATTCGCTTGTCAGTGAATGAATTGGAAGGTCCCTTGCCAAATTTCACGCACCTTAAAAATTTGCAGTCACTTTCGCTGTTTAACAATCGCTTTTTCGGAGAAATCCCGGATTTTAAAGGTCTGAGACAATTAAGAAATTTACGTCTGGATAACAATCAATTCAGCGGCTCGATTCCGGAGTTTCCTGATCTTGTCCAATTAAAAAATCTCCAACTTCAGGAGAATCAACTGGACGGAACGCTTCCGAAATTGAAGAACCTGACGCAATTGGAAGATTTTGCGGCGCATGAGAATGCGTTGGAGGGGAGTATCCCGGATTATTCTCATCTGCGCCGGTTAACAATGCTCAAACTGCGAACAAACCTGCTGACCGGTCCGATTCCGGATTTGAGTCAGAATATCAATTTGGACCACATCTATCTGAACGACAATCAGTTAAGCGGCCCCTTTCCACCATTGTATCGCCTGCCCCGTTTAAGATGGTTAGACATCGGCAATAACTTTCTCAGCGGCCCTGTTCCCGCGCTCGGACCGTCGAACGTGTTAGAATACCTGAATATTCAAAAAAATCAGTTAAGCGGCCCGATTCCTCTCCCTGACAACCTGCCCCGCTTGAAACCGCAAAATCTTAAATTAAGTGACAATCCGTTGTGTCGCGCTGTTGGAATCGACTATGGAAAATATACGGACACTCTGAAAGATTTTCCGGAATGCCCGCATGATACGGAAACTGAAACCCCAGCGGAGCTAAAGCGGGAAACATTGCCAAAGAATCCTGCGGCAGACATCAAAACCGGTCTGGACGGTATCGCATCCCGATTTCCCAAAACCCTGGCGGCTTCAAGCCAATTGTCTAGTAATTTCAAAATTATAGCATCCGCCTACAAAAACTGGCTGCCCAATCTGGTGGATCGCTTAGATAAACTTACCGAAAATTCCGATGAGGATACCTTGCAACGCTTTAAACCGGTGATTCTGGAAGAACTGGCGAAATATCGTGAGCATAAACGTAAAAGCCAGTTTCCGGATGGTGAAGAAACCGATATGCAATTTCAGGCCCGTATGATTCTGAAATTTTCATCAGGCCCAATGAGGAAGCATAAAATGTTTAACACAAAAAATTGCATGAAGAATTCGCTTTCACCACACCTACACCGATCTACTTTTCAATAGCCTGTGTGCAAAAAGAGAAAAAAGCCCCCCTATATCCTGTCTCGACCGGAAGTGGGTCGTATCCTGAAACAAGTTCGCACGTTTGATAACCGTGCTTTCTTAACCGCTGGCTGCTCCTATCGAAAAAGGAGTGCTGAACTTACA
Organism: Desulfococcaceae bacterium HSG9; assembly: GCA_030378005.1. GTDB lineage: Bacteria > Desulfobacterota > Desulfobacteria > Desulfobacterales > JAUCGF01 > JAUCGF01. The sequence continues at coordinate 3,424 of JAUCGF010000021.1, read as the reverse complement.
GTTTAGCGTTGTTTTGCATGGAATTTCATACTTCCACCCTATGCTAAACTATAAGTTCAACACTCCTTTGGATGTATTTCATAAAGCTTTTCCATCTACTGATAATGGTTTCAGGTATCAGGAGGCAGTTATTGAAACCTGAACATCGACACCTGAAACCAAAAGAATTTTTGATATTTTATTTATTTCCTCTTGCCTGATTACAATTTTTTAATTATACTTGGGAAAATTATAATTGGTGAATTTTAAAATCACCAATTATGGCCTTCGTGAGTATAATGTGAAATCTATTCTAAAGGAATTGTGAGGGGATAATTTGGGTAACAAAATGCGATAAATTATCCAAAATTCTAACTTTTAATCAATACCTTCGCCAATGTTAAATTTTCGCTGTTTCTGCAAAATTACCAATTTTTATTTTTAGTAAAATCAATAAGTTGAAAAATCATAATTAACCAAAATTTGCAATTTTTATAAATTGGCGAAGGTATTGTTAATAACAAGGAGGTGACAATGGCCGCTAAACCCGTAGGCAAAGTCGTAACCATAAAAGGCGAAGCGTTCGCTCAATCCGCATCAGCCATACGCGCGTTACAAGCAGACGCTCCTGTCTTTCAAAAAGATGTGCTGCTTACCGAAAAGGGCAGCAATTTGGAAGTGCTTTTTGAAGACGGCACCCGTTTGGCTCAAGGCGCTGACAGCCGAATCGAAGTGGATACCTATATTTTTGATCCGGATCACGCCTCGACTTCAAACCTTTTAATGAACATGTCAAAAGGAGTTTTCCGCGTAATGACCGGCAAAATCGCCGAGCAGAATCCGGATAACTTCAAAGTAAAATCTCCATTGGTCGAAATGGGCATCCGCGGAACGATCACTATAAGCGATGTGCAACCAGGCGCCGAAAAACACGGCGTCTTACATCTTGGGGCGTCCAAAATGACGGTGATAAAACACAACTTCACCGGCGAAACACGCTTTATCGACACTTACCCTGTGATGATCGAATTTAATGCCGAGGAAGTGGGTGATGAATTTAAACCTGACCTTGAGGTTATTCATCACTACATGAAGAATGCGCCGTTTGCCGAGGAACCGGATATAGAATCGGGAAATGACCAATCATCAGACAATATGGTCATAAATAATCTGGTTGTCGGACCATCTGAAGCAGTCGAATCATCTGATGATAATGGCGTTTTCACCTCCGGGGGGTCTTCCCGAGGATTTAATGGAAATGTGTCGGAACTGATAAGTTCAGATTCTGATAATCCCTATGATTTAGGAACCATTGATCTCTCTCCCGCATCTGACGACGGTTCCGGAAATATATATACCGGCGAAGATGATGATACCGGCGAAGATGATGATACCGGCGGAGATGATGATACCGACGGAGATGATGATACCGACGGCGGAGATGATGCCTTGCCAGACAGCGAGACACCTGAAACAGACAGCCTTCAAAATCTGGAACCGCTTCCGATTGCTGAGACGATTCCCCAACAAACAGACGCTCCGATTGCCGGAACATCAGACATTCCAACAGACGTTCCGCCAGAGATTCTCACACCCGAACAAACCGGTGGGCATATCATCGGAAATGAAAATAATGATGAATTGACCGGAACCGCTTACGACGACACCATTGAAGGCCATGCCGGTGACGATATGCTCAACGGCGGAGCCGGTGATGACATCCTCCTCGGTGGTGAAGGTGATGACACCCTGCAGGGAGGCCCCGGCACAGATACGTTTGATGGCGGTGACGGAATTAATACAATCTCTTTTCAAGACGCACCCGGTCCGGTTACTATCAGCCTGAATCCATTTATTACTGATGATGGCTACGGCAATGAGGAAGAGATCTCCAATATCAGCAATGTCGTCGGCTCGGCTCATGATGACGCAATCTCTGGAAATGAACAAAGCAATCATTTACAGGGCGGCGACGGGCATGACAACCTCAACGGCCATGACGGTGATGACAGTCTTCAGGGCGATGCCGGCCAGGATACAATCGCGGGCGGTGCAGGCAAGGATATTATGTCAGGCGGCGACGGCGCGGACGTTCTGAAAGGTGAAGACGGCGCTGATACGATTTTTGGCAAAGCGGGGGATGACAACATCCAAGGCGGCACCGGCGATGATAACATTACCGGTGATGACGGCGATGACACCATTGCCGGTGATGACGGTGATGACGCTATCTGGGGCGATAACGGCGCTGACGCTATGTGGGGCGGCATCGGTGATGACGCCCTTACCGGCGGTGACGGTGATGACAGTATTTTCGGTGAAGACGGCACTGATGTGATTTTTGGCGAAGCGGGTGATGACAATATCCAAGGCGGCGCCGGTGCTGATAACATTACCGGCGGTGACGGTAATGACAATATTTTCGGTGAAGACGACAAGGATATTATCTGGGGATCCGCGGGTGAGGACGTTATGTACGGCGGTGCCGGTGATGATTTATTGGATGGCGGCGACGACAACGATTTATTGTATGGCGATGACGGCGACGACATTTTATGGGGCGGCGCCGGCGAGGATTCGATTGAGGGCGGTGCCGGTGACGACAACATCAGCGGCCAGGATGGCGACGACACATTATTCGGCGGCGCCGGCAATGACACCATGCTTGGCCAGGCCGGAAACGATACGTTCAGCTTTGACACCTTCGGGTCGGCTGATGCCGATGTGATTGATTTCAATAACAGCACCCAGGCCGATCAGATTCAGCTTGAAGGCAGCCAATTCAACGCCCTGCCTCAGGGAACCCCGCTGGCTGAACATTATAATCACGGAGCCGATCCGGCCGCTACCAATGCGACTCAACACATTTTATACAACAGCCTCACCGGCAATCTTTATTACGATGCCGACGGCAATGGCGCCGGGTTTGCCCAAACCACATTTGCAAACATAAACGATCCGTCGGGCGTCGATCCGTCGGGGTTGTTTGGGGATATGTACATCATGTAACCAATCGGTATGTTCATTACGCCACGTAGGTCGGGCCAGCAATAGCGTAACCCGACAGAAACAGTAAAGATATAATGCGGAACGTTCTTTGGCTGTTGATTTTGCAAAAGACCGCTGCGCTTAACTTTTGCACTCCGGAGTTCGTTATTCAGCCATGTAGGTCGGGTCAGCGATAGCGTAACCCGACAGAAACAGTAAAGATATAATGCGGAACGTTCTTTGGCTGTTGATTTTGCAAAAAACCGCTGCGCTTAACTTTTGCGCTCCGGAGTTCGTTATGTAGCCATGTAGGTCGGGTTAGCGATAGCGCAGCAATTCCCGAACCCCTCATAGAGGTGCATAGAACGTGAGGTGATATTTTTAACTCTTGCAAATTTTTTAAAAAAACAAGGGGTTTTTATTAGCCTTTTTCGTTTTTTTGTTCATGGAGGTAGAC
>JAUCGF010000146.1 GCA_030378005.1 Desulfococcaceae bacterium HSG9 | reverse complement strand
AGTGCCTTGATTCTGACGCTGACGGTGTTTGCGATGACGCTGATAACTGTGTCGGAACCGCAAATCCGAACCAGGAAGATGCGGACAACGACGGAATCGGCGATGCCTGTGATGATTGTCAGGATGTAGATCAGGATCAGGTTTGTGATGACGTTGATAACTGTGTCGGAACCGCAAATCCGGAACAGGAAGATGCGGACAATGACGGAATCGGCGATGCCTGTGATGATTGTCAGGATGTAGATCAGGATCAGGTTTGCGATGACGTTGATAACTGTGTCGGAACCGCAAATCCGGAACAGGAAGATGCGGACAACGACGGAATCGGCGATGCCTGTGATGATTGTCAGGATGTAGATCAAGATCAGGTTTGTGATGACGTTGATAACTGTGTCGGAACCGCAAATCCGGAACAGGAAGATGCGGACAACGACGGAATCGGCGATGCCTGTGATGATTGTCAGGATGTAGATCAGGATCAGGTTTGTGATGACGTGGATAACTGCCCTGACGATCCCAATCCGGATCAGTTAGACAGCGACGGTGACGGCGTCGGTGATGAATGTGATAATTGTCCCGAATGCTTTAACCCGGATCAAGGTGACATTCCCGGTGATATGGACGGAGACTGTGATGTGGACAGAGATGATGTGTACGTCATCAGAGACCATCTCGATCTATCCGCATCAGAATATCCGGGATACGACATCGACGAAGACGGCGAGATCACAATCTTGGATGCACTTAAGATTAAATGTATGATGGATTTCGTCTGTACGACAGTTGTTCCCGAGCCGGAAGATTGTGAATAAGGCTCAGGTGTCATAATTATTAACCTTTAATCAGGCAAGGCAGGCGCTCTGGCGTCCGCCTTGCCTATTTTTTTGTATTTGAATAATAGTCGGTAGGGTGGGTAAAATGCCGTCCGCGATGTTCGTGGCAGCACAAACTTTGTCGGCATTTTGCCCACCATCTTAACCACACCTCATTGTATTAAACCGATTTTCCGTTATAGCGAATGATGGGCAAAGTCCGAATATTTTAACAGCATTTGTGTGCCGGCAGTTTTATTTGGCGACAAACATCCATTGGGTCATGCTCTATTAGAATTGCTAAGATTGTAAGCTAACTTTTATTAGACCTCCTGCAAAACTCAAAATTTGACAGAACAGGAATTTTCAGATATTTATACTGAGCTTTCTTTTCGATTGTCTTATGACGATCGTAATGCGTTCCGTGAGACGGATTGTGAAATCAGCCGCACAGGTCATCCATATTAAGAAGAACAGGATGATGCCCGGTGCGGAACAGCCTGTGCGGCGTCCGAAAAAAGGACAGAAAAATATCACAGCGGCTGAAAGAAATGACATCATTTAATTTGGAAAAATCAAAATTGGATTAATATATATCACTTTCCCGCAACGTCACTTTTGCAATGTTTACATATTTTGGCTCTTTTCTTGATTATTTCAGCACAAAAAGGGCATTCACGCGTAAAATTTATAGCATGAATTTTGCTAATGGCCGCATCCACCTGTTCCTGAATCTTCGTGTTGCCGAATTTTACGTTTTTAATCGGTTCGACAGCTTCCAGTTCTCCAATATCACCGATCATTTCAGCGGCTTTCAATCTGACACGCGAAGGTTCGGCCGGGTCTAACAGAAGTTTAAGAATTGTCACCGAATCTTTTTGAACGTAGCAATCCGCTAAAATTGAAAACCCTTTTTTGGTATTTTCTTTTAAGATTTCCTGTTCCAGCAGAACCTGATCATCAATAATTTGTCCTTGCGCGCCAATCGGGCTGAACACCGGCATATTTTCAAAAGTTTCCGTACCGGGATAACATAAACAGCGGCATGATGCCGAATAGCCGTATTGGTCCTCAATATCCTGCCATCCACTTTTGTATAAAGGACATTCGTCATTAAAGCATAGATACAGATACGGCACGCCCCATCCCAGCCCGTCGCTGAAATTGACCGGAGGCACTTCCCACAACTTCATCTCCTCGTTGCAATGGGGGCATGATGGTTTATCCTGAGTGAGAATTTTTTCTAAAATTTGTTCTTTGGTTTCAAAAGCCATTAATAAGTCTCCGTTGTATAATAATTTTTATAATAATTTTAATAGTTTTTCATGAATATTATCAAAGCCGCCGTTGGACATGATTAGAATGGCGTCGCCCGGTACCGCTTTTTTTATCAGAAAAGCGATAATAGCATCGGTGTCTGCAAAATAGAAAGCCTTGGTGTGCTTTTTATTCAAATCACTAACCAATTGTTTGGCGGAGAAACGATCTTCGACAGGAATTTTATCCAAACGCGATGGTTCCCGAACACATACTAAATCAGCCGGTCCGAATACTTGCGGATAGATACCCTGAAATATTTTACGCATACTTGAATTGGTGCGCGGTTCAAATACGGCGATTAAGCGCCCCTGGGGATAGAGCGGTTTTATGGCTCGAATTGTTTCTTTGACCGCCGTAGGATGATGGGCGAAATCATCAATCACAGTTATATTGCGCTTCTGCCCCCGTATTTCCTGCCTTCGTTTGATTCCTTTAAATGTGGTCAACGCTTTGGCGATTATGCTATCAGAGATGCCGATATGACGTGCGGCGGCAATCACAGCCAATGTGTTGAGCAGGTTGTGTTCACCTGCCATTGCGCTGTTATACGTTCCTAAAGATCGGCTATCATAATAAATTTCAAAAGACGCCGACTTTAATTGAGCGGTTAGCGGCTTAACCAGCCAATCGGCCGCAGCATCCAGATTATATGTTTCAACGCGACAATCAAGGCCCTTGATCAATTCGGCTGCGTTGGAGTTACCCGCAAAGGCCAGTAACAGACTTTCTGCGGATATACGCTCCAAGAAAGATTCAAACGTGCGTCGAACATGCGCCAAATCGGTAAATATATCGGCGTGATCAAACTCAACGCCCGTTAAAATCGCAATATGGGGATCGTAATGTAAGAATTTAGGGCCTTTATCGAAAAACGCGGTGTCGTATTCATCCCCTTCAATAACAATATAATCACCTTGTCCCAGGCGATAATTACTTTCAAAATTCGGTAAAATGCCGCCGATAACAAAGGACGGATCTAAACCGGCTTCAAAAAGCACCCAAGCTAAAAGCGAAGCGGTTGTGGTTTTGCCATGGGTGCCGACTGTTAGTAACGGCTTTTTGTCACCAACAGCAAAGAAGTTAATCGCTTGGGGCATTGAACAAAAACAATGCTTTTTTTCCAAAACCGCGACCACTTCGGGATTATCCTGACTCACCGCATTTCCGACCACAACCAGATCAATGTCATCCCGGATGTTGGCGGAATCAAAACCGGCAGCCACATCAATATGCTTGGCCGCCAAAAAACGACTCATCGGCGGATAGATTTGCTGATCAGAACCGCTGACTGCATAGCCCATATCTTTCAGCATACACGCAAGCGCGCCCATAGCTGTGCCGCAAACGGCAATAAGGTGAATTTTTTTTACATGAGCGGGTATGCGATTGTTTGTCAGGTTTAGCATGTTTATTTCTTTATTTTCATGTCTGTATGAAAATTATAACCAAAATGGGCGGGCCGCCGCAGCAGTTTCTTCAGGTGCGGTGAATGTGGCCATATCGCCCAACATCACTTCGTATCCGGTGTGGTCATTGCGAACCCAGGGGGCGTAATTGGATCGCGCCAAAATGACGATTCGCAGTTCCAACGGCGTTGCACCATTTTCAATACAAAGCACTCCCAAATTATAGCCATTCCTAAAGATGCTGCGGTAAAAGCGCTGCGTGTTGAGGATGCCGCGTGCGAGGTCTTCACATAGCAGGGGCGTTAATTGGCGTAGTGAAGTTATGCCGGGTAAAATGCCCCATAATTCATAAAAACCTTCGGGTGCAAATGCCGCCATCCATTCCCAATCACCGGTTGCACCGATATAGCGCGTCCCATCTTTTTTTTCATGGGACAAATAATCGGAAAAAAGATAGCGAAATCGCCCGGAAGCTTCAAAATAGCGCATTGCCCGGTTTTTCAAAAAACGATGGTGATTAGATGCGATTCGGTCAGCATGAACCTGCAAATGTGGATGAATCAGGGAGCCACCCGCAGAAGGCAGATGATTTTGCGTGATAGCCACATAAAATGATCTGGGATCATGCTCCGCCACTTGTTGTAAATAGTTGCAACAGTTGACAAAGCTATCATTATAAGACTTGCACGATGCAGTGCCAATCTCTACAAAATGGTTGTTATCGAACAGGCTGATGGCTGAATAGCTTCCGTAGGGAAAAAGATTAGGGAAAAGAATTGATTTACCCACAACTGTTCGTCCATGTGAATCAAGTTCAGAAGACAGTTGTGGCGTCTTATGGCGGATTTGGGGAAAACAAAACGGGCATTGAGCCGTATCAGCCGCATCGGGCGGCGGAAGTGGCAGCCTATCAGTTTCCCGCTCTTGTTCGGCGTTGCGGCTGAATGTTATGCGGCAAGTACGCCAAGTGATTGGATTTGTGCGAATCTCAATAGGCCGTTTCACCGGGTTGCCGGAAGGGTCGATGAAGTGGGCTGACACCATCTCTTTTTTAAAGACAAGGGGCAGTTCATTGAATTTATAATTGGAATCGGTTCGATCTGATGATGTCATGATGCTCCTTCGATATGTCACTGAAAACACAAAGGTTGTCCCACAAAACAGCACACATCAATACAAGTGCCACAATTATTGCATTTCGTATGCGTTTAAAATGGGTAGAACAGCGACAGTGAAGGCGACACCCATTTGAATCACTCTTCGCCATATATGAACAGAATATGATGCATAAAGTGCCTGTCATAACCGGTTCAAAATTTTGAACATTAATTATAGATTAAAAAACAGATAGTTAAGTCATTTATATACTTTAAGATGAATGAGGGTTTATAATTTTAAACTTAATACAAATTATTTATATTTCAATGATAACAGATAGTTAAATTTATATGAAGCATAAGGGGTTTATATATGTGAACATTAAGTCCGGTTTAATAATCGTTCATCGGACATTATCAGATAATAAAAAAATATATAAATACATAACAAATTGAAATGACAGTTTATTTAAGTAATATTATTTTTTATTTCAACTTTTTAAGCGATATGGCACGAACTTTGCATCTTAATATGTTACCTAATAATAATTTTTTCATCTGTTTTTCTCCCTAAACAGCCAATTGATTTTTCAATTGGCTGTTTTGCTTTTACGGACATGCAAATCAGTATCTTCAACAGCGCACTCTAAGGTAAGTAGAAAAAATACGATAGACCAAAATTTTTAGGGTTGTCGAATATTTAAAAATTTTTGTATAATTATTTATTTAACCGGATACTTTTTCCCTGACAACGTCTATAAATAGTGAGTCCGTATGATCAGAGATAATTTTTTTAAAGGCGTCTTCGCTTTTGGCAGGTTTCTCCATTTCACTATAAATTGCGCCAATATGGAAAAAGGCTTCGTCTTTCATCCCTGCATCCGGATTTGATACCGCTTTTTCAAAATATTCGATAGCTTTGGGGAGGTCTTTTTTGGCTTCATAAGCAAAGCCTAAACTGTTTAGAATCAGACTGCTGATAAATGGCTGTGTTTTAAAATCTTCCAGTCCCTGTTCAAGCAAAGTAATCGCTTTGTCATAATCGCCTCCGTTGTAACAAATATTTGCGTAGATCAAACGGGCGTTATGACCGCTTTTTTTACCAGAATAGTTTTCCAAAAACGAATTGAAATCCGGTGTAACTTCCTTGTATGCTTCTTGGGGAGTTTTTGTCTGTATAGCTTTTTCGTATTTGTCAGCCCCTTGGCTTAAAATAGCCGCCGCCTTTCGTTCCATCTTGGCGGAATAGTACAAAAATCCGGTTACAGCAAGAATAACAATCAGAACAACACCGCTGGTACTTAGCACTTGCTTTTTATTTTTGCCGATATATTCCACTATTTTAGAAAAAAAAGTAACAAATTCATCCGGTTTTTCCAATTCTTTTACACGCGCTTTTTTTATTTTTCTTACCATATAAGATACCTCCGAAGTTACAAGTTAAGTAGCCGTGGCTAAATGATTTACCCAATTAAAATTTAGTTTATAGTAAAGTTCGAATACGTTTCCAGCCCGCTTCGGGGATAGCGGCACCGATAACTTGGCAGACTTCATAACCGCAGGCGGAACCAAGTTCACCGCATTTTTCCATAGAAAAGCCGTTCACCAGTCCGAATAAAAAACCGGATGCCCATAAATCACCGGCACCGGTGGTGTCGATTATGCCATCGCCTTTTGTTGCGGCGACCTCGGTTATATCACCGTTGTAAGCGATCATACTTCCCCTTTCGCCAAGTTTCAGTACGGCCAAATCGCTCTTTTCCGCAAGTTTCCGAAGCGCTTGGATTTCGTCGGTATATCCGGTAAAAGCTCTGGCCTCATCCTCATTGGCTATAAGGATATCAACATAATCATTCACAATCTGTTCAAGAAAGGTTTCCGCTTCCTGGACAACCGTAAAGCTGGCCAGATCAAGCGCAATGCGCACCTCCGCAGTATGAGCCGCTTTCAGGATAGCCAGTGTCAGGACTTTGTTGAATAATTGGTAGCCCTCGACCAAAGCAATGGCCGTATTTTCAAACGATGCGGAGGTGATCTCTTCCGGCATAGTCTCGGCTGATGCACCCAGACAGGTTAGCATAGAGCGTTCGGCATCCGGCGTGATAATGGAAAGCACTCTTCCGGTGGGTGATGATGACGTTATTAAAACGGGTTCAACCTTACTTTTAATCAAACTTGTGCGGAATAACTGACCGTATTCGTCATCACCCAGTTTTCCCACAAAACGAGCGTCGCCGCCAAGTTGGCCGATTCCGATCAGGGTGTTGCAAGCCGATCCGCCCGGAACAATTTCAGGGCGCACCTCTGTTTTAGCAATTACCGTATCTATAAAAGCATCTTCCACATAAAGCATACCGCCTTTGGCAGCACCTGCCAGGGATGCAAATTCATCGGTTTCATTGATAAGGATATCAATCAAAGCCGAACCGACGCCGACAATTCGTTGATTATCAGCCGCATTGAATATGGGTTGGGTCATGTATTTCCTCTTTGAAGTTTCAAGTTTCAAGTGCCTAAAGTTATGGTATTATCAGTAGATCGAAAAGGAGTGCTGAACTTACAGTTTAGCATTGTTTTTTATGCCCGTGCTAAACTGTAAGTGCTGCACTCCCTTGGCGGCATTTCATAAAATTTTTGGATCTACTGATTCTGCTATTTTAATTTATATTTAAGCTTCAATTGCAGATAAATTGAAAATCACAAAAGATGGTCTTATTGAACGTAACACTTTTAACTTAAAACTCGTAACTTTTCTACCAAACCAATGATTTGAAAATCCATCCCTGGTCACCATCGGCATGGCTGATTTGAATCCAATCGCCTTTACGCTGCAACACTTTAAATGGAATGCCTTTGGCAACGGTAAAGGCTATCTTAAATTTGGTTCCCGGGCCGGAACGTACATTGCATTTCTTTTTGAATGTGATCACTGTATCGGTTTTGTCTAAAAGGTTCTTAAATATCCATCCTTCATCACCTTCAAAATCACGAAAGCGATACCATTTTTTCGTTTTCTTTACAATTTCAAGCGGATGATATTTTTCAATATTCCATATAATATCATACTTTTCCCCAGGGCCAAGACGGACATTCGCTTTTGGAACGGACACAGCCATACGTTCAGCTAAAGCAACACCCGCCATCAGTACGGATAGAACTGAAAAGACTGCAATGTTTAACACTACGATTTTTATTTTCATCTATTAATCAACCTCCACTTTACTAAAAGATAAGTTCATAACTTAATTCTTTATTTTTTGGTTTCAATTGATTTTGTGTATTTAACAAAAGTTTTTATAAAATGCTAGCGATTCGCTTTACGAATCCCAAGCTGGTCCAAAGCGATAATCCATTTGCAAATATTAGCGGAACCCTCAACCATTGTATAAGTGGGCGCATCCCGATAATAGCGTGCCACCGGATATTCCGTTGAATAGCCGTAAGCCCCCAGTATGCGCATGGCATAATTGACGCATCTGGTAACTGTTTCACCGGCAAAATATTTGGCTTGAGCCACATCCAGGCCATTGTTTAAACGGCCTTCATCTTTAGCCACCGCCGCTTTATAAACCAAAAGGCGCGCCGCTTCAGTTTCAGCACTCATTTGAGCCACCATATCCTGGTTCATCTGAAATTCGCCGATAGGTTTGCCGAACTGCTTGCGCTCACCACAATATTTGGTGACCGTTTCCAAACATGCCTGCGCCAATCCGACCGCACCGGCCGCAGCTGAAAGGCGGGTCTGATTGAGCGAAGAAAATACGATTTTAGCGCCATCTCCCGGTTTTCCGAGAATATTTTCCTTGGGTACTTTGGTATTGTCTAAAAACAATTCGCCGGTGGGTGAAGAATGGGACCCCATTTTTTCCAAAGATGTTGTTTTAATGCCATTGAAATTTTTAGGCTCAATCACAAAAGCGGAAAGCCCCTTGGAACCTTTAGACTTGTCTGTATAAGCGTAATAAATAAGTGCATCGGCAACATTGGCGTTGGAAATCCAGGTCTTGGAACCATTTAAAAGCCAATGGTCGCCTTTGTCTTCCGCGGTTGATTGCATGGCCATAACATCCGAACCGGCATCTGATTCGGTGATTCCAAAACCGCCGATATATTGGGCATTGCATAACTTGGCAACATATTTTTTGCGAAGGGCTTCACTGCCATACGTGTAAATTGTAAACGCGCATCCCAGCACCTGCATATTGACTTGCACCCGCAACGAACTGGAAACCCGGGCGATCTCCTCGGTGACGATCATAGCAGCCAGCCAGCCCATCTCTTCCCCTCCATATTCTTCAGGAATCACAGTTCCGAAAAAACCCAGTTTGCCCATAGGTTTGATAGCTTCCTTGTAAGGCAGATAGTGATCAGCATCCCATGCATCGGCGTTGGGCGCCACTTTTTTGTTCATAAATTCACGCACCGCTTTGCGCAGCATTGCATGTTCTGTCGGTAACTTAAAATCCATTAAAACTCCTCCGTTTATAATTATTTAAAGATCATTTTTAATTGTGGAATTTCATAATATGGATTATGTTTGAATGTCAAGTACGAATATCTTAATAAAAATTTGGCTCATTCAACACATAAGTACTTGGACAAAAGTTTTCCGGTTTTTTAGAAATCAGACTGGATGCCTGCGTACCGCAATCTGGAAAGATTACGGTACGAAAAGCCGGTGCGTCTGGAAGAATAGCGGGATAAAAATATTTTTACTCAGATACTGCGGGAAAACTTATGGAGCGCAAAAATTAAGCGAAGCGGTTTTTTGCCGGCCCCTGAATCCTCCGGGTGGAGTCGGATGCTGAAAATCGCTTCGCTTAATTTTTGCACTCCTGAATTTTCCACCTACTGATTATAAACCTGATTGCGGAAGGTAAGGAAAACGGGAGGGGGAGGTAAAGCGGATTGTGCTATTAAGTACTTACCCATAAGTTTCCTGGCATCGCTCTCGCCGGGTCAGCAACCCGGCGGCATTAACCGGTTAGTTGCAAACCCACCTTGAGCGGTGTGTAAAATACCTTAAAATTTTTGTCCAAAGTACTTAATACCAGTGCGTCTGACTATTTTTTTTGCGTGGATGCGGGTATGGTTTTAACGGCTATTAATTCTGATTGCCAGTAGGAAATGCAATTTTTGCACTCCCTTGAGGCAATTGCTTTTTTATAATCAGTGATGTGTGATGTGTTGTTTATCCTCAAATTCCCACATCGTCGGTTTTTTAATAATTACTACTTGGGGTTGATTCCTAATGGCCGGAGCAGAGGCCGGTCTATTGGAAAAATTCTTCAATTCGCCGCGCCAGATTTGCCATATATATTGCGTTTTCGCGCGCAAAGGGATTTTCCCTGCCGCAGTTTGGAATCCGGGAATACCGGCCTCAAAATGATAATTGCCTGGATATATACGCCAAGAGTACTTTGTTTTAGGCTGTAATACCAGAGGATGGGTACCGTTTTTACCGGTCAATTCAATTCTCAGCGTCTTCATTGTTTTATTGAAAACCGTTAAATGGCTCTTGGGGTTGGTTGAATAATGTGTCCCGATTTTCCGAAAACTATCGCGCAATACCAATAAGGCGCGATCTTTAAAAAGTTGGACAGCCGATTCATCCGGATTTAATCCATAAAGAGGGCCACACGTTCCCATGGCAATTACACCAGTGACAGCTAAAAATGCCACAAATTTACCCATACGTTTCAATTTCAATGAAACGAAGTTACAATAATTTTTTTGCATTACTTTTCTCCTTACAATTTGATTAATTAAAATCAAGGATAAAATAACCACCCCATTTGTGATTTCTGAAACATGAAACGTGATGTGTGAATTCACGTTTCACGTATGCTCAGGGAATTTATTTCATCCTCATTCCTTAACTTTGTTGTTCTTGCTTTAGCCTGATATTGCATGATAATAAAAATTTTGTTTCGAAACAACAGACCATTCGATGTATCATTATAGGTCATTTGGATTGTATCATAATACGACAAACAATCCATTTTAGTACACCAAAAAACAAAAATATCCAATGATCTTGTCATATCGTTTAAATCATCGATCAAAGAATGCAATTATAATGCCAACAATATCGGATACGCCATCCTAAACGCTCTTTGATTATGATTAAAATACCGATCTGATTTATCATATTAATTCTTCACAAAAGATTAAAATTGATTTTTCACCAAATTTTCAGTCTGATTCAAAAATATTGTGCGTCAGAATTGAAGAATATTTTGCTTTTTCACGAAAAAAATGCTATTCATAGCACAATTTAAAAGCAATGTGTAAATTTTTTTGTATCCAGCCGTAGGATAAAGATATGAACACGGAAAATTTTGCACGCCTTACATTTAAAAAATATAAACTGGTAAAGACAAAATGAAAAAAAATAAGACTTGGTTTAGCGGCCTTCACGCAAATCCACCTCACTGGCTGCGTCTTGTGCTAGCAATGCTGCCGTTTATTTTACTTGCAGCGCTTTATCTGACCGCCTCGCATATTCGTCATACGGAAAACCCGCAAGATAAACTGCTTCCGACTATCACCAAGATGGGCAACGCTATCAAAAAAGTCGCTTTTATGGAGGATAAACGAACGGGGCGCTATTTGCTTTGGTCAGATACGTTTTCCAGTTTAAAACGCCTTTTGGCGGGTATTTCGATGGCCGCGGCGGCCGGTTTTTTATTAGGTCTTAATATGGGGCTTTTACCGGGGTTGCGCTCCATGTTGCTTGCCTTTATCACTTTTCTTGCCAATGTTCCGCCTTTGGCGATTTTGCCAATATTATTTATCAGCTTCGGAGTGGGGGAACTGGGCAAAATCATGCTGATTTTTTTAGGCACTTTTCCGCTAATCACGCGCGATATATACTTGGCCGTGCGTAAAATACCGCAAAACATGATTGTTAAATCTTTAACCCTGGGCGCTTCCCAATTCGGTGTTATTTATCGGGTGGTTATGCCCCAAATCCTGCCGCGTCTGATTGAAACGGTCCGGCTTTCACTGGGGGCGGCATGGCTTTTCCTAATCGCATCCGAGGCCATTGCCTCTCAAAGCGGCTTGGGCTACCGCATTTTTTTGGTGCGCCGCTATCTTTCTATGGATGTTATTATTGTTTATGTGGCCTGGATTACTCTGATCGCCTTTTTGATTGATTTGACTCTTAGAAAGTGCATCACATTAGGATTTCCCTGGTATAATCCCAAAAATGAAAACTAATGAAAGCAAAGGGAACGAAAATAAAAATGGATGACGATTATTTGCTTTACCTTGAAGATATCCAAAAAGCTTATGGAAACAAGCTTGTCCTCGCAGATATCGATCTGGCTGTCAGACAGGGCGAATTTTGCACAGTGGTGGGGCCGAGCGGTTGTGGTAAATCGACCTTGTTACGGTTGATTTTAGGGCAGGAACAACCCACTTCAGGAACGCTGCTTATAGATAGCCGTGCTGATGTTCTGCAACCATCGCCCGAACGCGGCATCGTTTACCAGCGGTACTCCCTTTTTCCGCATCTTAAAATCATCGAAAATATTATGATCGGCCTGCTCCTGCCGCAGCCTTTTTGGAAAGGAATTTTTAATAAAAAAACGATTCGCAAAGAAGCGCTGCAATATCTCGAACAAGTTCAATTGGCCGAACACGCCTACAAATATCCACATCAGCTTTCCGGCGGAATGCGGCAGCGCGTGGCCATTGCTCAGGCGTTGATCAAGAAACCTAAAATTCTCTTGATGGATGAACCGTTCGGAGCCCTTGATCCAGGCACGCGTGAAAGTATGCAGATGTTAATCCTTGAATTGTGGGAGAAACACAATATGACTGTTTTTTTTGTCACCCATGATTTGGAAGAAGCCGTGTTCTTAGGCTCGCGCATCATCGTGATGTCACAATATTATCTGGACACTGACGGCCTGGCCCACGGCGCCCGCATCGTATCAGACCATTCTCTGGGAAAAGCCTCGTCAACCCTGTATAAAGAATCTGACAAGTTTGGCAAATTAATCCAACAAATTAGAAAAGAAGGTATGGACCCCGAATATTTACAACATGTCACTCAATTCAATCTGCAACACAAAGACTCTTTTCAGACATTGACACAAGAAGAACGCACCGGTTCAGCGTGAGGCGAATAACCGCCTTCTGCCAATTCAAACACCCACATACAAAAATTTTCAGCACCATCCGCCTGACCGATGCAATCTGCAATGACCCAAATTATTGCCGGGCGTGAAATTTTGACCTTTGAACTGCAAAAGTCAGGTTGGAACGTGCTGCCTTCCGGCGCTAATTTTGTCATGGCCGGTAAAAACGGTTTTTCCGGCGTAGTAGGGTGCGTAAAATACCGCCCACAATGTTCGCATTTCCCCAAACATTTATCGGCATTTTGCCTGCCATTTCAACTGCATTATCCTTTCTAAACCAAATCCTTGTAGATACAAACCGATCAATCTACACGGATTTTATTTAGAAAGGATTTATTCCACATCAGAAAAACTTTCCTGAACTTCCAAAGTCTATGAAAGCTGGCTGATTCATTCGACCGCATTTATGTTTTGCTGTTTTGTGGGGTTTCCATCGTTGCCGATACGGGACGGGATTTTACAGCCGAACCCTGAAAACGGTGAAAACGTCCAACAGACGTCCCTGGCCAATATTGACCTTGAACCTGTGGTTGATTTTAAAATACGCTTCGATGAAAATACAGGATCTGCTTTGACAATTGATGTGGTGGCCGCGTTTTAACACCCTTATAATATCATCATGCCTCTATTATTTTAAAGCTGAATTTTTTCGTTTAATATATTCGCCTAAGACATTTAATCCTCTGTTTTCATTCTGTTATTTCATTTCATAACTAAACTGCAAAACATATACATTCTGACCGGAAGCATTAAAAATAGTATTTGCTATTTGTTTCCGATACTGCTAAACGAATTTTAAAATTGTTTAGGGGTGTTCTGATTTGATATAAACAGAACTGAGAGCAAACCCTTTGAACCTGATACAGTTGATACTGTCGTAGGAAAAGCGAAAAATGACGCCGCACACACTATCTTCATCCCTTTGGCGCACCGTTTTGGATTGTCTTTGTGTCGCTTTTCCCCGCTTCAGTTGCCAACCTATTAAAAATACAGTTTATGTCAGTGTATTGCATACTTAAAAGGAGGAATATATGCGCATCGCATTAACTATCGCCGGCTCCGATTCATCTGGTGGTGCCGGTATTCAAGCGGATTTGAAGACCTTCCAGGCGCATGGCGTTTTTGGCATGAGCGCCGTTACAGCCGTTACGGTTCAAAACACTCAAAAAGTGTATGCCATTCAAGAGATGCGGCCGCAGATTGTTTACGATCAAATTGTTTGTCTGTTCAATGACACGCCGATTCATGCTGTCAAGATTGGTATGGCAGCCAGTGCGGATTTAATTGAAGCCATCGCAGATGCGTTTAAAAAGGTTCCGGCACCGGCCATTGTGCTTGATCCCGTAATGATTTCTAAAAGCGGCTTTCCGCTACTTCATAAGGAATCGGCTCAGGCGTTAATTGAAAAACTTTTTCCACTTGCCCAAGTGGTAACACCCAATATTTATGAAGCTGAAAAACTGGTCGGCTCTGAAATCAGCAATACATCCGGGATGCAAAAAGCGGCTGTTGCGATTGCGGAACTGGGCGCTTCCAAAGTTGTTGTCAAAGGCGGCCATTTGGGAGACGGCGATGCTACGGATATCCTTTATGATGGCCAAGACTTTCAGCAAATCAGCAGCCCAAGAATTAAAACATCCAATACGCATGGCACAGGATGTACTTTTTCATCGGCGATTGCCGCAAATCTGGCTTTAGGGAAAAATTTTTTTGAAGCGGTAACACAGGCCAAAACCTACATTACCGGTGCGATTGAGCATGCGCTTGATATCGGTAAAGGACATGGTCCCACGCACCATTTTTATGATCTCTATGCCAAAGCCGGAATGAGGACAAAAATATGAATACACATATTAAAAACGGCCAAAGTCATGCAGCAGCAGACACCCGCAAAGCGGCTTATGCAGTTGTACTCACTGCCATAGGCGTCGCGTTGGCGCCATACACTTCATTTCCGGTATTGATTGCCAAAATTAATCCCACCCAGCATTTTGTCAACGTGCTGGGTGCCGTATTGCTCGGCCCGTGGTGGGCGCTGTTGATTGCCGCCGTAGTCGGTGCGATTCGCAATGCTATGGGAGTTGGCACATTGCTGGCGTTTCCGGGAGGCATGATCGGCGCATTTCTGGCAGGATGGTTTTATTGGTGGCAAAAAAATGTCACTCACGCGGCTATCGGTGAAGTGGTCGGTACCGGATTGCTTGCACCTGTTGCGAGTGCGCTGTTTGTCGCACCGGTTTTGATGGGTAAAGCGATTCCTTTTCTGGCACTTATGCCATCCTTTTTGGCCAGCACGATTGTTGGTGCTGTATTAGGCGTGCTTGGCCTTCGTTTGCTTAAACGCGCGGACGTTATAGAATTTACCGATAGGAGCATGAACAAAACTATACTTGGTACCACTTTACTGGTTGTTGGCGTTATTATCCTAATTGTGGTTTATTCGATGAGGCCTCCCTCTGATTTTGGTAACGCTTTCGGGCAGGGTCGACAACTTTTATACCAAATATTCCTGGCTATAGGTGGCATAGCTTCATTGTTTGGCGTCATTTATATTTTTCTGGACTTACAAGCTAAGAAAGGTACCGAATAAAGAAAAATTAAAAACCCGATTTTTGTCCCACATTGAATTGGTAGCCCATTATCACAAAAAATGCATCAGATTTAAAAAATTAAAATTACCAATATTTATACCAAGAGATTTTATTAGCATAATCAAATAATTGAAATAAAATGGTTAACATTAAGACCGACCAACTCAGTTATGCCTATAAAACAAACAACGGCGTATCAGTACTGAAAGATGTGAGTCTTACTATCGGCGCAGGTGAGTATGTTCTCCTCTGTGGTGCCAGCGGGTCAGGAAAATCCACACTCTGTAAAACGTTCAACGGATTAATTCCTCATTTTTATCCCGGAACCATGCAAGGAGTGGTGCGCATCGCCGGGCGCAGCACCGGTAATCAGTCGGTACGTGATCTGTTTGTGCAAGCAGGCATGGTGTTTCAAAATCCGGAAGCACAACTGTTTAACAGCACGGTCGAACGGGAAATCGCCTTTGGTTTGGAAAGCCTTGGGATAGCACGCTCGGAGATACGCAACCGCATTGACCTGGCGGCTTCGTCAACCGGCCTGACGCCGTTTATAGCACGCAATCCGCACCGGTTATCAGGTGGCGAACAGCAATTAACCGCCATTGCCGCTATTCTGGCAATAGACCCGGATATCATTATTTTGGATGAACCTTACGCCAACTTGGACCCGGTGCATGTCATTCAAATTCGGGAAATACTGAGACGAATTCATCGTCAGGGAAAAACCGTTATTATCAGTGAACACCGGCTGACTTCTACGCTTCCGGATGTTCAACGGGTGGTTATCCTTGATATGGGTCGTATCGTGTCTGACGGCCCTCCTGACAAGCTGTTGAGCAAAGACGCACTGGCACTCGGCTTGGAATTGCGGACAGAAACGGATATTCAGCAACTTGCTTATTCGTATTCTGATTCACCAGTCGTACTGTCGGTCGAAAATATGTATGCTACAACCCCAAACGGGTTTAATCTTGGTAATATCAACTTTGATCTTAAAAAAGGTGAGTGCATCGCTTTGGTCGGCGCTAACGGTTCTGGCAAAACCACGCTGCTCAAACATCTCAACGGGTTGTATCGCCCTTCATCCGGACGAATCGCCGTTTGCGGTCAAAACACCCTGAAACTGAAAACTTCTCAGCTTGCCCGTTATATCGGAACGGCCTTTCAGAATCCGTGCAGCCAGTTTTTTAAATTGACGGTGGAAGATGAAATTAAAGTGGGAGCCGAAGTTCTGAATTGTTACGATAAAGCTTGGTTGGATGAATTGGTCAATTTGTTTCGTTTAAAACCGCTGTTAAAACGATCCCCCCATCGACTCAGCGGTGGTGAAAAAAAACGTGTCGCTTTTGCCGCGGCCATGGCGACCAAGCCCGCTATCTTGGCGTTAGATGAACCCACTGCCGGCCAGGATGGCTATTTTCGCAAAGCCTTGGGAGAGTTTTTGATTCGCCTGCGTCGCCAGGGACAAGCGGTTTTATTAATCACCCATGACCTGGCCTTTGCTTCGCAAAATACATCTCGCTGGCTGGTGATGTCATACGGTAAATTAATTGCGGATGAAGTTCCATGCAAACTGATGGCGGATCGTAATCTGATGCAACAGGCGGGTTTGGCAATGTAGGTACCATGCTTGAAACTTGAAATTGACGAGATATAAGATTCAAAGAAGTCCACAAACAGTCTGTGAAAAATTCTTGACAAGAGTAAAAAAGGTGGTATTATAGAAAGTTTTTATGATTCAGCGAAAAAAAAAATTACTTAATAAAGATAGTCAGTATGCGTGGTCAGAAGGTTTGACGATGGTGATGCAAATCGGTCTTACCATGGTCGGGTGCATTGCCTTTTGCTTTTTTAGCGGTTTTTATTTAGACCGATGGTTAGGGACAAAAGGCGTTTTTATCACCATTTTTCTAATTTTCGGAATATTCGGCGGTGCCAATACGGCCTATCGTCAGATTATGGGAATGATTCCTGATTGTCAGGACAAGCAAGGGAAAAGCGAGTGATTGAATCGGTTCGTGAAACTCAAAAAAAATATTGCTCACGCGCTATTATAATCGCTATCTTTGCAGGTTTATTTCTGATTGCCGGTGATTATAGGCCGATTGGCAAAGGATTGGTTCTTGGCACTCTTTTCAGTGTGGTCAATTTTGTCCTGATTGGTGAAACACTGCCTTTGCGGCTCGGCAAAATAAAATCCAAGACGTTGGCTATCGCTTTGGGTTCAATTATTTTCAGATATGCTTTGCTGGTTGTGCCATTGATTTTGGCGGTTAAAATGGAACAATTAAATTTTGCAGCCACGGTGTGTGGAATTTTTATGGTTCAAATGATGATTATTGTCGATCATTTTAAAACGGCTATCACTTCAACTTTCAGGACTATTATAAAATAGCATCAGGCATAAAATAGCTTTAAGGAACGGTTATGAACGAATTGGGTAAAATTTATCAGTTGCTAATTCCGGTCGGGGGCCATACAATGGTTTTCAATTTGGATGCCATTATTATGTCTTGGCTCGTCATTATCATTCTGATTGTGTTCGGTTTTTTTGCAGCCCGGAAAAAGGCGATGCTCCCCGGATCATTGCAATTGATGGGCGAATTGATTGTTTCCAAACTGTTTCAATTGACTGAAGACGCTTTGGATGAAAAGTTGGCTCCTAAATACGCCCCTTTGATCGCGGCGACGTTTATGTTTATGCTTCTTTGTAATTGGATTGGAATGATTCCGCATCTTAGCGAACCCACTAAAGATTTGAATACGCCTCTAAGCATGGGGATACTGGGATTTGTGATCGCTCATCATGCCGGTATCAAGGCCAAGGGATTTAAGGTATATGCAAAAGCGTACTTTGAGCCGGTTTTTTTTATGATGCCGCTCAATCTGATCGGTGAAATGGCTAAAATTATTTCCATTTCATTCCGTCTGTTTGGAAACATCATGGGCGGTTCCATTATCATTTTGGTAGTATCCTATCTGGTGTATAATATTTTGCTGCCTCCTTTGTTGCTTGCGTTTTTCGGACTGTTTGTCGGTGCAATTCAGGCATTTGTCTTTACGATGTTAACTGTGGTTTATATTTCTGTACAGGTAAAATAACTGATGGCTTATGACGTTCAAACATGGATAAATCTGGCGGCTTATGTAGGTGGCGGCCTGGCGATGGGGTTAGGCGCTGTTGGGGCCGCTATCGGAGAGGGCTATACCGCTGCGCAGGCTAATGAAGCATTGGGGCAAAATCCCGAAATGTCTGGCGATGTGTTCAAATCAATGTTAGTCGGGCAAGCGATTGCGGAATCAGCATCAATTTTTGCGCTCGTGATTGCTATTTTACTGTTATTTGTCAACCCGTCCGCCCCATCAGCAATAACCGCATCATCGCTTTTTGGCGCAGGACTTTGTATGGGATTGGGTGCCATCGGTTCGGGCGTAGGCTCCGGCATTCCCGGAGGGCAAGCATGTCTCGGTATTGTCAGACAACCGGCGGCCGCAGGAAAATTGACTACCAATATGTTAATCGGATCAGCCGTTTGCCAGACGCCGGCAATCTTTGCGATGGTCGTGGCGCTGGTGCTGATCTTTATTGATTACAGCAACGCACCGCTTTTCCCGACTTGGGCGGCGCTGATCGGCGCGGGCTTGAGCATGGGCCTTTCGGCCATCGGTTCTGGAATGGGCGGCGGATTTGCTGCGGGTGCCAGTTGCGAAGGAATTGCACGGCAACCCGAATCGGCTGCCAATGTTACAACAACGATGCTTGTTGGACAAGCTGTCTCTCAGACCCCTGCTATATTCGGCCTGTTAATCAGCTTTGTATTAATGTTTAAGTCCCATGAAGCGTCAACAACGTTAAGCGCCTCTATGGCTCTGTTAGGTGCCGGGATTTGTATGGGCTTTGGCGGTATCGGGCCTGGTATCGGCAACGGTATGGCCGCGGAAGGTGCTGTGCGCTGGGTGGCGCGTAATATGAGCCATGCGGGCGAATTGATGCGGATCATGCTTGTCGGACAGGCCGTTTCGCAATCAACCGCGATCTATGCAATGGTGATAAGTCTTGTTTTAATTTTTGTTCTTTAAATAAAAAATTCAGTCAATCAACGATAATTTTTTAAGTAAATTTTTTCAATTGAGGAGGAAACCATGGCAATTGAAGGTGCAGATATTGTAAAAGCGGCCGCTTTTTTGGGTGCCGGTCTGGCAATGGGACTTGGCGCAATCGGACCTGGAATCGGTGAAGGAATGGCTGCGGCCAAAACATGCGAAGCGATTGGTAAAAATCCGAAAGAAGCGGGACTGCTGACCCGTACAATGCTTGTCGGTCAGGCGGTTTCGGAATCCACCGGTATCTATTCTTTGGTGGTGGCTCTGCTGTTGCTCTTTGTAGTTTGAACCCGATATCGGCGTGGAAGCTCATATTCGTCAATTTTCTTGAGTAATGCCGACTAATATAATATACCCGATTTCATAATGCAGGGTGGGTGTGGCGCAGGAACAATGACTAAATAATTTACCCATTTTTTTTGCTCTTAATCTTACTTGTGTCATTCGATTAAGAGTAAGATTAAGAGCAAGAGTTTACTTACTTAATGGGTAAGTTATTTAATCACAAAACCGCAGCAAAACCCACCCTGCATTTCGCGGGCATTTTATGGAAAACAATCCATGGATATTATCAGTAATATTGCGCTTATCAGTATCAATGAGACATTATTAGTTCAATTAATTTCTTTTCTCATCTTTCTTTTTATTATTAATCGTATTATGTTTCGGCCTATAAATGAAACGATTCGGGAACGCTATGCCTATATTGATAAAAAACAAGCGGCGTTAGTTGATGCTGAAAAGGATCTCAATGTTCTTCAAAAACGTATCCGGGAGAGTGAACTGGCTGTAAAAAAGGAAAGTTTTGAATCCAGCCGGGCGCTTGAAGAAGAAGGTACATGTAAAGCCGGTTCAATTATGGCGGTTGCGCGTGAAGAAATCGCTGTAATGAAAAAAGAGAATGAAGCTAAAGTAAAGGCGCTGTTAGATGATGCACGCCGGCATCTGAATGAAGAATCTCAGATTCTGGCGCAAACCATTATGGGAAAAGTGCTGAATCGAAATCTATAAACACTCTGATTTTAAACACAATGAAAATTATGATAAAACGGATATTTGATTTCAACTGGGTTAGATGTTGTTTGCTAATAACATCTTGGATTGTTTTTAGCGGACCGGCAGAAGTTCTGGCAGCCGATACATCTGGCGAGTGGCGGCCTGTTTATGATTTGATAATGATGTGGCTGAATTTTGGTATTTTAGTTTTTCTACTGATAAAGTTCACCAAAACGCCCATAGTCAATTTTTTTAAGGGACAGAAAGAAGAAGTTGAGCGCGACCTGCATGAAGCCGAACAAAAACAGCAGGCTGCCCAAGCAAAGATTGCCAAAACTCAAAAGCTTCTTGATGAAAGTGATACACGCCTTAAAACGCTTAAAGAGCGCATTTTAAAACAGGGCGAACATAAGAAACAGGAAATTATAGCAAATGCGGTGGAAGAAAGCCGTATTTTGTTGGAAGACGCGCGAAAACGTGTTGATAGTCAGATTGTAGTAGCAAGGAACAAATTTCGTTCTGAATTGATTGATGCGGCCGTTGATGCGGCGATGGTCAAACTTCCCGGCCAGGTTACCAAAGACGATGACCGTAAGATGATTGAGCAATATATCAATAAGGTGGGTTGAAATATGTTGTTTTGCACGGTTACAATCGGCGTTTTTTTTTAATTTTTGAAAGCAGTTTATCCAAATGGTTTGCATCCGACTCAAAAATAGATAGATCATCAGAATGGTTCCGATTGCCACCATCAATTCTGTTGAAATCGGCCAGAACATTGTGACTGATATCATTCAATTCATCTTTGCGGCGGATAGCCTCCAAAATTAGCGAAATTGATTCGACATTGATGCGTTTTTCAATTTGGCGGTGGCTTATTTTTTTAAAGCGGATAAGTGCATTGTCAATAGCGATGATCCGAATTGCCGCTTCTTCACCACGTATCGTGCCACAAGCAGCATCGAATAAAACACCATCCTTAAAAAACAATGATCCGAGTTCATTATTACTTGGCGTATATACTTCAATCATACATGTTTTTTGTTCCAGCTCAACCAGTTGTATAAAACTGGCGATCGTAATTCCCTGCACCGTTCCGTCCGGAACAGGTTCTGCCAACATTTTTAAAACGGTTTGGCTCAGTATATCAATTGAAAACGGCTTGCTGAAAAAACGCAATGAATCATTCTTAATCATTGTCATAATATCAGGATGCAGCGTATCAACGATTGTTTCAAAATCGGAGAGGTTTTTAGCGTAAGCGGTGATAGCAATACAGGGAAGTTTCGGGTAATGTCCCCTTACAAAAGCCAACAGTTCGAGACCATCTATTTCCGGCATTTTGATGTCAGTTATCAGCAAAGAGATTGTCTGTCGTTTGAGTTCAGCAATCGCCTCTCTTCCATTGCATGTACAAATCACCTCCAATTGCCCCTTGTTCAGTTCAAGGACATCTCGAATTACCTCTAAACCGATTACATCATCTTCAGCAATTAATACTTTTGGCAGCATTTAAATTTATCCGTACAAAATTCAGGCATTTTATTTGAGTATAGCTTTTTTGTGTGTATCCCACCTGCGAAGCGCGGCATAACCCACTGAATACCGATGAATGGTGGGTTCCGTTTATATTTACTCTGAAATTAGTACTACTTTGTTAGATTAAATATAACTGATTGAAATAATCAGACGGCATTCGACGTAATTTATTAAAATTCAATAAACACATAATGTTAGATGTGATCAGACAAATAATAAAAACCTTATTTCAGTTTTTAAAACCTTAGTAGAATATAAAAATCTTATAAACTGAAACCTTATTACCTTATCAGATACCGTCATTTTGTTATGAAACAGGATATTTTGCACAAAAATAAGGTAATAAGGTAAAGGATAGGACAGTATTTCAGCTACTAAGGTTTAAAATTCTAAAATAAGGTCAGATGTCAGCCGGTAATCTAACAAAGTAGTATTAGGTATATTCTTTTTGAAGCCTTCTTATAATACGTTAGTAAGGTGAATGCAAGATCTCAATTCAGCCGATTGACATACATATAGTATTCCAATTTTGGTTTTTCCGTGGCGGCACGCGCAAGCTGAATCCAGCACTCCTCTAATTTGAAAAAATCAAGATTGGATTATTATATTTTTAAATTCGGGTGTATAATCCTGTCGCAAAGGATTATGATAATTGATTTAAAAAATATTGCCAATTTTGATATATAGGTTTAAGGTATAAATAATTATAAAAAATATGAATTTTTTATATAAGGCCAAAAGAGCAGTCCACACTTTTCAGCTTTTTTAACATAGCGCATTATGCAAACAGAGAAATAATGTATAAAAGTTCAATAATTATTATATTTTGCGAGGAATGTGGTGAAAAAAATCGCGTTGTATCCGGTAATATGTCCGGACGGACAATTGCGATAAAATGTATACGATGTAAAGAGGAACTTAATATTCACAGTTCCTCAATTTCGAAATCTGCCCGAACAGGCGAGGAACCACAGTTTATATCAAATCTGGTGCTGAAATATGGTGACAAAATCCTTACGGTAAACAACAAACGCACCTGCATCACCATGGGACGCCGTGAGGATAATGATTTGGTCATAAATGATCGTCATGCTTCACGATTGCATGCGTTTATTGAATATCGTGACGGAAGGTATATTTTAAGCGATCAAAGTACAAACGGCACCTGTGTCTTTGTCAAGGGACGCAAGGGTATTATTCTTAGAAAAGAGGAAATGATAATTAACAGCAACGGTATTATTGGCCTTGGCATTGTTGTTAAATATAATTCACCCGAAGCGATCCGATTCAAAATAATGGTATGAAAAGGAACTGAACAGTGCATTCAAACTATCCGTTTATGTTAAAACCACTTGATTTAGGATTCACCACTTTAAAAAATCGTGTCCTCATGGGATCAATGCACACCGGATTGGAGGAAACGCCTGATGGATTTGAGCGTTTGGCCACATTTTACGCTGAACGTGCTCAAGGCGGTGTCGGTCTGATGGTCACCGGTGGTATTGCTCCAAATAAATCTGGCTGCATTACGCCTGATGGCTCAAAATTAACCAGTTCGGCTGAAGTAAAAAACCATATCCTCGTAACTCAAGCCGTGCATTTGGAAGGCGGCAAAATTGCCATGCAAATTATGCACACAGGCCGTTACGCATTTCATAAAAAACTGGTAAGTGCATCAGCTTTACGGGCGCCAATCAATATTTATACGCCTCATGCGTTGACATCGGAAGAAATCGAAACCCAAATTCAGGACTTTGTCACTTGCGCGCAGTTAGCCCGTGAAGCCGGATACGACGGTGTTGAAATAATGGGTTCCGAAGGCTATTTGATTAACCAGTTTATCACACGCCGAACCAATCAGCGCACGGATGACTGGGGCGGTTCTTATCAAAATCGTATCAGATTTCCAGTTGAAATTGTGAAACGTATTCGGCAAAAAGCGGGAACTGATTTTATTATCATTTTTCGTTTGTCCATGCTTGATTTGGTGGAAGATGGCAGTAACTGGGACGAAGTATTAATTTTAGCGCAAGCTCTTGTTAAGGCAGGCGTAACTATGCTTAACACAGGTATCGGATGGCATGAAGCCCGTATTCCGACAATTGCCGGCCAGGTTCCGCGAGCAGCCTTTACCTGGGTGACGGCACGTTTAAAGCCGACCGTTGCGGTTCCGCTAATTACCACAAATCGCATCAATACGCCTGAGATAGCTGAAAAAGTACTCGCTGATGGCCATGCTGACATGGTGTCACTGGCGCGTCCGTTACTGGCCGATGCCGCTTTTGTCCGTAAAGCGTCTGAAAACCGTACCGATGAAATTTGCACCTGCATTGCATGCAACCAAGCTTGTCTGGATCATATCTTTCAAATGCGCATCGCTTCCTGTTTGGTCAATCCGCGCGCCTGCCACGAAACCGAACTCATTATAGCGCCCGTTACCATAAAAAAACGGATTGCGGTTGTTGGTGCCGGTGCGGCCGGTTTGGCCTTTGCAATAACGGCAGCTAAACGCGGGCATAATGTAACGTTATTTGAGAAACAGAATCTAATCGGCGGACTTTTAAGGGAGGCTTGCAAAATTCCTGGGAAAGAAGAATTTAATACAACATTACGTTATTATAAAAAACAACTGAAACTTACCGGTGTAAAAGTATGTTTAAACAGCAAGGTTTCAGCCCAAAATCTGATTAATCAGGAATTTGACGAAATCGTATTGGCTACCGGTGTTGTTCCACGTAAAATCAAACTTGAAGGAACAGATCATCCCAGTGTGATGACTTACATGGATGTCCTTACTGAAAGAAAAAAAGTGGGAAAACGTGCGGCTGTTATCGGTGCCGGGGGCATCGGTTTTGATGTGGCTGAATTTGTCACTCATTCGAGCGCTGATGATAAATCTGAACGGGATATTTTTTTTAACACCTGGGGTATTGATACGCAATTGAAAAAAGATGGCGGTTTGACTGAAGCGCAATCACACGAACCGCGCCGTCAAGTGTATCTGCTTCAACGCAAAGCTGCTAAAATGGGGAAAACTTTGGGTAAAACCACCGGTTGGATTCACCGCGCCACTCTTACGCAACGAAAGGTGGTCATGCTAAATGGTGTTTCTTACCAAAAAATTGACGATCAGGGCTTACATATCCAAAAAGCCGGCGAAAATATGCTTCTTGAAGTCGATACGATCATTATCTGCGCCGGACAAGAGTCTCTTAACGATTTACAGGTGCCTTTGGAGGATGCGGGAATGAACGTCCATCTTATCGGCGGTGCCGACAAGGCGGCAGAGTTGGATGCTAAAAGGGCGATCTCTCAGGGAACTAAGCTAGCTGCGGTTATCTGAATGATAAGCGACAAGGAGTGTGTTTTTGACCAAACAGCTCGGCATGAATATTACGTGTTCCGTCTTTACCTTATCAGATACCCGAATCCGTTCAATATAGTTTCAATTTTTGTATATCTTACGCCATTTTTTAGGGCTTACATATTCGCTTCCCAAATCCCACATTCCTTCCCGGGATTTTTTGGCGTTCATTTCCGCTTCACGATACGGCGCGGGATCAAACTTTTTTGGGAATTTGCCTTGATAGACTTCCGCAAAACCGGCCTTGACCATTTCAAGACCGACATTTTTGCCACCGACAAATATTTCGGCAATCTGCCGGTTATAAGCTCCTGTGCCGTAACCTTTGATATTCACCGTTTTATTCTGAATCATGTCAGCAAGATATTTTTTAGCTTTTTCACTATATGGCTGTCCCGGTTTTCGTTTTCTCTTATACGCTGTTTCCGGTGCGTCAATCCCGGCAAGCCTTACTTTGATAGTGATATTATGACCCGTTGCCTTGAAACTGTCGCCATCATAAATTTTTTGCACCTTGAACTGCGCCAGAGAATCCTGATGAACATTGCTATTTTGTTCGTTGCCTCCGGCTCGTTTTTCTTTCTTTAGGAATATAACTTTCTCAAAGTATTCTTGCGGGTCGTCTTCCACAGCCTTCACATTTTCTTTCAAATAGCCGACGACTGCTCCGAATCGGTAGCATTTTATTAGATTGCCCTCGGTCCACGCCCTTGTTGTCTTTATTTTTTCTCCGTTTTTCAGAATGATTGTATCAGCATCTGCAAGCAACGGGAATAATATCGACAGAACAAATAATATATGCCACTTCTGATTAAATTTACACATAACCCTTTATTATAAATTTTGCTTACCATGCTGCCAATATGCAACGCCATCCGGAATCCATCTCATTCCTGAACAGTCCATACGTTCACCGACGACATAGCGGGCGGCACCTTCTGCTATCCCCGAAGCTGTCGGTAAATCCACCTCTACATAATCCTTGTAATTCATCATATCCAA
>JAUCGF010000020.1 GCA_030378005.1 Desulfococcaceae bacterium HSG9 | reverse complement strand
TTCAAATACCCGACAGGGAAAAAGGGCCTTGAGGCGCTCCGTTACGATAAAAATCTGATCGACAAACTGCCGGACGCCGTAGCTTCTTCTTACTGCGGTGTGGGCAGTCCCCACTCTTTAGGAAAAATCGATACAGGTGAACAAGTCCTTGATATTGGCTGCGGTGCCGGAGTGGATACAATTTTGGCCGCTATGATGACCGGTGCGGCCGAAAATGTGACAGGTGTGGACATTGTGCCGGAAATGCTTGAGCGGGCCGCAACCAATCTGAAGATGACCGATCTGAAAAATGTCACTTTTAAAAAAGCGTCCGGCGAAAATCTGCCGTTTCCCGGCGACTCATTCGATGTTGTGATTTCCAACGGGGTAATCAATTTGATTCCTGACAAAGAAAAGGCTTTGACTGAAATTTTTAGAGTTTTAAAACCCGGAGGACGATTGATGATGGCTGATCAGGTCGCTTCAGGCAGCGTTCAAAAAGAAATCAGGGCACGTCTTGCCAATTGGTTCCGATGAGAGGGCGGCACCATACCGGGAATGGATTTCCTGGCTTTGTTAAAAAAAGTCGGCTTTGAAAAAGCGGAGCTTGTCGGAGAAACCGGTTTTAACAGTTCTCCTAAAACCAAAGGTGTTTTGTTCTATGCGGAGAAACCCATTTTAAGATATCCGAAAAACGGATGAAACACCGGAAGGGGATGGAAAAGATAAGACCGGGCAGGAAGCAAAAACTGCCGTAGCTATAACTGGTAAAAAGGAAAACGGGGAGTTAATTGATATGCATGATTTTGATGACAGCGATTTCGAGGCGTATTGACACTCACTGCTGGACAAGGTACATAAGATGAAAGTGAGATGTCAGTGAATAATTGCCACTTGGGTAAATCCAGTAGATCGAAAAGTTTTTGAAAGGTGACGAACGGCATGTCTGTTTTCAGCTCCGTAGGAGCGGCATATTTGTAGAATCCGAATCCTCCGTGTCCGCTGAGTCCCCATATATGGGACTCCAGGGGTACGGGGCTGACATTTGCTACAAACATCCCGTTCCTACGGAACTTTTAAGGAACTTTTCGATTTACTGAAATCGGCTACCAACATAAGCTGGGACACTAAATGTAGTCGTAGGTTGGGTTGAGGAACGAAACCTGACATCAGCCTGAATTCGTTGGGTTTCGTTCCTCAACCCAACCTACGACTGTCCCGCCTTATGTGGGTAGCCCTGAAATCTATGCAAAAATAAAAATTCGATTTAAGAAAGGAGAGTGTACCATGAAAAGGCTGAAAATTTTGTTTCTGATTTGTTCTTTGGTTTTGGTGGCGGCTACCGGTTCGTCCATGGGTTCGGCGCAAAAAGTAAACATAGGTTTCATTCAAGAAATCGGATTTTTCTAAAAAATCCGATTTCTAAAATACCGGAAAACTTTTGCATAGGTACTTACAAAAATAAAAATTCGATTTAAAAAAGGAGAATGGACCATGAAAAGGCTGAAAATTTTGTTTCTGATTTGTTCTTTGGTTTTGGTGGCGGCTACCGGTTCGTCCATGGGTTCGGCGCAAAAAGTAAAAATAGGTTTCATTCATATACTGGGTAAGCATCCGGACCATATCACATTGCGACAGGGGTTTCTCAAAGGCATGAAAGCAATAGGATATAATGTTGAAGTTATGGGCATATTTAACGCTGATAGCGCGTCTTATCCAGATACATATATCCAGCGCGGCATTGAAGAAGCGAAGCGCATGGAAACCGCCGGCGCACAAATGATTTTTTGCACGGCCATGTATCATGGTCTAAAAGACGGCGGCATTAAAATTCCCATCATCGATTCGGTTCTTCTGTCTCCCATTATCATGAAATATGCGGTGGAAAAGAAAAATCAAAAATATCTTCTCGGTAATGCCACGGGCACCATTTTTGGTTATTCCGTCAAGGCGGTAGTTGATTTTGTGCGCGATTCGATGCCAAAGGCAAAAAAGATTGCTTATCTTTACAGCACCAACCTACCTACTGCACGCCCGCCATCCGAAATCGCTGAAGTAGCCGGCAGTGCAGGCTTGGAAGTTGTAAATTGTCCTTACAGCGGCAAGAACGATATTACAGAAGCCGTGAACAAGGCAATCAATGACGCCGATGTTCTATTTGCGACCAACTGCATGGCATTGCATGGTGTTGAAAACACGATTCTCGAAGCCGCGAAAGCAAAAAATTTTCCGGTTATCGTGGCTATATTGCATCATGTCAAGGAAGGGGCTTTGGCGTGTATTCAAAGCGATTGGCTCCGCGCCGGTGAGATGTGTTCGGAAAAGGCGGATCAAGTGCTGAAAGGAACACCTGCAAACCAGCTCCCCATCGAATTTTCCGATAAGTATAAAATTTCCATTAATGTCAAGGTTGCCGAGAAATTGGGAGCGGATATTTCGTATGAAATTCTACAAATGGCCACCATCGTCGAATAAAGTGATAAGCAGAAATAACATAAAGAGAGCATTCCAGAATTCATGTAATCTCTTTTTGACCCAGAGAACACAAAGAAGTCACAGAGAGCCACGGAGATTTTCCCTCTTTTTTCCAGTGGCTATCTGTAGTTTATAATCTGCGGAAAGCATGAATGCTTCCGAAAAGGAGTGATCCAAAATGTCTATGAAACTCAAACTGAGGGACAAACTTCTTGTGCCGATCTTGATAGTCCTGGTCATCGGCCTCGTTTTTTCGACACTATTAACCTATTTTATTTCTCGAAACGACGTGCGGAAATTGATCGAAGCCCAGATGCTTCAGATAAGAGATACCACGGAAAAGCATCTTACAACGTGGTTCGACCGAACACAAGCGGATATCACGGCCTGGAGTGAACAGAAAATGTTTAAGATTTCATTCGATGATTCTTATATGGGCAAGTCTGCCCGAAAAAGTGTGAATGACCATTTGAATAGAATCAAGAAAAAATATCAATTCTACCGCAACCTTCATTTAGCAGGCTCGGATGGAACCGTCATTGCATCGTCGGGCCTACGGGTTATCGAAAGCTTTAACGTATCCGAAGAAAAATTTTTCAGTGCCGCTATGAACGGTGAACTCCATGTTTCCAAATTGATGCAGATAGGAACCGACGAATCACTGGCCTTTGTTATTTCGTCACCGGTAAAGAAAATGGGCAAAGTCATTGGAATACTGTTCGGCGTCATCGATATCGAGCATTTCAACAAGACATTCATCGATCCTGTCAAAATCGGTGAAACGGGACGCGCATTTATTTTCGATACGAACGGCCTTGTCATCGCCGATAAGGAAAGATCGAATATTGCGGTCCTCAACATCGGTAATTCGGATTACGGTAAAAATATGATCGAAAAGAAAAACGGAATCCTGTCTTATACTGACAACCATAAGAAAAAAATGGCGGCTTTTGGAGAAATCAAAGGAAGAGGCTGGTTTTTGGCGGTCAGCGCAGACAAATCGGACATCATGGCTCCCGTGAACAGGCTCGGCAAGGTCAGCCTTGGCTTTGCCGTAGGGCTTATCGTGGTGGTTTCTCTGGCAATCGTCTTTATCGTGCAAACCATCGTCACTCCCCTTACAAGGCTCGTCCAAAAAATATCCGCCGGAGACCTTTCGGTATCTGTCGATTTTTTATCGGATAAGGATGATCTCGGCATGTCAATCAGGAATATGATCGCTACCATCAAAGGCATCACCACCGATATAAACGAATTGACGGATGCGGCCCTGGAAGGCAGACTGGATACCCGTGGAAATGCGGAGAAATTCGGGGGCGAGTATGCCAAAATCCTACACGGCGTGAACGCCACTTTGGATGCGGTAGTTACTCCTTTAAAGACCACGGCTGTTTTTGTGAACCGGATTTCAAAAGGTGATATCCCGGAAACCATTGAGGCGGAATACAAGGGGGACTTCAACGAAATCCGACTCAACATCAACATTTTGATCCAAAATCTCGTTAGGTTCGCAGTTGACGTCCAGGAAGCCTCCGAACAAGTGGCCATCGGCAGTGAGCAATTGAGTGGCAGCGCGAACCAGATTTCCCAGGGCACATCCGAGCAGTCCGCGGGGGTTGAACAGATAACCACTTCTATGGAAGAAATGAGCGCCATGGTCAATCAAAATTCTGAAAATGCAAAACAAACCGCCCTCATCGCCGGAAAAGCCGCCCATAGCGCACGGGAAGGCAGCCAGGCCGTTAAGGATACGGTAGAGGCCATGAAAACCATTTCAGAAAAGATTCTGATCATTGAGGAAATTGCCGGACAAACCAATATGCTGGCCCTGAACGCCGCCATCGAAGCCGCTCGCGCCGGGGAACACGGACAAGGGTTTGCCGTAGTGGCCGCCGAGGTCCGGGATCTGGCCAAAAATACGCGAGGCGCAGCCCAGGACATCAACACTCTTTCTATGACCAATCTCAAGATTGCCGAGAAAACCGGCGAACTTCTGGTGGAAATGGTCGCCGGCATACAGAAAACCGCAGATCTGGTTCAGAACATCAGCGCATCTAGCACCGAACAGGCGACCGGTATAGGCGAGGTGAACAACGCCATGCAGCAACTGGACCAGGCCATCCAACAGAACGCGGCATCTACCCAAGAGATGGCGAATTCAAGCCAGGATTTTTCTTCCCAGGCTGAACGGCTTCTGGATGTGGCTTCATTTTTTAAAATTTCTGAAAAAATGCGCGGGCAATTGCAGGAAGGTCAGCAGGAAACCGCAACCGAAGTGCAAAAACTGTTTATGAACATAGTGGAAACTATGCCCGAATCCGCCAGAAAGATGCTCATGAAATACATGAAACCGGTTTCTGAAACAGATGAGGAGAAGACGGAACTGTCCGGACCGTATGCGAATGAAGCATCGGAAGGCACTGAAACAGAAAAGCCTGGACCGGAAGATAAAACTACCGCATATATTACTGGCAAAAAGAGCGGGGGAGTAATTGATATGCAGAATCCTGATGACAGCGAATTTGAAGCGTATTGACTTTGGATTAAGGCAGTATCAGTAGATGGAAAAAGTCTTTGGAGACCTCGTTCCCACGCTTTGCGTGGGAACGCCTTGGGGACGCTTCACGTCCAGGAGAGCGCACAGAACAGGACGCGAAGCGTCCGTGTCGCATTCCCACGCAAAGCGTGGGAACGAGAATGTGTACGAAATTTCCATCTACTGAGTATATATTGTTCAGAATGTTCGAAACATTAAACCTTAACAAAAGGAAAAAGGAGTATCTTATGAGAGCTATTATCTGTTTGAAAGTGAGTTTTATTGCTTTTTGTATCTTATCTTTCATTTGTTTTTCGGCTAACTCAGCCGTCGTTGGAGAGTGGGATATAGGTAAAGTACAAAAAATACCAGGTAGCATTACTTTTAAAGGGGAAATAAAGATTGGTATTTTCGGTTATTTGTCAGGTGAGTTTGCGCATAGCGGCCCTGCGGAAATTCGAGGTTTCCTTGCAAGATTTGCTCAACAAAATGAAAAGGGGGGCTTGTTGGGGTATAAAATTATTCCCGTCATCAAGGACACGGAAACCAATGTATTGCAATCGCGTCAGATAATGAAAGAATTTGTCGCCGAAGAAATGATTTGTGTGATGGGAGGAATTCATTCCGGAACTGTCGGGGCCGCATCAAAAATTGCTCAGAAACATGGTGTTATCTTTTTAAACTCAAATTCCAGTTCACCCCAACAAATCAGAAAAGACGCCCATCGAACCAAATTTGTTTTTGACGGAAATGGAAATAACTTCGCTAACGGAGTACTCAAGGCGACTCTAAAGGCATATCCCGAAGGTCCCATCATGATGATTGCAAAACCGGATGATTGGGGAAGAAATTCGGTCAAGGGGATAGCTGAACTTGTTCGCCGATTCAATAGAATGCTCCCGGAAGAGAACCAATATTTCATGGTGGATGGAGAGGATATGGATTTCAGTGGGGCTTTTGAAAAAATCAAGCAAATAAAGCCTGTCATTATCACTACTGCAATAAGCGGTCCCCCATCAATTAAACTTAAACGTTTGATTGAAAGGGCGGAACCCAATGGGCCGATTGCAAAAGCCGCATGGGTTGCCGGCCAATTTGACTGGCCGGAAGCAAGACACGGGGCTGTTAATGTGGGCGGAAGCACATGGCTTCCGAATTTTGAAACACCCGGAACCAGGGAATTCGTTGAAGAATACCAGCGCCGTTATCCGGGTGCCGAGTTGCCCGGCAACGTGTACCATGCCGCGTATTTTGCCGCGGATGCTTTCTTTACGGCAGTGGAAGAACTGAAAACCTTCGAGAATGTCGCATTGGTCAAATATCTTGAGAATTTGAAGGTCCCGGCGGAAAAGCGTATGCAGCATCATGACGCGTATATGAATCCTCAAACTCATCATCTGGAACAAACCATTTATGCCGTGGAACCTGATCCAAAAGCAAAGAAAAATTCGAAAGATGTTTTAAAAGCGATTTCGTTTGTAAGTCCTGAAGAGGCTGAGGATAAGGTGAAACCGGGAGAATGCCGGCTCGAACCCTATGAGAGCCTGAAGCCATGGCCGAGGAAAAGTGCGTTCAAGCTCTATAAATAGCGAAGACTTTTAAAAATGTTTAACGTTACAATGCTTAATTAATTAAAGTCTCGTGCAATGATGATAATTTCATCATTGCACGAGAGAGACGTTACACATGTTTTCATATTAGAGATATTGGAGAAATCATCCATGAACCGTTCTACTTCCAAATTCAAAACCATAGGCGCAAAACTGTTAGCTATAATCTCATTGATAGTACTGTTGAGCAGCATTGTCAATGGAATAGGATTGTTTGCTATTGCATGGAAGCAGAGTGAAGAGGCTGCATTCAATAATTTAAAGAATGCATTCCGTCTTATTCGAAAAGATATTATGGAAAACCAAGCAATTATTGCTCAAATTGAAGACTTTGCCATAATAAAAAAAATCGGGATGAGAGTCGAATTTATCAGTGAGGAAAAAAACAGCCCGGATGACACGCTCACGGTGAATGAATATTTGGCGGTCGCCAATTTTATTAAGGATATAATAGGCGGTAAGCCTGTGTCGAACATACACCTGTATGATACAGAAGATGAACTTTTGCTTTTTTGCAAATCGACAAAGGATGAAATGATGGAGATCGGGTATTTTTATAAATTCCCTGACCCGTCACTAAAAATCACCAGTGTAACCAGAAATGAAAGAATTGGTGTACGTTCATGGAGGCAGGGAGAAAAGAATTCGAATAAAAGCATCAAACTTATCGGAACGAAAGCAGACAGAGTAATGATGTATTTCGATAAATGCACTACCGGGCTATGCATGAATGTTCAAATTCCAGTCCTGGCGAATGAACGTGGCGATGATAAAATTTCAAGGCGTTTGGGAACTATTGTAACATCAACAAGGATTGATGATAAATTTGTCCGGAAACTTTCCGACATGACTGGAACAGATGTGTTTGTTCATCTTAAAGGAAAGGAAATTAAAGCATCTGATTCCATGGATTGGGATTTCGAAACCCATCCCATTGATTTATCCAGCGATTACAATACCGAGGGAAAATTCTTCCAAGGCAGCCTTTCGATCTATCTTGACAAAACTTTTATTGGTGAACTAAGAGCCAGGATCTCTGGAGATATTGCTAAAAAAAACGCCTTCGAAACAGTATTGTTTTCTTCTGTTATTTCATTGGTGATGACAATCCTGGTGATCCTTATCATCGGACTGTTTCTAAAGTCACTTCTAATCAAACCGATCAACCGGATTGTGGGTTCCATTAAAGCTGTTTCGGAAGGTGACTTGTCTGAATCTTCTGATCATTGGGTTATTGAGAGAGATCTTTCCCGGAATGATGAAGTCGGTGCAATTACAAATACTGTAAAAAATATGAAAAATAAAATTAACAGTGTATTGGAGGCGACAAACGAATTGATCCTGGCAATAGAGAATGGTCGCTTGAATTCACGTGGAGAGGCGGAAGAATTTTCAGGCGCCTGGCGTGACCTTGTCGTCGGTATTAACAGTGTAATCGAAGCATTTGTATCACCGATAAGCATGACTGCCACACATATTGACCGAATATCAAAAGGCGATATTCCGAAATCTGTTGAAGAGGAATATAAGGGAGACTTCAACGAGATTCGGATAAACCTTAACACGATGATAAAAAATCTCGTTAGGTTCGCAGTTGACGTCCAGGAAGCCGCTGAAAAGGTGGCCATCGGCAGTGAGCAATTGAGTGGCAGCGCGAACCAGATTTCCCAGAGCACATCCGAGCAGTCTGCGGGGGTTGAACAGATAACCACTTCCATGGAAGAAATGAGCGCCATGGTCAATCAAAATGCTGAAAATGCAAAACAAACCGCCCTCATCGCCGGAAAAGCCGCCCATAGCGCACGGGAAGGCAGCCAGGCCGTCAAGGATACGGTCGAGGCCATGAAAACCATTTCAGAAAAGATCCTTATTATTGAGGAAATTGCCGGACAGACCAATATGCTGGCCCTGAACGCCGCCATCGAAGCCGCTCGCGCCGGGGAACACGGACAAGGGTTTGCCGTAGTGGCCGCCGAGGTCCGGGATCTGGCCAAAAATACGCGAGGCGCAGCCCAGGACATCAACACTCTTTCTATAACCAACCTCAAGATTGCCGAGAAAACCGGCGAACTTCTGGTGGAAATGGTCGCCGGCATACAGAAAACCGCGGAACTGGTTCAGAACATCAGCGCATCCGGCAACGAACAGGCCACAGGTATCGCCGAGGTGAACAACGCCATGCAGCAACTGGACCAGGCCATCCAACAGAACGCGACCTCTACCCAAGAGATGGCGAATTCAAGCCAGGATTTTTCTTCCCAGGCTGAACGGCTTCTTGATGTGGCTTCATTTTTTAAGATATCCGAAGAAATGCGTAAGCAACTACAAGAAGATTCGAAGCTGGCCTCAATGAAGGGTCAACAACTGATCATCGATTTGGAAGCCATGCCTGAATCCGCTAGAGAAATATTCATGAAATATATGAAACCGGCTCCAACAGATGAAGAAAATGCGGAACTATCCGGACCGTATGCGCAAGAAATATCTGAAAGTACTGGAAAAGATAAGACCGGACAGATAGAATGTTGATGATACACATCCAGGATAATACATTACATCAAGAAAGGAGGAAACGAGATGAAATTGGCAAAATTCATGATAAAAAGTCTGTTGGCGATGGTGATGGTCACGATTATAATTCCGGCGGGAGGGGCATGGGCCAAGCCGGTTCCCGGCTCGCATATCAAAGTGTATATACCGAGCCTTCCTTATATCTATATATCGCACGCTATTAACGGCGCACTGCTCCGGCCGGCCGACAACGAGCGCGGATGGAATTATGACATGGCGACAAGCCATAATCAAACTGATGACAAGACTTATGAATTCACACTGCGCAAGGGTGTTTTATTCCAGGACGGCACCCGCTTTAACGCCGATGCAGTTGTCGAAAATATGAAATATTTCAAGGAAAAACCGATTCTTTTCACCAAAATCGATACAATTTTTGATCGTGCGGAAAAAATCGACGATTATACGGTTCGGTTTTATCTTACCGAAAAGTACGGCCAATTCTTGAATGATACTATCTGGATTCAATTTTACACATCAAAATATTTAAGAAAATTTGGATGGAATGGAAAAGGGACATGTCCCAACCTCGCGGAACCCGGCCCCTACGGACTTGGGCCATATATTTTGAAGGAAGGCTATATTGAGGGTGACCGGCACACTCCCAAGGCCGTGCTGGTGGCAAACCCGAATTACTGGAACAAAGATTACCCCCGGATTGAGACGATAACCGTTTTTACAGAACTGGATACCAAGATAGCGATGGAACAGGTTTTTGATAAGGATGGCAAGCTTGATATAATGCCGATTCCTTTTTCCATGAAAGGAAGGGCAAGCACTTCACCTTATGCAAAATTGATAACCGCACCTTCAACCAACAATATCGCCATCCACATGAATTTACGTAATGGAAATAAAAAGCTGCTTGATAAAAACGTCAGAGTTGCCCTGAATAAAGCTATTGATCAGGCCAAACTTCTGGATAGATCCTATGGTGGAGAGGGCGTGATAAAGCCGACACTTGCAGCACCTTTGTTCCCAGGGGTTAATGAAGTTGTGAAGACCCTGCGGCCATATTCCGAGGTTCAAAACCCCAAAAAGATACGAACCGAATTGAAAGCCATTCTGGATGGTTTAGTGTTGAAAGTCTATACTCAGGATCGATTCATGTTCATCTGGAAAGGCATCGCACGAGATCTAAGAAAAGTCGGCGTGAAATTAAAATTCGACATCACCGCCAGCGAAAAGGATGTTTTTGGGCAACTGCTTACCACCAATGCCGGTAAAAACACCAAGGAATGGGACCTTTTAGTATGGGGCTGCGATGACTGGTATTACAATCATCCCTGGTCAGCTTTTCTCGTTTATCGGACGCACAATTTATGGAGTACGATTTTTTCAGATCCGGTTTTGGACGGCTATATTGATGAAATGTTTCGATCTTCGGTTGGAACGCCTGAGTTCACGGACGTTTGTGAAAAAATCATGCGCCATGTTCATGACAACGCGTATATGCTTTTTGTACCAGCGCCCAACAAGGTATTAGCCGTTAACAAGGCGGTTGTTTACAAGCCTTATAAGATGGCCAGTATACCGTTGTGGGAAATTGAGGTCACTTCGAACCACTGGTCGGTCAAATAGATACTTGCCGCTTGAGTAAACCGCTCAAATAAATATCTGAAAGGAAATGCAACATGTTTAAAAAACTTAGCATTGGAACCAAACTGCTCATCGTCTTTCTGGCAGTCGGCATCATTCCTTTTGCGGCGATCTGAACCATTGCCCTGTTAGAAGCAAGCGATGCCATCTCCGTCCAAGTATTCAGACAACTTGAGAGTATGCGGGAAGTCAAGCAAAAACAAATTGAAAATCTGTTTACCGGCATTCAGGGCAATATGAGTGTTCTGCTGGAGACCGTGAAGACCCTCCGGAGGGAAGCTTTCGAGAAACTCAAAAGTGTTGAACGGATCAAGAGAAGCCGGATTGAGAAGTATTTCAACCGAGCCCGCAAAGATGTCATGGTGTTAGCCGGCAGCGAAGATGCTTATAACATATTCAAATTATTTCGGCAGTATGAGATTGATGAAGAAATTGAAGCGGATAGCCATTTTTTAACTGACACCTATGAGTATGAAGAGATCTGGAAAGAAAAAGGTAAAACCCTGCATGATTATGTGACTGTTTTTGGCTATTCCGACGCCTTTATTATCAGTGCGGATAACGGACATGTCATGTATGCCGCCGCCCAAAATTCCGATCTTGGCACGAATTTGAAAAGCGGGCCATACAAGGATCAGGGTTTGGCATTGTTATGGCGGAACATCGTTGAAAGCAAAACCGAACAAATACAGGATTTCAGCCCCTACGCACCAGCCGGTGATATCCCCTTTGGGTTTATCGGTGCCCCGATTATCGATCTTAGCGGCGAGCTGCAGGCTGTCGCGGTGTTACAAATTTCATTGGACGCGGTTAACGAAATTATGCAGGAACGCGAGGGCCTGGGGCTAACCGGTGAGACCTACCTCGTGGGCAGTGACAAGTTGATGCGTTCCGATTCGTTTTTAAGCCCGGAATTTCATACGGTTGCAGCCTCTTTCACCGATACTGACAAGGGCAAAGTGGATACTGTGGCAAGCCGGGAAGCCCTGGCCGGCAAAACGGGCGCGAACGTCATTATCGACTATAAGGGCAATCCGGTATTGTCAGCCTATGCACCTTTGGAGATCAAAGGCCTTAAATGGGCAATCCTCGCCGAGATTGATGTGGCCGAGGCGTTCAGCCCGGTGGATAGCCAGGGATTGGAATATTTCGCTAATTTCGCTGAAACGAATGGCTATTTGGACCTTCTCCTTTTTAACCCGGACGGTTACTGCTTTTATTCAGTGGGTAAAAAATCCGATTTCCAAACCAATTTACTTGATGGTGAATATGCGGAATCAGGGTTGGGCCGTCTGATTCAAAGGGTGCTGGAAGCAAAACAGTATGGTTTTGCCGATTTCGAGTCGTATGCGCCACGAGATGGTGAACCCATCGGATTCATAGCTCAACCACTGGTTCACGATGACCGGA
Organism: Desulfococcaceae bacterium HSG9; assembly: GCA_030378005.1. GTDB lineage: Bacteria > Desulfobacterota > Desulfobacteria > Desulfobacterales > JAUCGF01 > JAUCGF01. The sequence continues at coordinate 14,204 of JAUCGF010000020.1, read as the reverse complement.
TCGAACTCGTTGTGGCCCTGCAAATTTCTCATGCGTCCATCAGCAATATCATGATGCAAAGAACAGGCATGGGGAAGACCGGTGAAATCTACCTGGTGGGATCAGACAAGCTGATGCGCTCTGACGCCTTCCTTGATCCGACCAACCACTCGGTCAAGATGTCTTTTGCCAATTCTTCCAAGGGGAGCGTTGATACAGACGCCGTTCGTGACGCTCTTGCAGGCAAAATAGGCCGGAAGAATATCATAAACTACAACGGCAACCCGGTTCTTTCGGCCTATGCGCCACTGAAAATAAACGGCACTACCTGGGCCATGATCGCTGAGATAGATGAAACGGAAGCCTTTGAAGCGGTAAACGTGATCAAATCGTTAATTGGGATAGTTGGAATCATCGGTGTGGTAGCCATCATTTTTACAGCCATCTTGATTGCCCGTTCGATAACCAGGCCTGTCGCAGGGATCGTCGAAACCGCCAATGCAGTCGCCGCCGGAGATTTCAACCGGGATATCGAGATCCGCGGGCAAGATGAAATCGGAATTATTGCAACTGCCTTTCGGAATATGCAAAATACCATAAGCGGCGTTTTGCAAGAGATGGAACGTCTGATTCATGCCCTCAGGGATGGCCACCTGTCTACTCGGGGCGATGCGGAAAGCTTCAAGGGTAACTGGCGTAAACTCATTGTTGGCCTCAACGATGTGATTGAGGCATTTGCGGCCCCGATTGACATGGCTGCCCAATCCATTGATCGAATTGCAAGAGGTGACATCCCTGAATCCATTGATGCTGAATACAAGGGGGACTTCAACGAGATTCGAATCAATCTCAATACTATGATCAAAAATCTCATCCGGTTCGCAGTTGACGTCCAAGAAGCCGCTGAAAAGGTGGCCATCGGCAGTGAGCAATTGAGTGGCAGCGCGAACCAGATTTCCCAGGGCACATCCGAGCAGTCTGCGGGGGTTGAACAGATAACCACTTCCATGGAACAAATGAGCGCCATGGTCAATCAAAATGCTGAAAATGCAAAACAAACCGCCCTCATCGCCGGAAAAGCCGCCCATGGCGCACAGGAAGGCAGCCAGGCCGTTAAGGATACGGTCGAGGCCATGAAAACCATTTCAGAAAAGATTTTGATCATTGAGGAAATTGCCGGACAAACCAATATGCTGGCCCTGAACGCCGCCATAGAAGCCGCTCGCGCCGGGGAACACGGACAAGGGTTTGCCGTAGTGGCCGCCGAGGTCCGGGATCTGGCTAAAAATACGCGAGGCGCAGCCCAGGACATCAACACTCTTTCTATAACCAATCTCAAGATTGCCGAGAAAACCGGCGAACTTCTGGTGGAAATGGTCGCCGGCATACAAAAAACCGCGGAACTGGTTCAGAACATCAGCGCATCCGGCAACGAACAGGCCACCGGTATCGACGAGGTGAACAACGCCATGCAGCAACTGGACCAGGCCATCCAGCAGAACGCGGTCTCTACCCAAGAGATGGCGAATTCAAGCCAGGATTTTTCTTCCCAGGCTGAACGGCTTCTCGATGTGGCTTCATTTTTTAAGATATCCGAAGAAATGCGTAAACAACTACAAGAAGATTCTAAGCCGGCCGCAATGGAGGGCCGACAATTGATCATTGATCTGGAAGCCATGCCCGAATCTGCCAGAAAGATGTTTATGAAGTACATGAGGCCGGTTCCTGAAACAGATGAGGAGAAGACGGAATTGTCCGGGGCGGATATGGATGAAACACCGGGAGGGGCTGGAAAAAATAAGACCGGACAGGAAGCAAAAACTGCCGTAGCTATAACTGGTAAAAAGGAAAACGGGGAGTTAATTGATATGCAGGATTTTGATGACAGCGAATTTGAAGCGTATTAACGTTTTTTTCGTCCCACTCCTTTTGGTAAGATTGTTAAACCAAAGCGACGAGTTTTTTGATGACCGAACTGACAGACTCCCCTTTTAATCACCTTGAGAGAACAGATCATACTCAAATGATTACGGATATTGAGTCGATTGACAAAGAGAACCCATAATGAATGAACTATCCGAAACCAAAGAATTCCTTACCTTCAGTCTAGGCGATGAGACCATTGCGCTGGAAGCCACCCAAGTGCGGGAAGTGTTAAAATTTACTCATATCACGGCAGTGCCGCGGATGCCGGAATACCTGCCGGGCTTGATCAACGTGCGGGGCAATGTCATTGCGGTGGTTGACCTGGGTTTGGTTCTTAATATCAACACCGTAGAAGACCAAAAGAAGAACTGGCTGGTGATCACGGATGGCTGCTTGAAAGATGAAGCGATGCAGGTCGGTATTCCGGCAGACGCAGTTCGGGATGTGATTCGGCTTGATACGGAAGATATCGGACCACCGCCTGAGATCGGCATTAACATTGACACGGAATTCATTCAAGGTGCCGCCAAACAGGATGATGCCTTTCTAATCATTATCAATGTTGATAAGGTGATCGCCGCCGTGTATGCGGACTTTTGTCAGGAATAACAGACATGCTGAAAACAGTTCCGAGTTTGTATCCAGCCTTTTTTCACGTTCCAACACTTCATTGTCAAAACGGGAATATAGGAACAAAAAGTAAATCAATAGGTTATTAATAATGGACCAGAAATCCCAATATATCGAAACATTTCGTCTGGAAGCCTACGAGAACCTAAAAAAGATCGAAGATGCCCTCTTGGACATGGAAGAGACTCCGGATGACCAGGAGTGCATCCACCGTCTGTTTCGTGCGATGCATACCATCAAAGGATCCGCCGCCATGTTCGGGTTCGATGATATCGCCGGGTTTGCCCACCATGCGGAGACCCTTATGGATAAAGTTCGGGAAGGAGTTGTCCCGGTCACTGGAGAACTCGTGGATTTGATCTTTCTGGCCAAGGATCAAATTAAGGCCATGCTGGATGCGGATCAGACCGGATGTGGTGTTGATCCGGATGCCAGCGATAAAATCGTTGCCAAACTGCATCGTCTGTTGCCGCAGTCGGATGCAGGCGCGACTGTTCCCTCTCCTGAAGTGAATTCAGACACACTGGCTAATGAGGATAAAGAAACCGTTTTCCACATTCGGTTTCGTCCAAACCCGGATATGATGTCAGCCGGAATGGATCCGGTGCGGATTTTAGATGAACTCCGCGACCTCGGCCAATGCGAGCTGACTGTTTACACGGGGGCTGTCCCTCCTCTGGAGTCATTGCAACCGGAAAAGATTTTGTTTTCTTGGGACATAATTATGACAACTGATGCCAGCATCGACACATTAAAAGACGTTTTCATTTTTGTGGAAGACGGAAGCGATATTTCCATTCAATCCCTGGAGGTCGAATCGAACCGGGAAGATATTTTCCGTCCCCGCCTGGGTGAAATACTGTTTGACCGTGGAGATGTAAACGTTGACAGTGTCAATAAGACCGGCAAAATGCAAAGGCGGGTGGGGGAGATACTGGTGGAATCCGGAGAGATTTCTTCAGATGACGTGGAATCAGCACTGAAGGAACAAATTTTTCTTGAGAAACGCAAAACCGGAACCGGCACAGAAAGCATGCGTATATCATCCGATAAACTGGATAAGCTGATCAATCTGGTGGGTGAAATTGTCGTCACCCAGGCCCACATGAGCCATTTGGCGGAAGATCATGAAGGCACGGTGTTTTCGGCACCTGTCAGACAAATGGAACGGTTAACCGGTGACTTGAGGAAATTCGCATTGGATATGCGTATGCTGCCGGCGGGAACCCTGTTCAATACGTTCAGGCGTCTGGTCCGCGATCTGTCGTCCGAACTGGGGAAAGAAGTGCGACTTGTGGTGGAAGGCGGTCAGACCGAACTGGACAAAACTGTCTTGGAAAAGCTGCATGAACCCCTGGTCCATTTAATCCGCAATAGTATCGACCACGGTATGCTGCCTCCGGAAGAGCGTGAACAACACGGCAAACCTCGCAAAGGAACGATCCGGTTGACAGCCGTTCATCGCAGTGCCCGAGTGAACATTACGGTGGCCGATGACGGGATGGGGATTGATATGGCATCCGTTCGGGCTAAGGCGGTGGAAAAAGGATTGATTTCCAAAGATGACGACCTGTCGGAAACGGAAATCTGTGATCTTCTTTTCATTCCCGGTTTTTCCACGGTCAGGCAGGTATCCGGCGTTTCCGGCAGAGGCGTTGGAATGGACGTGGTCAAGCAGGGAATCAACGCCCTGGGCGGAACTATCGGAATCGACAGCATTCCGGGACAGGGTGCCACGTTCCGTCTGTCCTTGCCCCTCACCCTTGCCATCATCGAAGGACTTCATGTCAAAGTGGACGGCAGGGACTTTGTCATTCCCGTTTCACAGGTGGAAACGTGCGGAGAATTGAAAAGATCGATGCACATAAAATCTGACACGCAACATACGATCCGTTTAAAAAGTGAACTGATCCCTTTCATTCGCCTTCGTGAATTTTTCGGGATACAGGGCGACGCAGGACCGGTGGAACATATAGCCGCCGTTCAAACCGGGCATTATCGAATCGGTATTGTCGTGGACGAAATCCTCGGAAACATACAGGCCGTCATTAAACCTCTTGACCCGCTTTACCGGCGCGCAGAGGGGATTTCCGGAGCAACTGTAATGGGAAACGGCACGGTGGCGTTGATAATCGACTTGCCGGAACTTATTCGTTGTGTGAAAAGGGATAAATCAAAAACGGTTGATAAAAGGGTTGCAATGAAAGGCTAAAGCCGTCGAAGATAAGGAGTTTGGATGGATTGCAATTTCACTACATTGCAATTAGTGAACCACACCATTTTGGAGGGGATTCCATGCGCAAAGATAAACCGAGCAGAACGGCATACAAGGTTGCCATGAACATTGTCACATTGGGCGCCAAACCGGGGATGGACAAATTTCTTCCTCCCGGCATAGTACAAGCTACGGAGAGATTGCTCGTCGCTTCCGGAACGGCTGAAACAAGAACTGTTCGATGGGCCCGTTCCGAGCGAATGGTCTCTGTTTACGAAGCGTTCGACTGGATATTGCCGGGTCAGTTCGAAGCATTTGCCCACCGAAAAGCTTTCTGTGAACACCATGTGAGAGACGGCATCAGAGATGGCGCTGTCCAAATCCTTGTGCTGGGCGCCGGTTATGACACCATGGGGTGGCGGTTGGCGCCAGAGTTCGCTGACGTGTGCTTTTTCGAGATCGATCACCCGGCGACAGCCCGTTTTAAGGCTGAAGGAATCAATGCTATGGGACAGCGAGACAATCTCTGTCTGATTGCGGAAGACCTTGGCAAACGCAGCCTGGCGGATGTTCTCAAGGCCGATAAATTATGGGACCCGAGTGCCCAAACTGTTATTGTGGCCGAAGGCCTTATGATGTACCTGCTTCCTGAAGCGGTCCGGGAGTTATTTTGTCAGTGTAACGCAATCTCCGGTAGCGGCAGCCGGATTGCCTTTTCCTATATTCCCGCCGGAACGGATGGTCGTCCTGATGCCGGTCGTTGGACAGGATTGATGCTGTGGCTTCAGGAGGTTTCCGGAGAGCCGTGGACATCGAGCATACGGCCCGAAGAACTTGACCTGTTCCTGGAAGAATCCGGCTGGGTGAATACCGCCGCGCTCGCGGGACCGCTACGTAAATATGGTGTGGAATTCTATGCGGCGGCTGCAAAACGAAAGCGGGTTCCTGCCCACGCTTGAAGAACATATTGGCATGTCGAAATCAGACTGCGAATAGATAGATAACACATTTATCCTCTTCATATTGTATGGTAATTGCTTTTTTCTCTTGCTCTTGCTCTTAATCTTTCTCTTGCTCTTAATCTCAGGATGTAATAAACATAGCTTCATGCATGGACTAAGACTAAGAGCAAGAATAGAATCAGGCCCCAAAAATCCCCATGCTATCGAAGTATAATCAGTAGATGGAAAAAGTCTTTGGCAGCCTCGTTCCCACGCTTTGCGTGGGAACGCCTTATGAACGAGAAAACATTCGTTATAACCAATCACTTAACCGACCAAACCGGTTAGCTCGGCATCATACAAGGCAAACGTTTTATTTGATTAAAACGTCCAATGAAATACAACAGAGGTTAAAATGATATTCAAAGATGAACATGATTTTTCACTTTTGCCAAAATGTTTTTTTATGGCCGCCATTGTTGTGGCGATTCTTATGGCCGGCTACCTGATGTCAGCAGATCAAAACAGTCTGCCAGACGGGTTAAAACCTTACGCGATAAATGGTGATTTCACGCGCCAGGTTATCCTGATCTTTTGTTTGTTGTTTTATGCAGCGAGATTATTTGTCTGCGTATTTGTTTTTCTGAAACGCAAAATGCTCTGGAGTGAAATGCTGCTCGTTTCAGGCCTGATGTCATTTGTCCTGTTTTCGTTTGCCAAAGTCGGCGGAAGCGGTCTTCAGCCTGTGGGCGTTTTAGATTATTTCAGTATCATTTTATATCTGTTCGGCTCATGGCTGAATACGTATTCCGAATATACCCGGTATATCTGGAAAAAACGGGAGGCAAACAAAGGACGGCTTTACACGCAAGGTTTATTCAAATATTCAATGCATATCAATTATTTCGGCGATATCGTCCTCTTTACAGGCTTGGCATTGCTCACGCTTCGTTTTTCAATGTTATTTGTTCCCCTTGCCATGGCCTTGAATTTTGTCTTTTTCATCATTCCCAGACTTGATAAATATCTGGCTGCCAAGTATGGTGATGAATTCAAAGAATACGCCGGAAGCACGAAAAAGTTTATACCGGGGATTTACTGAGATTATCAGGCATCCTTTATTTGCCGATTGAAAAAATGAAAATTATTGCAATTTTATGATGATTATTTTATTTTGAAAAAATAATCCGCCCACAGTAGGTCGGGTTACGCTACGCTAACCCGACCTACTTACTGAAATAATAACTTTAAATTACAAAAGGAGATTATTGATGGCATCAAACGATTTTTCAGCCGAATCACCGGATAATTATGAACAGAAATGTTTATGCGTTCTTGCCCTGGATGTTTCAGGATCAATGTCAGGGGATCCGATTAAGGAACTGAATCAAGGATTACAGGATTTTTATAACGAAATCAAGGAGGATTCAACAACCGCAAACCGTTTGGAAGTTTCAATCATCGAATTCAGCAGCAACGTGAGCCTTCTGTTGGAACCGTCTCTTGTTGAAAATTTTGCCATCATGCCCACCCTGACAACCAAAGGCACTACCAAAATGGTCGATGGTGTCAAAGAGGCGATTAGAAAAGTTGAATCAAGAAAAGCATGGTACAAAGAGACGGGGCAGCCGTATTACAGACCCTGGATAATCCTGATCACTGACGGTGAGCCAGACGGTGATCAGGATGTCAACGGTCTGGCAAGTGAGATCAGGGCAGCAACAGCCAGCAAAAAATTTGTTTTCTTTGCAGTTGGGGTCAAGGGGGCTGACATGGATGTTCTGACTAAGATATCAAACCCCGCTATACCCCCGGCACCTCTTCAGGGTTTGAAATTCAAGTCGTTCTTTGAATGGTTAAGTGCAAGCATGTCACTGATAGCACATTCAAAAGAAGGCGATAAGACCAATTTGCCGAGTCCGGCAGCATGGATGAGCGGTTTCGATATATAATTATCATCTATGTTTTGTAGCTGCCCGGTTATGTTATACGGGCTGTTGTAAAATATAATCCGTTTGAAACAGGCAATTTACGAGATTAATGTGATAAATATGAAAAATATGCTATCAGGGGAAATAAAAGATACTGTCGGAAAATCACAGAATCCATCGAAAACAGTTGAAAATGAATGGTTCATAATCGGTGAGTCGGTGATCGGCAAATCCCATATTCAATCAGACAGGCCCTGTCAGGACAGTCACTACTACGAAAAAATAGGGAATAAATGGGGAATTGCGATAATTTCAGACGGGGCCGGTTCGGCAAAGAATTCACACATCGGATCAGCTTATGTTGCAAAAGAGGCGATACCGGAAAAGTTCAAAAAAATGGTAATTGAACAAGGCTGGCATATATCTGATACGTTGCCTTCCCAGGACGACTGGAATCATCTGGCACAAAACACGATGAAAGAAGTCAGAATATCTCTTGATGCTTATGCCGAACAGGAAAAAAAGGAAATCAGATCCCTGGGCTGCACCGTAATTGTCGTTATTTTTTCACCGAACGGATTTTTGGTGACTCACATCGGAGACGGCAGAGCGGGCTATCGTAATATGAAAAATAAATGGAAACCGATGCTCACACCCTGGAAAGGCGAGGAGGCAAACGAAACAGTCTTTATAACATCGGCTATCTGGAAAAAACCGGATGATTATATTGAAAGCTTAGTGATAAGGGAAAAAGCATCTGCTTTCACGCTTATGTCGGACGGATGCGAGAAACATTCATTTGAATGCAGCAAGTTTGATAATGTTAAAGACAAATGGTCAGACCCGAATGAGCCGTATCCCAAATTCTTTGAACCGGTCTTAAAAACATTGAAGAGTATGAAAGAAAATAAAATGCCTGTGGTGGAAATCAGCGAAAAATGGAAAATATTTCTTGAAAAAGGAAATAAGGGATTAACAAATGAGCCGGATGATAAAACAATGATTATCGGTCTGTTAATCTGATTCCCTTTTCGCACTTGAAAAAATGACATTATCCTTAACAACCTCAAATAAACAGATCATCAAAGTTAAAGATAGCCCTATTGCCAGCGGCGGTGAGGGTGCCGTGCATGAAATAGTTTCACCGTCCTCCATGTGCAATTCCTGCGTCAAGCTTTATTCTGTTCAGCACAGAACACCTCAACGTGAGCAGAAAACCGCTTATATGATTTATAATCCGCCACCTGGCCTTCAGACACCGAATTATTTAATATGCTGGCCTGCCGAACGGGTCTATGAAAACAACGGTTTTGCCGGATTTGTGATGCCGCTGGCATATAGCGGGAGTATTTCGCTATATGAGATATGCACAACTAAAATCAAAGACAGAATGCCGGATGTCTGGAAAAGAAAATATGACCGTTCAACAAATGCGGGAATGATTTCAAGACTCAAGCTTTGTGTAAATATTGCAATTGCAGTGCATTCTATTCACCTTCTGGGAAAATATGTGCTGATCGATATGAAACCTCAGAACATACTGATAACCCATGACGGTAAAATCTGCATTATTGATACGGATTCCATTCAGATTGCCAACGGAAAACAGGTTATCTATCCGGGGCCTGTGGCAACGCCGGAATATATTCCGCCGGAAGGGAAAAATCTGTCACCTTCTAAGAATTATATTCCAGAGTGCTGGGACAGGTTTTCAATCGCTGTGATGTTCTACGAGATTTTATTCGGTCTTCATCCTTTTGCTTCAACTGCGAGTGGAAAATATAAAGACGTTACCACAATACTTGATAAAATCCAAAACGGCCTGTCTCATTTGGGAACCAATTCAAAATATATAGTAATATTGCCGTCTTTGCACAAGAACCTTCGCAATGTACCGAAATCGGTTCAGATACTTTTTTATAAAACTTTCAAATACGGGCATAGCCAACCTGATGCAAGGCCTGGTGCGGAGATTTGGGGAGAGACAATTTATAGTGAAATAACTCAACAAAAAAATCTTAATGCACTTGGCCAAAAACTATCACCTGCAATTAAAAAAGCACCTCGGGTTTCAAGCAAAAAGACTCAAATTCCCAAGCAGCCCAAAGCAGCACCTAAATCGCAATCGTTTTTTTCGCGCTTTCCAAAAATAAATATGATTAGAGTGCTGGCTATTTTTGCTTTTATCGCACTTTCTTTTATACTGGTCAATAACTTCAAAAATACTCGCTGGATTGAAAATTTGTTTGAAAGTGAAAAAGCAAGATTGTCACCCAAAATTACACCTACGCCCACGCCGCGTCCAACCCAAAACCCCACTGTAATTCCGAAGGTAACCAAACCACCGAAACCTGATTCTGTAAAATCAGTGCGGCCAAGTGTCAGGCTCCGCAGCAGCAGCAAAGTGCTTTCCAAAGACGATGTCATAACCATGCTGAAAAAGCATAACTTTTTTGATAGCAATTGGAACCAATCAGGAGATTTTAAAAACGATTTTAAAGATAATGGAAACGGCACGGTGACGGATCGGAAGACCGGTTTGATGTGGCAAAAGGGCGGGTCAAAGAATTCTATGAACTTCAAAGATACGGCTGCTTATGTTCGCCAGGTTAACCAAAAAGGCTTGGGCGGCTATAATGATTGGCGACTGCCGACGATTGAAGAACTGGCCACTCTGCTTAAAACTAAAGAGATGAATGGTGGCTTGTATAATATTGACCCTGTATTTGATAAAAAGCAATGGTGTTGCTGGAGTTCAGACACAGTGAAAGGTTCGTCGAGGTTAGCGTGGGACGTCCTTTTCGGCTACGGTATCGTCGAGCGCTACCGCATCAGCGACGGCTACGTTCGTGTAGTTCGAGCCGGGCAATCTCCGCGCCCAACCCCAAACCCCACTGTAATTCCGAAAGTAACCAAACCACCGAAACCTGATCTTGTAAAATCAGTGAAACCTATTGTCAATCTCCGCAGCCGTGCCAAAACGCTTTCCGGAGACGATGTCAAAGCCATGCTGAAGAAGCATAACTTTTCTGATAAATATAAAAACGAATCAGGAGATTTTAAAAACGATTTTAAAGATAATGGCAACGGCACGATAACGGATCGGAAGACCGGTTTGATGTGGCAAAAGGGCGGGTCAAAGGATTATATGGAATTCAAAGATACGGCTGCTTATGTTCGCCAGGTAAACCAAAAAGGTTTGGGCGGCCATGATGATTGGCGACTGCCCACACTTGAAGAACTGGCGTCTTTACTTGAAAGGCAAAAGATGAATGGTGACTTGTATATTGACCCTGTATTTGATAAAAAGCAATGGTGGTGCTGGAGTTCTGATACAGTGGAAGGTTCGTCGGGGTCGGCGTGGGTCGTCTATTTCGGCCTCGGCAACGTCGACAGCAACGACTTCGACGGCGTCAGCTATGTGCGTTTAGTACGCGCCGGGCAATGATGGATCATTTGGTTATTTGAACCATTTGGTTATTTGAATGTACGCGATTTTTTAAAATGATGTTTTAATATCTACATGGATTTTATATAAGAAGAGGATGATAAGAAAGGGATTGATTCTTGCTGGTATGGTTTGCTTCTGTATGAATCCGTGCAAATCTGGAAAATCATGCGGCAAGCTGTTTTTTCGGGTTTTGCATGAATATGCTCAATCCTTTTCTTATGAATCCCTATTCTTATAAAAAATCCGTGTAGATGGCCGGATTGTCTCATAAGCTCGTAGGCTGGGTTGATGAACGAAACCTGGCATGATTTATTAAAATTTGAAAAAGCGGCGCGATCAGAAAAACCGGTGAAAGCCACTCCGCAACAATCACCCTTTTAAAACCCCTTAAAGGAGTTAAAAAATGAAACCTAACGAAATGCCGCCACAGGCACAGCTTATGCAATTTATTATCGGAAAATGGATCAGCAAACCTGTTTACGCAGCGGCGGAGCTTGGTATAGCGGATATGCTGGCCGAAGGCCCCAAAAGTATTGATGAACTCGCTCTGGAAAGCCGGTCTCATGCCCCCTCGCTTTACAGGATGATGAGAGCATTGGCGAGTGTCGGTATTTTTTCCGAGACAGAAGGAAAACGGTTTGATCTTACGCCTATGGCTGAGTGTTTGCAAACGGGCGCAATGAGATCAATCGCTCTTTTGTTTGAATCCGATTGGAGTGACAAAGCGTGGGGATGCTTTACAGACAGTGTCAAAACAGGAAACACCGCTTTTGAAACGGCGCATGGAACACCGGTTTCCGATTGGCTTGAAAAAAATCCTCATGCCGCCAAAGTGTTTAACGAAGCCAATGCGATAAAAGCCGCCGGCTCTCACCGAGCGATTATCGATATCTATGATTTTTCGGGCATCGATAAACTGACAGATGTCGGAGGAGGAACAGGCGCGCTGACAGTGGAAATCTTAATTGCCAATCCTTTGATGTGCGGCGTTGTTGCGGATATTCCGTCTGTAATCGAAGAGGCGCGCAAAACAATACGGTCCCGAGGACTTGAAAATCGTTGCGAAACAGCCGAATGTGATTTTTTCAAAGAGATACCGGCCGGAAGTGACGCCTATCTCATGTCAAATATCCTGCACGACTGGCCGGACGAGCGGTGTGTGACAATCTTGAAAAATTGCCGCATGGCCATGAAACCGGAATCAAAACTGTTAATTGTCGAGATGATTGTTCCGCCCGGAAACCGACCTTCGATTGCCAAACTTCTCGACCTTGAAATGCTCGTCACCACAGGCGGCAAGGAACGCACCCTGGCGGAATTCAAAATATTGCTCGAATCATCAGGATTCAAACTGTCCCGAATTATTGACACCCAAGAAAGTATTTGTGTCATTGAAGGCGTTCGGTTATAGTTTTATTCATTGTGATTATCAAATTGAAATTTCTTACTGACATATATGGAACCGGTAACTGTCAAACCTTATTTCAGAGTTTTAAACCTTAGTAGCTGAGACACTGTCCTATCCTTTACCTTATTTTTGTGCAAAATATCCTGTTGCATAACAAAACAGCGGTATCTGATAAGGTAATAAGGTTTCAGTCTGTCAAATTCTTATGCTACTAAGGTTTTAAAAGCTGAAATAAGGCTTTTATTTAACCATATCTGGCATTATGTGTTTACAGGATTTTGATAAATTGCGTTGAATTTCGGGCATCCTTCATATAAGGCTGAAAGTAGTTTACACTTTTCTATTTCGTCCCTACGGGTATGTGCGTCAAGCTAAGGCAAGTCAATTTGAATATATTAATAAAATACTGGTGGTTATCAATATATGTATTTTTATCCACCAAATCATGACACGGTCAGATGGCGATACATCTCTGTCGTTTCTGCCGAAAAATGAGTGAGGTTTTTAAGTGGCAAAAGCAGTTAAGGTCAATAGTTCAAATGTTTATAAATCGACGATATTCTATGAAAAAAAGAATATATGAAACCAATACCGCAGTTTTATAAAAAATTTCGCCGAATATTATAGATTATCCAGCTAAACAGAATATCTGATTTAGCATATAATACCCTTCTGAAATCGGATGACACTTATTTTACTATTAGGACAAAGTTCTGGGGGAAGTGTTGAAAATCCAGGTATCGCGACACACGTTAAGACTCATGAACCTGTTGCGGCCCATAACAATTCAGTTCAGGAGGGACTTGTGAATTCCGAATTTTTTAATGTGGTGGGATTATCTCGTGTGGAAATTGAAGCCCCGGCTTTTGAGACGGGTTTTTGCAAACGGCGTTCAGGTAAAATAGAAGCCCCTGATTTTTTGATTTATTTTTGTCTTGAATCCTTAGAAGGAACTGTCAGTCACAATGACATCGCTGCTAAGATGCAGGTCAAAACCGGGACAGATGCAAGTCGTCAGGCCTGTCATCAGCGGATGAATTGAGTGTGTCATTTTTTTGAAAAAATCCTTGAGAGAGTAATGGCTTCTAAGTGTCCTTCTGAAAAAACAGATGAGATATCAGACCCGAGCGGATTCAAACGAATTCTTATACAAGATAGCACGGTGATTCGATTGCCATTACGTCTGTTCGAAATATTTTCGGGTGTCTGAAATGCTTACGCGGCTGTCTGCAATGCCCGAATTCAAGGCATTTACGAATTGGTATCAAAGCAATCAGTTCAATTTTCAATTGATCCATACAGTAAGAATGATCTTTCAGCGGCATCAGATATCAATGTCGAACCGGGAGATTTACTTCTCAGAGACCGAGGATATTTCTCAGTCCGAAATATCAAAGTGCTGAAACGGCAGGGTGCCGACATGATCTTTCGCTACTGACACAAAACCCTGATTTATGATATTGAAACCGGCAAAAAGATCAATCTGTCAGAATATCTCATCCTGAACGGGTCTGTTGATAAGATTGTATTATGCGGAGCTGAAGAAAAATATAAAGTCAGAACAGTCGCCGAACCCGTTAAAGAGAAAATTGCCAATCTTAGCCTGAATTATTCATAAACTTCTTTTAATTTTACGTAATTTTTGATATATCAAATAGTTAGGTAAGCTCATCCAAAAAACAGAGTTTTTAAAAATTGCATCATTTTCCCCGCTGATAAAGGA
>JAUCGF010000019.1 GCA_030378005.1 Desulfococcaceae bacterium HSG9 | reverse complement strand
ATCAGATACCGCTGTTTCGTTATAAAACAGGATATTTTGCATAAAATAAGGTAATAAGGTAAAGGATAGAACAGTATTTCAGCTACTAAGGTTTAAAATTTTAAAATAAGGTCAGATGTCAGCCGGTAATCTGACAAAGTAGTATTAATCATATTATAAAAATAATTTTTTAGGCTATTTTTAAAAGTTACCCGAACTCAGCCGTAGCAGGAACGGTATCAATCCTTCGGTATGCAGCCGAATGGAAGGGAATGAATACAAATAAACCGACGCTGTCAACCGCCGTACACAACTTTTGGAAGCCATGTGACAAGGCTTGGCCAGATCGCAATAATGATCAGTCCGATGAGCTGTAGAATGACAAAAGGGATAATACCTTTATACAGATCGGTTGTTTTAACTTCCGGTGGGCAGACTCCTTTAAGATAAAACAAAGAGGGGCCGAAAGGGGGTGTCATAAATGACGTTTGCAGGTTCACAGCAAACATGATGCCGAACCATAAAGGATCATAGCCATAATCAACCACAATGGGAGCAATAATGGGGATATGGATATAGGTGATTTCAATAAAATCCAGAAAGAAGCCAAGGATAAAAATGAATATCATGACCATAGTTACCAGTTGCCATCCTTGAAGATTCAAGCTGTCAATGAATTCTCTGAGAAGGTCATCGCCGCCAAGCCCCCTGAAAACAAGGGCGAAACATGTAGCTCCCATGATGATGATAAACACCATACAGGTCATTCTGATGGTTCCCTTGGCAACGTTATGTAATAATTCAAAGGAGAGTTTTCGATTCATTGCCGTTAAAATAATGGCACCGACAGCACCCATGGCACCTGATTCCGTTGGTGTGGCAATTCCGGCAAATATGGTACCCAGAACGGCGATAATGAGAAATAAAGGAGGTAAAAGAGCTTTGAAAATTTTTAAAATAAAGGTTTTGTCAAAATCCGGGCCTTTTTCATGGGCCGCCGGGACATGGTCAGTACCCCAAAATGAAGACAGCCAGATAAAGAGGCAATAGAGCAAAACCAATATCATTCCCGGAATAACCGCACCGACAAACATATCGCCTATGGGCACTTCCATCACCGGCCCTAACAGCAACAGAACAATACTGGGCGGAATAATCTGTCCCAAAGTTCCCGAAGCCGCAACCGTGCCTGAGGCAAAAGATTTTGAATACTTATATTTGAGCATGATCGGCAAGGACATCAAACCCATTGTCACAACAGTCGCTCCGACAATACCGGTGGATGCTCCCAATAAGGCACCGACCACGACAACTGAAATGGCAAGCCCTCCGCGAACATTCCTGAAAAGCTCCTCCATTGTTTCCAACAGCTCTTTTGCAAGCCCTGACCGTTCAAGGGCAAGCCCCATAAAAACAAACAAAGGCACAGCCATCAGCATGGTATTGGTCATAAGCCCCCACATACGCAGGGGTAAAAGGTCAAAGAATCCGGGATTCAGCCCGATAAGACCAAAAAGGAAGGATACCCCCATCATGGTAAAAGTGACGGGGAATCCTCCCATTAAGGCAACAGTCAGCACTAAAAACAGCCATGCGGCAAGATAGTCAGCTATCCAAAACGGTAAAAATTCAATCAGCATTATTTTATCCAGTCAGTATCAGTAGATCGAAAAGGAGTGCCGAACTTACAGTTTGGCATGCGCTATAAACATGAAAAACACTGCCTGACTGTAAGTTCGGCACTCCTTTGGCTGCATTTTATGAAACTTTTCGATCTGCTGAGTATTTTACGAATTTTCCAGGGGTTTTCCCAAAATTATAAACGCACTTTTCACACAGAGCGAGGCCCCTTGAATCAACATTAAAGCATAACCTGCCGGCAAGGCCGCCTTTATCAAAAATCTGGCAGGGATGCCGCCGGGATCAATGGAAACTTCGCCTACTTCGTAAGCCGCTGCAACCCATGGAACAGTCGTGGTCAAAACCACATAGCACGAGGGTATCAATAAAAAAATGACACCGAAAAAATTGATGTAGGCCTGCTTTCTTCTGTCCATCATGGAATAAAAAATATCCACCCGAACATGTCCGTCATGCAGCAGGGTAAAGCCGGCCCCCATCAGGAAAATAAAAGCAAACACATGCCATTCCAGTTCAGCCATAAACACAAAACTGGTATTAAACAGATACCGCATCACCACATTGGAAAAAATAACGCCGATGAAAATAAATACTGCGGATGCAACAACATAGCTGCCGATCCAATCATTGATCTTATCACAGAAAAACACCGCTTTTTTAATGAATTTCATAAACTTATGCCATGTAGGATGTCGCTCTATACGTTCCCACGCCGGAGCATGGGAACGAGCTTTTCTATTTGGAAATTTGCCCAATTCTTTCAATTTAGTAAGTCGCTTAATTTACATAATTTCGTAATGACTTACTTGACAGGACGGGTAGGGAATGAACGGTTACTATGCCATTGTATTCCAGTAAACTTTTTCAGACATCTTTCCCCATACCGCTATTTTTGCCTGGAATGCTTTATAATCCTGATGCACTTTTAAGGCGAACGGGTCTTTAGCGGCTTCCTCTTCCACCACATCTTTTGATATCTCTTTTAATTTTTTCATTACATCATCCGGATATACCTGCACATTTACTTTGTGTTCTTTAAGCAGTGTGTTCAGGTCCACACCGCTCTGCGCGTCAAACGCGGCCAGAGTTCTGATATTAATGTCGGCTGCGGCAACATCAAGAATTTTCTGAAGGTGCGGTGGCAGATCATTGTAGGCTTTTTTATTAAAGAAAATATCCAATACGGGGCCGGGTTCATGCCAGCCGGGTGTATAGTAGTATTTAGCGACCTTATAAAGTCCGAGCAGGATATCGTGAACCGGACCGACAAATTCGGCGGCATCCACAACGCCTCTTTCAAGCGAAGGAAAGATTTCCGCAGGAGGTACAAATACGGTTGTCACGCCAACCTTGGAAAGAACTTTGCCCGCAATCGAACCGATTCGCATTTTCAATCCCTTAAAATCTTCCAGGGAATTGATTTTTTTTCTGTACCAACCGCCCATCTGAACTCCTGAATTGCCAACGATTCGTGGGATAAGATCAAACTGATCATACAGTTCGCTCATCAGAGTCAGGCCATTGCCTTCATAGAACCACGCATTGACAGACTGTGCATTCATTCCAAAGGGAACCGAACCAAACCAGTTAAAAGCGGTTGATTTGCCCGCCCAGAAATAGGGTGAGCCTGAACCCATCTGTACGGTTCCCTTGGAAACCGCATCAAAAGCGCCCGGAGGCGGTACAAGTTCTCCGCCGCCGTATAGTTTGATTGTAAGCTGCCCGTCAGACATCTGTTTTACATTTTCACAAAACATCTTAATGCCATCGTACATGATTTTAACTTTCGGATTCCAAAATGATGTGGCCTGCCACCGAATTTTTTTGGGAGATGCGATCACCGCCGGCGCTCCAACAGATAATGCCGCTACAGATGCCGCTGTGGTAATGCCGGCTTTTTTTAAAAACGTCCGTCTTTCCATTATTCCTCCTTTAAGTTATTTATTGTGAGTTGTTGTTTTCTTTAATATAAACAAGATTCAATGTGGTATTGTCCACCACTAAATTTAGTCTCAGCAAAGCCCGACAAGGGTTTGCATTTAACATACAAGGAGCTTGGGTGTCAAGAATTACAGTGCTGACGCATAATATTCATTTCAGCTTATGCTAATATAATCTTGAAATATAGATGGTTTCAGTAGATGGAAAATGCCTGAAACTACGGCATGGAGCGCAAAAATTAAGCGAAGCGGTTTTTTGTAGGAGCCTGAATCTGCAAGCCTTTTCCAGCGCCGAATGCAAAAAATCGCTGTGCTTAATTTTTGCGCTCCTGAACTTTCCATCTACTGAGTTTACCTATAGATATTTCAGATAATTAATGCCGCAAGGACAGAAGGAAGAGATAACACCTGATAAGATTACGTTTTATAGTGCATGCTCGTCAGCCATAAGTTCTTATAAGTTATTGAAAGTGAAAAAATGACATAAATTTTGTTATTTTCAATGAATTCAGGGAGTTACCAAACAACTTCAAACTTCGAACTTTAAACTTGTAACTGACGAGGTGTGTGAAAATCGATATTAAATAATTTTCCCGAAATCAAGAACTTCCCGAATCACCGATTGCATTTTTTGCAAATCAAAAGGTTTTTGGATAAATGCCCGAATTCCCGGTTTATTCAGTTCATATTCTTTTTCATGCTGAGTTCCCGTCACCAGAATAATTGGGATATCCGGGCGGATTTTTAAAATCTTCCTGCTTAACTCTGTCCCGCTCATTTCCGGCATAATGTTGTCTGTAATGACAAGATCAAAATCTTGCGGACGAGTTTCAAAAATTTTCATGGCCTGTTTGCTTCCCGTGCATAGGGCCACACGATATCCCAAGGCTTCCAGCATTTCGCCACACGCATCCAAAACCAGGGTGTCATCATCCACAAGCAAGATGTTTTCATCTCCCTTGCCAACGCTTTCAGATTCAATATCAGGTTTGGTCGTTTCATCGGAATCTTTTATGACTGGGAAATAGCAATGAAAAGCGGTTCCTTTTCCTGGCTCGCTTTCCACACTTACCGCCCCTTCGTGTCCCTGGATAATTCCGTGAACCACGGCCAGCCCCATGCCGCTTCCCTGACCTACCGGCTTGGTGGTGAAAAACGGGTCAAAAATATTGTCAATTACGTCTTTAACAATTCCCGGCCCGTTATCTCTTATCGTAATTCTGGCGTAACTTCCGGGTTTCGCCTCCGGAATCGGTATCTCTCCGGTTTGTACTCCGGCAATATTGACTTTTTTCATAATAACTTCAATTTTGCCCCCTTTACCGGACAACGCATGCACCGCGTTTGTAATCAGGTTTGTCACCACCTGATGGATTTGGGTTGGATCACCCATAATCATCATATTCTTGGCACTGATATTTGACTGAATATGGATATTGGAAGGGGTTAAATTTCCCATTAATTTTACAACCTCGGCTACGATTGCGCTAATTCGAAATGTTTTTTTTTCTTTCTCGGATTGTGTGCAAAAAGTCATCATCTGCATAATCATGTCTTTTGCCCGGCTCGCCGCTTTCAGTATATTATCCAAATACCTTTTTATTTTATTATCTTTTTCTGCATCCAGAAAATTTTCCGCTAACTGCGTATATCCGAAAATCGCCATCAGAATATTATTGAAATCGTGTGCAATACCACTTGTCAACGTTCCGATAGCTTCCATTTTCTGGGTTTGCCGAAGTTGTTTTTCCAAAGCCATCACCTGGGTCAGATCGTGTATAACTGTCAGAATGCAATCCTGGCCGTCAAAATTAATCTCCCTGGAAAAAATTGAGGCTGGAAACAACGAACCATCCAACTTTTTCAGTTCAACACGAAAGCCGTTTACTTCTCCCTTGTTCGACAAAGTTTCCAGAAAGAGCCTTCTGGCATCGGGATTATTATAGAACCACGATACTCCGTGTTTGATTAAATCATCAGGGGTATAACTGAATATTTTCTGGGCGCTCAAATTGGCAAAAATAATTTCGTTATTTTCTCTTGCGATAATCATCGGAACAGGAATGGTTTCCGAGATCACCTCAAACTGCTTTCGCATCCGGTTTTCCGTTTTCCCGGAATAGTTTGTAACTATCTCCAGAGTTGTTTCCAGCTTCCGTATCTTTTTTTGCAACTCCTTAATAATATGATCTTTATCATCTGTCATTTTGCCCCTCAGCTTCATTGCGGATTTATGAGGATTATTCAAAGACAATTTCCAGATTATCCATCAGGTCTTTAAAAGTCGGAAGGGTTTCGACTTGCCAAGTTAATGAATTTTTGCATAATATCTTCATAAGAAGCCCTTCCGCGTCATCGGCCTCCATCACCAGAGAAACACAAAGCGTTTTTATGCCCGAACTGTTAAGATATACCAAATCTCTCAAGTCAAGAATCAGTTCCGTCGTATTGGCTTCCGACACCGCTTTGATCACGCTTTCAAAAAATTCATCTATTTTTTCGTATTCTTCGGGCATTGCAGCGAGTTTTCCCGACATTGTCAGGGTCCCTTTTCCATCAAAATGCACTTTATAATCTTTTCCTTCAATATTCATGTCACGCATCCTTTTCTGTCAGTGAAATTCTTGCCAGAGTTGTTACAATAGCGACTTCCGGCCCTATTTTAATCTGCCACGCCAGCTTGACATTCTGCATCAGAATCCGGATAAATCCGAGTTGTGATTTGCTCTTTCCTTCCTTTTTCGCCGCCTTAGCTTCTTTCATTTTCTGCTTGAAAAGTTTTCTGATGTTGTTCGTGTTCAGGATCAGATTGGCAGAAGTTTGAAGTTCCGGTATTTGGGATGGGTCGCTTTTATTGACCACATAAACCATGAGTTCGTCGCTTTTCAGGCATAAATCCGTGGTGATAATATAATCCTTAGCTTGATAGCCATATTTCACCGAATTCTCGATCAGTTCCACGCACACAGAGTGCAGAACAGTTCTTATCCGTTTTTCCTTTTCAGAATCAACGAACAGCGACCATATATCTCCCATGAATTCCGCTGAACGATCTTTTGATTCCCAAAGCTTTTTCTGATCAATTGAACTGGCTCTCAGCCTAAGCGTACTCGAAAGATCGAATTTTTCACTTTCTTTTAAATCTGTAAAATCTCCGATAACAATCGTTTTATCTTCATCCATCCGAACCTCCTTTCCTTTTCACAACAACTAAAGTCATATCATCGTTTCTTTTGTTATCGCACCACCGGATCACATCAGCCAAAATCATATCTTTCATGGCTTTGGGTTGCAGGTGCGCATGTTTTTTCACGATGTCCGTAAACCCGCCGATGTCAAGCATTTCGCCGTCCGGGTTTTCCGCCTCGGTCAGGCCATCGGTGTATAGGACCATGACATCGCCTTCTTCCATCTCAAAATAGGAATTTTTTGTGGATTTGGAAATATTTTCTTTTAAATTCAGATAGACGCCTTTCGTTCTGATCAGTTCGCACAGGTCCGATTTCAGGCGGTAAACAATGATTCTCAGATGTGCCCCGGCATGTTCGAATCTTCCATCACCCAGACATTTAAGAGCGTTGAATGTCATAAAATGCTTTTCATTCAGCCGGTTGTGAACATTTCGATAAAGAATGTCATTTGTTCTGATGACGACGTCTCGGGCCTCACAATTCATACTTGAAATGACGGCGGCATGCACGGTCTGGGCCATCATCATGATCAAACCGGGTTTCACTCCATGTCCCGATACATCCCCTATTGAAATCCAGAGGTTTCCCTGCTTGTCAAAGGTGATGTCGAAATAATCACCTCCGACCCGTTCCGCTGTCAACATGGATGCCGCGATAATAAAATCCGGGTGAACATTGCTTACCGAACTAGGCAGCAGGCCGGTTTGAATACTCCTTGCAAGTTCCATTTCCTGTGCAAGGAGTTTGGCATTGCTTTCCACCTTTTCGGCTCGAAGACGTTCGGTAATATCTCGCATAATGGTCGAAAGATATTCAAGCTCTCCTTCCTCCGACTTGTGCGACATGATCACCTGAGAGACCGGAATCTCACTGCCATCAGGCCCCAAAACCGCAGTTTCACCTTCCCACGCACCATGCTCAATGGCAACGGGAATTCCTTCTTTCTCAACAATCTGCAACGCCCACTGAGGATGGACATCATGAATTTGTTTTGTTGTAAGATTTTTATCATCCAGCCATCCGACCATTTCCCTGCCGGCATGATTCATATAGATGACCTTGGCCTCTGACGTTGACATAGAAACCAGGTCGCTCGTGGTCTCCATAATTGTCGTCAGGCGTACTCTGTCGGCTTCGACAAGCCTGCGTTCCTCTATCTCATCCCGAATTGTTTTCACCATTTGTTCAATCGCTTGGCCAAGTCGGTTGAACTCGGTGATGCTTCCGGGTATATAGCGGGCCTGCAAATTCCCAGTGGAAACATCGGCGGAATAATTTAATAACTTCTTCAACGAAGGAAAGGTGAACTTTCTGATTATGAGAGCGGTGAACATTAGAAAAACGAATGAAAAGACCAATAAAACACTCCCTTTCTTCAGATAGGAATGTTGCAGATCGATCAGAATCTGATCTGTGATAGCAGTGGTGATTTTCAATGAAGTGGATTGTCCGAAAAGAGAGAGGTGCTTGTGGTTTGCCAGCAAGCCGTTGCCTGAATAAATATCCCCTTCCCGATAATCGTGCGTTAATTTCCTTACGGTTTGGGTTGTCGGCGCTTCCAATAAATCTGTTGAGCCGATAATATTATTGTTTTCAATAAAAACAACTAATTTTGATTTTGTTTTTCTTTTTATAGCTTCAAGAATGGAAAGGTTGTTATTCAACACGATACCGCCAAACAATGTTCCGAGAACTCTGCCTGAATTTTTTTGAATGATCGGAGCAGCCTTGAGCATGATGGTCAGGTCAACAGACTCTTTCTTAAAGCGCAGTACTTGTCCGGAAGATAGCAGGGCTGTTTTATGTTCCGATATTTTAGGCAGCACAATTTCCGTATCAAAAAACGGAGAACTGACATTTGACAAAAGCGAACCTTTCGCCAAGGTGACAAACAATATGTCCAATTGTCTTTCAGTATCTGAATCAAGAATTTCATTTAATATGTTTTCAGTTCCCACCTGACTTTTCTGGAAAACTTGTAATAAAAAAGATTCGCTTTCCCTGATTTCAAGAAGTGTCTGTTCGATAAATTCAAGCTCTCGTTCCATAATACTTTCGGCAAGGGTATGCTTTTGATCAAAAGAATTCCCTAATTCCTGGTTAATTGCCTGAATTGAAGAATAATAAGCCCAGACCAGAACACCGGTGGAAAATCCAACGATTGAAATCAAAAGATACAATCCCAGGAGCAGGGAAAGCCTTTTCGGTTTATGTGCGACCATACCACCCTCTTAAAAATGCAATTGCAGACCCGCAATAATTCAAAACCGCTTGCACACTTCAACAAAAAGATTTACGCACGGCATAGAGGCGGGTTACGAACCCGTCCTCGCATGAACATTTATATATATCACTCACCTGAATAGCGGAAAGCCCTAATTTTCAGCTTGCCAAGTTCATACTGACTGATCCCTTTTTTCACCAAAGCAAAATCACCAGAATAAACCGTTGGCACTTTTCCAGATCTACCTTCGACGTCGAATCGGATCGCTTCTGCCATTGCCACGCCGTTGTCATCATTCATACGCATAACCGTGAAATCCAATTCACCTTTTGTTATTGCCGCAAGTTCACTACTTCCGCCTCCCCAGCCGTTTACCGCGATCTTGCCAATTTTCCCTGTCTGACGCAATGCATCAATAGCCCCCAGCGTGATATCCGTAGAACAGGCGTAGAGAAATTTAACATCCGGATTTTCTTTTAAAATTTCCAAGGCAGCCTTTTTTGATTTTTCCCGATTTCCATCGGTATAATAAGAATCAGCCAAAATCAGTTTGGAATGTTTTTTCATATACGCTATAAACGTATCGCCCCGCATGGCGCTGACATAACCTTGTGAGTGGTAAAGCACTGCATAGTGTCCTTCTCCTTTAGTACGCTCCAGATAATAATCAGCAAGAATCTCGGAACCAGTCGCATGATCGAAACCATCATACAAAAAAGGCTGTTTTCCTTCCCAGGCACGCAACGGTGTTGTGATATTTTGCAGAATCAGTTTCGGGCGGCCTTTGGTGATAATCCGCTCAATAAACTTCCTATGTTTCCTGGTATCCAGTGTGAAAACAAGGTAATCAGGATCTTTTTTCAATGCTGTCTTCATTTGTTTTGCCTGCACACGGTAATCGACAGCCGGTTTGGAAAAATATTCAAACACTTCATACCGCAGATTGATTTCATCCATCCGCTTTTTGAAGGAGTCAATACTCCGGCGCCAATAATCCGAAATTTGGTTTCCGGGATAAATAAAAGTGATTTTCACGGGTTGTTTCTGCACTTTCGGATCAATCGGATATCCCTGTTTCTGTACAATAGAAGTAAATTCTTTTGCAAGTGCGACCTGTTCAGGATGAATTTTGTTAAACTCCCGAACCGTCATATATTTATCGGCTGCTTGAAGTTGAACCGAACCAATAACAGAAAAACAAATAATGGCGACAAAAATAAATGCTGTTTTCATAATAATTCCTCCTCTTTCGAATAAAAAATATTAATGGATATTTTTCACGAAGGCCAAAATCATATCATCTTCTTTCTTTTTATCATACTACCTGAGAACATCAACCATAATGTTTTCCGGTTTAGTGCCTTTTTAGTGTCTTAATAGATTGAATTTTCCCCAAAAAACAAGCATTAGTGTACGTTTCTTAAACTTCTATCTTAATTCGTCATTCCTTATTCCATAATCAGTAGATGGAAAAAGTTGTTGGCGATCTCGTTCCTACGCTTTGCGTGGGAACAAGTTTTTCTATTTGGCTTTCGGCCAAATTCTTACAAATCAGTAAATCATTAAATTTAAAATATTTGCGCATGTTCAGGGGAGTAACCATTTTCCCCTAATCAAGCCAGCTTAAGTTTGGTTTTTGTTCTTTGAAAAATTTATCAATTGCATTCACCAGCAATGGGAAGGATGGCAATGATCGCATTTGGCAAGTTTGCTTATGAACGATCCTTTGATTCCCAAAGCTTTTTCTGATCAATCGAACTGGCTTTCAGCCTCAGCGTACTCGAAAGATCCAATTTTTCGCTTTCTTTTAAATCTGTAAAATCTCCGATAACAATCGTTTTATCTTCATCCATCCGAACCTCCTTTCCTTTTCACGATCACTAAAGTCATATCATCGCCCTTCTTGTTATCACACCATTTGAGAACATCAGCCATAATATTTTCTTTCATAGTTTCAGGGTCATAACTGACATGCTTTCCGATTATTTCTACAAATCCGTCGATGTCGAGCATTTCACCTTCCGGGTTTTCCGCTTCGGTCAGGCCGTCGGTGTACAAAACCATGATATCCCCTTCTTCCATCTCAAAATAGGAATTTTTTGTGGATTTGGAAATATCTTGTTTAAAATTCAGATAAACGCCATTTGTTCTGATCAGTTCGCACTGACTTGATTTCCGACGAAAAACAATGATTCTCAGATGTGCGCCGGCATGTTCGAATTTTCCTTCGCCCTTGTATTTCAAAGCATTGAATGTCATAAAATGGCTTTCTTTCAGCCGCTCATGAACATTCTTATACAGAATTTCATTGATTTTTACAACAACACCCCGTGCATCGCAATCAAGATTGGTTGTAACGGTCAGATGAACCGTCTGCGCCATCATCATAATCAGTCCGGGGGTGACGCCGTGGCCGGACACATCACCGATGGCAAACCAGAGATTGTCGGATCTGTCCGAAGTGACCTCATAAAAGTCACCGCCCACTTCATCTGCGGTCACCATAACCGCCGAAATTTCAAAATCCGGATGAATGCTGTCAGTCATATCTGGGAGAAGTGATGTTTGAATTTTCCGGGCAAGTTCCATCTCTTGGCTGAGGGCGACCGACCTTGAAACAGATTCACTGAGGTTGTGAATCAGATCATTCACGCCTATAACGAGTTCTTGCCAATCTCCGGAAAATTGTCCGACATTTCCTCGAACAGTGAGTTTGCCGTGTTGAATCGCTTCAATCAATCGTTCGATCTCTTGTAAAATATCTTTCAAATATGTTGTCATCCCCTGAAAAGCGAGTCCGAGTTCATCGCCATTGGAGCGAGGAGCAACCTCCTGGCTGAAATCGCCATTTGCGATACGGGTAGCGGCGTCAGCCATATCTTTAAGGTAGGCTATCATTTCGTGGAAAACTTCGGTCAGTATTTCAATTTCATCTGATGAGGTTTTTTGCTTTCGCCTCGAAACCGTATCACTTGTTTCATCCAGTGCCGTATCAAGAAGTTCTCCATGTGAAATCTTCCGGCCAATGACAACAAGCCGCCTGATAGGTTTTGTCACTACGAAATGAATGAGTCCGGAAATCACGACAAACGCCAATCCTCCGAACAACACAAATAATTCAATTGCCTGATAAATTAGCTGACGAGCTTTTGTATCAATCGCATCTTTAGGAATACCGATAATAATGGTTCCCAAATACTTTTCCTGTGGGTCAAAAACCGGGACAAGGGTGTGGTAAACCGCTCCATCAAGAATCATCGCCTGTTCATGGTTTTGAAGGGACATAATGAGGGCTGAACTTTCAATCGGACTATCCCACAGTTCTTCATCATTATGCGCGGCAATCGTGCCTGACTCATTTATCACTCCAACCTGGATGACATTTTTCGCCTTATGTGATTCATATAATTTATCGCACTCAACAGCCAATCCCAGAATCCGCTGTGTCTTTGTATCGTAGCCATGTAATTCGATCACTTTTGGGATAAGAATTTGCGCTAATGCCTCAGAACGCCATTGCAGCGCTTCAAGGTAATTTCGTTTTAGATTTTGAATATGAAAAATCGTACTGGTTCCCAATGCAATCAAAATGATAAACCCTGTTGATAGGAGTATTTTGGTGCGTAAATTCAATATAAGCATAATTATTATTACCTAAAAATCGGGCAGGTCAGGGACTTCTCGGACTGTTCCCCGTTTCTGCCGTTTTGTGTACTGTAATCTTTCCAGATTGCGCCTTTCATTCCGTCTGAGCTCTCTGACGCAATCTGGAAAGATTACGGTACATTTCAGGGGAACAGCGCGTGATTTTATTTGGGTGCAGTACCTCTATTAAGTACCAGTGCATATATTTTCGAAAAATAAACTGAATAGAAACAATAGCTTAGGAAATTAAAATGTGCAATAACTTTTGCGCATGTACTTACGACGCCTTCCCACCTTGAATTACTGAAAGTTTGAGGACGCCTTTTTCATTATTGACAGGTCGCCGGCGACCATCACGATATAGCCGCTTTCACTCCAGTCCGATATGGAATTTCCAATATTCCTTCCAATCACCTTTAAACCTTCTTCTAGTGTTGTGTCAACATTTAGCTGACGGGCAGGAGTGCTGACTTCAGTGAAGAGGATTTCGGACTTGAACTTAAAGAAACTGTCCACGCCTTGGATTCCTCAACGATTGATTTGTGTCTCTCGGTAAAACAGGGAGGATCATTATTCAAAAAAAATACATTGTTCGGCTGACTCAGGAAGAACGCGATCATTTACATGAAACTATCAGGAAACTCAAAGGTGGCGGTCAGAAAGTCCGTCGTGCCCGAATATTGCTGAAGGCGGATGCAGACGGACCATGCCGGACAGATCGGCAAATCTCCGAAGCATTCCGCTGTCGGACAAAAACGGTTGAAAATATTCGGCTGCAGTTCGTTTTGAACGGGTTTCAACGGGCACTTGACGGTAAGAAGAGGGAACATCCGCCGACTCCGAAATTGTCGGATGGGGAGTGGGAAGCTGAAATTATAGCCACCGTCTCGGCACTCCCCCGCCGGGTTATGCGAACCGGAGCTCACGCCCGCTGGCACGTAAGGCGGTTGAATTGGAATTTGTGCCGTCAATCAGTCATGAGACTGTCCGTCAGGCATTAAAAAGAACGGTATGAACAGCTTTAATTCTTTGAACACTCATATCAGCAATTGTATTTTTGTGGTAAAAACATGTTTACATACCTCGGACAAAATGATGACCAACGCTATATCAGCTTGAAGTAAGTGCCGTCGCGGCCAGCCGGCTGATACTGATTTCGATTAATTTTTTGTCTGCAAACAGTCTGATAGCGGTGTTATCCGCTGTAAGAGATTCTATCAAAGGATGCAGCTCATAAGCATCTTCAAATGCCCCGGCAACCCATGTCGCCAGCCCTCTCACAATAGCGTCAGGGGAATGCAGATAAGGGACCAGAAGAGGAGGCGCTTGCCTGACCAGTTGCGGATGAGTATGCGCCAATCGTCCCAAACCCCACAGAACACCGCGTTGCAGCATATCATATTCAATAAAATTGCCATCCGGATTGATATAGGAAACGAGTAGAAAATTATACTCCTCTGCCAAATCGCGGCTGCACGCCATAATTTCTCCCAAAGCTTCCGGCGACCCCCAGCCGATGCCGCCGGATTCATCGTTCAGGTTCCAGATCAAACGACGCATCACCACACGAGCGGCTTCGATGTCTTTATCAGCAAGGCGGGCTGTCACAGCGCCCATAGCGGCAATCGCATGCCAGCGAACAATCTCTTCCGAATGATAGAAAAAGCTGAATAAAGGATTGACGACCCGCCTTAAAGGAATGCTGACGATTTCGCCGACAGCCCGTTCACAGTCATTTTGGGAGAGAATCTGAAAGACTGTTTTTTTAAGTTTTCTAATGCTTTGCTTTCCAGTTTGCATGTAAGGAATGTATAAATTATTTTATAGTTAGTTTGAAGAATGCTTATTGTCAGCAGACTGAATCGGTCTATTTATAAATTGAGTGCGGCCTACTGCTGTTTTCAGGGATATTGTCTAATATTAATAAGGGGTGGTCCTGCACAAAGTAGTGATGGGAAAGCCACGTAAAGTCATGCTGTTGCCAAAAATGTATGCGTGAAGTATCTGACGCAAAAATGCGGAGTTCAGGTTGCCCGCTACGATAAATCAACAAGATACGAAAATTTAACGCCGGATACTTCCCTGCCTGTTTTAACACGCAATACAGTAAAATCAAAATGTTACCATCACTACTTTGTGCAGTACCACCATAGTTTTTAACAACCTCAGTAGATGGAAAATGCCTGAAAATACGGTATGGAGCGCAAAAATTAAGCGAAGCGGTTTTTTGCCGGCCCTGAAGCCGCGCCAGCCTCCGGGTGGAACCAGATGCTGAAAATCGCTGCGCTAAATTTTTGCGCTCCTAAACTTTCCATCCACTGACCTGTATTAACGCCTGTTTACCGTCAATTTGCAATCGCAACGGGCTGGAACCCGAAAAAGTATCTGCTCCGGAATCTGCAATGATAATCGCATCAAGGCTCATATTGATAGGTACAAACTTTTACTCATCTAGCAGATAAACCGGCTCCTGATAATAACGCACCTGATCATCCGCCAGTTTTTTCATCGTCAATTCGTAAAGCCATTCGTTTTTCTCACTTAATGATTGGGATGATTTTAACATAGCCAGATCCACATTAAGACGCATCACACGGCCTGGGATTAAAAAACGGGTGATGCCGGCAGGTAGGGCGCGGCGGGCGCGGGCGATTTGAAGCACCTGTTCAATTTCATATTTGGGGAAAATCACCAGCGCCGCCAAATCGGGATGCTCTTCCGCAACCTGGTTGATATCGCTTTCAACAGAACGAGTGACATAACTGGCCTCAATATACGTATTGGTCAGTTTGTTCAAAGCATCAAGATGATTGACGCCCGGTGCCGGTTTGATGTGAAACGTTTTATTTTCCACCGTGGTCAGATAACACAAACCGCCATAGTCCGTCATTTCTTGCAAAACGGTTTCCGGCTGGCTGGCAATCATGGAGATTTCAGGAATACTGTCAAGGATATGCACCAATTTTTCCGGCTCAATCTGGCGTATGGCGTGGCGCCAAGTGTCAAGACCGAGTTTGTCATCCTCTTCGGCAAACACTTGCACGATGATATGGGGATAGCCCAATTGTCGAAAAGCGGTGGTGCGCGTGGCGCCGTCTAAAACGATATATTGGCCATCGCTTGCCACCACAATCGGCGGATTGGTCATAACTGTGGCGGATTTGATTTTTTCAGACAAGCGCGCCACCCGACGCGGATCGATGTTTTCATGCGGAAAAACATCTTCCATCGCCACAACCTGAATCGCCAGCGGATTGTTCAGGCGTGATTTTTGCAAAAGATCGATAATTTGCTGGGCAATGGTTGTGGAAGCCATTTTGCGGGCGTCCAGGGTGTAAGCGCCGATATTGGGCGTGGCAAGCACCTTGGGGTGATGCGTCAATTTATTATCAGCATCAGCCACATTCTTGATCACATCCAGACCGACTCCGGCCATGCGTCCCTGATTCAGCGCTTCGAGCAAAGCATCTTCATCAATCACCGTTTCACTCGATGTGTTAATCAGATAGGCTTCGGGTTTCATCAGCGCAAACTGGTTCGCGCCAATCATCCGTGTGTTCGCCACGTTTTGGGAAACATGCAAACTGATAAAATCCGCACGGGTGAACAAGGCATCCAGGCTGACGGCGTCAATATCTTTGTAATCGTTTAATACAGACGTTTTGCGGCGCATATTGACAATCACTTTCATCCCAAAGGCTGAAGCACGCTGTGCCACTTCTTTGCCGATACGCCCAAAGCCTACGATTCCCAGGGTTTTGCCGATTAAACTGACACCCATAAACGGTTGGGCGGCATTTCTGACACGGTTGCAACGGCCATCGGCCAAAGCACGATTGGCTTCCGGTATATGGCGCACCAGCGCAAGTAGCAGCCCCATTGTATGTTCAGCCACCGCAATTGCCACCGCGTCCGGACTGCTCAACACAACAATGCCCTTGGCTTTGGCGGCGCGCCCATCAATTTCACCACATTTTATACCGGTACGGCCAATCACTTTGAGACGTTCAGCCCGGTCAATCATCTGAGCCGATATCCGGACATCGCAATTGATCACAATCGCATGAAAATCCTCAATGTCAGCGAACAATTCAGCTTCATCCGCTTTTGATCGGACTTCCACATCAAAATAACGCTTTAACATCGCTTCACCGGGCGAAGCGATGGAATTGCATATCAGCACGCGCGGACGCGGTGTCGGTGTTGTCATGGTTAAAATATCTCCTGAAGACTTTTTAAGAAATCTTCTGACACACTTTCATCAAAACAGTACTGCATGGTCAGGAAACGTTTGCGTAAACGGATCACTTCATCTTTCACCTGCTTGTTACCGACAATCACATCACACATAAGCTGCGCTAATTCTTGAAAATCAGCTTTTTGCATACCAAAACGGGTCATTTCGGGAACACCCATGCGCAGAGCGCCTGAAGCGGTGAAACCTTCCTCGGCAGGTCCGGCTTGATAGTTCAGAACAATATTGTTGTCTTCCAAACGTCGGGCGATTTCCGGGCCTTTGGCATAACCGACATTAAGAATCACCTGATGAGTTTCGGTGTAACCGATAGACGGATCACCGGCGACGTCCAGTCCGCAACTATTTAAGGCCGTGGCAAATGCCTTGGCATTGGCGATAACCTTGGGTTGGTAAATATCTTTGAACGCATTCATTTCATAAGCGGACATGAGCAAACCTAACAGTGTGCCGAGATGATGATTGCTAGTGCTTCCCGGAAAGGCCCGCCGTCCGACAGCTTCCCAAAAATCCCATTCCGGATCGGTTTCCTGATAATCAGATGCCACAATACCGCGCTGGGCACCAAAATAGGTTTTATGAGTTGAGCCGGTTACAATATGAGCGCCTTCTTTAAACGGCTCCTGAAATGAGGGGCCGACCAGTCCCAAAACATGCGCCATGTCATACATCACCACACAGTTAGGGGCAAATTTGTCCGTGAGCGCACGGATTTCGGCCACCGGCTCTTTGTGCAGCGTCATGCTCTTGCCCAAAATTACCAGTTCCGGTTGATAACGTGCGATAATCTCCTCGCAAGCGGGCACATCAATTTTGTAGGAATTTTCCGGAAGCACCGGAAAGTTGATCACCGCCGGTTTTTCGGTGCGCGGGTCGCGTGCGACAAAATCACGCAAAGCACCCATAGGCTGGGCGCTCAGATGCCCGCCTTTGATAATGTGATTGTTTAAAACATAACGAATGCGGCGTTGCTCGCTTTTGCGGTCGGCACGGTTCAAATAGTCTGTCAGAGCGCTGAATACGGTCGCATTGGACATCTGGCCGGAAATCGGGCGGGTTTCGACCTGGGCGCAACCGAAATAACGGCGCAATTCTTGGATGAGGTCTTCTTCAACTTGGTCGATAAAATCAGCCCCCTGATAATAAAAAACCTCGGCCTCATTAAATGCTTTGACCGGCTTATGTTCCGCGTAACGACACACCGGGTCCGCAATTGACAGATGACGGGTCATGCGTGAAGGTGTCATTTCCGATGGAATCAAATTAATGCACTCCTGCTGACGCCAGCGGGTGTTGGCGGTCGCTTTGGTGAGCAATGTGTGCGCGGCCTGTTTGTAACTATCCACCGGCGTGATTTTGTCTTCTGGAATTTCCTGAGTGTTGATAATCGGTCGCGCAAAAGGAGGCGCTTCACTTCTAAGACAATAGGGAACGATTTCGCCTTGCAGCTTACGACCGCGTATTTCAATGTCAATCTTATCGCCTGCCACAAGATCGCTGTTCAGCAAAGCCAGTGCGATTGCGCGGCGCGCTTTTTTATCGGTAATTTGGGAAGCGATACCGTCGCCTTCAAATTCCCAATACGGAACCATCGTACCGCTGGTGATAAAACCGACCGGCCGATCATTTATATAAACCGGACTGCCGGCGCGGGCGATACCTCGATCAATAAGTTCCACAGGCATTATTTTTCGCGGCAGATCGTTGATCTGGGTGTAGTCGCGGTCGATTATTTTTTTAAAGGCTTCAAATTGCTTTGTGAGCGCCTCCCGGCCTAAAAAAGCGCCTTTTAACGGAGACAGACTCACCGCAAACCGCGCCAGAGGACAGGCGTAAATCGGTATCTCTTTTTCTTCGGGATCAAGACCGAATTCATGGCCATAAAGCGGCAGGGCGGTTTCCAATCGTAAGGTGTCGCGGGCGCCTAGGCCGATTGCCGACGCGCCTTGTTCGATAAGATGTTCCCAGATCGCAACAGCGTCTTTGGTATCCACAAAAAGCTCAAAACAAAGCGGTTCACCAGTGTAACCGGTACGGGCGATTAATACCTGAACACCGTTTAAAGTGATAATGGAAAGCTTATTGCGCATGGGTTCGGGAAGCTGCCCCTCTTCAAGCAAATTTTCAATTATTTTTTTAGACAGGGGGCCTTGAACACTGATCATTGCCATTTCTGACGTTTTATCAACCATAGTCACCCGGTCGAACGCTTTCAGGCAAGTTTCAAAATGCGCCACATCTTTTTCCCGGTTGGAAGCGTTCACCACCAAAAGATATTCATCTTCGATAAAACGATACAAATAAGCATCATCAATCGCGCCGCCTTGTTCGTTGGGGATAATGGTATATTGACTTTCACCGACTTCTAACGCCGCCGCATTGTTGGAAAGAACATGCTGCAAAAACGGCAACGCATCAGCGCCGCTAAAAATCAGCCGTCCCATGTGGGAAACATCGAAAATGCCACAAAATTTGCGTGTATTTAAATGTTCTTGCACAATACCGGATGGATATTGCACAGGCATCTCCCATCCGCCAAAATCAACCATCTGGGCGCCTTGGCTTACATGCCGGTCATATAAAACAGTTTTTTGAAGTTGGGTTTGCATATCTGAGCCTCCTGATTATAAGAGTGAATAAATGGAATCTTTAAATTTTAGCAACAATTACACCAATAAATTAATTTTTTCAATAAAAAATATAACATAATTGAGGCATTCTTCATTAATCAGTTCACACTCTTTTGTACCGATACAATGTAAAAAGATCGTAGAATGATTTGCAAAGTCATTCTACAATTAAAAAGTGCAAACTAAAATCTGATTTTAATGAAACCGGACGAAACACCGGTCAACTCTTTGATTGTATTTAACGTGTTTCAACGATTAAATCCTTAAATCCTGTTTCATGGCAATAGAACGACTATCACCCTAATCAATCGCTACCTGAATTTTATACAATGCCGCCGGTAATTCACGAATACTTTTAATAATTACGTCAGGCCGTTCCGCTTTCAGAGTCTGATAGTCATCAAATCCGGTAAGCACCCCAATTGTGCGCATTGCGGCGGCTTTACCGGCGCGTATATCCGTGTGCATATCGCCAATATAAACACAGTTATCCGGGGTAACGCCCAGTTTTTGGGCGCACAACAGCAATGGTTCGGCCGACGGTTTTTGATGATTTACATCATCTGTCGTAATTATCACTTCAATCAGCTTTTCGACAGCGGCATTACGAAGCGGTTCCAGTTTCACCTTTATATCGTCGCGGCGTGTGGATGTGACAAGCCCGATTTTTAACCCATCAGCGGCAAGCCTTTTTAAAATTTCATCCGCACCTGAAATCAAACGTAACTCTTTTTGCATCAATGGCGGCGCGATAATACTGATTATGCTTCTGGCTCTATCTACGATTTCATCTTTTTGGGAGTGCATTTTATCCGGTAAAACTGCATCCCAATTAAAATCACCGTCTTTTATCGCTTCTGACAATGTTTGGTGGGTTGCTTGAGGAATGCCGATTTGTTCAAACACATCAGCAAGGAGTTTATAATAGATACTGATAGAATCTATCAAAACGCCGTCAAGGTCTGATAAGACCGCTTTTATATTTTTATACATTTATGGTATTTAATGATTATGAGTTAAACGTGGGGGTACCTGCTTGGGAATTTAGGCTGTCGGAACTGATTTTTTGCTTAATAAACGCACGTAGTTGGCTTTTATAATTGGAAGGCATGTTTAAAAATTCACATCCACATATCTGATGATCAAGCATTTCTTCATGAAAACACCATCGAACTGCCATATCAATTTTGATAATCGCTTTGAAAATTGGGGCGCCTTCAATTTTCTCAAAGACCAACAGGTCATCTTTCTTGATCTTGATAGTGCTTACTTTAGACAAAAAAAAGCATAATCCCGATTCGCTGATGTTCATCACTTTGACAACAAACGGAGTTTCATTCAGGATCGGGTGTGCGACATGCAGTTTAAGCATATCGGCAACTTTAAAATAGACGCGTAAATGCCTGCGTTTACTAATAGTATTGTTACTCATTGCTGCTCCTTATATCTGAAAACCCTGAAAGATTTAATTCACGGCTTATTTTAAAATACGATGATAAGAATAGCACTGGATTTAAAAAGAAACAAGTGCTTTTTCCAATTTTAGTTTTTCTGGAAAATGCCTGCAAGTTGTAAGCTTCACACCCAGTACTTCATAATTCTGGAAAAACCAAAATCAGATCGATAAACTGTACTTGCAATATGCCGGCAAATGATTTATTTTCTAAATCTGCAATTGAATTGATATTTTAGCGTTTTTCGATCAGAATAAAACTGAATGTTTAAATGAAACTCAAAAAATTGGAAATCACCGGATTTAAGTCTTTTTACGAAAAATCCGCTATTGAATTCATTTCCGGTATCGCTGGAATTGTCGGCCCCAATGGCTGCGGTAAAAGCAATGTAGTTGATGCGCTGCGCTGGGTTATGGGCGAACAAAGCGCTAAAAAGCTGCGCGGCAAAGCCATGGCGGATATTATTTTTGCAGGGACTGATGGCAAATCTCCGTTGAATATGGCGGAAGTTTCACTGGTGCTGAACAACGCTGACGGAACCGCACCGGAACCGTTTCAGGATTACGCTGAAATTATGGTGACACGGCGGCTATATCGCTCCGGGGAAAGCGCCTATCTGATCAACAGGCAACCTTGCCGCTTAAAAGATATCATCGGCATTTTCACCGATAGCGGCCTGGGTGCCAAATCCTACGCGGTGATTCAACAGGGCAATGTCGGCGCTATCACCGAAGCCGGTCCCGAAGAAAGGCGTTTTTTTATCGAAGAAGCCGCCGGTGTTACACGCTATAAAGGCCGCAAAACTGAAACTCTGCGCAAAATTAAAGCCACTGATGAAAATCTGACCCGTGTTACGGATATTATTACCGAAATCAAACGCCAGATGTCCGGTCTCAAGCGTCAGGTACGCAAAGCCGAGCGTTTTCATAAATTGCGGATTAAAATCCGCCGTATTGATATTGTTCTCAGCCTGCATTATTACGATGAATATACCCAGCGTATCCAAGCCGTCGATCAGATTCTGGCCCGTTTAAAAAATACGGATATGGGCAATCAGGCCGAGCTTAAAACACTGGAAGCGGCCATCGCTGAATCGGAATTCATGGCTGCTGAAAAAAATAAGCATATCACCGATCAAAAGACGGTACTGCATGAAACTCAACGAACAATTGACAAAACCGAAAATAACATTCTGCATCTGCTTCAGGAATCCGAACGCTTAAAACAGGAAATTAAATCCCTGCAAAAGACCCAAGCCGATTTAACCCAAAAAAATGAAGATTTGAATGCCGAAGTCAAAACTCTGGAACAACTGCATACCGATATGCAAGCGTCCGTTATCGCCAAAAAGGATGTCATTGCACAGGAAGAACGGGATTCACAGGCGACCGGTGCTGAAATTGCCGCATTGGACAAGCAGTCAGACACACTTCAAGCGGATTTAATGAATCAGGTCGCTTTGGAAGCGCGCAATCTGAATGCCTATCAGGCAGCCGTAAAAAACAGGGAAAATTTGCAGCGCCGCCTAAAACGGTTGGACGAAACCGAAGCCATGGCCGCACGTCAGACCACTCAATTGCAAAATGAAGCTTCGAGCCTTGGCAGCGAAACGGAAGATTTGACAAGAACTATTAATAATATTGATATGCAGCTTGATGCGCTTAATGAAACGCTGTTTGAAAAACGGTTCCGGGTGTCCGAACAAGAAGAGCTGATTATGAAATTCAAGCTTGAGCTGAATCAGGTCAGCTCGGCGCATGATGCGCTCAAGAAGATGGATGCGGATTACCAATGGTATGAAAGCGGCGTCAAAGCGATTATGCAAAAAAGAAAAGCCGAGCGTAAAGATACGGATGCAAAGCCTGATGACGGCATTATCGGATTAGTGGCCGATGTTATCCGCCCGGTGACATCTTGTGAAACGGCTGTTCAGGCCCTTTTAGACGATGCGCTCCAATATATCATCATTACCGATCATCAAAAGAGTACTGAATCACTTAACTATCTGCAACAGCATCAGACCGGACGATGCGGCTTTATTCCGACTGCGGCGACCGTTAGAAAGGAATCCGGTCTGACGACTCGGCGCACACCGGATTCCCTGTTAAATCATATTGCGGTCAAACCCGGTTTTGAAAAAGTTGTTGAGACATTGGTCGGCGATGCGGTCATCGCTGATGATATTACCGATGCGATGCAAAAATGGGAACAAAGCGATGGCCGGCAAACCGTAGTGGCCAAAACAGGCGATCTGATTACCGGTTCAGGTATTATGATCGGCGGCGGGCGCGAAAATATCCCTTCGATTTTATCTAAAAAGAACGAAATACGGCAACTGGCCGGCCGGATGGCCGAAATCAGCAGTCAATCAGACCGGGAACTGGAAATTCTTCGTACTCTGGAATCCGAATTACATCAGACCGAAGACGAGCTTGCAGAACAGGACGAATATAAACAATCCTGCCAGGAAGAACGCAATGAACTGGAAAAAGAGCGGTACAAAGCCGAAGAATCTTTGAAACACGCCCGCCGGCAGCTCGACATGACGCGCTCCGAACAGGAACAGCTTCATGATGAGACGGACACAGCGGAAGATGAAATGAAGCAATATACTCAGGCTGTTACGGATACCAAACAACGCATTGAGATGCTTCGGTCGCAAATTGACACCGTCGAACAACAGCGTAACGATGTATCTGCCGTAATGCAGCGCTTTATCGACAGAATCGTGGAACTCAAACTGGAACTGACCGATCTCAATGCCCGTCGGGACAGCAGCGAAAAAAATCTGCAACGCATTCTGAATTTCAGGGATGACAGCCTTCGTCATGCCGAACAATTGAATCGGGATATTATCCTGAAACTGCGCAAACGGGAAGATGCCAAACTGCGCAGTGCTGAATATGATCAGTCCCTCGCCAGCCTGCACCGTGATATGGAAAATCAACAGCAAACACTGGCATCTTCGGAAACCGCCTATCAAAAAATTGAAGTCGAACGAGTGGCAAAGGCGCGTTTGATTACCGACCTTCAGAAACGGCGTGAGCTGAACATACAACAAATTCACACGCGGGATGCGGAACTCACCCGCCATCAAATCGAAATGGACAATATCGCCAAACGTCTTGAAGAGCGCTATGACCAATCGGTTGAGCAATTAAGAACGGAACTGCACCGGCAAGCCGATATTCCGGACACACCGTCTGACGAATCCGAACTGGAGTCAATGGAAACTGAACTGTCCCGTTATCGTAAACAATTGGCGGCCATGGGCGATGTCAATCAGGGAGCTGTCAAAGAGTATGAAGAGTTGGAAAAGCGTTATGATTTTATC
Organism: Desulfococcaceae bacterium HSG9; assembly: GCA_030378005.1. Taxonomy (GTDB): domain Bacteria; phylum Desulfobacterota; class Desulfobacteria; order Desulfobacterales; family JAUCGF01; genus JAUCGF01. The sequence continues at coordinate 2,460 of JAUCGF010000019.1, read as the reverse complement.
AAAAAACAGCATGATGATCTGGTTCAGGCGATTGAAGACCTGCGCAAGGTGATTCGTAAGATTGACCGCATCACACGCGAACGCTTTATCCAAACTTTTGAGGCGGTCAACGTCAAATTAAGCGAAGTGTTTCCCCGTCTGTTTGAAGGCGGCTCGGCCAAACTGATTATGACCGAACCGAACCGGCCGTTAGAAACCGGCGTGGAATTTTTAGTGCATCCGCCGGGAAAAAAACTGACACGCCTGACACTGCTATCCGGCGGTGAAAAAGCGCTTTCCGCAATTGCGTTTATTTTCGCAATTTTTCTTCTCAAACCCACCTCATTTTGTATTATGGATGAAATTGACGCGCCCCTTGATGAGGCCAATACATTTCGATTTAATCAACTTTTAAAAATTATCGGCGAAAAAACTCAAGTGATTATGATAACACATAATAAACAAAGTATGCAATTGGCGGATATTCTTTATGGCGTTACCATGGAAAATCAGGGTGTTTCCAAGATTGTTTCGGTGCGATTTGAGAATTAACCACGAATAAACACAAATAAACACGAACACGGAGAAATTTATGGTATTCAAATGGTTTAAAAGGAAGAAAAAAAATGAAAAACCGATAACGGAATCTGAAAATCCGGAACCGATACAACCATCGGAACCCGCCCAGGAGGAAATAGAAACGCAGGATGTTGAAGAAGAAAAAGAAATCGTTACGGAAGCCGTATCTGAAAAACCTGAAAAAAATGGCGCACAATCGGAACCCGCCCAGGCGGAAATAAAAACGCAGGATGTTGAGGAAGAAAAAGAAATCGTTGCGGAAGCCGTATCTGAAAAATCTGAAAAAAATGGCGCACAATCTGAACCCGCCCAGGCGGAAATAAAAACGCAGGATGTTGAGGAAGAAAAAGAAATCGTTGCGGAAGCCGTATCTGAAAAATCTGAAAAAAATGGCGTACAATCTGATTCCAACGGACTGTTTAAACGCCTGAAAAGCGGTTTGGCTAAAACACGGACACTTTTGACGACCGATATTGATGCGTTATTCGCCGACAAACGTGAGATTGATGATGATTTTTTGGAAGAGTTGGAAGAGATTTTAATCACGGCTGATATTGGCGCGGCCACGTCAATGGAATTAATTGAGTATATCACCCAAAAAGCGTCAAAAATCAAAAATGCCAAGCAACTGAAAGAAATTTTGAGAGAAAAAATTATCGCCCGGATCGACGTTCCCAGACCTGATTCCGATGCGGAATTAAGCAAACCGCATGTTATCATGGTCATTGGCGTCAACGGTGTCGGAAAAACCACCACGATTGGAAAACTGGCGACAAAATACAAAGCGGAAGGCAAAAAAGTGTTAATAGCCGCGGCTGATACATTTCGCGCAGCGGCAATCGAACAATTGGTTATCTGGGCGGAAAAGACCGGCGTCGGTATTGTCAAACATCGGGATAACGCCGATCCTTCGGCAGTGGCCTTTGATGCGGTGGAAGCCGCCATGGCCCGTAATGTCGATATTGTGATTGTGGATACGGCCGGACGGTTGCACACCAAAGTGAACTTGATGCAGGAAATTAAAAAAATAAAGCGCACGATTGCTAAAAAACTTCCGCAGGCGCCCCATGAAGTTTTGCTCGTACTGGATGCCACCACCGGTCAGAATGCGATTTCGCAAACCAAACAGTTTAATGAAGCCCTGGGCATTACCGGACTGGTGCTTGCCAAGCTCGACGGAACCGCTCGCGGCGGCATTGCCGTGCCGATCTGCTCCGAGCAGAAAATTCCGTTGAGGTATATCGGCACCGGCGAACAGGCGGATGATCTGGAAGAGTTTAATCCGGGGCGGTTTGCAGATGCTCTTTTAGGCTACTGACATAAACCGGGAAGTAGGTTGGGTTGAGGAACGAAACCCAACTGTCACGCTGAGACTAGTAGGTTGGGTTGACGAACGAAACCCAACTGTCACGCTTATCATCCTCGTAATCATTCGCTGCTATTTTTGAATTTAAGTACTTGGACATATATTTTCAGGTTACAAATTCTGCTGGAAATCGGATTTTTCTAAAAAATCCGATTTCTAAAATACCGGAAAACTTTTGTCCAGGTACTTATGTGACAGATTTATTTTTTTCACAGCTAAACACACCGTTTTGAACCGGCCATTGTTTTCAAGTGCATTATCCTTTCTAAAAAAATCCTTGCAGTTCCGTCCCTTATCTACAAGGATTTGGTTTAGAAAGGATTTCTTTCACATCAGAAAAACTTTACTAAACTTTCAAAGTTTAGTAAAGTTGACTATATTTATGTTTTGCCGTTTTGTTTAATAATAAATAACGTCAGTTCGACATAATACTATCTGATTTTATTAAGAATTATAAAAAATTATTTTATAAATGATAAATTTCCAGACAATTAGATCGGCAGATAATATTATCGCTTGTACAAAATTCAGTATTT